>NZ_CP045700.1:0-600000 GCF_009601765.2 Vibrio algicola
GCCCAAATTGATGCTTTGCTGTGGTCCAGAAGCATGATCAAGTAGAGACAGCATAAGAATTGTTTTCTTTATTTCTCTCTTGATCATCGTTCCGTGATTTTATCGGTTTTTAATGATGGATGTAGGAACAAAACTAGAAAGAAGAGTGGAAAAAAATCCAACCTCTTGAGCTATTTTTGTAAAAATCATCATTTAAGTATGTGGTGTGATGATTGATCTTATCCGAATGATCACTTTATTGGAGGGCATTCTTGGCTCTATAAGCGTATTTAGTTAGTATTTCAACGAAGAAATTAAATTGAAATAGCACTGACAGTAAAATAGTGACTCACTATAATCGTTCCGCAAAAAACGATTAGATATTAAGAAGATTCAAACTTAACTTACCGATTGACTTGATATCTCACTGAAAATATCAATCTTTGTAAGTTAATGCTATTTACATTGTAAATAGGTTACGTGGTAACACTTTTAATCTGTTGGAAATAGTAAGGTGTTTTACACAATAAAAAAGATCAAAATAAGCATGATTTTGACCAAATGGTTTGTTTTATCTCTCATTTACGCCATTTCAATGAAAACAAACAAATAAATATATGTTCAGCTTATTGTTGTTTTTACTGTTTTCGTTGTACAATCAGGACCTAGATAAAATGATGGGATCACTGATGAAAAGAGAACAGACAATAAAAAATCTGGAGCGTTTAGCTGAACTGACCAAACAAGTTCAAGCCGATCGTATCCAATTGGTTTTAGAAGAACGCAAGGAAGAACATTTTCCACCGATGTCGAAAGCATTAATGGAAACTCGTTCTGGTCTAACTCGTCGAAAATTGGATGAAGCAATTGGCAAAATGGAAGCCGGTGGTCATCAGTTTACCAAAAATAACGCCAATCATTATTCGATCACATTGAGTGAAGCTCATCAATTAATGGATGCGGCTGGTGCGCCAATGTTCCATCAATTGAAAAAAAACACTTCCAATAAACCATGGGTAGTGAACGTACAAAACCAAAAAGGCGGTACCGGAAAATCCATGTCGGCGGTGCATATTGCGGCATGTTTAGCGCTTAATTTAGAAAAGCGCTATCGAATTTGTTTGATTGATTTAGATCCACAAGGCTCTTTACGTTTATTTTTGAATCCACAAATTAGTGGCGAAGAACGTGAAGATATTTATTCTGCTGTTGATGTGATGCTGGATAATCTGCCTGATGATAAACAAATTGATGCTGAATTTATGCGTAAAAACGTATTAATGCCGACTCAATACCCAAATTTGAAAACCATTTCAGCTTTCCCTGAAGATGCGATGTTTAATGCTGAGGCATGGCAAGATCTTTCTCAGAATCAATCTCTTGATATCGTAAAGCTATTAAAAGAAAAGCTGATTGATAAAATTGCCGATGATTTCGATATCATTATGATGGACACCGGTCCTCATGTTGATCCACTGGTTTGGAATGCAATGTACGCCTCAAATGCACTATTGATCCCTTGTGCGGCTAAGCGATTAGACTGGGCTTCAACGGTGAATTTCTTCCAGCATTTGCCTACAGTGTATGAAATGTTCCCTGAAGATTGGCAAGGTTTAGAATTTATTCGTTTAATGCCGACTATGTTTGAAGATGATAACAAGAAACAAGTCTCGGTTTTAACTGAAATGAATTACTTATTAGCTGAGCAAGTGATGATGGCGACGATCCCAAGAAGTCGCGCATTTGAAACCTGCGCCGATACTTACAGCACCGTATTTGATTTAACCGCCAGTGATTTTGAAGGTGGTAAAAAAACCTTAGCTGTAGCGCAAGATGCAGTACAAAAAAGTGCACTAGAACTTGAACGAGTGATGCATAGTCACTGGGCATCATTAAACCGAGGGGATGAATAATGGCGATCAAAACGTCTGAATTAAACGCAAAATTGTTTGGTAAAAGTAATAAACGCCGCGCTTCCACTCCGATTGAAGCTCAAGCTGCTGCCAAAGATAAAGCACAAGTGATCGAACTTGCGATTGCGGGCAAAGCGTTAGTCTCATTTGAACTTATGTCTATTCCAGCGGCAGAGATCAAAGATCAAACTTTAGTCTTTGCTCAGAATTCGCGTGAACAATCTTTCTTAAATGAGCATGCTTTATCGGATATTTTATCGACCTTAAAAGAGCGTGGTCAACAATACCCTGCTGTCGGTCGTCGTAATAAAAATGGTAAAATTGAAGTGCTTGACGGTAGTCGTCGTCGAATGTCGTGTATTTTGGCACAAAAAGACTTCTTAATTTACGTCGCGGACGAGATTGAAACCGAAGACGCTAAGTTTTTATCCGATGTAGCCAATGCTCATAAACCATTGTCATTATATGAACGTGGTCGTGAAATGCAGCATAAATTGGATAGTGGTGAAGCGAGCGATCAAAAATCGTTAGCGCAAATCTTTCAGTGCAGCGAAGCACTGGTGAGTGGCGCTTTAAAAGCGGCGGCCTTGCCAATTGAAATATTAACCATTTACCCAAATGTGAGTGATGTTGGCCGCCCAACCATTGTTAAATTGCATAAGTTGTACCATTCGCTGCCACAAAAATCTCAAACGTTATTACTTGAAAAATGTCGTTCGCAACAAGGTGAGATCTGGAAAAGCTCGGATACTCAAGGTGTCGCGCGTTTAACCAAAGACATTTCCAGTCAATTAGAAGCTTGGATAGAAGAACTGGCCCCTACCCCAGCAAAGCAGACTGCGGATAAAGTCGATTTAATCAAAGGTCGTGCAAGCTACTGCCGTAAAGGGTCAAGCTTATCCTTGTCACTTAAAAAAATTGACGATGAAACCATGCAAGCTATTCTTGATTTTGTGCAGACGAAACTCGATTAGTTGCTCGAATAATTAATAATATACCCACCTTGTATAAAGCCGCACTTCATTGTTGAATGTGCGGCTTTTTTTATCGTGGTATGCTTAGCTTATTCAATCATTAACGGTGTGATGCCATGACCGCCCTCGCCTCTTTGCTGCAACTTCAAACTCAATTAATTACTGAACAACATCGTGCTGCGGTGCGGATAATGTTGGATCAATCGGATTCGATCTCACTGATCAAGCAATATTGCCAGCAGTTAGATTTATCGGCTGCTAACATCGCATGGTTTGGTGGGTTCAATGAGTTAGAGGCTCGCTTACCCTGTCAGAACTTTACTTATAAACAAGGTAGCCAAATCTTAGGTCAAGATGTTGATTTATTGATTTTTGATTGTGCTGTTGGGTTTGATGCCAATAGCTTTACTGCCGCGTGCGGGGCATTAAAAGCGGGCGGATTGTTATTGATACTCAATAGTGAACAATTGCCAAGCTCTTATAGCCACACTTGGTTATTGCACTATCTCCAATATTGGCCTGAGATTGACGCGATAGATTCACCGCTTAAATCGGGCGCTTTAATGGATGCTCAACCTAAAGCAGATCAAGTAAAACCACTCTGCGATCAAAATATTAAGCCCAACCGCTTTATTGAAGGTAAAACTCAAGATCAAATCTGTGCTATTGCTGCTATTCAAAAAGTGGTATCTGGTCACCGTAAACGCCCTTTAGTATTAACAGCGCACCGAGGCCGAGGAAAGTCAGCTTGTTTAGGTATGGCCGCGGCGCAATTAATGGCTGAGCAGCAACGAACGATTATTGTCACAGCGCCTTCGATTAAAGCGTTATCCAGTGTGTTTGAACATGCGATTTTGCAATTAGAGCAGCAGCAAGTAGGCCATAACTCGCCAGTAAAAGTGCAGCAACAAACACGCTTATCGTTAATATTAGATAATGGTTCCTGTTTGCAGTTTGTCGCGCCCGATGAGCTGTTATTAACTCTACCTGAGTGCGACTTGTTATTAGTCGATGAAGCAGCTGCCCTGCCGTTAGCGATGTTAAAACGCATGACTCAGCATTATCATCGCATGGTGTTTAGCTCGACGGTACATGGCTATGAAGGCTGTGGCCGAGGGTTCACGCTGAAGTTTATGCAGTGGTTAGTGGAAAACCGCAAAGGTTGGAAGCAACTTGAACTGCAACAGCCTATCCGTTGGCAGCAAGATGATCCGTTAGAGCTGTGGTTGTTTGATGCCTTTTTGTTAGCGTGCGATATGACCCCTGCCCCAACCTCATATTCTGATGTGAAATTAAAACCGATCAATAAATCCCAATTACTGGCGGAGCCTGAATTATTACGTTCGGTTTTTGGGTTATTGGTGAATGCGCATTATCAAACCGCGCCCAATGATTTGTTTCAGTTACTCGATGATGACGCCATGAGTTTATACCTTATTCAATCTCAAGCTTCACTATTGGGTTGTCTGGTTATTAATTTAGAAGGCGGGTTAAGCGATGATTTGGTCACTGCCATTCAGCAAGGAAAACGTCGCCCTAAAGGTCATTTAGTGGCAAGTCATTTAACCAATCATCTTGGGTTAAAAGATGCTGCGCTTCAAACCAGCGCGCGAATTATGCGAATTGCTGTCCATCCTCAATTACAAGGTCAAGGGATAGGTCAACAAGCGTTGAATCTGCTGCAATTACAGTTGATTGATCAAGTGGATTTTATATCGACCAGTTTTGGCGCCACCCCCGAGCTTGTGCGATTTTGGTCGGAGCAATTTAGTTTGGTCAAATTAGGCAGTCACCGAGATCAAGCTAGCGGTTGTTATTCGGCGATAATGGTTGCGCCGCTCTCCTTTGAAGCTCAAGTTTGGATTGAAGGCGCTCATTCTCGTTTTGGTCAACAATTTAAGTTTCTACTCTCTAATCTATTTCAAGCTTTAGAAACCGAAGTGGTGTTTGCTATTTTAACCCAGCAACTATCCAAGCAAGCCAAACTGGATAAATCGGCTTTAATAACTAACTATCTTGCAGGCGGCAATAGTTTTGAATCGGTGTCTTTTGATTTGACCTTTTTTGTATGGCAGCGACTTTGTGGTAACGCGGCAATGATACATACGCCGCATTGGTCATGTTTGATCGCTAAGCTGCTGCAACAACAAACATGGCAACAAGTGAGTGCCAGTAATGCCTTATCTGGACGTAAGGAAACGGAGCAATATATCAAACAACATATCTCTCAACTCTAAATTTACAGTGTAAATTGGTGACTCCATATCTCGCTGTATGCTGATTTACACTGTAAATTCTAATTAATGAGTCATTATATCCATCGATTTACAGTGTAAATTCTACTACTCAGGTCATAGCCTCTACCTCTTTGTAGGTGAATTAACTTTTTCCTGTATCAGATCAACCCATCTTATTTACAAGTTCTTATCATAGAGGTGCGAGCCATATCTTATAAAATAGGTTGGCGCTCGACAAAATGTGAATACAAATAAGATTGACCGATGCGCTCTAATTGCAATTGCGGATCGGTCATACAGGAATACAATCATGAAAATAATTATCAATGGTCAAGAATTTGATGTTGCTGGTGAGCAGAATTTATTAAATGCTGCAGAGCAATGTGGTGTCGCAATCCCTTCGCTTTGTGGCAGTAATCAGCATGGTGACAAAATCGCATGTGATTTATGTGTGGTCGAACTTACTGATGGTAAGCAACAACGCGCTTGTGAGCTGGCTGTAACAGAAGGTTTAGCGGTTATTACCGAAACCCCAGCCATTGCCGCGCACCGTAAACAAGCACTACAAAAAATCCTGTCTGACCATTATGCTGATTGTGAAGCGCCGTGTAAGGTGGCTTGTCCAGCAGGCGTCGATATCCAGTCTTATCTGTATCATATTTCACAAAACGATCATCAAAAAGCGATTGAAGTGATCAAACGTACATTGCCAATGCCATTGTCGATTGGCCGCGTGTGTCCGGCATTTTGTGAAACCGAATGCCGGCGCAATATTGTCGATGAACCTGTCGCCATTCGTCAGTTAAAACGCCATGCCGCCGATGCTGATCTGGCAATGCAAGAATCGTATGTTCCTTTTAAAAAACCAGCAAAAGGTAAAAAAGTGGCGGTTGTTGGCAGTGGTCCTGGTGGATTAACTACCGGATATTACTTAACCAATGAAGGTTATGAGGTCACCGTTTTTGATTCGATGCCAAAAGCCGGTGGCTGGTTACGTTATGGCATTCCTGAGTATCGTCTACCCAAAGATATTTTAGATAAGGAAATTGAATTGATGTGTCGTAATGGCATGCAAATTGAATTGAATAAAAAACTGGGTGAAGACTTTAGCTTAACCTCATTAAGTGATGACTATGACGCAGTGTGTTTAGCGGTTGGTGCATCCAAAGCGGTTGAAATGAATTATAGCGGTAGCGAGCTTGAGGGCTGTTACTTAGGTGTCGATTACCTCAAAGATTATGTCATGGACCATAACTTGATTACGGGCAAAAAAGTGGCCGTGATTGGGGGAGGGAATACCGCTATAGATTGTGCTCGTACCGCTGTTCGTGATGGCGCGCAAACTATATTAATCTATCGTCGTACTCGCGCTGAAATGCCAGCAGAAGATTACGAGATCTTAGAAGCGGAACATGAAGGTGTGCAATTTATGATGTTGACCAATCCGGTTGAGAACATCAGTGATAGCAACGGACGTGTATGCCAAGTTAAATTAGAAAAAATGAAACTGGGTGACGCGGATGCCTCGGGGCGTCGACGTCCTGAAGCGACTGGCGAATTCTTTATTCAAGAGTTTGATACTGTGATCGCCGCCGTTTCGCAAAAGCCTGATCTCAGCTTTTTAGATAACGAAAAAATAGAATTACCTTTATCTCGTTGGAATACCGCCGAGGTAGATGAAAACACCATGCATTCCAATACCAACAATGCGATTAATAAGAATATCTTCAGTATTGGCGATTTCCGTCGAGGTCCTGCGACCGCAATAGAAGCGGTCGCCGATGGTCGTGTTGCCGCTGAAGCGATCGACCGATTCTTCCAAGGTACGATGGATGCGATCCCTGTACGTCAATACGACTCAAAGAAAGAATCGTCAGTTAAACACATCGATACTAAGCAATTTGAACACATTCAAAAAGTTGCCAGACAAGTAATGCCAGAATTATCGGCTATGCAACGCGAGGGCAGTTTTGAGGAAGTCGAAACCGGCTTTGCCAATGAAGATGCCATGCGTGAAGCGGCGCGTTGTTTAGAGTGTGGTTGCCAAGCCAATACCGATTGTGCGCTGCGTGACAACGCTACTCAATATGGTGTGCTAGAAGATGAATTAGATAAATCGATGCAGCAAAAGTTTGCCATTGATGACAGCTCTGAATTTATCGTCTTTGATGCTAACCGTTGTATTAGTTGTGGTCAGTGTGTGCAAGCTTGTAATGAAAGTGGTGTGCACGGCGTTTTGAGCTTCTTAAAGGACGATAACGGCATACCAGCTTGTCGACCTGAGCAACGTGCTGGTTTTGGGCAAGATGCTCAAACCAAACAAACTACCTCAATGGGCGATTCAAACTGTGTCCAATGTGGCTTATGTATTCAAGCTTGCCCAACGGGCGCATTAGTGGATGCGCGCGATAAAGCCGAAAGCCGTCTTGATATCTTAACCCCAGTCGATACCATTTGTACTTACTGTGGGGTAGGGTGCAAAGTCACCATGTTTGTCGACCAAGCGAAAAATAAGGTGCGCTATGTGCAAGGTGCCGATTCGCCAGTCAACCAAGGTATGTTATGCGTAAAAGGGCGCTTTGGTTTTGATTTTATTAATAACCATGAACGTTTGACTACGCCATTAATTCGCCGTGATGGGGTGCTGCAACCGGCCTCTTGGGATGAAGCAATTCAACTGGTTGCCGATAAATTTAAAGCGATTAAACAACAACATGGCGCGGATGCCTTAGCCGGCTTCTCTTCTGCCAAAACCACCAATGAAGACAACTACGTATTCCAAAAGTTAGTTCGTCGCGAATTTGGTACCAATAATCTCGATCATTGTGCGCGCCTGTGTCATGCCTCTACGGTAACAGGATTAGAAGCAACACTAGGCAGTGGGGCAATGACCAATGATATTCCAAGTATTGCGCATTCGGATGTAATTTTTATTATCGGAACTGACACCACCTCGGCGCATCCTATTATTGGCTCGCATATTAAACAAGCGGTACGCAAATATGGTGCTCGCTTAGTGGTCGCCGATCCTAAACGTATCGAAATTACCGATCATGCACAATTGTATGTGGCGCAGCGTCCGGGAACCGATGTTATGCTATTAAATGGCATTATGCAGCAAATCTTGCTTAATAATTGGCAAGATGACGAGTTTGTCGCCAATAATACCGAAGGCTTTGATGCACTGAAACAAGAGGTGATGAAGCCAGACTACGCGCTTGATAAGGTTGAACTTGTTACCGGTGTTAAAGCCGAAGACGTGGCTGAAATGGCGCGTTTAATTGGTACCGCGCAACGCACCGCGATTTATTATTCAATGGGGATCACCCAGCACACCACAGGTCACGATAACGTTGTGTCTATCTCTAACTTACAATTATTGTGTGGCAATATTGGGATTGAAGGTGGTGGCATTAATCCATTGCGTGGCCAATCCAATGTTCAAGGTGCTTGTGATATGGGCGCATTGCCAACCGATTTCCCAGGTTATCAAAAAGTGGTAAACCCTGAGGTTCATGCTAAGTTTGTTAAGGCATGGCAAGCGCCGCATTTATCCGATCAAATTGGTTTAACCCTAACGGAAATTATCGATGCAGCGTGTGAGCAACGGGTGAAAGGTTTATTTGTGATGGGCGAAAACCCAGTATTAAGCGATCCAAACCAAGCGCACGTGTTAGCAGGGCTAGAAGAATTAGACTTCTTAGTGGTACAAGATATTTTCTTAACCGAAACCGCTGAATATGCCGATGTAGTACTACCTGCTTACTCATTTGCGGAAAAAACGGGTCATTTCACTAATACCGAGCGCCGAGTACAACGTTTGATCCCTGCTGTGAAAGCCCCAGGTGAAGCGCAAGAAGATTGGTGGATCATCCAACAAATTGCCAATGCGATGGGAGGAGATTGGAACTATCAGAAAGTCAGTGATATCACCACAGAGATCACCCAACTGACGCCACAATATGCGCATATTAGTTGGGATAATATTGGCCCTGAAGGGTTGCAATGGCCATGTAATGAGGCGAATCCGCAAGGTACTCGTTTAATGCACAGCAAAGGCATTTTACGTGGTAAAGGTAAATTAATTCCAACCACGTTTAAATATGCGGCCGAATTACCCGATGATGATTACCCATTAGTGCTGACCACCGGACGTGTGCTTGAGCAATTTCATACCGGTACTATGACGCGCAAAACCAAAGGCTTAGATAACCTTGCCGGCCCTCGCGCCATGATCAGTGTGCAAGATGCGGAAAAACTGGCTATTCACAATGGCGAAATGCTACGAGTATCGAGTCGTCGTGGTGAAATTAATATTGCGGCATTCGTCACCAAGCGTATGCAACAAGGGGTAGTATTTATCCCATTCCATTTTGTTGAAGCAGCAGCGAACCGCTTAACCATTGAGGCAACTGATCCGTATGCGCGTATTCCTGAATTTAAGGTTGCCGCAATTAAGGTCGAGAAAGCTCAGGTTGCGCCACCAGCAATAGTGGAATTTGAAAGCGTAAATTAGATCGAGGTTAATTGATTATGTTTATTCGACTTAAATATGATCAATTTTTATCAGATATAAAGTAATTGGAATTCGCCCCGAGATGGGATTTCTTTTAAAGAGATCGCGCATCACGGGGCTTTTTTATGCGTTGAGTTTATCGAGTTATATCAATTCCATTTAAAATTTGATCAATTTGAATACACCGAAAAGACGCTGATCCGTCTTTGGTCGCTTGAGAAAAGGCCATCCATGGCCTTTGACACTTTTCTATGTACTCAATTTTGAACGATCTTTAAATTTATGGAATTGGTATTACTTGGGCATATGCTGATGGCGAGGCTTGTTTTGAGATCGAGTTAAGAGCAAAATAAGTCAACTTAGTAATATGGACTGATACTTGTTATGAAACTTTCTGATATGCGTCGTGAGTACGCGTTAAGTGCCTTAAAACGTGAAGATTTAGAGCAAAATCCTGTAGATCAATTTAATCTGTGGCTGCAACAAGCGATTGATTTTGGGTTAAATGATCCGAGCGCAATGACAGTGGCAACCGTCGATGAACATGGACAGCCATTTCAACGAATTGTGCTGCTTAAAAATGTCGATAACCAAGGATTTGTTTTTTATACCAACCTTGGCAGTCGCAAGGCTTTACACTTACAACACAATAATAAGATCAGCTTACATTTCCCATGGCATGCAATGGAGCGTCAGGTTCATATTACCGGCACGGTTGAAAAACTCACCGCGATGGAAAATATGAAATACTTCACTTCTCGTCCTAAAGAAAGTCAGCTTGCCGCTTGGGCGAGTAAGCAAAGTAGCCGTATCTCTGCGCGAGGCGTGTTAGAAGGTAAGTATTTAGAGCTAAAAGAAAAATTCGCCGAAGGCAAGATCCCTGTCCCTAGTTTTTGGGGTGGTTATCGAATTAAAGTCGATAGCATGGAGTTTTGGCAAGGTGGTGAACGCCGTCTGCATGATCGCTTTATTTATGTGAAACCTCAGCTCGATCAATCCAACTGGGATATATCTCGCTTAGCACCGTAAATTATCTAGGGTTTCGAGAGCATCAGTAAGATCTTTGCGGATTTACAGTGTAAATTAAAACCCAGTCAATAGAATGATTTTAGCTCTATGATTTATAAAGAGTTGTTGGAATTACCATCACCGTAGTTTACTTGCTCTTGATCATCGTTCCAGAACTATGATCAAGAGAGATCAATATAGGATCAAACTCACGCATTCAGTGTTGGAACCGAGGGGGAAAAGGGATGGCTGAATTTGACATCAATGCTGAACCTAAAACGGCGCAAGTGCTCACTCTGCCAAGTTATATGGAAAGACACCAGCATGGCTATCCGCAGATCGTGATTGGCTTAAAAGGGCGCGCTGAGTTTGAAGTGGATGGCGAAGTGAAGCTTATTGGCCCTGGACAAGGTTGCATTGTACCGGCGGGTTATGATCATCGTTTTGGCGGTATTGGTTTATCCGATATTTTAGTGCTGAATTTTTTTATGGAGATGGAAGCGGTTGATAGTGATTTGAATGAACGCGTGAATGCCTTATTAGAAAAAGACATTTATTTTCAACTCGATCTTCCAATCCAACAGTTAGTGCAATTATTGGTTAAAGAAATACAGGCCGATCCAGATGATGTATGGTTATGCCAAGCTTGCCAAGACACTATTATTGCTCTATTACATCGCCATACTAAACCTTTTGAAATGCTCAAAAAAGGTAACCGTTTGAATATCGACCTTATCGATCGCTATATTCAACAACATTTAGCCAGCAAAATATCGGTAGCAAATTTAGCGGCTTGCGTTTTTTTAGGTGAAAGTCATTTTCATTTGTTGTTTAAATCTCAAGTTGGCTGTACCCCGCATCAATACATTGTGCAGAAAAGAATTGAATTAGCACAAAGTTTAATTAAAGAAGGGCAATATAATCTTGGTCATATCTCTCAACTTGTTGGTTTTTCAGATCAAAGTACGTTTACCAATAATTTTTGTCGTTTAGTTGGCGTATCACCGTCTCATTACCGAAAAAACCTTTCATAACTCTGCTAATTTACCGTTATTAAAAATATGTGACAATGTTGGTTTTTTGTAAATTAACTGAGTTTTAGTTAAATTAAACGTAGTTTTAGCCGTTTTTTGTGGTTTAAATAGCACTACACTCTGTGCATTGATGGAGCCTTAAAGAGTGAGAAGTGCATGTTTACTGCAACGGATGTGTTATCAGCCGAGTTTAATCAACAACCCTTAGAGCAACTTTGGGAATTAATTTCACCGTTGTATATGGTGGATGAATCGACTTGGTTAAAACAATTACTGCCACTTGCTACGCCCAGTGAGCAAGAAAAACAAACTATTCAAGCCAAAACTACCGCACTCATTCAAGCGATCCGTGCTGACAAAAAATCGGTGCAGATGGTTGATGCTTTGCTTTTAGAGTACAGCCTCGATACTCATGAAGGCATTTTATTGATGTGCTTAGCCGAAGCGTTAATGCGTATTCCTGACGCTGCCACTGCCGATGCCTTGATCCGCGACAAACTGAGTGTGGCGGATTGGAAATCTCACTTAAAAAATTCTGACTCAGTGTTTGTTAATGCGTCTACTTGGGGATTGATGTTAACCGGCAAAGTGGTTGGCTTACATGAATCGAAAACGCAAAGCCCATCGCAAGGCCTTAATCGGTTAGTGAATAAATTTTCGGAGCCGGTGATCCGTCAAGCAATGAACCAAGCGATGAAAATCATGGGACATCAGTTTGTATTGGGTCGCACCATTGTGGAGGCGCAAAAAAATGGCAAAGGCATGCGCGACAAAGGATATACCTATTCCTATGACATGTTAGGTGAAGCGGCGCTGACCACCGATGATGCCAAAAAATATTTTAACGATTATTTAATGGCGATAAGCGCGGTAGGCAATGATAAGTTTAATCATGAGGTTAGCCCAGCGCCATCGGTTTCGATTAAGTTATCGGCATTGCATCCACGTTATGAAGTGGCAAATAAAAAGCGGGTAATGACGCAAATGTACGCCACGGTAGAGCAATTGATCGTTCACGCCAGACAATTGGATGTGGCATTAACGATTGATGCCGAAGAAGCGGATCGGCTTGAAATGTCGCTTGAGCTATTTGAAAAGCTATACCGAAGTGAGGCGGCAAAAGGTTGGGGGAAATTTGGGTTGGTGATCCAGTCTTATTCTAAACGCGCTTTGCCGGTTTTGGTGTGGTTGAATGCATTAGCCAAAGAGCAAGGCGATGTGATCCCTCTTCGTTTAGTCAAAGGCGCGTACTGGGACAGTGAAATCAAATGGTCACAACAAGCTGGATATTTAAATTATCCGGTTTATACCCGTAAAGAGTCTACCGATGTTGCCTATCTAGCTTGTGCTCGTTTTTTATTAAGTGAACAGGCTCGTGGCAATATCTTCCCGCAATTTGCCAGTCATAACGCCCATACTGTAAGTGCTATTGCCACTATGGCTGCACACAAAGAGTTTGAGTTTCAACGCTTGCATGGCATGGGAGACTCGCTTTATCACCATGCGATGGCGGCTTATCAGCAATCAGTACGGATCTACGCACCGGTTGGAAGTCATAAAGATTTATTGCCGTATTTGGTGCGTCGTCTACTTGAAAACGGTGCCAATAGTTCGTTTGTGCATCGTTTAGTGGATGCTCGCTGTCCGATTGATGATTTAAACCAACACCCAGTGGATACTTTATTGGCCAATGAGCGATTTGATAATCCTGCCATTCCTCTGCCACGCGAAATTTTCAGCGATAGAAAAAACTCAATCGGTGTCAATGTTGATATCTTAAGTGAAGTTCAGCCATTTGAAGCTAAAGTGAATCAATGGCTAGAGAAAACTTGGCAAGCAGGGCCGATAATTAATGGTAACGCCCTGTATTGCCATGACAATTTTCAGCAAGATCAAACCAAACCCGAAAGCATGATCAAGGATGATATTCAGGCAGATGCAGAGATCCAAATGATCACAGCGCCTTATGATAGAAGGATCCAAGTGGGATCGGTGCAATTTTCAACCCTTGATCATGTTTCCGCTGCAATTGAAGGAGCGAAATCATGCTTCCGTGAGTGGAACAGGCTTAGCTATCAGATTCGCGCTGAAAAATTAGACCGTTTAGCGGATCTTTTAGAAGATCACTTAGCTGAACTGGTGGCGCTATGTCATAAAGAAGCGGGCAAAACCATTCACGATAGTATTGATGAAGTGCGTGAAGCTGTCGATTTCTGCCGTTTTTATGCCAAACAAGACAATATATTCTCGCCGCAGTCAGTGAGCGATTTTGATGGTGAACAACGCGACATGACCCGAGAAGGCCGAGGAGTCTTTGTTTGTATCAGCCCTTGGAACTTCCCGCTGGCGATTTTCTTGGGGCAAATTTCTGCCGCTTTAGTCAGTGGTAATACCGTGATAGCCAAACCGGCTGAGCAAACCAGTTTAATTGCCGCTCGCGCAGTCGAACTTATGATGGAAGCTGGCTTTCCTGCTGGCTCTATTCAATTGCTTCCGGGAAATGGTGCTTTGATCGGACAAGCACTCACATCCAATCCTGCTATTGCGGGGGTTGCCTTTACCGGCTCAACCCCAACCGCACAACGTATTAATACCACTTTGGCGCAACGTGAAGCTGCACCGGTCCCCTTTATTGCTGAAACTGGCGGTCAAAATGCCATGATTGTTGATAGCACCGCGCTGCCTGAGCAAGTGGTGCGTGATGTGTTGCGTTCTGCATTTGCTTCTGCTGGCCAACGTTGTTCTGCGCTCCGAGTGTTGTATGTGCAGCAGGATGTGGCCGACCGCATTATTGAATTAATCAAAGGTGGGATGAGAGAGCTTTCAGTCGGTTTACCGTATTTACATAGCACCGATGTTGGGCCTGTGATTGATACGGCGGCCAAAGATAAGTTAAATGCCCATATTGATTCGATGCGACATGCACAAAAGGTGGTTGCACAATTGTCGTTGACGGAGGAATGTCAACATGGTGATTTTGTGGCCCCGACTGCAATTGAAATTAATGACATTAATGTGCTCACCGAAGAGAAATTTGGCCCTGTACTGCATATTATTCGCTTTAAAGCCGATCAATTACCTAAAGTGGTCGAAGCGATTAATCGTACCGGCTTTGGTCTTACTATGGGGGTCCATAGCCGTAATGAAACCACTTATCGTTGGGTCGAAAAACACGCTCGAGTGGGGAACTGTTATATCAACCGCGATCAAGTTGGCGCGGTGGTTGGCGTTCAGCCTTTTGGCGGGCAAGGTTTATCGGGCACGGGGCCAAAGGCTGGCGGACCGCATTACTTGTATCGTTTTACCCAACAGGTCTTAGCCCAATTAAGTCAGGTAAACTCGCATTCACAAACCGATTCAACTCAAGCTTAGGAGTCACATTATGCAGACAATAACACGTTTTTCAGAAGTGACGGTTTTTGATGCCCAAACCGCATGGCAACAATGGAACTTAACCGAATACTCATTTAAAAGTGAGTGCTTACTATCGGTATTCAACTCATTAAATAAAATAGATGCTACGCTTAGTAACATTATGAACCTGAAAATTCAGCATGCTCAATCTTACCTCGCACAGCCGCAGATCATGCCTGGTCCAACAGGGGAAACGAATGAGTTGTACTGCGCAGGTCGTGGTGTGTGCGCCTTAGTAGTTGCGCCGACAACGGAAAATGTTGAGCAAGACAGTACTGATGAAAGACTGGATGAGCGATTAAAAATAGCCATGAGCTTTATGACTGCAGCGTTAATTGGCGGTAATAGTGTGGTGATGTGCTGTGATGATGAAAGCTTTAATCACAACATTCAGCAAGCGATTGGGACGACATTACCTGCGCATTTGGTTCAAATAGTCGCCTATGATGCTCATGCTAAGCTTATCAACAGCGAGATCGCGATTGCTGCATTGGTCGCAAAACCAGATATTCAGATCAAGATTAATCGTTTATTGAGCAGAAGGGATGGGGCGATTGTGCCATTAGTGACAGATGATCCAGACGCAGTAGTATCCGCATTTGATCCGGCTTTGGTGCTACGCTTTATTACTGAAAGAACCCGCACCATCAATATTACTGCGGTGGGGGGGAATGCAACATTATTGGAGTTAGGCAGTGGGCATTAACATTCACCCTATTAGCTCATTGTTTACTTGAATAAGAAATTTGATGCAAATTCAAAGGTTTTGGATTTTCATCTTCAACCCTTCAAGATAGAAGGGGCTTTTTATACACAACGAGGGATATTTTATGATCGAAAATAGCTTCGCGATTAGCGGCACTTTTATCGCGTATTTAATCTTAATGCTGGCGATAGGGTATTACGCTTATAAACGCACAGCTAACTCAACCGACTACTTTTTAGGAGGACGAACCTTAGGGCCATGGCCAGCGGCTTTATCCGCTGGTGCTTCTGATATGAGTGGCTGGTTACTGCTGGGTGTGCCGGGCTATGCTTATGCGTCGGGTCTTGAAGCCGGATGGATTTGTGGTGGTTTATTGGTCGGGACTTGGCTGAACTGGTTAGTCAGTGCTAAGCGGCTTAGAACTTACAGTATTACTACCGATGCCATTACCATCCCCGACTTTTTAGCCAGCCGTTTCTTGGATAAATCGAAGCTGATCCAAACCATTTCTGCCTTCTTCATTTTGTTGTTTTTCTTGTTCTATACCAGTTCTGGTTTAGTCGCTGGCGGGAAATTGTTTGAAACCGTATTTGGCTTAGATTATCGCATTGCAGTGGTTATCGGCGCGGTCTGTGTTATTTCCTACACCTTATTTGGTGGCTTCCTCGCGGTGGCCTGGACCGATTTAGTGCAAGGGTTACTGATGTCGGCAGCATTGCTGATTGTGCCAATTGCGGCAATGAACGGCGGATTCTCACAACTTGATATGGATGTCTCGGCTATTAACCCAGAACTGCTTGATATGTGGACCAATGCCAAAGGCGAGCCTATGACGGCGATTGCGATTATATCACTGGTGGCATGGGGTCTTGGTTACTTCGGTCAGCCGCATATTTTAGCGCGTTTTAAAGCGACTCGTAGCAATAAAGATTTAACCACAGCGCGCCGCATTGCGGTAATTTGGACGGCGCTTTCAATGTTTGGTGCGATCTTAGTCGGTTTAGTGGGCCTAGTGTATGTTACCGGCCATCCAACCCTTGAATTGGCCGATGGTGAGAAAATATTCATGATTTTGGTGAATGCGATCTTCCACCCAGTCATGGCGGGCATATTGTTAGCCGCGATTTTGGCGGCGATCATGAGTACCGCTGATTCGCAACTTTTGGTGTCTTCTTCCGCATTGGCCGAAGACTTCTATAAACAAGTGTTTAAACAAGATGCAACATCGGATCAAGTGGTCAAAGTTGGTCGTTTTGCCGTGATAGGGCTGTCAGTATTAGCGCTAACCCTTGCGATGGATCCAGACAGTTCAGTGTTAAGCTTAGTGTCGTATGCATGGGCAGGCTTTGGTGCGGCATTTGGTCCTACCATTGTACTGAGTTTGTACTGGTCGAAAATGAACCGTAATGGGGCGTTAGTTGGTATTTTAGTCGGTGGTATTACGATCGTCGTTTGGAAGCAACTTACCGGTGGTATTTTTGATGTATACGAGATTGTACCCGGAGTATTGTTCTCAACCATTGCTATTATTGCGGTGAGTATTTTAACCGGTGGTCCAAGTGACGGTGTTACGCAACAACATAAGAAGTTTAAGCAGCAGTTAATCGACCTTGATTAGAATATGAGGTATTAATCTCAGCATAATCAGCTCTTTAGTCATTTGATTAAAGGGCTTTTTTTTAGGTGGTTCATGTGAAAGTCATCCTCCATTTTATTGTTAGGAAATCGTCATTATATGCATGAGCTTACGCGAAGAGAAAAGGAATCTCGCTTGCAATTCTAACTGTAAACTGTCAATGCTATCGCCAGAAACTCGTCAGCCTGAATAGTGCGGCGCGAACGTAGTTCAGGATCTCCCACAGCCTTCGGTGACCAACCTTTTTTCATCAGCCAAAAGGCGGCAAGTAAGCGAAGCCCCATGAGCTTAGTTCACTAAGTGATTTGGGGTGAGTGAACGTAGCCAACAAAGCGGTAGCTTCAAGTAAGAAGGGGATAGATAACGGCTACAACCGCACATTCTTCAAGAAGCCTCACCAATCATCCATGATTGGTGTATCAAATAGAGTATTTCCACCAAGCAAAATTTAGGCAAGTTGGAGAAGCATTTTTAAACATCGAAAAAGCAATATAACAAATATGAATAGGTGTCGTGCAGCCGACACTTTATCTGGGTGTTGAACCAGCCTGAAGCTGCTTATTATTGTCAATTGGTCGAAGTTAGATGTCGTTTTTTATATAGGTTGCTTGTGTTCATCGGTATGATATTGAAAATTGTAATTTAAAGACGGTGTTGTATGTCCAACTACTTAAAAACCCAGCAAGCAGTGTATCGCGAACATGATTTTTCTAAACAGGATCTGCAAGATTTACAGTTTGAAGGCTGTAAGTTTTATTGTTGTGATTTCTCACGTTCAGACCTTAGCGAAACCAAGTTTATTGATTGTGTTTTTATTGAAAGTGGCAATGTTTTAGGCTGCGATTTTAGTCATTCAAAGCTAAAAGAGGTCAGTTTTCAACGCTGTAATTTGAGTATGGCAATTTTTGATGGTGCGGATGCGTTTGGGATTGAAATGCGTCATTGCCACTTAAAAGGCGCGAGTTTTTTACGCACTAATTTTGCCAACTATATTACCCATAACAGCTATTTTTGCTCAGCTTATATCACCAATTGCGATCTTTCTTATGCCAATTTAGAGCGTCAAAAATTAGAAAAATGCGATTTATTTGAAAACCGATGGGGCGGGGCTAACTTATCAGGAACCTCATTTAAAGGGGCTGATTTATCGCGTGGTGAATTTAGCCCAGAGCAGTGGCAGCAAGCCGAGTGGCTGGAAGCAAATTTATCTCATGTGGATTTAGAAGGCTTGGATATTCGTCGTATTAGCTTAACAGGGGCAATTATCTGCCAATGGCAACAAGAACAACTGTTAAGTAATTTAGGCTTAGTGGTGGTGTCTGATAACGTCTAGTCGTTATTCTTAGCCTTTATCTGTTCTGCTTCTTACTTTGATACAAGGCTTCGTCAGCGCGCTTATAAGTATCATCGAACAGATCATTATCTTCTCTTTGGCTGATCCCCGTCGATACCGAGACATAAATATCATCTGGGTTGATCGGCGTTGAGCGTCGGTGCTGGTTTTGTTGGTGCGGTTCTTCATGGAATAGATAAAATTGTAGCGATAACTGGTATAAAATTGATCGGTGCTTAATAACATCGGAAAACTGCTACTCCAAATGCGATCTAGCGTTGGTAGAATATAGTTATGTTGTTGTAGATCGCGCGGCGGCTTACCGAGTCCAATCAGAGTACCGTTTAATAAAATG
Organism: Vibrio algicola; assembly: GCF_009601765.2. NCBI lineage: Bacteria > Pseudomonadati > Pseudomonadota > Gammaproteobacteria > Vibrionales > Vibrionaceae > Vibrio > Vibrio algicola. Next base: position 19,106 of record NZ_CP045700.1, read on the forward strand.
TCTTTATAGCGATTATTATTGAAACCATATTCATCGCTGTCGGAATAGTAACGAATTGGAATAACCGATTGTGGGAATGGGGTATTTGGCGTCTCTAAAACGAGCTCAAAGAGGTTTTTATTTTCGACGACTCGTTTACCTAAAACATCAACAGAACGTTGAAAATTTTGTATTAATCTACCAACGTCGGATTTAGCATCATTCCAAGTATTATAAGTACTTATTAGCAATAAAACGATCAAGGCTATGCAGTTTAAGAGCGTCGGAGATAGGTGCATCGGGTGTTTCGTTCATGTCATGCTATCTCCGTATCAATTTGCTTCGTTTTGAGTATCTTTGCTCTTATCGCTAAGATATCTTGCTCTGATTGTTATTGTGTCATAGAGAAATAAAGAATTTACACTGTAAAGCCGACATTTTGGATAAATTAAGAGTTGATAAGATTGAGAACAATCAACCACGGTTAAGATTTATGATAGGCTTAAGCGAGTCTATTTGATAGGAAAAAAACATGGCTTCAGATTTTTATGGCAGTAGTGCGACCTATGCACGTCAAGAGAGTGGTTACCGCGAGAAAGCATTAAAATTGTATCCGTGGGTATGTGGCAACTGTGCACGCGAGTTCGTGTATTCAAATTTGCGTGAATTGACAGTTCATCATAAAGATCATGACCATACTAATAACCCAGAAGATGGCAGTAACTGGGAGTTATTGTGTTTGTATTGCCACGATCATGAGCATTCTAAATATTTAGAACATGACTTATACGGTTCAGATTCAACCCCGACGGAAGATGAGCATCAATCGGCAACACATAACCCTTTTGCCGATCTAAAAAACTTAATGAAAAAATAATTGTTAATACCTATTCAATATTGATAGGGTAGAAAAATGTATTCTTCATGATTTAAGATCAAAAAAACCGAGCCTTGAGAGCTCGGTTTTGTTTTTATAACGATAGGGTTGTTGAATTAATCGACGAGCTTCATTTCTTGGATAATATCAGAAGCAATCTCTGGTTTGGTACTGGTTGGGGTTGAATGCAGTTCCGATTTTAATTGACCTTTACGGTTTTTAAGCCCAGTTTCCAGTTTCTTAACCGCTGCAGCAATCGCAGGATACATCACTTTGTCTTCCGCTTTAGCTGAAATGCGCACACCTTCATAGTTTGAGAACGTTTCTACGTGGTGCTCATTATGCTGCTTGGTGATGATGATATCGCAGCTAATTAAGTCGGGGAAATGTGAAGATATTTTATTGAATTTACTTTCAATGTCAGCACGTGATTCGTCGCCAATAGTGACATGATGCGTTTGGATATTTACTTTCATACACAATACCTTCTGTTGAAGAGCCTTAAATCATTTAAGGCGGGTTACCTAATTAATCTACTTCCAACCTATCAAACTTTATCTCGGTTGGCAAAGACCAATGTCTAATTCTTAAGTCTAGTTACAATTAGAAATTTTGCCTTGATGGTTAATTGTACAAAAGATGAAATCTGCTTTCTCAAGCATCATTTGATTGCTGAAATAACGCACAAAATTGGATGTTGATCTGCATTTATGTTGTAGTGTATTAGAGCGTTGTTTACCCACTGTAATTTATTGTGAGTAGGTAACATCAAGGATAAGCTTTTGAAAGGATGATCAATGTTTGTCACTAAATACTATATCGTAGCAAGTGTTTTCTTTTATCTTCTTGCATTGCTGTGCCCTAATTTTTGGCTGTCGCTGCCGTTAGCATGGATAGCTTTATCTTTGTCAGTCGTCAGCATTGCCTATTTGTGTAATTTTCCCCATCTGTTTCGCAAAAAGCCCAATGGCGTGATCCCCAATGGTATTCAATTAGTGTTAGCGCCATTTTTGATTGGAGTGCACTATTATAACTATTGGGCCCGCCATCACGATTCGGTTGCGCCGATCCAACGTATTGATCCGCAATTGTATTTAGCTCGTCGATTATTTTCTAAAGATTTGGAGGAGCTTAAAGCGCAAGGAATTAGCAGCATTTTAGATATGACGGCCGAGTTTCATGGCCTAGAAAGTCGCAAAGCTGAAAAAGATTTTCATTATTTTAATCTTCCAGTATTGGATCATAAAGTGCCTTCTAAACGTCAGTTATTAAAAGCATTAGACTGGATGGATGTGCAACTGGCCAGTTCTCGAAAAGTGGTGGTGCATTGTGCGTTAGGGCGCGGTCGGTCGGTCTTTGTTTTAGCGGCCTATTTACTGCGTCGCTATCCGCAATTAAGTATCGATGAAGTGATGAAAAAGATCAAAAACATCCGCAACACGGCCAATCTCAATAAGGAGCAAATGACAATGTTACAACAACTGCATAATGAGAACGCATTGGTTGCTGATAAAACGGTGTGGATGATCGTCAATCCTGTTTCTGGTGGCGGAAAGTGGGCAACTTATAAAGATGAAATTCTAGAGAAAATAACCGCCAAATATCATGTCGAAATACGCGAAACCACGCCAGATATTTCGGCAACACAATTGGCAAAACAAGCCATTCAAGCCAATGCTCAGATGATCATTGCAGGGGGCGGCGACGGTACTGTCACCGAAGTGGCGAGCCAAATTATTCATACTGATATTGTGCTGGGAATTTTGCCGCTGGGTACTGCGAATGCGTTATGTCACGTTCTATATGGGATTGAAAATAAAATCATTCCGGTTGAAACCGCGTGTGGCGCAATTTTAGACGGTGAGATCACCCAAATTGATAGCGCCAGTTGTAATGAGGATCTGATCTTGTTGGTGGCCGGCGTTGGCTTTGAGCAACAAATGATTGAATTTGCCGAACGAGAAGAAAAAAATAACGATGGTCAAATGGCCTATCTAAAAGGTTTATGGGGCGCTATTTCAAATAACAATACTCTTACGCTTGATTTGACACTGGATGGTGAAAGTCAAAAAAACGTAGAAGTGAGCAGTTTAGTGATCGCCAATGCTGCGCCATTTACTACTTTACTGGCTCAAGGTGGCGGAGAACCTGATCTGCAAGATGGTATTTTGGATATTACCTACCTGCCAAGCAATGAGAGTGTGACAGGGCGTTTACTGTCTTTATCAGAATTGGCACTATCAAATTTTTTGCCCACAGCAGAGCCTATGGGGTTTGTGCATAAACAAGCCAAACAAGTGATGGTATCAAGCGATGAAGTTTTTAAGTATGTGATTGATGGTGAGTTGTATGAAAGTAATAAGCTCACGATTAATGTTCAGCCACGTTCGCTTAATGTGATGGTACCAACTTGGTTTAATGAGCAGTGACCTTGAAGATTTTAGGATTATTACAAAAATAAATACCGGCTCTATCATTTCAAAGACAGGGATTTCGATAGTAATTAGAACGGCATCGCTTTATCATTCCTGCCTTTGTCATTTCCCCTTTTGATGAGACATTTTTACCATGCCTAAACACTCGCCGGCGCTTGGCGCTTCTTGGATGCTGATCGCGGGTTTATCTTTCGCTATTGTGAACAGCATTGCTCAATACATCAGTATTACGTTTTCACTGCCATCTACTACGGTTGCGTTACTGCAATACGCGATTGCGCTGGTGGCGATCCTGCCGTATTTAAAAACCTTGGGTATTCGTAAGTCGTTATACACCAAACATTTTTGGTGGCATGCAGTGCGTGTGTTTTTATCGGTGATTGGTATTCAACTGTGGTTTTGGGCGTTGGCATATCCCGTGCCGATTTGGCAAGGGATCGCACTATTAATGACGTCGCCGTTATTTGCTACGGTTGGCTCGGGATTGATCTTAAAAGAGAAAGTCGGTTGGGCACGTTGGCTGGCAACTTTAGCCGGATTTGTTGGTGCGATGATCATTCTAGAGCCTTGGTCAGACTCCTTTACTTGGGCGACTTTACTGCCAGTTGGTGCGGCATTTTTCTGGGCCTGTTATTCATTAATGGTAAAGAAAATGTCGGTCAACGATTCACCTTCAACCATGGTGGTGTATCTATTGGTGCTATTAACCCCATTTAATCTCTTTTTAGCGCTGCCGGAGTGGTCAACCCCAATTGGATGGAATGTATGGCTGTTACTTATTGGCGCAGGAGCAATGACCGCGTTGGCGCAATGGGCGATTGTAAAAGCTTATGCCGTCGCGGATGCGTCATTTGTGCAGCCGTTTGATTTAGCCAAATTACCGTTTAATGTCTTTTTAGGTTGGTTGGTGTTTGGCTGGGTTCCAACGGGTAATTTATGGGTTGGCGCGGCCATTATGATGATGTCGATTGTGTTTATTACCCAATGGGAGCGGCGTAAGTTGGTTTGATTTCCCCTCTTTCTCTTTCTTCATCACGCAAGCGAGATAAGTTAATCGCTTGCGTTATCATTTCGATGTAATAGTGGGTTTTGTTGCATTAATTATGTGATCTAAATCTTTTATTCCTGTCTATGGTTAATTATTATACAAGCTTGAATTAATAGAGGTTGGTGTTCTGAATAGAATATCGATCGGCACGAGGCTTGTTTATGTCGACACTTTTCGCAATTTCATTAACCACAGGTCTGCTTTCTGGAGTATGGGGCTGGGTAGCGGTTTCTCTCGGTTTGCTTTCTTGGGCGGGCTTTTTGGGTTGTACCAGTTATTTTGCTTCTCCTACCCAAGGGGTTAAAGGGCTTGCTATTAGTTTACTGACTAACTTAACTGGTATTGGTTGGGCGTTATTGATTATTTATGGTTCACAATGGTTTGGCAGTGAAATTATTGGCTATATGCTAACGGGCATCGTGTCATTCTTTATGTGTATTCAAGCGCAAAAATCTTGGCTGAGCTTTATCCCAGGTACTTTCATTGGCGCATGTGCCACTTTTGCCGCTAACGGTAATTGGCAACTGGTTATTCCATCGCTACTTATTGGTGGTGTATTCGGCTATTTGATGAAAGCCAGCGGAGTATGGTTACAAGCAAGAAGCGAAGCCAAATTAGTTGCAGCCCAGCAAAGCCATTGATTTGAACACACAGTACAGATAAAAACGATGGGGCAAATTTGACGTTTGAATGACATCCCATTCGGTAAACTTCTAGATACTGAAACCAATATTAGTGTGACCAATCAATGGAGTTGAAATGCAGTTTACTGAAGATGACAGAGAAGTTTTATATCAAGTATGGATGACACATAAAGCCAAGCGTCACTTAACCCAAATGGATATGGCAAAACGTTTGGGGATCAGCGTGGTGGAGTTTTCCGACTTACTGCGCAAACGAGAGCCTTTAACATTAAGCTTTATCGCCAAATTTTGTCAGATCTTAGATTTGCAACCTCACAATATTGTCCCTTCTTTAAAACACCAATCGGGTCATGCACCACAGTTGGTATATTTGCAAAATCGTGTGATCATAGACGGCGATATTCAACGCGTTCAGGTAGAAGGTAATCAAGTGATTATAGATTACTGTAGCCCCGTGAAAGCGGTCGGTTAACCCTAGATATTACCACCATTATTTTTTGAGATTAATGTTATGTTAAAACGATTTTCAACCAGTTTACTTGCTGTGAGTAGCAGTCTTATTTTATGCATGGTTCCATTGTCGGCCAGCGCCAATACGACTCAAGTCGGCACATTTACTCTGGATAATGGTGCGCAAGTGGTGCTAAAGGATGACTTTACTTGGGAATATGTTTTAACTAAAAAAGAGCCAGTGTCGTCAAAAAATAAGACTCAAACCAGCGTGATTGCCGCTCCAGTCGCTGGGGCTGCAAGTGCTAAGGTGGCGACAACATCCTCAAGCATGACCAAGGAAAGCTTAACCACTCAAGCGATGGCTAATCCATCTTTACTCGGTCAAACGGCAAAAAATGGCATTGCGGTTTCATTAGCCAAGACCCAGTGGGATGGCAATAAGCTAGGATTAACGTTCAACTTGGCCAGTACAAGCAGCGATAGCATGGTCACGGTATTAATTAATGCTGATTTTTATAATGACCAAGGCGTTAAACTGCAACAACAAGAATTGCAGGTATGGCAAGCCATCAAGCGCATGCCAGAGACTTATCTTCGTAAAGGCGAAACACGTCAATCAAAAGTGGTTTGGGTAGAAGGCATTGATAAAAGCCAATGGAAAAAACAACTGATGACGCTAAAAATCACAGAATTAGATACTTGGTGATATCAAGGGTTTAACGAGAACCGATTAAATTGAAATGATATGAAAATCCCGCTTTAAGAGCGGGATTGTTGTTTTCAATCAATGAACATATATTTAACAACTATCCATTGGTGAAATTAATATTTGAGAGAGGTATTATTGAATAGATTATTAATTGTTAGTTTTCTGTATTATCTAAGCTGATGAATATAATGATAATCAACGTTTGTGGTTAAGTTTTAGATGTAAATGGTCTTAAATCGAAACTCTAACGAATATGAAGCCATAACTTGGAAGTCGTGGTTAAATGGAATGGATGATTAGGGTGGTATTGACGTGTTACCTATCGATAATTGGACGCTACTTGTTGTTATTGTTTTAATTTCTATTTGTTCTGCTATGACGTTAGCAGCTTTTTGGCGAACCCAAACAGAACCGAATGGGATTGGTTTTTGGGCGGCAGGTATGGCTTTTATCGGGCTTTCAGGTGTGGTGTTATTAACCCGAACTCAGGCCTCTGATATGTTACCGCTATTTATTGCCAATGCCGGTTATATTATAGGGTTTCAGCTGATATTTATTGGCGTTAAAATATTTTCTAATCGCTCCAGCTCCCTCGCATTTGATTTTGCATTTCTACCGCTAGTGGCCGGGTGCTACTTTGTCCTTTATTATATTGCCAATTTTCAAAATGCTCGCGTCGTGGTGTTTTCTGGTGCAGCTGTGCTAATTTCTCTGGCGATTGTTTATGTCTTATTAAACGGTGCAAATAAAAAGCAACGATCGACAAGAAAAATTGTTACGGTGCTTTTTGCCTTATTTGGTTTCTTTCACTTTATGCGCGCCTTTATGGCTGTATTATTTCCATATCAACCATCATTGATTGAACACAACCTTGCTACTACTTCTTTATATCTAGGTACTATTTTTATCATTATTGGCTTTACCATTATCATTATTGTACAAAGCTATTCAATCTTACTGGCCAAATTACGAATGATCTCACTGGCAGTCGATCAATCTGCATCTTCAATTGTGATCACTGATGATAAGTGGAATATTGAGTATGTGAATCCGTCAGCATTAAATAAAACTGGTTATCGTTTAGATGAAGTGCTCGGCCAGCGGGCTGATATTTTTGATGCCGATACCATGTCGCTGGAAGATCAGAAAAAAATGTCCGATATTCTAGGAGCGGGAAAAATATGGCGTGGCGAATTACTGACTCAAAATAAACAAGCCGATAAGGCATTTTGGGAATTGGCATCAATCTCACCGGTTAAACGAACAAACAATCAGATCCGTCATTTTGTTGCGGTAAAAGAAGACATCACCGAGCTAAAACACGCCAAACAAAAAATTCAACATTTAGCCCAACACGACACCTTAACTGGCCTGCCGACTCGACAACTGATCATGACCAGGCTTGAAAAGGCAATCATCGCAGCTAAGCAAAGCAACGGCCAATTAGCGGTGCTATTTATGGACTTAGATGGTTTTAAGTCGGTTAACGATACCTTTGGACATGGCACTGGTGATGCGCTATTAAAGTCGGTGGCAACAAGGTTACGCTCATGTGTGCGTGATATTGATACGGTTGCTCGTATTGGTGGTGATGAGTTTCTGATGCTCTTTAACGGTGTTGCCGATCAGGCATCAGTGGCAATGATTGCAGAGCGCATGTTACACGCGATTGCAGAACCATTTAAAATTGATAATCAGCTGATAAATATTAGCTCAAGTATTGGTATTTCTATGTATCCTGATGACTCTCAAGACCCACTTGAATTGATTAAACTGGCTGATCTTGTGATGTATGAAGTGAAGCGAGAAGGCAAAAATAACGTAGCGTTTGTCAGTCGGACCAATACTGAACAAGCCGCAAGCAATGCAAACGAATATATGATTTAAACTGAAATTCAAAAATTATAAATAGAGTAATCTACGGTTTTATCGTAGAAGTATCAGCAGAAAACCTAAAGGAATAATGCGTGACTTACCCAGATCCAAATAATAAAGAGCCAGTGAAGGGTTTCCCTCAAGTTGGTTTTCTGAAAAATTTTATTACCTCAGCCAATATTTTAGTGGGGGATTATACTTATTATGATGATCCTGAAGGGGTGGAACGGTTTGAATCGAATGTGCTCTACCATTTCCCATTCATCGGCGATAAATTAATTATTGGTAAGTTCTGTGCCATTGCGAAAGGTGTCCAATTCATCATGAATGGTGCCAATCATAAAATGTCGGGTTTCTCCTCATACCCATTTTATATCTTTGGTGAAGATTGGGCTAAAAGCTTACCCGCAGCAGGGACGCTACCGTATAAAGGCGATACCACCATTGGCAATGATGTATGGCTAGGTTATGAGTCGACCATTATGCCGGGTGTTAGTATTGGCAATGGCGCGATTGTGGCCAGTAAATCCGTGGTGACATCTGATGTACCTGCTTACAGCATTGTAGGCGGTAATCCTGCTCAAGTGATTAAATATCGCTTCGATGAAACAACAATTGAAACATTACTGGCGATTGCATGGTGGGATTGGGACAGCAAAACCATTACCGAAAATCTTGAATTGATCACCAATAATGATTTAGATGCTTTAGCTAAAGTCTGTGGTTGATGATACATACGACTAAGATCATCTCAGCAAAAATATGAATTTCAAATCAAAAAAAACGAGCACCCAATTGAGTGCTCGTTTTAGTCTGCGTTCTTTACGCTACTCTACTTTCTTTGCACTACTCTGCATAGCTATCAATGCTCGGACATGAGCAGATCAAATTACGGTCGCCGTAGACGTTATCTACGCGGTTTACGGTCGGCCAGTATTTCGAGCCTTGAGTGTGCGCGGTTGGGAAGCAAGCGATCTCGCGGCTGTATGGGTGATCCCATTCGGTGGCGATCAAATCGACTTGAGTGTGCGGCGCATTGACTAACGGGTTGTTGTCTAGCGGCCATTCACCTTGCTGCACTTTATCCATCTCTTTGCGAATCGCGATCATCGCATCACAAAAACGGTCTAGCTCGGTTTTATCTTCCGATTCGGTCGGCTCAACCATCAAAGTACCCGCCACTGGGAATGACATCGTTGGCGCATGGAAACCGTAGTCCATTAAACGCTTAGCAATGTCTTCTTCACTAATGCCGGTGGCTTCTTTAAGAGGACGAATATCAATAATACATTCGTGCGCCACACGGCCATGATGACCGCGGTATAACACCGGATAATGAGGACGTAGACGTTCCATAATGTAGTTGGCATTCAAAATCGCAACTTTAGTGGCTTCGGTTAAGCCTTTACCGCCCATCATGGCAATGTAGGCCCACGAGATAGGTAGAATGGATGCGCTGCCAAGATCGGCGGCAGAAACCGCGTATTCTTTACCGACCACGCCATTTTCAATATGACCAGGTAGGAAAGGTGCAAGGTGCGATTTAACCCCAATCGGACCCATACCCGGGCCGCCGCCGCCATGTGGAATACAGAAGGTTTTGTGTAAGTTCAAGTGCGATACATCGCCACCAATCACGCCTGGATTTGTTAGGCCGACTTGAGCGTTCATATTCGCGCCATCTAAATACACTTGACCGCCTGCGGCATGCACCATGTCACACACTTTCTGCACTTGTTCTTCATACACACCATGCGTCGATGGGTAAGTGATCATAATGCTGGCTAGGTTGCTGCGGTGCTTATCAATTTTAGCGGCTAAGTCTTGAATATCGACGTTACCGTATTCATCACACATGACCACCACGACTTTCATCGACACCATTGACGCCGTTGCAGGGTTCGTACCATGGGCCGAACTTGGGATCAAACATACATTACGATGCCCTTCACCGCGGCTTTGATGGTAACGCTGGATTGCAATTAAACCGGCGTATTCGCCCGAAGCACCTGAGTTTGGTTGCAGTGAAAATTCATCATATCCGGTGATTTCGCACAGTTGTTGCTTTAATGAAGCGGCTAAAGCGGTGTAACCAGCGGCTTGATCGAGCGGTGCGAATGGGTGAATACTGCCAAATTCAGGCCAAGTGATTGGGATCATTTCGGCGGCGGCATTGAGCTTCATGGTACAGCTGCCCAGTGGGATCATGCCATGCGTTAATGAGAAGTCTTTGTTTTCAAGCTTTTTCAAGTAACGCATCATTTGTGTTTCACTATGATAGGTGTTGAACACCGGATGAGTTAGGTAGCTTGAAGTACGGCGACAGTTTTCTGGAATGGCCGCAAATTCGTTAGCGGCAATATCCGACGCAAAGGTATCAACTTTCCATTCAATGCCAAAAACAGCAAATAGTGCTTCGATGTCATCCGCAGTGGTGGTTTCATCTAAGCTAATGCCAAGTTGAGTCGGCTTTTTACGCAAGTTAATACCGGCATGTTGCGCCGCATGATACAAGCGCTCGGTGTGTTCTTGGCTGTTGATGGTAATGGTATCAAAGAAGCTGCTATTGGCGAGCTCATAACCTGAATGTTTTAAGCCAGCCGCTAAAATCGCGGTAAGGTGATGAGTGCGACGAGCAATCGTGCGTAAACCTTCCGCGCCATGATAGACCGCATAAAACGATGCCATGTTCGCCAGTAAAGCTTGAGCAGTACAGATGTTTGAGGTCGCTTTTTCGCGGCGAATATGTTGCTCACGCGTTTGCATTGCCATGCGCAGCGCTTGGTTGCCTTTGCTATCAATCGATACGCCAATGACTCGACCTGGCATGGTACGTTTGTGTTTCTCACGCGTTGCCATAAATGCAGCGTGTGGACCGCCGTATCCCATTGGGACGCCAAAACGTTGCGCGCTGCCAATCACCACATCTGCGCCCATTTCACCGGCCGGTTTTAATAGCGTTGAAGCCAGTAGATCGGTTGCTACCGTCACAAGGGTTTTATTGGCTTGAGCGGCGCTGATTATGTCGGTTAAATCACGAACCTCACCGGTGGTGCTTGGGTATTGCAGCAATGCGCCAAATACGTCTTGCTCGGCCAGAGTGTCGATATTGCCAACCATGACTTCAAAGCCAATAAATTCTGCGCGAGTTTTTACCACTTCAATCGTTTGTGGGTGCACATCATCGGCAACAAAGAATACGCTGCTTTTGCTTTTTCCTGCGCGCTTGCACAGTGTCATCGCTTCACCAGCCGCCGTTGCTTCATCTAATAATGAGGCGTTGGCAATGTCCATGCCTGTTAGGTCCATCACCATTTGTTGGTAATTCAGCAGTGACTCTAAACGGCCTTGTGAGATTTCTGGTTGATAAGGCGTGTAGGCAGTGTACCAACCTGGATTTTCAAGCACATTTCGTAGGATCACATTAGGCGTGAAGGTGTTGTAATAACCTTGACCAATAAAGGTGCGCTTAATGGTATTGAGATTGGCGAATTGTTTCATTTGTCCCAGCATGTCGTTTTCAGACATTGGGGCTTTAAGTTCCATCGCACTTTCGAGGCGAATGTGTGCAGGAACGGTTTGAGTGATCAGATCATCTAGGCTATTCGCTTTGGTTTCACTTAGCTCATTGATGATATCCAACATGCGTTGTTGGTCGGTGCTATTCGGGCCATTATGGCGACCGATAAATTCTTCGTTATTGCTAAGAGAGTTTAATAAATTAGTCATGGTTATCCCTAAACTTAGATCTTTTTACGTCAAACTACCTAAAGGAAAAGCCAGTGAAAGAGTTCACTGACTTTATATGATTGAATTTGCGAATATAAATGAAAAATCCAACCATATAAGATGATTGGATTTTAGTTTTACTCGTCTTCTTCGATTGCTGCTAGGTAGCTTTCGGCATCTTTTAAGTTTTCTAATTCAGACGCATCTTCAATCTTCACTTTCGCAATCCAGCCGCCATCGTAAGATTCGCTGTTAATTAGCTCTGGGCTATCTTCTAAGTCTTCGTTAATTTCAACGATTTCGCCGGTCACAGGAGAGTAGATATCTGACGCCGCTTTAACTGACTCAACCAGTGAAAAACCTTCGCCCGCATCGACGGTGTCGCCCACTTCAGGCAGATCGACAAAAACCACATCGCCAAGCATTTCTTGTGCATGCTCAGAAATACCGATAGTAACCGTACCGTCGCCGTTATCGCGAACCCATTCGTGGCTTTCTGTAAACTTAAGAGTCATATCCATTTTCTTGCTCCAGAGTATGTCTGTTGGATCAGTGATTTATACGCAATCGTTTGCTTTGGAATCGTATTTATCGCGGCAAACCATCACAAGTTTCATTGAGTAAAAGTTTTTTGTTTGATATTTAGCTTCATAATAAAGCGTGATATATCTCCATAACATACTTTTCATAGGTCAAATATTCAACCAAAAGTTTCCTATAAGAAACAAGATTTCTAATTTTGCTACAAGCCGCACTTTTTTGAACTTTGTTGCTATGGTTGAACACGGCGTACTCTGTATTATCGATTAACTCAGATTTTGGCAATCGATTGCGCCATGTGGTGGAGTTAAAAGGTTATTTAGCCGCATCCGCGCAATTAAGATAAGGGATATCCGTGAGCTTAGGATCAACAAAAATGAAATTTCAGTCTGATGATAGCGATCAAACGCTCACGCCACTGGATTTAGGGCAAAGACTGAAAGATATCCGTTTGCAAATGGGGCTCACGCTTGAAGAAGCCAGCAAGCGAACGGGGTTGGCGCGCTCTACATTATCAAAAATGGAAAATAGCCAGATCTCACCAACCTTTCAAGCATTGCAAAAATTAGCAACTGGGCTGGATATGCCTATTCCGCAGATCTTTGAACCGCCAAAGCAAACCAGTGCGGTAGGGCGACGCGATATTACTTTAAAGGGGCAAGGCAAGCCGCATCCAACATCTACTTATGAGCATGAACTGTTGGCCAGTCAATTATCAAATAAAAAAATGGTGCCCTTTAAAAGCCGTATTCGATCGCGCCATTTTGATGATTATCAAGAGTGGATCCGCCATGACGGGGAAGAGTTTTTGTTGGTACTGGAAGGCGAAGTCCGTTTTTATTGTGAATTTTATGAACCGGTTGATTTAAAAGAAGGCGATAGTGTGTATTACGATGCCAGTATGGGGCATACGCTGATCTCAACCGGAGAAAATGACGGTTTAATATTGTGGGTGACGGCGAAATAATACCGATATCGACAACAATATTTGACATTTATATCGAAAGAACAAGCCGCAAGCCCGAATGGGAGTGCGTAACCAAAACACTGGATAATCCGTTGGAGGATACATGACAGAGCAGCACGCGACACAAACCCCACTGAAAACACCTTTATACGATGTGCATGTAGAAGCGGGTGCAAAAATGGTTCCTTTTGCTGGTTACGACATGCCAGTGCAATATCCATTAGGTGTGAAAAAAGAGCATTTGCATACGCGTGATGCCGCGGGGCTTTTTGATGTGTCTCACATGGGGCAATTACGCTTAAAAGGCGCGAATGCTGCGGCGGGTTTAGAGTCGCTTGTACCGGTTGATATTATCGATCTTCCTGCTGGGAAACAGCGCTATGCGTTCTTTACCAATGAGCAAGGCGGCATCATGGATGATTTGATGGTGGCGAACTTAGGCGATCATCTGTTCGTGGTGGTTAACGCGGCCTGTAAAGCGCAAGATATTGCTCACCTACAAGCGAACCTGCCAAGTGATGTTGAAATCGAAGTGATTGAAGACCGCGCATTATTAGCACTGCAAGGCCCGAAAGCGGCGCAAGTGTTGGCTCGCATCGAACCGTCTGTCAGCGAAATGTTGTTTATGGATGTGAAAGTGATTCAATTAAATGGCATTGAGTGCATTGTTAGCCGTTCGGGCTATACCGGTGAAGATGGCTATGAGATCTCTGTGCCAAGTGAGCAAGCGGTCGAATTTGCCAATACCTTAACGGCATTTGAAGAAGTAGAGTGGATTGGTTTAGGCGCGCGTGATTCACTGCGTTTAGAGTGCGGCTTGTGTTTATACGGACACGATCTGGATACCACCACCACGCCAGTAGAAGCGAGCTTGTTGTGGGGTATTAGTAAGCCGCGCCGAGCTGATGGTGAACGTGCTGGTGGCTTCCCAGGCGCTGATATCATTTTGCAACAGATTGCCACTAAAGATGTAGTGCGTAAACGTGTTGGCTTAGTGGGACAAACCAAAGCGCCGGTGCGTGAAGGGACAAAATTATTTGATGCTGCTGATAATGAAATTGGTATTGTTACCAGCGGAACAGCAGGGCCTACGGCTGGTAAACCAGTATCAATGGCGTATGTAAGTACTAACTTATCAGTCATTGGTACTGAAATCTTTGCTGATGTGCGTGGTAAGAAACTGCCAATGCTGGTTGAGAAAATGCCGTTTGTGCCACAGCGTTACTATCGTGGTTAATAGATAGGCGTGGTTAAAAAATAGCGTGGTTAAAAAATAGCGTGGTTAATAGATCGATGTGGTTAAAAAAATAGCGCGGTTAATATCTGGTGCAATGAATAGATAAGCGTGTTAAAAACTGCGATTAATCTGGATGTTTAATTAAAGACAAACGGCAGGGATGAGTACTCATTCCTGCCGTTTTTGTTTGTTAGATATGTCGATATTTTTCAGTTTATAGAATATTGATGGCTGATCACACAGCCTTCGGCGACCAACCTTTTTTCAACAGCCAAAAAAGGTGGCAAAAAGGCCGCTGCTAGAAATTTTGTCACCTTGGCTGCAACACTCTATTTTTTATATCGGCTTCAAGCGCACGTCCATGTTCGCAAGAAGCCTCACCAATCATCTATGATTGGTGTATCAAATAGAGTCTTTCCGCCAAGCAAAATTTAGGCAGGTTTAGATCACTTCCGCCTCAAATCAGTTAATTTTTTATTGCAACGCTTTGCTATTGAGCGATAACATGTAAGGCTATTTTCTTGGTAAAGATTTGATTATGTCAGATGAAGAACTCGCACTAAAATGGATGCGCCAACAAGCTCGTAAAATTGATCCTTATGTGGTCAACCCGTCTTTTGACGAGTGCGTTGAACTGATTGAGCCTGCTTTCCAAAAAGGGCAAAGTTTAGCGCAACTTAAATATCTTTTAGGCGAAGCCGACCGTAGAGCGGGCGCGGCAGAGCGTAAACATGCAGCCTTAAAGTTTGCCAAAGAAAAGAACCCCAATGCCGGTCAAGTTTTGCGTCTGCAGAGTAAACTGCAGCGAGTTCAATTGGCGTTAAAGCTCGCCACCAGCGATAACAACATGACTATCTCACAGTTTTGTTCTGAATATGATGTCTCTAAGCGAGATGGCAACACCGCGTGGAATAAGACTTTAGTGGAGATCAGTAAGAGAAAGTAAATGTTTTAGGATATATGCATCAACCCGCCCCAGCCCTTCCTTGACGGTGAACTTCGACGCTTAATGTTAATACATTGGTTAAGGGAGGGAGCTTGTTTAGTTGTTGTGGTGATTCCAGCGATCGCAAAATAGTGCTTCCACTTTACACAGTCAATAACCCAATAAAACCTCATCTTCACACTGGTTTTATTGGGTTTTTTATTGTCGGTTATGCGTTGATAACGATCAACATACTCACTGCGCCGCTTCGCTCACTAAATACAAAATAGATTGATAAGGAATACCGCTGTGGTGCGATAGGCCGATTTCACAGGTTAGGCTGTTACTAAAACCGCGAGTGCAGTGGGTGGGGACTTGGGCTTTTAATGGGTGCAGTGCCGCTTGATTTAACTCTGGGGTATTAAAGCCTTTATCGCCAGCCCAGCCGCAACATTGAATATGCTCCGGTACGATCACGTTTTTCGCGCATTGTGTTGCGAGGGCGAGCATCTTGCTTTCAAGCCCCATCATGCGACTGCTGCAAGTGACGTGCAGCATAACCGTTTCGTCGATCGGTTTAAGCGTTAAGTGTTCAGCGGCGTGCTCGATAATAAAATCAGAGGGTTCGTAAATACTCAGTCCTTTACTAAACAATTGTAAGCTTTGTTTCACACATGGGCTGGTATCCATCAATATCGGATAGGTGCCTTGTTGGCTGGCTTGCCATAAGGTTTCTTCGAGTTGGTGAGATTTTTTATCTCCAAGCGCATCCATTCCTTTGCTTTTGTATGGCATTCCACAGCATTGTTCGCTGAGATTTTTCGGCAAGATAATATCAAATCCTGCCTGAGTTAATAACGACATAGTGATCGCGGTTAATGAAGGCGCATTAGTGTTTGAGCCCATAGTGCGGCTCACACAAGATGGAAAATAAACCACCTTCTTGTGTTGAACATCGGCGATCTTGCTGCGATCGCTAGCGGCTTCATCTAATGTGTGCATTGGCAGTTTATGTGGGTTGGCTGGGGGAATTTCGGCTAACCACATTGGTGTGCGTTCATGGGTTAATTTACGCATTCCATTGACCATACTCGCCATGCCTTTGCGACTGATGAGCTTAGTCATAATGTTGTTAATGCTAAGACCCGTTTTGATGATTTTGGCGCTGGTGGCAAAGTTATCACTGGTCCAACGGGCAATAAGCGGAAAGTGTTCAGCTTGATCTTGTTTGGTTGGATACTTCTCAGCGCGCAGTTTTTTAACTAAATCACCGGTGTTAATACCGACTGGGCAACGTTGCTCGCATAAGCCGGTGGCGGCGCAGGTTTCAATCCCTTGGTAGTTAAATAGCTCTGCAAGATGTTTGGCGGTTTGTTTGCCGTCGCGGCGTTGCTGTTGTAATTCTCGATATAACACAATGCGCTGACGTGGCGATAAACTTAACGTGCGAGATGGGCATACTGGTTCACAAAATCCACATTCAATACAGCGATCGACTAAATCATCCGCTTTGGGCATTGGTTTTAAATCACTTAAATGCGCTTGAGGATTGGGATTAATGATAACCCCAGGATTTAATAACCCTTGCGGATCAAACAATGCTTTGATTTGCTGCATTAAGCGATAGCCTTGTTTGCCCCATTCGAGTTCGACATATGGCGCCATATTTCGGCCAGTGCCATGTTCGGCTTTTAATGAACCTTGGTATTTTACTGCCACTAATTGAGTGACATCATCCATAAACTGGCCGTATCTCTCGACTTCACTTTGTGCTTCAAATCCTTGAGTAAACACAAAGTGTAAATTGCCGTCTAGCGCATGACCAAAAATGATCCCTTCAGAATAATCATACTTTTCAAATAACTGCTGAAGCTCTCGTACCCCGTTGGCTAAATGCTCAACCGGAAAAGCCACATCTTCGATGATCACCGTAGTACCCGCTTCTCGAACCGCCCCTACCGCAGGGAACAAGCCTTTACGAATATTCCACAATCCGGCAACGGTTTCTGCCTCGGTGGTGAAAGGCACGGATTCGATGATGTTGAAATCGTCCAGTCGGCTTAAAATTTGCTCACATTGGTCGGCTAATTGTTCGTGATCGGTCGCGTGTGATTCGATCAGCAAGGCAGTAGCTTCTAAATCTAAGTGTTTAATAAATGCAGGCATGCCAGGTTTATCGGCAACCGATCGCAGTGAACGGCCATCCATCATTTCTACCGCGGCAACAGGGGTATTCGTTAAAATGCTTACCGCTTGGCTGGCTTGTTCAATATCGGCAAAAACTAATAATGTCGAACCTTTATGTTGATGTTCAATAACCGTGTGGTAGGTGATCTCGGCAATAAAACCTAATGTGCCTTCTGAACCTATCATTAAATGTTGGATAATTTGGATAGGATCGGTGAAATCCACCAAGGCATTAATCGCATAACCTGTGGTGTTTTTTAACCGGTATTTATGCTGAATTAAATGTGCCAGTTCGTGGTTACTTTTGGTGTCTTGCGCCAGAGCCGCTATACGGCCAATAAAATCGGGGTGGGTGCGTTTAAAGGTTTCAATACTTTGCGGGTTGCTGGTGTCTAAAATTGAACCATCGGCAAACACAATCTTCATGCTGTCTAGGGTTTGATAGGAATTTTGCGCGGTGCCACAACACATGCCACTGGAGTTATTTGCTGCAATGCCCCCAATTTTACAGGCATTGATTGAAGCCGGATCGGGACCAATTTTACGCGAAAAAGGCGTGAGGTATTTGTTGGCATCTGCGCCAATCACCCCAGGTTGTAGTGAAATCTTGTCGCCATTATCGAGTATTTGATGTTTTCGCCAATCATCGGTAAGAGTAATTAAGACCGAATCGGATACCGCTTGCCCAGAAAGGCTGGTTCCCGCTGCGCGAAAGGTAAATGGTACTTTCAGTTCTCGGCAACAACGCATGGCATAAAGCAACTCGTCGATATCTTGAATACGTAACACAATCTTAGGCACTAAGCGGTAAAAGCTAGCATCGGTACCATAAGCCAAACATTTATCTTGCTGGCTAATAATGCGCTCGCGATTGATGCGCTGAGCTAAGTTGTGTTCGAGTTGAGAATAAATGTCCATATTGTTTAGTACCATGCGTTTATTATCATTGGGTTATATAGAAGATCACGCATCAGTATATACCTAAGTTGCTTTTACTCGCCATAATCAATATCGAAGATGATACGTGGGTTGATATTGTTATGATGTTGATGCCATCACTTTAGATTGAGCGCAGATCAGCATGTTTGGCCATTCAATGTTTAAGCTTAAAACTCGCTTGAGCATTGATTCAAGCTATAAAATGGAATAGGTTAATAGTATGGAAGAAATCTGTAACGAAATATAAGTTTGTTACGATATGAAAAATAACAATAAAAATAACCGTTATGGAGAACAGGATGTTCAACCTTCAAAGAAAATCGCTACGGACCTTAATTGGATCATTTGTTGTTTTATCCACTATTTATACCGCTAACATTTTTGCGCAAGATAAAGCGGTCACACCCAACACCGAAATTACCGTGGGCGCATTACGCTTTACCAGTCACGCTGCGACCTTTGTTGCCGTTGAGCGAGGTTATTTCAAACAACAAGGTCTCGACGTTAAATTAAAATTCTTTCAAGCGGCTCAACCAATGGCGGTGGCCGTAGCCTCGAAAGATGTTGATTATGCCGTGACAGCCATGTCGGGGGGATTGATTTCTTTAGCCGATAAAGGGGCGATTAAGATAATTGGTGGGTCTTTAACTGAAGATCCCAAGGTTAATGGGCAAAAAATAGTCGTATCGAATAAAGCCTTTGAATCGGGTGTCACCGATCCATCAAAGCTCGATGGTAAGGTCTGGGCAATTTCCCAAAAAGGATCTTCTTTTCATTATGTTGGTTCACAAATAGAGCAACAAGAAGGCGTTGATCTTAGATTTAAACCACTACAAAAAGTCGGCGCGATTATTGGCGCTTTAAAGTCTGGTCAAGTCGATGCATGGTCGATTGTTCCACATATTGCCAAACCATTAGCCGACAGCGGCGCGGTTCATATTATCGGTAATGTGTCTGATTACCTGCCAAATTATCAGGTAACCACCGTATTTACGTCGACTAAGAATGCCAGTGATGAAAGAGATCAAACTCAAGCATTTTTAACTGCGTTAGCCAAAGGTGCTGCGGATTATAATGCCGCAATGGTGGATCATACTGCTGGTCAGCAAGGCCAAGATGATATGGTGAAATTGATCCATAAATATATTTATACCGATCGTCCGTTAGAAAAAGCCGCACCAAGTATTATTAACGGTTCGATGCGTTTAAATGCGGACAACTTCCTCTATATGGCGTCTTTGCAAAATCAATTGGATTGGTTTCAGCAAGGAAAAATGGTGAAAGCGTCGATTAAATTAACCGATATCGTAGATACCAGTTACGTTAAAACGGTTGATGAAAAGCCTGATACCAAATAAATGCCAAGGGAAAAAAATGAATTTAAGCATTGAACAACTCGGCCATTCATACGGACAAATGGAAGTGCTGAGAGATATCACTTTAGATATTCCGGCGGGAAAAATTGTGTGTATTGTTGGCCCTTCTGGTTGTGGGAAATCGACATTATTACGCTTAATTGGCGGTTTAGAACAGGCGACTTCTGGGCAAATATTTCAAGTTGGCGAACCACCACAAGCTTGTTTGAACCCATTAACGTATGTTTTTCAACATTTTGCTTTATTGCCTTGGCGCACGGTAGAAGGGAATATTAGTGTGGTGTTAGAAGATCATAAATTATCTAAAGCACAAGTAAATGACATTATTACGGATGTATTGACGCGCACGAATTTAACCGATTTTCGTCAAGCATTACCTAAGCAATTGTCTGGTGGTATGAAACAACGTGTGGCGATTGCTCGTGCGTTAGCGGTAAAACCGGCGGTGATGTTAATGGATGAACCGTTATCGGCATTAGACAGCCAAACGCGTGAGCTATTAATGGATGATTTGGTTCACCTTTGGACTAAAGAGCCATTTACTGGCGTGTATGTGACGCATAACTTAAATGAAGCCGTCCGTCTTGGACATAAAATTGTGGTGTTATCACGTCGTCCCGGCTGTATTCATAAGGTCGTCGATATTGATATTCCGCTGAGTGAGCGTCTTGCAGGAAATGCCACTTTAACCGAAAAACAAGCGTATTTATGGGACTTGATGCGAGATGAAGCGATGGCGGCAGAAGGGGAGTTGATTGATGGATAATGCAACTCGAAAAGCGGTTCCCTTTCGTGGTGGTGGTT
The DNA here is from genome assembly GCF_009601765.2 of Vibrio algicola. Taxonomy (NCBI): domain Bacteria; kingdom Pseudomonadati; phylum Pseudomonadota; class Gammaproteobacteria; order Vibrionales; family Vibrionaceae; genus Vibrio; species Vibrio algicola. The sequence continues at coordinate 39,830 of NZ_CP045700.1, forward strand.
TTGACCCACAGCCTAAAGTTTGGATTGGTGTTTGCACTTTTATCGTATTGATTTTGTTGTGGGAGTTAGGTTCTCGAACGGGGTTTCTTTCACCGCTCACCATGCCAATGCCGTCAAATGTATGGGCAACCTTTGTCGATTTATACCAAAGCGGTTTATTGTGGCAGCAGTTACTACCTTCGTTAACTCGTTTAGCGGTTGGTGCTAGTATCGGCGTGGTTGTTGGGATCGGTTTAGGCTTAATCATCGGACTGTTTTCATTGGCTCGGGCGGGCTTAGTGCCTTTGATTTCCGCTATTTTTCCAATTCCTAAAATTGCATTGTTGCCATTATTTGTGATCTGGTTTGGAATTGATGAAGCTTCTAAATATGCATTGATCGCGTTTGGCACTTTTACGCCAACGGTGGTCGCAACCTATGGCGCTGTCGATAATGTCGATCGTTCACTTATTCGCATGGGGCAGAGTTTTTCGATGTCGTGGTTGTCGATTGTGCGAAAAATTGTATTACCAGGTGCAATGCCAGGTATTTTATCTGGTTTACGTGTCAGCTTAGCGATTGCCATTATTCTACTGGTCGCGGCGGAAATGCTCGGGGCGGAATATGGTATTGGCGCGTATATTTTAGAAGCTGGTTCATTATATGATCTCGACCGACTGTTTACTGGCGTGGCAATATTGTCATTACTCGGGGTTATCATTAGTTTTGTTATTGGGCAAATTGAGAAGCGAGTGTTGCGCTGGCGATGAGTTTCCGCTTCTTAATCCATGCGCTTCTAATTCAACATTGCGATATTTGTCCATAAATGAAACTTGTCCATAAACGCCATAGCGTATCCATAAAGATGCAGTTATGGCGTTGTCTATCATTTATCTGCAGGGTGATTGACACCATCACTTGTGACAATATCCCCTAAATCAAACGGATTAACGCCCTCAAGGCACCCAATATTAAAACCGTATTCATTCGGATTAGAACGACGTTGATGATGGGTGTAGATACCGCAATTTGAACAAAAATAATGTTTGGCGATCTCTGTATTAAATTGATAAAGCTTTAATACTTCCTCACCTTTAATAATACGAATACCAGATAAATCGACGGAACCCACAATTGCGCCTTTTCTTCTGCAAATTGAACAATCACATCGGCGTGGATTCTCGATACCATTAGGTAGAGTTAGCTCAAGCACCACGGATCCGCAGTGACAAGTGGCCTTATGCTTGAGTTGAATTACGGTATTACCGACTTGTTTTATCATACTGAAACCTCCTTGTTTCATAATGGGGGAATATAGCCTGAATGGCTGATTACCTTTAACTTTTTTGAGTTAAATTTATCTTATCGAAGTTATGAGAATTAATTTGCTAATTGAGCCGAACGAATACGATGGCAACCAGGCTTAGATTCTACGGCTGAATCTAACAGAGCTTGTGCAATATTACTGGCAGGGCTAATGCGCCATCGCTTAGGTAATAATGGCTGAGTTAATGTTAAAGCGATTGCTAATATTCGTTCGCCAAATCGAAAATCATCCCGTTTGCCACCGATTAAACCAGGTTGAACAAAGGTTAAAGAGTCAAAGCCGATGGTTTGTAAATTTTGTTCTACTTCACCTTTTATTTGGTTATAAAAGACTTTTGAAGTCGGGTTGGCACCGAGGGCAGAGTTAAGAATATAGCTGGATGCTCCATGTTGGTGAGCAAGCCGCGCGACCATTAATGGGTAATCATGATCGACACGTTTAAACGCGGCTTTCGATCCTGCAGACTTAATTGTGGTACCTAACGTACAGATCACGGCATCAACATTCCAACATGATTGTTCGGCGGAGAGTTGCTCGAAATCGATCATGGTGGAAGTCAATTTAGGGTGAGAGGTTAACGCTCTACGAGTTGGAGCGATAATGGCGGTCACTCTTGGGTCGGCTAATGCGAGATCCAAAACGTGTCGCCCAACTAATCCAGTAGCGCCAATGATCAATAATTTCATTTATTCCCTCTAATTAACTCACCGAATTTTATGTCGAAACAAATTTAATCGCTTCAGAATGCCCAATAATAAACTATTTAGCAAAGAGTTGATTCATGTCCTTAAACGCTTTGAATTCCAAGGCGTTACCACAAGGGTCGAAGAAGAACATTGTCGCTTGCTCCCCAACTTGACCTTGAAAACGTATGTAAGGATCAATCACAAATTCAATATTAAAATGCTTTAATCGTTCGGCGAGTGCTTCCCACTGTTGCCATTGCAATACAATACCAAAGTGAGGTACAGGAACATGATGACCATCGACTGCATTAGTATAAGCATGTTCTTGAGTAGTGGTTTTTGGGTGTTTATGGATGACCAGTTGATGGCCATAAAAGTTAAAATCAACCCAATCTTTGCTAGAACGACCTTCTTCAAGTCCAAAAATATCATGATAAAAATCACGGGCTAAATCGATATCATAAACAGGGATTGCAAGATGAAAAGGGGATAAGGTCATAAATGTCTCCTATGGACGAAATCAAACAGTCATGTATGGAATGGGTTACCCAATTACCTTAGTTGACAACATTATTATTGGCTAATAACTTGCTTGAAATTTAACCGTTTAAGCCTCAATTTAACCTAAATACCTCAAACTACGATAAAAACGTACTATTCTAAAAGGATGCAATGCTACAGTAGTTTCATGATTTTTAACTAAGTAAGGATTGCTTATGTCGAAAAATTCGCATCCAACCGATCTTCATCCTGAAAATATGTATTCAACATCTCCTGCATCGCTTCTTCATACTCTCGATGCCGACCAGCTTTACAACCCAGCCGATCTTGATCAGCTTCCTTGTAAATCGACCAAAGATATCCCGCCGATTGATGAAATAGTCGGGCAAGAGCGCGCGCAAAAAGCGGTCGAATTTGCTATGTCGATAAAAGACAAAGGCTACAATATTTACGCTTCTGGGCAAAATGGGTTAGGCAAACGCACCATGATCTTGCGTTATCTCAATCGCCATCAACCCGATGACTTACAAATATTTGATTGGTGTTATGTTACCAATTTCGAAGATCTGCGTAAGCCAAAGGTGCTGAAATTAGCGGTGGGTTTGGGTAAGCAGTTGCGTCAAGATATTGAAAAACTGTTAGGTAAATTGGTTAAAGCTCTGCCGTTAGCTTTTGATAACGAAGTGTATTTTAATCGCTCGGAAAAGCTTAAAAATCAGCTCAATCAAAAACAGCAAAGCGCGTTAGAAGAGATCACCAAAGAAGCCAAAGATAAGCGGATAAGCTTAACGGTGACCATGCAAGGCGACTATGAATTTATCGCCATGTTTGATGATGAAACGATGCATAACGAAGAAACCTTTGATGCATTGACCCGTAAAGAGCAAGATTACTTTCGTACCACCATTGATGCACTTGAATTTAAGTTGCGTGGCATGGTGCGCCAGCTCACCGAATGGGAAGAGTCATTCAGTGATAAGTTAAAAAAACTCAATGATGAAACCACGTTAGAGGTGTTGGCTTATCAAATTAAAGCGTTAAAAGAGACCTATTCCGATCACCCTGAAATTAAGCAACACTTAACTGAACTGCAAAAAGACATTGTCGAAAATGTTGATATCTTCTTACAAGAAAGCGATGAGCAAAATGAGATCGCGTCCGCCTCTTTAGATGGCAAATTACCGCGTCGTTACAGCATTAACGTATTGGTTAATCAACAACAAAATACCTTTCCAATTGTGGTGGAAGATACGCCAAATTATCACAGCATATTTGGTTGTGTTGAAACCGCCACTTATAAAGGCACCGTATTTACCGATTTCTCATTGATCCGATCGGGCAGCATTCATAAAGCCAATGGCGGGGTATTGCTGCTTGATGCGATTAAAGTGTTAGAACAACCTTATGTGTGGGATGGCATTAAACGTGCGTTACGGGCTCGGCAATTAAGCTTAACGTCACTGGAAAAAGAGGTGACGCTAAGTGGTGCGGTCTCGCTCGATCCTGAGCCTATTCCCTTGGATGTAAAGATCATTTTATTTGGTGATTATAATACTTATCAACTGCTGCAACATTACGATCCGGAGTTTAGTGAACTGTTTCGGGTGACCGCCGATTTTGAAGATGAAATGCCGAGAACTCAAGATGCCGAAATGCATTATGCGCGTTTTATTTCCAGCATTGTGCACGACAACGGTATGTTGCATTGCGATAAAAAAGCCATCGCCAAGATCATCGAACACAGCTCGCGTATGTCGGGTAATCAAAATAAGTTGTCTTTGCATTCGGCTCATATTGCCAATTTATTGCGTGAATCTAATTATGTGGCGCGTGGAGCGAAGTCGAATTTGATCCGCGCTTCTCATGTTGATCAAGCTTTGAGTAACCAAGAGTTGCGGGTTAATCGAGTGCAAGACAATGTGATGGAAACGTTCACCAATGGCACCACTTTGATTAAAACCCAAGGCTCGGCGGTGGGTGTGGTCAATGCGTTATCTGTGTTATCCACCACCGATCACATGTTTGGCGCGCCCAATCGAATTACCGCCACGACGGCATTTGGTGACGGCGATATTTTAGATATCGAACGTAATGTCGATTTAGGTGGCAGTATTCACTCGAAAGGGGTGATGATCTTGTCGGCATATTTGGCATCGATTTTAGGTCGCAGCGCAAAAATCCCACTGACGACGCATATTACTTTTGAGCAGTCTTATGGTGGCGTAGATGGAGATAGCGCTTCAATGGCAGAGGTTTGCGCGATAGTGTCTGCTTACTCTAAATTGCCGTTACGCCAAGATATTGCTATTACCGGTTCGATGAATCAGTTTGGTGAAGCGCAGCCAATTGGTGGTGTGAATGAGAAAATCGAAGGCTTCTTTGAGGTATGTAAAATTAAAGGACGCCAGCACTCTCAAGGGGTGATCATTCCACAATCGAATGTGCAAAACTTGATGTTGTCGCTTGAAGTCAGAACCGCCGTTGCCAAAGGGGAATTTCATATTTGGCCGATTGAGCATGTGACTCAAGCCATTGAAATTTTCACCGGAATTGAAGCTGGAGAAATTGCAGATGATTTCACTTTCAAAGTCGGCAGTGTCTTTGGGATCACTCAAGCTAAGTTGAATGCACTAAGGCGGTAGAGAATCTTGCAGAAGATTAGGGGCTGTTGATCTTTCGTGGTTGTTTTTGCTGCGAATTGTTGGGTTTTCGTACAAGGAAGAGGCTTTGTGGTGTAGCTGGCTACACGAAAAGCCGATGACGAAGTAGAAAAGACCAACAAACGCAGCCCGAAGGGTTCGGCTAAAAGCCTTTTACTCTTCGTTAAGTCTCATTTACTTAGAATAACTAGGCTTCAATCGACTTGCCTCGATTAAAAGGCTTTTATCTCGAACAAAATTTAATCACGAAAGATCAACAGCCCCTAATACCAAACAATAAAGTTTCATACTAACAAGGCAGCGATCCGATCATTGGTACGATGCCTTTTTCTAAAATGTTTATGCCCATACACCGGTGAGGAAATCGTCATTCCATGCATGAGCCTAAGCGAAGAGACAGGGAATCTCGCTTGTAATTCTAACTGCAAACTGTCAATGCGAACGTAGTTCAGGATCTCCTACAAAGTGTTGAGAATTAACTGGTTGTAGGCTATTAGGTTTTGGTTCATGTGTGGAATTGCAGCGGTTTATTTGAAGGTTGTTTTTTGGTAGGTTCACCGCACAGCCTTCGGCGACCAACCTTTTTTCAACAGCCAAAAAAGGTGGCAAAAAGGCCGCTGCTAGAAATTTTGTCACCTTGGCTACAACACTCGATTGTTATCCCCAAAGTAATTGAAGTTACAGTGAGGCGGCAAGTAAGCGAAGCCCCATGAGCTTAGTTCACTAAGTGATTTGGGGTGAGTGAACGTAGCCAACAAAGCTGTAGCTTCAAGTAAGAAGGGGATAGATAACGGCGTCAACTGCACATCCGTATGCGCAAGAAGCCTCACCAATCATCCATGATTGGTGTATCAAATAGAGCATTTCCACCAAGCAAAATTTAGGCAGGGTTGGCGCGTTTCTGCCCATTTACGAGTTAGACATGAGTTATCTATCACAGACAGGTATGCGGCTTTTACTTAAACTCAACAACCACCTACTGAAGTAGGTGGGTTAGTATTACGGACTAAAGTCCCGGATACCGGTCGAAGACCGGTTAGCTTAGTCCTCAGTCTTAAAATTGTCCTCTATCCTAGGTTCGAAATGGTGCTCTAAATATTCTTTGATCATATCTTCAGTTAAATCTCCTGATGTGACACAAAAATAACCTCGAGCCCAAAAATGACGACCCCAATATCGCTTTTTTAAATCTGGAAATGATTCAAACAACTTACTCGAACTTCGCCCTTTTATTCGACGCATTATCTCACTTGGAGCCATATTAGGAGGTGCTGAAACTAGCAAGTGAACATGATCTTTACTTACGACTCCTTTTAATATTTCTATTTCAAAGGCATTACATGTTTGCCTTATCAACTCTCGAACTCTAATACCAACATCACCTTTTAGAACTTGATAGCGGTACTTCGTTACGAAGACAAAATGATACTGTATTTTGAAAACAGTATGGCTACCATATCGATAATCCATATGAACACCTCTACTTTGATCTTAGGTGTACAGTATCATAGCTAAAGCTGACCGACTAAAGTCGGTGGTTTTAACCTTAAAACCGGACTAATAAAAAATCTATTCTTTTGTCGCTTTGACACTCTTTTGGGGTTGAATTTATTCAGGAGATGATAGAAAGAAAATCATGCAGAAAACTGTCATAAACTTACAGGTCGTTTTAGTGGCAGATAGTCTGGGTTATATGGATAAAAGATGTCTAAGCGCTTTTTAGGCGCTCTAGTGAGTGTTTTTGATAGCTAGCTGGCCTATTGAACATAATGCTCATTTTACGAAGTGATTTTAGAGTGTATTTTGAGTTTGTTACTATCGCTTGCCCTAAACCAGTTCTTCAACCCCTTTCTTCTTGTAGTGATGATTATATTGAGGCTTTTATGAGTAATATGGGTAAATGTTTAAAATTATTTTACTCGGAAAATGATGAAGTAAATGGAGTTATAAGAGATCTAATTGATCAATGGCCTTATGGTTTTTCTAAGTACGTAACGAACCCTGATGATTATGGAAATGAATGTTGGAGTATTAAAATTGAACCGTGTGATTCTTTAAAAAGTACATCCGTAGTTATTAGTGCATATATGCATATGAGATGTGGGTTTTCTATGTTTGAGCATGATAGAGAAACCATGCAATCTTGGATTGATTCTGGAGATACTTTTAAAGAAATAGAGATTCAAGGTGACGTTAAAGAAATTGTTTATGATTGTTGGCATGCACTAAAAAAAGAAGAAAAAAAAGCAATCGAAAATGGCTTTGAAATCAATGGAACAATTATGACGTCTATTGCAGATACTTTAAGTATGGATGATTTCACTTTGTTGGATACGGTGTGTGGAAAATTTGCCAAGCTTCATTATCCAAATACGTGTTTTCTACCTAATAACAATAAAGTTGTTGTCAAAATTCATTTAGCTTTAAAGAAAAAGCCTGTTGCTAAATTTAATGAGAATGAACCCGTTTTTTTAAGAGGATAGACATATGAGTAATGTTTTTTTTAGACCTTGGATTGGTGAGCATTTTAATAATGAAAATTCTCTCTTTGATAATAAAATTTTGGTGTTAGGTGACTCTCATTATTGCGAAGATGGTGACCTTGAACAAGGAACCAAATCATCTAGTGATTTGACTACGGAAGTAATGACTGTTTACTTAGATCAAAATCAAACAGCCTCATGGAAAGGCACTTACAGCAAGTTCATGAATAGTTTCATTGCAAATAGCCAACTAACTAATCAATCGCGTAGTAACTTATGGAATTCGGTTGCGTTTTATAATTATCTGCAAGTTTCAGCTGGTACAGGAGCAAGACAAACTCATCATTATAGTTATGCAGAATCTAAGCACCAATCAGCATTATTGGAAATAATAAACGAGCTTCAACCCGATGTTATTATTAGTTGGGGGAATAAAGTATGGGATGCTATTCCTGACGATTTTGGATATGGAAGGTATAGTGACAACCCTATATTCGACAATTGTTGTTGTGTCTATCCATTTAAAAATAAAGAGATTAAGTTGATTGGCATAACTCATCCATCAACTTCATATGATTCGTCATATTGGTCTAATGTTTTTAATGAGCTAGGTGTGAATACGTAACTGTACTTTGAAAGATGCGATTAAAAATAATATCCGTAAACTGTATTGATGAAAGGTCGCCACTGGCGGCCTTTTTTGTGACCGTATCACGAGAATTGAACATAATGTCCATTTTACGAACAATCAAATAGCCATTTAATTTATAGTTTTCTCCGTCGTTGAGGACCTTGAAAGGGGGAGTCATATAAAACCGGTTTTTTATATCTTCCTCAATGTTTTGTTCAATTTCAATGTTATGCTGATTCTTTAATATAACTGGTTAGTAATTAAATTGGCCCACAGGTGAGCGAGATAAAAATGAAGTTAAAAATGAAAGTTTGGTCTATTGCCTTGGTACTAATATCACAGTGCGCATCAGCTAACTGGCTAAACTCAGATAACACAGATGCAATCACTGAAGGACGTACAATTAGTGTTTTCTCTTATAAATACAAACAAGATGAAACAATAGGGCTTCGGTGTGATGTTTCTGCCGAAGGTGAAGAAGCATTAATTACTTTTGATGCGGATAGTGTTCTCGGAGTACCAAATACGCAGGTAGATATGTTTGTTAAGGTTGATGACAACAAACCCATTAAATTCCGGGGGCGTTTATACAGCAACTCATACACATCAGGGTTTGTGCGTGCTAATGATAAAACAGAATCACAGTTCAATAAGCTAGTTGCACAAATGACTTCTGGTAACAAAGCTATCGTCAAAATACAGAATGACAGACGATCAGAAATTGTAAACTTTAACGTGAGCTTATCTGGCTTCACTGCTAAGTCTAAAAAGGTATTATCAGTATGTAAACTGAACTCTAAAGCTATAGAAATTAGTGCAGAGGACAAAGTTAGATTGAAAGAAATTAATATTGAACTGGAAAAGCTAGGTTCAGAAAAAGACTCTATCTTATCTAAGTATTGAATTTTTGATCGCATAAAGCCTGCTATAAATCATTATGGCAGAGTAATATTGTTCATTAATTTTTAAGTTTCTGTGGCCTTTGGCCGAAAGCTGCTTAGGTATCTTTCTACATTTACCATAACACCCGTAAACCGTACTTGCATTAATATGTACGGCTTACTGCTTTTAGTGATTTTTAGAGAGCAATAACTCTTAATCTAAACTCACTTCTGTCCAAAAACTATTTGTCATAATGCTATAAGAAACTTTTCAGACGTTAATATACAGGTTAACAAAGTAATGCACTCGACAAGTGCATGACTACGACCTTATATACCGTAATGGTATCGGAGTTGCGCAATTAGAATCGTATTTCCTTGATGTTTGTAAACGATTCGATGCTCATCGTTGATTCGTCGAGACCAATATCCCGATAGACCATGTTTTAAAGGCTCAGGCTTGCCAATACCTTCTTGAGGCGTTCTTTGAATATCTTTAATGAGTAAATCCTAGATTCTCGGCATGACAGCCAACGCGCTTAAAATATCAATTTCACATAAGGCTTTACCTTACCCTTGTCGCAACCTTTATGATGGCTTTAAATGAGAGAAAGGAGAAATATCATGGGTTGTTGTAATCAAGCGCCAAACGGTGGTGGTGATGCCAAATTAGGGCTTAAAGTGTTTGCTGTTATCGCCGTGGTTGTTTTATTTATCGTGCTAGTCTTTGGTTGATTTACTTTGCGTAGCTCCTCGCTTATGCTGGTTAAAATTTAGGCGCATCAGTTGGGCTTTATTATCGAAAGTAAAAATGCTGACACAAGGAAATGTGAATGAAACTGTATATTGGCAATCAAAATTATTCGAGTTGGTCACTGCGTGGCTGGCTTATTTTCGCCCAGCATGATGTGGCGGTGGATATTGTAAAGCTGACATTATCGACGGATGAGTTTTATCAATCGCTTAAAAGTGTGTCACCCGCAGCAAAAGTACCAGCCTTGGTCGATGGTGATGCCGTGGTATGGGATTCGCTGGCAATTTTAGAGTATATCAATGATACGGTTTTAGCTGGAAAAGCATGGCCGTAAGATCCTGCGCAACGGGGTAAAGCGCGCGCATTAGCTTGTGAAATGCATTCTGGATTTATGGCATTGCGTAGTGAGATGCCGATGAATTGTCGAGCCACAAGAGCGATAGCATTAAGTGCTGCGGCTCAAAAGGACATTGCTCGGGTTGATGCGATGTGGTCGGAACAAATGACGCAAAATCCCAATGGTTGGTTATTTGGTGAATGGTCGATTGCCGATGCCATGTATGCACCATTGGCGCTGCGGTTTAAAACTTATCAAGTTGAGCTATCAGATTTGGCGCGTCAATATCAACAAAAAGTGCTCAGCAGCGCCGCGATCCAAAAGTGGTTAGCGCAAGCCAGTTTGGAAACCGATATTGTGGAAGAAGATGAAGCCGGTGTAGACGTTACTGTGTCATAATTTTCCGATTCAATGGTCATCTTGTTTATTGATTAACGTTTGTTACTTGTGAGGAAAGCCGGCTTTGGGCTTCCTCGCTCATATCTCATATCTCATATTTTTATTTACGGCCACTACGACCAAAATCTCATTTAATCTCCCTTTGTTTTATCAACCCTCGTCATTTAATGGTTATTTTTTGCGACTAACGTCTAATTGATTGAAATATCAACAGTGGTAATTTTGTCCCTCCATCACTAATGATAAAAATATTAACAACGAAAATAATAACAATAAGTACAGGGATAGGTACGATATATGTTGTGAAGAAGACGAGCGTTAAAACAAAACAATTATCGCTGCTGTGCGCGATTTTTCCTTTTGTGAGTGGTTCGGTGAATGCTGCTGGTTACGAATTTGGGCGCTTTAGTTTTAGTAACCTTTACAGTAAAGAAGATAAGATAATGGCGGCCTATAATTGGGCAGGTTATGACATTGAAGGGGTCACCCCTCAAGGGGCCAGTACGGGTAATGTTGCTGCTGACACTAACTATATTCAAGCCGCGATTAACTACCACTTTAACGATAGCTTTTCTGGCAATATTCAATATTATCGTTCGCAAAATATCGATACTCATCATGCTCAAGGGCCTTATCAAGGTTCGGGGGGGGTATGTTCGCAGCCGAGTATTGGCGATTACTGCTAAGTATCAGGCCAATCCGTATTTCTCGGCTTTTTTAGGGCCGACGATTAATGAAACTAAGATTGGAGTCGATTTTGATGGTGCGTTAACCGGAGGCGCGGCAACCTAGCCATAGATTTTGGTAAGGACTATGGTTTTGGTTATACTGCTGGCGCTTCGTTTCATCTGCCGGATATTGCATTAAGAGCAACCTTAGGTTACCAATCGAGCGTAAAACACAGTTTTGATGATATTGGTGAGTCAGGTTCGCTGACCAAATACATCACGGGCGTTAACCATGTTGGCAGCAGCGCCGATATTGAGCTTCCTCAAAGTCTTACCTTCGATTTTCAAACTGGCATTGTTAACCCATTAGCCCCCGCCAATGGCGCACAAGCAATTAAATTAGGTGGTCGTTATCAGTTTAATGATGTGTCGATTTTCTTAGTCGGGCAATACACCATGCTTAAAGACGCCAAAGATGAGATCACCCAAGCAAGCTATGATAATAATAGTTTAGTGACGTTAACCGCTGGAATGGAATACGCATTTTAAGATCCACTTCAATTATCATAATCACCAATTGCCGGATATAAAAAAGCTCAAGTGCTGCCGATTAGGAGCGCTTGAGCTTTAATGGTTTGGCCTAAATTAATACGTGTATTTACTCCGCATCAATCGTTAACTCTGCCCCTTGGCTGTCGGTTTTTAGCTGCGATTTACTGTCGAGGATAAACACGCGCGCCGGATCGATTTTTTGCTCATCGACCAAGTATGCCTTAATGGCGCGTGAACGCTCGACTGCTAGGCTGCCTAATTCATCTTGAGTGACGGTTTGCGCGTCAATTAACTGGTTGTATAAGCTAATATGCAGCGCGGTTTCCAGTTGCTTAGAATCGACTTCTTCTTTACCGCTGCTTTGTTGGATCTGCAGTTTTACCTTATCTTCTTCATCACCAATGCTGGTGTTAGGCAGATCGTCGTACACATCTTCAATACTATCGGTTAAGTCTTCATTGTTAGCGATTGAACTGGCTGAAGCATCCGCAGGTAACTTATCTAAGCCGCTGTCTTGTAATAATAATTGCTGCACTTTGGCTTCGGCTAAGGCTCGGCTATCATCGGCGTCGGCCACTGCACCTACAATGCTGAGTTTCAGTTTTGGTCGGTCTTGCAGCGCTTTACCTAAGGTGGTTAAACGGTCGGTCGCTTCTTGGTTTAATTGCGCTTGGCCCGCATCGTAAGGAATATGATTTAACTCCTCGTCGCTGCCAGCCAATCCTGCGAGCAATGAGAAAGGTGAGGTCACGGCTTTGGTGATGATGTTGGTAAAGGCCGTCATCACTATTCCGCCAACACTAAAATCTGGGCTATTTACATCGCCAGAGACTTGCATGCCAAGATCGATCACGCCATTTCTGTCTTGCAGCAAAGCGATCGCTAAGCCTAAAGGTAGGTTAGTGGCTTCGTCGGAATCACTTTTTTGGCCCAGTTTAAGTTGGTCGATCACTAAGTGGTTATCACCGACTAATTGATTTTTTTCGAGTTTATATTGTAAGTCAAGTGACAGTTGACCTTTATCAATGTAATAACCAGCGTAAGTGCCCGAGTATGGGTTGACCGAGGTCAGTTCGACACTCTTGAACATCAAATCCAAATCTAAGTAAGGCTGTTTGATTAACGGGTTTAATTCGCCTTTTAAGGTGACAGGGGCGTACTTGTTGATTTTACCTTTAATATCGACGCTCGCTTTGGTGCCGGGAGTGGACGATAAATTACGGATGTTGCCATTAATCGATTCAATGCCTGAAGAAAAACTGGTTGGCAATGAATAATCGGCGAAGAAGGCCGAACCTTGGGTAAATTTGATTTGTTGGATCTTGACCGATAATGGTTTGCTTGGTGCGGATTTTTTAGTTGCGCGAGCCTTGGACGCCGGCTGAGGTTTAACGATGCTACCAATATTGGTATGACGATTTTTGTCGATCAATACCTTGCTGTAAGGGGCGGTAAAGTTAATGGTGCCAATATTAAGACGTTGAGTTTGTTGGTTGAAATTCAAGCTGTTGATGGTCATGTTCGACCATTGGATCAGCGGTTGGTATTCCAAGCGATCTCGAACTAACAAGCTGGCGATTTGAGCATTACCAGCATAAGAGGCCGCGCCTTTGCTGTCGGCGTGGAACTTGCCTTTTGTGCTTAATTTGCCGCGTAATAATTGCACATTTAAATACGGATTAATGTAGGTCTGTAATTGAGTTAGATCTAATTGTGATAATGCGATATTGCCATCGACCACCACACCTTGAGTGTCGAGTTTGGTTAGATCGATACTGCCTTGGCTGCTTAACGAACCACGAGTGTTATCGGGTGCTTTCCTTAACCAAGAATTCACCGATAAATCTACGTTGTAATCAATCGGTTTGCTGAGATCACTCAACACGTCTTTGGTGGTAATGGACAATGGATAAACACGCCAAAATACGCCATTGCTGACCAATTGCTCTTTAACGTTAATATCGGTTTTTTGCATATCAAACTGATGCAAATGCACTAGCCAAGGTTTTGAGTGAACCGCAGTGGATTGTGTGGTTGCTGGTGTTGTTTGATTCGCTTTAGTTTTGTCGCGGTTTACGGCTTTATTTTCAGGAGTAGGGCTTGCAGCTGTTTTACTTGTTGCCGGTTGGTTTAATGCGGTTGGGGTAAATAACGATTGCAGATCCAAGCCGTTTTTAGTCATGGCGGCATCGACCCATAATCCTTGTAATTTCAGGCTTTCAATATCGATAATTTTGCTTTCACTGCTTAGGGATATGTTATTAATCGCTAAACGAGGCAGTTTAATTTTAGGTGTTTTTTTATCGGCAAACTCTAAGCCTAATAATTCAAACTGACCTTTGTTGGTAGAAAAACGAAAACTGTCGTTATGTTGATTAACCGCGAATTGAGTTGAAAAATTCACTTGTCCATGAGTGAGTTGCGCTGGCAGTTCTTTTTCAGCAAATGGCCAAAAGCGTGACAGTTTAATGTTGTTTAAGGCGATATCCCCTTGCAGTGCAAAAGGTTGGAATTGGAACTGGCCTTTAAGTTTTAGCTTACTTTTATCTAGCCCCATCAGATCTAGAGCAAAGTGGTTGGCTTTGTTATCGAGCGTGGTTGGTTGTTCTGTTTTGTTGGCGCTATTAATTTGAGGTTTTACTAAGGTTAGGGCTTGTGAATCTAAGCGAGGCAGGTGCAGATCCAAACCTTGGTATTGTAAATGCGCGCCAGTCGGTTGGTCGATAAAATCAAAGCGGCCTTGAACCAGTTTAATGTCTTGCGCCCGAAATGAAGGCAAAGAGGTGGTTGGTTTATCGGCTTCTGGGGCTGCGGGTTCGTTACTGGCATTGTCATTGATGGTTTTGATGATGTCAGAGAAATTAAAGTCGGCATCGGTATCTAAACGCGCGACCGTCACTTGTGGTTTGACAAGATAAAGGTGATCGACGGTTGGCGTTAAATCAACAATGCTGCGCCAAAAGCTAAGCTGTAATTCAAGTTGATCAAAATTCACAAAAGAGTCTTTTACATCTTGCTCTTTGATATCAAACCCGTTGATCCGCACGCGTAATAAAAACGGGTTAATGCTGACTTTTTGAATCGTCACATTACGCCCTAATAAAGCGCTCAGTTGTTTTGGTGCTTGTGATTGCGCCACGGCTGGAATAATAAGCCCGAGGATGATGGCGTAAAAGCCGTAAATCAACAGTAAGTAGCTGACAATACGCAGTATAAGAGGGGCTTGTTTGAATTTGGTATAAGCATTTTTTATCGCGCGTGGCATAGGGTGGTTTCGAACCTCAGGGTTAATCTTTTGTGGGGAAAGTGCTCAGCCTTTAAATGGGCTGATTCACTGTTGCCATTATAGCCTGAGATCAAAAATGACAAAGCAAGATAGGTGATTTATTTGTCAGTTTTTTATTACAAGCTCATTGACGGGTCATTATTCAAACGATATATACCCGTCTTACTTGAAGCTGCAGCTTTTTTGGCTGCGCTAACTCACCCCAATCACTTAGGCAAGCTAAGCTCATGGGGCTTCAATTACTTAGGGTATAGCTGAATAAGCAATATAACATATAAATAATAGGGGTATTTGAGAGCCAGTTCGCTAAATTATGACAATGAAATTGCGCCGATATAACAATCGGGTTTGCATGCGCCACAACCATTACAGTTAGCCAATTCTATGCTTGGGCGAGCCCCATCTTGCCACTTTAATGCTTGGCTGGGGCAAGAGCTTTCGCACGCATCACAATAGCCATAACGGTTAATGCAAGTGTCGTTTACTTGCGCGCGTAGGCCGGTGTCTTGTTGCTCACCAGACAGGGCAATGGTCGGGCACACTTTTTTGCATTCGCCACATAAGGTGCAATGGGCATAATCCACATCTAAGGTCGGATAGCCGTTTTGGATATGGATAATGTCTTGCGGACAAACTTTCGCGCACTCGCCACATTGATTACACAAACGCTGAAAAATATCTTCATCGACTGCGGTAGGTGGGCGCGCCACGCTTCGCTGAACTTTTTCAGTGGTGCGGATATTCATCGCCTTGGCTTGAGTACTCAGGCCACCAAATAATCCACGACGCGTTAAGTTTGGTTTGTCCGACATGCTTAATTAGCCTTGGTTGCTATCTGTACTGGTATCAGCGTCTTGATGAGCTTCAATGTAGAGTTTTCTTGCCTCGACTGGGATCAAGAAAAAAGTACTGAATTGATCAAGCAAGATTTGGGTGGTTTTCGCCAGTGCTAAATACGTTGGATCGGTTAATGAATTCACTAAGTTATATAGGTACGTTTGGCTCCACGGCAATAAATGGACGCTCAGCATTTCTTGCAGTTCGCTTGAATCAATCGCGTTGTCATTTTGTTGGGTGTCTAACAATGCGCTTAATGTCATCAGCATCAAGCCAATGTGATCAAGTGGGTCGTTGTTTTGGGTTTCAAATTCAAAACCGGATTGGGCTAAGAATTTTTTATATTGGGCGTGGGATTCGCCAAATATGACATTTTCACGATCAAGGTAAACTGAGCCCCAAGGTGGGACCGGAATATCGGCAATGCCGGCGAAATATTCGTCGTGTATTAAGGTCAGTTGATCCAAATCCGCTTGCTTAAATTGGTTTAATGTTGCCGCGAACTGCTGCATTAATGGTGAAGCGTCTTGTGGGTCTAATTCAATATTCAAAACTTGATCGATGCCGTATTGAGAGTATTGGCATGGGCGATAATAAAACAATGAACCTAAGATTTTGCTGATCAAGGCGGATTCGATATGGCTGTAGGTTGAAAGGCTCATAGTGTCTCTCTTTATAAAGATACGAACAGGCAATAGTAATGACGAGGTGAATGTTACGGCACTAGCTATTGATTACTGGCACATAATATACGTGTGATAACTTGATCACACTTTGATCTGAAACAAGGTAACCCCATAGTGGTAAGTTTACAATTCTTGGCATAACTAAAAGAAGTATAAAATAGAGGAAATGCCGTGTCTGGTGATCATAAACAAACAAGTAATGGGCAGTCGATGCTCAACGAAGCATTTGCGGTTACACGCCGTGGTTTCGTTAAAGGTGGTTCTGCTTTGGGCGCACTTGCTGTTGCCACCAGTGGTTTAACATTGCCATTTAGTAAAAAAGCATTAGCAATAGAAACGCCTGCTAAAGCAGATGAAAAAATTGTTTGGTCAGCATGCACCATCGACTGTGGTAGTCGTTGTCCGTTAAGAATGCATGTTACTGATGGTGAAATTAAATGGGTTGAAACGGATAACACTGGTAAAGATATCTTTAATGATCATCACCAAGTGCGTGCATGTTTACGTGGTCGTTCTATGCGTCGCCGTGTATACAGTCCAGATCGTATTAAATACCCACTTAAACGCGTTGGTAAACGCGGTGAAGGTAAGTTTAAGCGTATTAGCTGGGATGAAGCATTAGATACTATTGCTGGTAGCTTGAAGAATACGATCAAAGAATATGGTAATGATGCAGTTTATATTAACTATGGTACTGGTACTCTTGGCGGCACAGTTACAAAAAGCTGGGCTCCAAGTGAAACATTGATCGCTCGTATGATGAACCTTTGTGGTGGTTACTTAAATCACTACGGTGATTACTCAACAGGTTCTTATACTAGTGCGTGTGAATACCTATACGGCGATTACATGGATACCAATGGTATTGATGATATCGAACACGCTGATTTGTGTGTTCTTTTTGGTAACAACCCTGCTGAGACTCGTATGTCTGGTGGTGGTAACGTTCATAATTATGTTGAAACGAAAAAGAAAAGCAAAACTCGCACAATTATCATCGATCCTCGTTACACTGATACAGCCGGCGGTCGTGAAGATCAATGGTTCCCTATTAAGCACGGTACCGATGCGGCATTGTGTGCCGCAATTGCTCACGTTCTGATCACAGAAAATAAAGTCGACCAAGCATTCCTAGATAAATACTGTGTAGGTTATGATGCGAAAACACTGCCTGCTAGCGCACCTAAAAATGGTAGCTACAAAGACTACATCTTAGGTAATGGCGATGATAAGACGGTGAAAACTCCAGAGTGGGCAGCACCAATTACAGGTATTCCTGCAGAAGACATCATCAAGTTAGCTCGTGAAATCGGCGATGCTAAGCGCTTGTACTTGAACCAAGGTTGGGGCTTACAACGTTCATCAAACGGTGAGCAAGCATGTAAAGCCGTTGCTATGGTATCGATCCTACGTGGTCAAGTTGGCTTACAAGGTGGCGGTACTGGTATGCGTGAAGGTGACCATACTTACCCTTTTGTTCGTTTCCCTACTCTTACTAACCCTGTTCAAGCATCGATTCCATTCTTCTTATGGACTGATGCTATTTCAAGACCATTTGATTTGACTCCGACCAAAGATGGCTTGCAAGGCACGGATAAACTGAAAAACCCAATTAAATTTATTTGGGCATACGCAAGTAACACGCTGATCAACCAGCACTCAAACATCAACCGTACGAAGAAAATTCTAGAAGATGATAAAGCATGTGAAATGATCGTTGTGATCGAAAACCACATGACATCATCAGCTAAGTACGCGGATATTATCCTTCCTGACTGTACTGCTTCTGAGCAATCAGATTTCTGTATGGACGGCGCTGGCGGTATGATGCCTTACTTTATCTTTGCTAGCCAAGTTATCGAACCTCGCTTTGAGTGTCGTACTATCTACGACATGATCTCTGATCTTGCACATCGTATGGGTTGTGGTAAAGAGTTTACTGAAGGCCGTACCCAAGAAGAATGGTTACGCTGGATGTACGCAGAGACTCAAAAACAGAACAACGATCCAGATCTTCCTGACTTTGATACGATGCGTAAGCAAGGCATCTACAAAAAGCAGTTTGATCGTCCATACGTTGCACTAGAAGATTTCCGTAAAGATCCAAAAGCAAATGCACTGAATACACCATCAGGTAAAATTGAGATTTATTCAGAAGCGTTGGCTGAATTGGCTAAAACATGGGAACTTGAGGAAGATGAACACATCACACCTATTGCGGAATACCGCTCTAGCTTTGATGGTTGGGATTCTCCAATGCGTAAGCAATACCCATTGCAAATGATTGGCTTCCACTTTAAAGGCCGTGTTCACTCAACATACGGCAACGTTGAATTGCTAAAAGCCGCAATTCCACAAGAGATTTGGATGAACCCAATTGATGCGCAAAAACGCAACATTAAAAATGGTGATTTAGTAGAAGTAACTAGCCGTTTCGGTACGGTTCAGGTTTGTACTAAAGTGACACCTCGCATTATGCCTGGCGTTACCGCTCTTGGTGATGGTGCATGGTATGCGCCAAATAAGAAAGGCGTAGACATGAATGGTGCGCTTAACGTGTTGACAAACAACCGTCCGACACCAATTGCGAAAGCAAGCCCGTCACACACCAATTTAGTAGAAATCAAGCTAGTGAAAAGCATGGGAGTTGAGGTATGAGCGATCAACCAGTAAAAAACAATCAACCTGTAAAAGTGAAAAAGCAATACGGATTTTACATTGATTCCAGCAAGTGTACTGGTTGTAAAACTTGCCAACTTTCATGTAAAGACAACAAAGACTTAGATGTTAAACGTAACTTCCGTCGTATCTATGAATACGTAGGCGGTAACTGGTCTGAAAACAATGGTGTATACCGTCAAGACGTTTTCTCATACTACTTGTCTATTTCTTGTAACCACTGTTCAAACCCTGCATGTACAAAAGTATGCCCATCAGGCGCGATGCATAAGCGTGAAGAAGATGGCTTAGTGGTCGTTAATGAAGAAGTGTGTATTGGTTGTAAATACTGTCACATGGCTTGCCCATACGGTGCGCCTCAGTACAGCGAAGAAAAAGGTCACATGACTAAGTGTGATGGCTGTCATGAGCGTGTATCAGAAGGTCTGATGCCTATCTGTGTGGATTCTTGTCCATTACGTGCGATTGAGTTTGGTCCAATTGATGAGCTACGTGCTAAATACGGTACGAATGCAGATTGTGCGCCATTACCAGATTCACGTCTAACAAGCCCTAACTTGATTGTTAAATTAAACCCAAATGCGAAACCATTAGGTGATACATCTGGCTTCTTACAAAATCCGAAGGAGGTAATCTAATGCACTTTTTAGAACTACCCTTAGTTATTTTTACCGTTCTTGCACAATGTGCGGTAGGTGCTTACTTATTGATTACCTTCCGTTTAGCGTGTGTTAAAGACGCAGCAATGACAAAAAATCTTGCAGTAAAATGTTTGTTTTTTGTATTGGGCTTTATGTCTCTAGGCTTTATGTCATCGACTATGCACTTAGGCAGCCCATTGCGTGCATTTAACTCTCTTAACCGTGTAGGTGCATCTGGCCTTTCAAACGAAATTTTGACAGGTTCTACTTTCTTTGCGATTGCAGGTGTTTACTGGTTATCTGAGCTACTTGGTATTGCAAGCCAAAGCCTTCGCACTATCTTGCGTTATGTAGGTGCGGTTGCGGGTGTGATCTTCATGATTGCCATGATCAAAGTATACTTGATCAATACCGTACCACTTTGGAACACAGTATTTACTCCAATTGAGTTTGGTTTCACTGTGATCACAGCAGGCTTGTTGTTTGGCTACTTCCTACTTAATGCTTTCGATGGCAGTTCTGTCGTTGCTAACAAACGTATTGCCGTAGTTGGTATGTTACTGCTTGCAACGCACCTAGTATTGACTGTGGCTCGTGTTATCGAGTTTGCTGGCGTAGAAACATCGATTCACCAAGGCATTACGATGCTAAATGATTACTCAACCATGATCATGATCCAATGTGTTTTGTGGGTTATTGGTGGTTTGTTCTGGGGCATTTCTGCACACCAAACGACGAATAAAGTAAGATTTTACAGCCTATGTGCGCTTGTGATTGTTATTGCAGCTGAAATCTTTGGTCGCGGTGTCTTCTACGGCATGCACTTTACCTTTGGTCTTATCTAGTTGAGCTAGTTTCATTCCAATATGTAAAAACCGTTAGCGGAAAAAGAAAGCCCGAGCAGAAATGTCCAACTTTAAGGAGGACTTCAATGCTCGGGCTTTTGTTTTTCAGTCATTAAATGAAATGGCGATTAATAATGATATGGAAACTTAGAGAAATCTTTCGGGCGCTTTTCTAAGAAAGAATCACGGCCTTCGCGCGCTTCGTCTGTACCATAGGCTAAGCGTGTCGCTTCACCAGCAAACATTTGTTGGCCAACCATGCCATCGTCAGTCATGTTCAAACCAAACTTCATCATGCGTAGGGCAGTTGGCGATTTTTGACAAATAATACGCCCCCATTCCAAGGCTTCTTTTTCGAGATCCGCATGAGGTACGACTTTGTTAACCATGCCCATTTCGAATGCATCTTGCGCGCTGTAATCTAAACCTAAGAAGAATATTTCACGTGCTTTCTTTTGGCCTACCATTTTAGCTAAATAAGCGGAACCATAGCCAGAATCAAAGCTCGCTACATCAAGGTCGGTTTGTTTGAATACTGCGTGCTCTTTTGATGCCAAGGTTAAATCACACACCACATGCAAAGAGTGACCACCACCAGCCGCCCAACCTGGAACGACTGCGATAACCGCTTTAGGCATAAAACGAATAAGGCGCTGAACTTCTAGAATATGCAAGCGACCTAACGCAGCAGGATCGATTTGATCTTGTGGCATCCCTTCATATTTATAGCCATCTTTGCCACGAATACGCTGATCGCCACCAGAGCAAAATGCCCAACCGCCATCTTTCACACTTGGCCCATTACCGGTAATTAATACACAACCGACATCACTCCACATGCGGGCATGTTCAAGTGCGATATAAAGTTCATCGACGGTTTTAGGACGGAAAGCATTGCGACACTCAGGGCGATTAAATGCAATACGCACCACACCACCATCAACGGCGCGGTGGTAAGTGATGTCTTCAAAAGAATAGCCTTCGACTTCTTGCCAGTCGGCAGGATTAAAAATTTCAGAAACTGTATTCATGATGTGGACCTTAATTGGTTAGAGCTGTATTTATTAGAGAGCAGTGTATGGCGTTAGTTTAACACATCAAATTAGAGGTTGCGGCGGTTAGTCAATGAGCATGTTACCATGGTTGAAGTGGTTGTTTTTTGCTCGACTTGCGCTAACTTCGAGTTTGCTATCACACTTGTTCAATAATATTACAAATAGACGTGATTTTTTATATCAATTGGATTTGACTGAATTCATAATGAGGTATGGTTACCAGAATGATAGGTAACATCTGAATTTGATAAATATTGAGGTTATGTAATGTTGGATTTTCTTGGCTTTATCGTCGTCAACTTTGCGACAGAACCCTAAATAGGTGATTTAGTTAGCAAAAATAACATTAGCACTTGCTGTGTGTTATTTTTTGTATTAACGTCATGTTAACACCTTGTAAACGTATCGCGATTTCGATGTAAAATTTTATGTTACCACCTTGTAAACGTATCGCGATTTCGATGTAAGTTGGTATGCGGTAATAAAGTATCTGTAGGTAAGTAGAATTACAATATGGATGTTTAATATCTAATTAAATATAGAAATAAAGCGATAGAGGTTTTATATGAAATATAAAAAATCACCCCAATTTTTTATGGTTATGGGATTACTTTCAGTTGGTATGACATCGGCATACGCTTCTTCTGGAGTAGTAAATTTTACAGGTAGTATTGTTGCTGATTCATGTACAGTTAACTCTGGAACAACTGATGTACAAGTCACTCTTGGTAATGTCTCTGCTGGTGATTTGCAAAGTGCTAATGATCACTCTACACATAAGAATTTTTCTATTAGCCTGACGGAGTGTCCCGCAAATAGTAATGTTGCTTTCCGTTTTGATGGTGAACAAGATGAGAATAATTCTAACCTGTTAAAAATAACAGGTGGTGATACGGTAGCAACAGGGGTAGCCATCGGGTTATTTAATGCTGATGGGACTGCATTGGCATTAGGGGACGATAGCACTACATTTCCTATTGATGGTAGTGGTAGTGGTAGTGCAAACTTTCAAGCTGCATATATTAGTACAGGAGCGGGAGCAACCGCTGGTGAGGCAAATGGTGTAGCTAATTTCACCATTATTTATGATTAAAACCTGAATTAATGAGGAGATGACTCCTCTGTTTTTTATAAAGGTAATGGTATGACGATGAAAAGATTTATTTTATTATTGATAATGTTTATCAATATCCAACCAAGTTATGCAGGAATAAAGTTAGGAGGAACAAGAGTTATAATTCCTTCTAGTGTAAATGCCGCGCAAATGAATATATATAACACATCTGATTATCGTCCTTACCTTATACAGTCATGGGTTGAAGATAAGAACAACAAAAAAACACAGTCTTTTATCATTACACCTCCTCTTTTTAAGTTAACCGGAAAAAAAACTAATGCCATAAAAATTATAGCCAGAGATAAGTTTCCAGAAAACAAAGAATCTTTGTTCTGGCTAAATGTTAAGTCAATACCATCTTCTAAAAAAGGAGTTAATGATTTATTATTAGTTATTAATACGAAAATAAAATTAATATACAGACCGACTTCTCTTTCTATGAGCATCAAAGATGCAGTAGAACACATTTCAATTACAAAAAAAAATAATACACTACATATTAACAATCAATCTCCATATTATTTTTCTTTTTACCGTATTAATGTAGGTAGTTATAAATTAGAAAAGTCCACTATGATTGCTCCTTTTGATAAAAAAACAATAGCCCTTCCTAAGGGAGTATCAGGAGAAATCTCATGGTCTTATATTAATGATTTTGGGGGTGTTTCTATTGGTAAAAAAGTAGATTAAAATGAATTTTAATAAGGTAAAATTCAGTTTAATAACTTTTCTATTTCTAACTCATATAAAAACCTTGTATGCGGAGGATTATTTTTACCCTGGAGCATTAGACATTTCAAATTCAGTAGACACTACCTTTTTTGTCAAAAATCAATACATTCCAGGGTTTTACGATCTTAATGTGTATCTAAACGGAAAATTTCAACAAAAAAATAAAATAAAATTTATTGACAAAAATGGGGAGTTAAAACCGGAAATTTCAAAGTCATATCTATTAAATCAGGGTGTTAAGGAAAATAAAAAATTAAGCTTAATTTCAAGCGATGATGTTATTAACGACTTGAATGAATATTATAAACAAGCAAGCTTTTCATATGATATTAATAAAGGAAGGTTTGACATTACTATTCCACAGGTAAATTTAAACCGTCGACTAGATGATAAACGAGACCCTAAGTCTTGGGATAACGGTATCAATGCATTTCGATTAAATTATACACTTAATGGTAGTCACACTTTTACTCATCATGATAATTCTGAAAACTATTTTTTAAAGCTTGAACCCGGTATTAATTATGCTGGTTGGCGACTAAGGAGTAACTTTAGCTATGCAGAAGTTGATGAGTCAGTTAAAAAGAACATTTTCGGGACGCACGCAAGCCATGAAATAAGAAAATATCACTCACAATTTAGCATTGGAGAAGTGTACACTAAAGATGATTTGTTTGAAAATAATGCGCTTTTAGGTGTTCAATTGTTTTCTGATGAAGAAATGAAACCTGATTACCTAAGACAAAATACGCCATTAATTCAGGGAGTTGCCTACAGTAACGCTGTTGTTATTATTAAACAAAACGGTAATATTATTTATCAAATGAATGTTCCTCCTGGAGCATTTGAAATTAATGATTTAATTGTAAATAATCAAGCAGGGAATTTAGAAGTTACGGTAAAAGAGAGTTCAGGCAAAGATCATCAGTTTACTGTTCCTTTTAGTTCTACAGTATCAATGCAGCACGAAGGTCAGTGGAAATTTAGTTTATCAGCTGGTAAATACCAATCTCAAGATAATTATCATGATGAACCTGTTTTTTTTCAAGGTAGTTTTGCTTACGGTTTAAGTCGCCATCTAACCCTATTGGCAGGCACAGTTTATGCTGATAAGTACAACGCCTTAGCTTCGGGTGTGAACGTTGGGTTAAATAATTTTGGTGCTTTTTCTTTGGGCGTATCAAGGTCCTCTTATGATTCAGAAAATATCACACACAACAAGAATATTAATAACTTAACAGGTTACAGTTATAAAGTTGGTTACCAGAAAACATTATATGAATTTGGGACGACATTTGCTCTAGGACAGTATCAATATAATGGTCAAGATTATTATGATTTTGAAGAATCAAATCGTAATGATGATTATACTTCAAGTGGTTTTAATAATAAAAAAAAATCTCGTTATGAATTAAGCTTAAATCAAAACTTAGGTGGTTATGGTTCCATTAATGCAGCTATCTATAGGCAAGACTATCGAGATAACAGTTTCAAAGATATCAATTATAACATTAACTATACTGTTAATGTATTTGGTGCAAATATATCTTTAAATTATAATAAAACCGAATCTCAGATATCGAGTAATGCTTATAATATTGGTATGAACGTCCAATATCGCCTTGGTAGTAATGATAATCCTATATATACATCTTATAATATTAACAATGATAATGAAGGTAATACATCACAAGAAGTGACGCTAAGTGGTTCATCTGATGATAATACTCTTAATTATTATGTTACAAATGGCTATCGTAATGATTTTTCTCATTCTTATCATAGATTGGGTGCTAATTATATAACAGAACATGGTCGTTATGCATTGAATTATTCGCATGAAGATTCATCAGATACGATAGGCTATGATATGAATGGAGGTATCATTATTAATAATAATCAAGTGACTTTTAGTCAATATCTTGCCGAAACCATTGGTATTGTTAAATTAGATAATGGTCATGGTACTAAGATCAAAAACCAAACAGGTGTCAAAGTTGATAATAATGGCTATGCTGTGATCAGTAATATTAGGCCTTATAATTATATGAATATAGATATTGATACTTTAACCTTACCCAATAATCTTGAAGTTATGGAAAATCGTTCTCGTGTTATGCCAACACGTGGCGCCATTGTTCAAAAGAAATTTGATGGTAATTGGGGCTATAAAGCGATTATTCATATTACTTATGTCAATCAAAAACTGCCTTTCGGTAGTGTTGTTAGGTTGGTGAATACTAAAAGAAACCGATCTCAAGGGATTATAGATGAATTTGGTGATGTATATTTAACAGGATTACCCAAAAAAGGCACCTTAAAAGTAAGTTGGGGAGGGGATAGAAAAGACACTTGCTATGTCGATTTTAATATCTATAACGATGACCTTAATGTTTTATCTGAAAATTGCCATAAGTAGAGGATATAAAATGTTCAACCATGCACATTTATTGAAAATAAAAACATACACATTCGGATGTTTAGGAATGTTTTTTATTTCTTCATCAGCTTATGCAAATTGTGCATATTTTCCACCTGCGGGCCAAATATTTAATAGAAATTTTGGTGACATCAGTGATAATTACTACACAGCTAAAGTTGGGGATGTAATAGCAAGCTATACAGAGAGTTCTTTGACTCGTATGAGGTGTCCCGCCGGTACAGTTATCGAGGCGAGAATAGATGTCGGATCTCGTGAATATGGAAATATTTATCGAGTTCCCAATACTAATGTAGGATTTATGATCACAGATCATGTTGGTGCAGGCGATAATATCTTTCCTGGTGATATGATTTATCCATTTACGCTAACCTTGTCAGAGCCTTACACTGAAAGCACAGCACCAAGAGAGGTTAAGTTATATAAGCTCTCCAAACAGTTTGATGATGCAGTTAACTATCCTAGAACCACGATGTCAGGCGTAGGGGCTGCTGGGTATTGGAATCGAACTATGATTGCATTTTCAATCAAAGTACCGACATGCACGATGGAAGATCAGGTAGTAAATATGGGAGAGCGCAGCTCTGTTGATATTCAAAAAGGTACTGTTGAGGCAGCTAGCTTTACAATTCGTGGTCAATGCATTAAAAAAACGAATATAGCTTTAACTTACACTCCTTTAACGGATATATTTAATGCCGAGCAAGGGATATTTTCTTTATTTACAACAGGCGATTATGCCAAAGGTGTTGGTATCAAGTTAATGGATGCTAATAGCAATCCTATTCTTTTTAATCAACCTATAAGCATTTCTCAGTCTGGAGACAACAGTTTTAGTGTTAACCTAAAGGCAAAATATGTACCAACAACGGGTAAAATAACAGCAGGAGAAGCAAACAGCGCAGTGAGTGTTAATATTACTTATCCATAGGGACTGTTGCAAATAGTCTGAGTTGATAAATAAACCCCAAGCTCTACAATTGACTCATAACATGCGTAGGTTACATTATGATAAACGATTATTTAGTGCTGAATTCGGGGTTAAGCTCTAAAAGCATCAGTATTTGTTAACCACTCATATCGGTTCTGTCGCAAACTCAGATTGTGGGTTCTAAATTAAAGAGGCACTTTTCCTCAGATATAATTATGCAGCTAAAGAATAAAACTGCTCCCATGACGTCATTTCTTCTGAGTTAATCATCTGTCCTTGCTTAATCATGGAGCAGATTTCAACACCTGCCAAGGTTGATTCTGCACCAATCCAAGACTTCCATCCTAAACATTGATGCATTTTACCTTTCACTTTTCGATGACTTTGTTCAACAATATTGTTGAGGTATTTAACTGCCAATACTTCGATCATACGCAACATGTATCCACCTAACCAAAGGCTAATATTGATGGTATCTAACGCTGCTGCATTCGCGCCACTTTTATCGATAACAACTTTACTTGTCAATCCAATACTGCCTATCGCTTTATCAAAGAAGGCCCGTGCATCCTGTTCATTACGCGTTTCACTCAAATAGAAATCAATAATAGCGCCATACTTATCGACGGCTCTATAGTAGTAGACCCACTTACCTTTGACCTTAATGTAGGTCTCATCCATGCGCCATGAATCAGCTACTTTACGTGCATATTTCGGAGCATTCCGATCAGTCATTTCGGGATTATCCGATCACCCATTTCGGTTTAAATCGATCACTGATTCCGCGATTATCCGATCACTTTTAGCCTAACTCCGAAATCGGTGATCGGAATAGCGAAAACCGCGATCGTAATGGCCGAAATCTTTCCTTTTTCTCTTTTAAATCAATAGCTCGCTATTCTTTACTTCTTAAACAAGAAAGAAAGGAAGTGTAGTGGTACGGTGATTTTGGCCACCTAATTAGAGGTGATATCATCACCTCATATATCAATAGGTGCCAATTATGACAAAACGAACAAGACCAACATTTAGCCCTGAATTTCGACTTGAATCTGCATTGTTAGTAACCGAACAAGGTTACACCGTTCAAGAAGCCGCTAGCGCCATGGGCGTTGGCAAATCGACAATGGATAAATGGGTACGCCAATTACGTCAAGAGCACAATGGGATAAAGCCTAAAGCAACGCCAATAACACCTGAGCAACTTAAAATTCGAGAATTAGAGAAAAAAGTTGCTCGTCTGGAAGAACATAATGAAATTTTAAAAAAGGCTACAGCTCTGGTGATGTCCGACTCACTGAACAATTTTCGATAATCGAAAAACTCAAGCAGAGCTATAGCGTTACTACATTATGCAAAGTGTTCAGTGTAAATCGAAGCAGTTATAAGTACTGGAAAGCACGCTCAAAAATGCCGAATGTTGAATTGATTAAGCTTAAAAGCTTAATCAAAGAAGTTCATATTGCGAGTAATGGTTCAGCAGGAGCGAGAAGCATAGCGGATATGCTAATAGCTAAAAATGTACCTATGAGTCGTTATCGTGCTTCTAAGTTAATGAAATCACTTGGCTTAGTTAGTTGCCAAATGTCCAAGCATAAATACAAACGAGCGCCACAAGAGCATATTGAAATACCTAATCATCTTGATCGACAATTTGCAGTAACTGAACCAAATCGAGTTTGGGTAGGAGATGTGACTTACATTTGGGCTGGAAATCGTTGGATGTATTTAGCTGTTGTCATTGATTTATTCGCACGTAAACCAATTGGCTGGGCAATGTCGTTATCACCAGATAGCAAATTAACAGGAAAAGCACTAACAATGGCTTTTGAGTCTCGTGGGAAACCGAAAGGCGTTATGTTCCACAGCGATAGTAATAATGTGTTGGCTAGATTTCATCATACACTAACTAAGAAAGTTGGTTCATGCTTGAAAGATGGTACCAATAATGTTCTGAGCTTTCTGACCCACACAGCGATCGACCTTATGTGTCCTTCCTTGGATCTGTCGATTGCTTAGTTTCATTATTTGGTGAGGGTTGCCTCGCCAATATTTGTGACTCAAGAAGGGCCTGACGCCTGTCCCATTACTGTCTTGTCCAAGTATTTGGTTTTGTGACTCTTGTCCATGATCATATAGTGAAGGAGTCAATAATGAATACCAGTACAATCTCATCTTATGTCATTGGTGGAGTGGATACTCATAAAGATATCCACGTTGCTGCCATCGTCAATGATTCTAATCAAGTATTATCAAGTGAATACTTCCCAGCAACCCGCCATGGATATAAGGAAATGCTAAAGTGGATGTCTTCATTTGGTAAAATATCACGTGTGGGTATTGAGTGTTCAGGGACGTATGGTTTGGGCTTGCTTCGTTATATGCAAAGCAGTGGCATTGAAGTATTGGAAGTAACAGCACCAGATAAGGTTGATCGAAGAAAACGAGGCAAGGATGACACAATAGACGCAGAAAATGCTGCTCATGCCGCGTATAGTAAATTACGCACGGTGACGCCAAAGACGCGAGATGGGATGGTTGAGTCGCTAAGAATACTTAAAGGTTGCCGTAAAACAGCAATGGCAGCTCGAACTGTTGCCCTTCAGATGATTAGAACGAGCATTGTATCTTCCCCCGACGAAATAAGAGATACATTAAGACATATGACTCGTATGACTTTGATTCGCACACTAGCATCAAGCAGACCTGATTTAACAGCTTACAAAAATATTTCTAGCGCATATAGGATCGTATTTAAATCCTTAGCTCGTAGATATCTTGAACTTCATGACGAGATTGCGGATTTAGATAAAATGATTTCTTCTATCGTTGACATGCTTGCTCCTGAATTAATCGAACAAAAAGCCGTTGGATACGAATCCGCCGCACAATTATTGATAACGTTGGGTGATAACCCTGAACGTTTAAACTCTGAATCTAGTTTTGCTGCGTTATGTGGAGTTAGCCCTATACCTGCATCCTCAGGAAAAACCAATAGACACAGGCTTAATCGAGGTGGTGATAGAGCTGCAAATAGTGCACTCCATATTATTGCGATTGGTAGACTTAGAACTGAGCAGCGTTCAAAGGATTACATCAAAAAACGAACGGCTGATGGATTATCAAAAATGGAAGCTATACGCTGCTTAAAAAGATACATAGCACGTGAAATTTATTACCTTTTGAAAAATAGAAACGCCTTAATCAACAGTATACAAATAACGACTTGACTCTTAGAAGGGCATCCAAGGAAGCCATTATACGAGTCGCTATTATCGTCAATTACTATGGCGTTACCAACTAAAACAAAGTTTGTCACGTCGTGGTAATTGCTGGGATAACGCTCCGATGGAGCGTTTCTTTCGAAGCTTTAAAACAGAATGGATGCCCATTACGGGCTATCGTAGCTTTTCGGAAGCTAGGTTAGACATCATTAAATATATAACAGGTTATTACAGCCGACTCAGACCGCATCAATATAATGGAGGGTTAACACCTAATAGATCGGAACAATTATATTGGGAAAACTCTAAAACTGTGGCCAATTTTCATTGACCACTACAGTATATATAGCCAAACAAAACATGCAGCTCGATGGTTCTATGCAATCAAAAATAACCGCTACAGTTCTGGGGCTTGCTGCAGAAATCGAGCGAGAGTTTATCTCGATGCGAACCAAAGAGGCGTTAGCTGCCAGAAAACAAAACGGTATGATACTCGGTAGACCTAAAGGCCAGGCCATTAAATTAAAGCTTGATAATAAACGTGACCAAATTGAAAAATACCTCAATATGGGATTAGGATTGCGCCCGACAGCAAAACTTATCGACGAAGCACCTAGCACTTTGCGCGACTATATGAAAAGACGCGATCTCAAACTCAATCCATAGTGTCCATAAAGGTGTACTTTTGATGCACTTAAAATTTCCCCACGCATGACTGTTCAAAAAGTCCTAATATGATATTGTAAACATGTACATAATTTTATTTAGAACTTATTGAGCACTTTTTATGTTGATCGGCTATGCACGAGTCAGTTCCAAAGAACAATCCTTAAAAATTCAAATTGAACAGCTCAAGCAACTGGGTTGCGATAAAGTTTTTCAAGAAAGCGCCAGTGGTAAAGATTCAGAACGTGAACAACTTAATGCCATGCTCGATTTTGCACGTGAGGGTGACACCATCCATGTGATGAAAGTGGATAGGTTAGCGCGTAATACTATCGATGCGCTGCAAATTGCTGACCAATTATCCCAAAAAGGTGCTGGCTTAATTTTTCATGATCTCGGCAATGTCGATATTAACAGCGATGTAGGGCGAGTGATCTACACCACCATATCCGCTTTTGCTGAAATGGAAAGAAAGCGCATCTTACAGCGTTGTAATGAGGGCAGGGAGCGCGCTAAAGCAGAAGGGCGACATCTGGGCCGTTTTCCTAATGAAGCTTTACATCAGCGCATACAAGAGCTTGCAGAGCGAGGTATGAACAAGCACGCGATCAGTAAAGAACTGGGATGCAGTCGGACGACGGTTTATCGAGTATTGGAGCGAAGCAATGCTAGATATTAATGAACAACTTTTATTGAAACGAGCTGGATGTTTAAATAAAATCGATCCTTATCATAGTTACCATAAATCGTATCAATATTTTGTTTCTTTCTTTGCTAATAAACAAGAGTTAACAGAATCAGATTTAATTATTGGTGCCAATTTTACCTATGGTTGGATGCCAACAATTCTAAATTTTAAAAGTGCTGATTTTGATCAGGCCGTTTTGATATTAAATCGAGCTAAAAGCCCAATAATGATCAGTGATATTGAAATAATACTATTAAAAAAATTAATCAATAACTCTCTTGTTGGTGTATCAAAACTGCTGCATTTTGTAAACCCAGAACTATATGCTATTTGGGATAGTAGAGTTTGTTATTTTTTAACTGGGAAATCATACAAGCAAAAAGTTGAAAATATTGATTTATTCAAGGAATACTTAAACCTCTGTCATAGAGTCAGCCATCACAAAAATTTTGAATCTATTCATAGGCAATTTATTTGTAAAGTAGGCTATGAAGTTTCACCAATGAGAACACTAGAACAAATAATGTTTATAGAACATGCTCATCCATTAAATGATGAAAATTAACATCTGATCGTTCATGCTTCGCATCAACTAAAACTGCGCACCTTGTTCACAAAAGGCGTAAACAAAGTGCGTTAACCATCCTCGCTTTCATTTCGTTCTTGCTTGCGGATACTAATAACAATAATGCCATGTTGCTCAACACTCCAAGCCTAACGGGCCACTTCCTACCCGTTTTCACGTAAAAACGCATCATGGACAAAAACGTGTTCCGCTGCGCGCAACTGCCCATCATGCAAACGTCAAAAAGGGCAGGGCGGCACCGTCAGTCTCTCCGTAGCAACCTGCCTTAAAAGCTTTATTTTCTTCCCCCATCCCCCAAGCATGGGGGTATGTGCTCAAGTTCAACATAATGTGGAATAATGCGAAATCACACATGCCTTATCGCCAGCAAGCTGTCGGGCATTGAGTGGCTTCAAGCATTATTTGACATTATGTTAAATTTTCACCACCGCACTAAACAACGTGCTACAAGGAAGCCAGCTTCGCCGGCACTGTTTTTATCTGCCTTGCCCAAAAAGACAGGCAAAGCAGGGCAGTTGGCAGTCGCATCAAGCACAAAAAACGTGCTTAATACGGCAAGGTTCATCATGATCTTTTTGCTCAACTTTCGCGGTATTCTTTCTTTTGCCCGTTCCGGCCAATCCATAAAAGGCGCAAGCTGTTTTACGGAAGTGCCACCACATCCCCCGCCCACCCTGAGCTGCGCCCCCGTTCTTTGTTAAGGGAGCAGGTTAGTTGTGGTGCGTTATTCTGTTTCTTTTCGTTTATCTGGTGTGATTTATCAGGCGCAGCGGTGTGCGTGTCGTGGTAGCTCGATAATTTAACCTCTTGCCTTTTCTATCAATAGCCCTAAAATGATACTGTGTTTATATACAGTATTTTAAGGGTTTTATGAAAGTCATTCCTATTTCCGCCGGTGCCGGTATCACGGGCTTTGAGTCGCCAGCAGCCGAATATTCTCAATTGAGTTTATCGCTTGATGATTTGTTAGTTGAGCACCCAAGTTCAACCTTTCTGTGCAAAGCTTGTGGTGACTCGATGCAAAATGTCGGCATCTTTAGTCAGGATATTTTGATCGTGGATCGCCATGAAGTGGCCAAGAATCTAGATGTGGTCGTGGCCAATTTCAATGGTGAATTTGTGTGCAAAATCATTGATATGAAAAATCGACTATTGCTGTCTGCAAATGAAAAAATTCAACCGGTGGCGGTGTTCGATTACGATCAATTTTCGATTGAAGGCGTGGTCGTGCGCTCGATCCGCTGTCATCGTCCAAGTTATTTACTCGCGAGCTAACACCATGTTTGCGCTGGTCGATGCCAATGCCTTTTATTGCAGCGCCGAGCAGGTGTTTCGTCCTGATCTGCGTGGCAAGCCTTTGGTGGTGCTATCTAATAATGATGGCTGCATTGTGGCGGCCAATCGACAAGCCAAAGAACTTGGCATTCCTAAATTTGCCCCTTTTTTTAAAGTGCGCGAGTTATGTGAAAAGCAAGGGGTGATCGCCTTATCGTCTAATTATGAACTGTATGCGGATCTCTCGGCCAAAATGATGGCGGTGATCGGACGCTTTGCTCCTGTTCAGCATATTTACTCGATTGATGAATCATTCTTATCTTTGAGACACTGTCACCAAGCCATTCCTTGTTTGCGAACTCATGGCGCACTGATCCGTCGCGCGGTGTGGAAAGAGTGTCGTTTGCCGGTGTGCGTTGGGATGGGAGAAACCCTTACGTTGGCCAAGCTTGCCAACCATGCCGCCAAGAAAATCGAAGGCTATCAAGGGGTGTGCATTCTCAATAATGAGACAGCGCGACAACAGGTATTAAAATCGGTCGATGTGAGTGAGGTGTGGGGGATTGGGCGACGATTGAGTGCCAAATTAAAAGTGATGAAAGTACATACAGCGTGGGATTTATCTCGCCTTGAACCGGCTGTCGCGCAACGCCAATTTAACGTTGAAGTTGAGCGGACCGTGCGTGAGTTAAACGGTCAGGTGTGCAAGAGTTGGGATCAAATCCGAGCCGATAAAAAACAGATATTCTCAACTCGTAGTGTCGGTGAGCGGATCGTCGATTTGCATTCATTACAACAAGCACTTAGCAAGCATACCGCCATTGCGGCCTATAAAGCACGGCAGCAACACAGTTTATGCAAAGTGTTGATGTGTTTTGCAGCCAGCTCTCCTTATGATGCCAAGCCGGTATCACATAAAATGGTGCATTCCTTTGCGTATCCCACCTCTGATACCACCGTGCTCACTCATACGGTCATGGCAATGGCGAAAGCAATGTTTCAGCAAGGTGAGCGTTATTACAAAATTGGGGTTGGGTTGTTAGATTT
This sequence comes from Vibrio algicola, assembly GCF_009601765.2. Taxonomy (NCBI): domain Bacteria; kingdom Pseudomonadati; phylum Pseudomonadota; class Gammaproteobacteria; order Vibrionales; family Vibrionaceae; genus Vibrio; species Vibrio algicola. The sequence goes on from NZ_CP045700.1 coordinate 74,423, forward strand.
AATGGAAGGCAAGCACGCTCAGATTGATTTTTTGAATCCAAAGCCCGACGATCCTCGCTTAATGGCGGTGTTTGATGGATTAAATCAACGTTATGGAACCGACAGCGTCTTTTTGGCAGCGCAAGGGATTGAGCATAAATGGGCAATGAGGCGAGAAATGTTGTCGCCTCAATATACGACCAAATGGGGGGATCTGCCGGTAGTGAGGTGTTAGGGTACTGTAACTAACACCACTTTAGTTCCAACTAACACCACTTTAATTCCAACTAACGCCACTTTACTTCCAACTAACACCACTTTAATTCGCAACTAACACCACTTTACTTCCAACTAACACCACTTTACTTCCAACTAACACCACTTTAGTTCGCAACTAACGCCACTTTAGTTCCAACTAACGCCACTTTAGTTCGCAACTAACGCCACTTTAGTTCGCAACTAACGCCACTTTAGTTCCAACTAACACCACTTTAATTCCAACTAACACCACTTTACTTCCAACTAACGCCACTTTAGTTCCAACTAACACCACTTTAGTTCGAAGTTAACTATGAATCAGGATAAACAAACACTTCAAGTAGGGTTTCATTTTAAGTCAATATTTTCTAATTTTTTAATAATGCTTTCACACCATAGAATGAATTAGGTGCAAAAATAGTGATACAACTTATAAAAATCCCTATTCCTATAACAAAATAGATAGCTATCATTAAGTTAGTCCTTATTTGGTTCTGTCGCAAACTCAGATTGTGGGTTCTAAATTAAAGAGGCACTTTTCCTCAGATATAATTATGCAGCTAAAGAATAAAACTGCTCCCATGACGTCATTTCTTCTGAGTTAATCATCTGTCCTTGCTTAATCATGGAGCAGATTTCAACACCTGCCAAGGTTGATTCTGCACCAATCCAAGACTTCCATCCTAAACATTGATGCATTTTACCTTTCACTTTTCGATGACTTTGTTCAACAATATTGTTGAGGTATTTAACTGCCAATACTTCGATCATACGCAACATGTATCCACCTAACCAAAGGCTAATATTGATGGTATCTAACGCTGCTGCATTCGCGCCACTTTTATCGATAACAACTTTACTTGTCAATCCACTACTGCCTATCGCTTTATCAAAGAAGGCCCGTGCATCCTGTTCATTACGCGTTTCACTCAAATAGAAATCAATAATAGCGCCATACTTATCGACGGCTCTATAGTAGTAGACCCACTTACCTTTGACCTTAATATAGGTCTCATCCATGCGCCATGAATCAGCTACTTTACGTTTTCTTTTTCTGAAATTGACTTCAAGTAATGGCGCATATTTTATCACCCAACGATTTAATGTTGAGTGGTCAAAGCGGATATTTCGCTCAGCAAAAATCTATTCTATTTCCCGGTAACTTAATTTGTACGCTAAGTAATAACGAAGTGCTTGCATGATGATCTCTTGCAGGAAATGGCATCCTGAAAAGTTAAGTTTCATGTTAATAATACTCCGTTATTGTGACGTTGCATTATCAATATATCGCTTAACTTCGTCAACTTTGCGACAGAACCAGTTTTCGTGGTATTTGAAGTGAAACGTGATCGCGAGCCAAAAGAAAGGCCGCTAGATTCACAGTATTAGCGTTGACACCTTAGCACGTCACAATGATGCGATTTGCTACAATAGAAGCTATGCGCTACAATAATAAAAATCAACTTTAAATAGGATACTTAAAATGGCTACAGCAAGCATTAGATTAGATCAAGACCTTGTACAAAAAGCTACCATTATGGCTAAAGCATTTAGCCGTACCGCACCAAAACAAATTGAACACTGGGCTAAAATTGGTGAAATGATGGAAGATAACCCAGAATTACCATATGAGTTTGTAAAACAAGCAATTATTGCCAAAGCTGAAAAAGAAGCAGGAAAGTTGGAGAACTATAATTTTGGCTAAGATAACTCAAATTTTACAGACACCTACATTTAAGAAAGCAGTAAAAAAGCTACATAAAAATCAGAAGCTTGATCTTGATAATGCAGTTAAAGAACTAATGAAAGAGCCATTATTAGGAGAGCAAAAGAAAGGTGACTTGTCATTTTTACGTGTTTATAGATTCAAAATGGTTAAGCAATTAACGTTACTTGGTTACAGTTATGAAGATGGCACCGTCACCCTTGAGCTAATGGCATTAGGATCTCATGAAAACTTTTACCGTGATGTTAAAAATATCTTCTGAGTCATAGCGAGAATATAGAATTACTCCAAGCTTCGCATAATTATTCTTTTCAATATTCAGAATATGAAAACTACTCAAAATCGAGAATAATGGTTTTTATGCGTTGGGATTTTGTTCTATTTAGCGCATGACATTAGGCTATACCCTATGATCACATATAAAAATGGCAGTTTTTATATATTTGTCATAACCTATATGGCACACCAAGTTGGATCATAACTTAAATGTCACTTAGGGTGAATTATGTACATCTTTGGTTACCTTAGAGTATCAACAAGCGACCAAAATGCAAAACGGGCACAGAGTACCTTACAGAAGTTTGTACAGGATAAAGGTTTTCGTATAGCTGGATGGTATATTGAAAATGAGTCAGGTGCTTCTCTGCAAAGACCAGAACTTCTTCGTTTACTTGATGATGCTGCGAAAGGTGATGCAATCATCATTGAACAGATAGATAGGCTTTCTCGTCTGGATGAGAAAAGCTGGTTCACATTAAAAGAAATGCTGCACGAGAAAGAACTCAAAGTGATTAGTCTGGATTTACCAACCAGTCATATCGCATTCTCTCCCCAAATCACCGATGAATTTACCGGATCGATGATCAAAGCAATAAATAGCATGATGATGGATATGCTGGCTGCTATCGCAAGAAAAGATTACCAAGATCGCCGCCGCCGTCAGTGTGAAGGAATAAAGAAAGCCAAAGAAGAAGGTAAATACAAAGGACGTCAAGCAGACTCAGATCTACACGAAAAAATCTATCAGCTACGAGTTATCAACAAGCTGAGTATTAGTGATACCGCCAAACTCACCAATGTTTCGGATCGTACAGTAATACGGGTGGCGAAGAAGTTAGCAATTGAACGTTCATTGGGATAATGAATTTGTTCCTATGGCACAAAAAGGGCAAAGAATTGATACGCTTTTAAAATCCGAAGATGGTCAACATTATGCCGTTGTAGATGCTAAATATTATGGAGCTCAATCTCCAAACACAGCCCCAGGTTGGTCCGATTTAGTGAAACAATTTTTCTATGTAAATGCAGTGGAAGAAGTGGCAGGTTCCACCGTAAAAGTGACTAATCATTTTATTTTTCCAGGCAGCAAATCAAAGTTGAAAGCAGCCTATGTAGCCCACAGAAACAAATCTATTTCTAGTGAAAATGATTGCTTATCTAACTACCCACCCATTCACTGCCATTATCGGTTCTGTCGCAAAGTTTTAATAAGCGGCTATTGCACTAATCTCCAGGCGTAATTACGCTACGAGACCGTAAAACTGTTCCCAACTAGATAATCCATTTGGATTATCTAGTTGTTCATTTTTGATCATCGTCCACAATTCGATACCGGCTAGTGTATTGCTCGCCCCCTCATCACTTTTCCAGCCTAGGCATTGATGCATCTTTCCTTTCACCTTTCTGTGACTTTGCTCAACCATATTATTCAAATACTTCACTTGGAGTACTTCAATTAATTCGAGCATTCGGCCTGACAACCAAAGTTGAACATTAAGGTGGTGCAAGGCTAAGGCATTCGCACCACTCTTATCGATGACGACTTTTTTAGGTAAGCCGTGTTGTTCAAACGCCTTATTGAAAAAGGCACGAGCAGCCGTTTCATCTCGACGGGGAGACAATAAAAAGTCGATCACCTGACCACGATTATCAACGGCTCGATAATAGTAAAGCCATTGCCCTTTTACTTTAATCAATCAAACTTTGCGACAGAACTTAAATGCGTAACCTTGTTAACGATTAAAATCACGCGGCTTCACCCGCTCCCTTTATCGATTGTTCACTGTTTTCCACCAATATTGCAGTAGCCGTTTGTTTTAACTGCAACCATTCCTGATCGTCTACCGTTATGCCGTTATGCCAAGCATTGTGTTGCGCTTGAGACTGTTCGCTGGCATCGATATGAATGCTGTACCCGTCTGATAACGCCTCCACATCAAAATCTTGCACTGATAATTCGATAGTCATGCTGTGACAATCGAGCTGATCGGTGACTAATACATTGGATAAAAACAATTCTGGGGCAACGCACCCTCGGTTGATGATATACATGGTATGTTTTGAGCTGCTGCCATTGGTCCATTTGGCCGTACACGCGATCCCTTTTGCTGCTAGTTTAACTAGTTCGCTGTAGGCCAGCCAGCGGTTATGGCAGTGCGTTAGCTCTATTTTCATGGTTTTCGAGCCAATCATTTTCTCAATCGCGTAGTCTATGATGACGGGAAGGTGGCACGCCAAGCTGCAGCGATGTAAGTCTGCAGTGATGAGCCCTTGTGCGGTCTGCGTGATATCCGCGGGGCAATCTTGGTCATGATCGATATAGGTGCTCGCATTATTGAAGTGGCGGACACCATGTAATCCCACCATCTGTAAGTCTGCGACCATGTTAGCGATGACGTCAGCCTCTCCACATGAGCGGCGCATACCGAGAAACGCCTTGTTGACGGCGGCGACAAGTTCATTGTGAGAGACGATCATAGCGTATTTCCTCCTTGTATCGGTCCGTTGTCTTGCAGCTGCTCATGGCTTGGCAGTAGCGGGAATATCCAGTCATCTTGATACGTTTGATTGTGAATTTCGTCGAGCAATGGCGCGCCTTGGAAAAAGGTCACGCGCACCCAGCGGTCTGAGCGAGGATCAAACTTAGTCGCACCAAATACGGCAAGCTTGCAGCGTAGCAGGTGCATGGGAAGCGCATCTCTATGTAAAACATTCATTTGAATATCACCCATCTGTTTATGGCCGAGTGTCCAAACGCGTCGCGCAATGGCCCTGTGCTGAGGGTGAAGCACCAGAAATTCAGCTAAGGACAAGTCTGGTTGATGGTCACATAAGGCGTGATAAAGTCGATTAACCTGACGGGCCACATCCAGTGGGAGCTCTTTCTCTTCCCCTTTTTCTACGCCTCGAACGCCTAACCTTGGCTCTTCTTTATCTTGCGAGCGATACCAAAACCAGTATTGATTTTCTGGCTGACTGAAATCAATGTTAATGGCCCATTGATAAGAGGTATTGAGTGTCGCTAATAGGTCCTGTACCTTTTTTCCACTTGGCAGAAATAACGTTTCATCGCTATTCATCCTATCTTGATAGGCATCGACAAGGTCAGGGTATATCTCCATCAAACATGACAGAACCACCTCTTCCGCCTCTAGTGCCATGACCGGTGCCTGTTTGATGAACTCTGACCATGTCGTTTGACGGTCATCGTGCGTAATGAGGTGACGAGTAAACTGTTGCAGGTTCTCAATGGCCTCACTATTGTATTGGCGCTGTGTTTCATTGATGGTGACCACTTGCTGTAGATGCAATGTCGCTTTGGCTATCAGCGCTTGTAACCGATCCGTCTTTCCTTTGTTGGTTAGGCTCTGCAAGACGTCTGCCAAAGCTTGCTCACGGGTGGTCATCCAACGGTCAACAATGGTCGGGTGGTTGATCAAATAGGGCGCCATCCCTAGGCCTGTTGCATTACCCACACCAAGGTAGCGTTGCAGCTCTTGATGTAAAGTAGCAGATTGGGGGCCACCGAGTTGGTTGGCGAGGTAATTGACCCAGTCCAAACTAAATTCACGAAGCAGGTACACCGCACACATTTGAGCACTGAACGACTGACTAAAATCTGCGTTTTGTTCAAGCAATTTAAAATCGGCAATACCAAATTTACCGTTGCCGTACACCGCGGTCGTTCTGAGAATATACCCCACTTCCGCTAACTCTTGCGGACAAGGTTGCTTACCTTGCGCCAAATGACTGACGATATGATCGAACATGCGAACACTTTTGTTAGCACGAGCTAGTACTAGAACGTTATTTGGATTTCGTCCTGCTTCTTGTAAAGGAACATTAGCGCGAAGCTGCTCGAGCAAGTTAACGTCAACGTCACCCGAAATAAGGGCAAAGGTGACATCCCAGCGCTCTGCAATGACACGATCATTGCGATCCTCATCGGCAATTTCATCGCAAAAAACGACCAAGTGATAGCAATAATTAGGGGTCGTCAGCTTATAGATGACGTGACCAAAGCCTTGAGGCGAAAGTTGCCAATCGTGTTTGGATACTTTCCATTGTTGCTGTGCCATTTTTCGAATCATAGTACGAACGAAACTGATTCGATTTTGGTGCATTGCACCCAATCTTTCTGGCGCCATGACGATGTTAGCAGAGCGAGCTGTGTGTAGGGTAGTCGTGTAAGTTGAAGGATGTGCATCCATTTTGCTCACCACCATTTTAATTATAGTATTGGTTGATGTTCGTGTTAGGGCGAGTGACCTCACCCTAACTATGTTTCAAGTGCATGTTTCGCGTCTCAAATGTATGCTCATTTGTTTGACGGTATGGCTCTTTTCTTGCTGGTGTTACAAGCCTTGTTCCTTGGCGAGCTTCATCGCAATCTGTGGCGCATTCCATAGTGACGGCAACAGAATTAATGAAACTGGGACCGCTGTGATAACAATGAATGATTGCAGCGCGGAGATGCCGCCGGAACCAAGGGTAATCAGAATTAACGCTGTTACCCCCATCATCACACCCCAAAACGTTCTTATGACGGCATTAGGTTCAGTTTCACCACTGATCACCACACTGATGGTGTAGGTCATCGAGTCACCGGTCGTCACAATAAAGATCGTAGTGAGAATCAAAAATAAGATAGACGTGAGCATTGGAAACGGCAGCTGTTGCGTCATGGCAAGGAGCGCACCGGGTAAGTTGAATCCTTCAAAGGCCTTGCTGATACTACCAGGGTCGGCAATCTCAAACGCCAAACCAGAGCCACCCACGATGGTGAACCAAAAACAGGTGACAAGTGGTGCGACGATACTGATGATAGAGACCAGCTGGCGAATGCTTCGACCTCGAGATATACGTGCAATGAAGATCGCCATCATAGGGCCGTACCCTAGGAACCAACCCCAGAAGAACACGGTCCACCCACTTAGCCACCCTTCATCACCACGGTAAGTGGCCATGGGTAAGAAGTTGTCGAGCATGCTACCCACACCTTGAATGTAGCCGTTAATGATGAAATTCGTAGGTCCGAAAATCAGAATGTAGATCATCAAGGCAACGGCGAGAATCACATTATAGCGACTGAGCATTTGCATGCCGCGATTCAGGCCACTTAACGCTGACAAGGTATATAAAACAATGGCAAAACTGACGATAATGAGCTGGGTAGTGAAACCATCGGGAATATCAAACAGAGCATTGAGTGCGTAACTGATCTGTAAGCCTAAGAAACCAATTGGGCCAATAGTCCCCGCCGCAACGGCAACAATGCAGCAGGCATCAATCAACGCTCCAGTGTGGCCCTTCAGCGCGCGCTCTCCTAAAACGGGATACAGCAGAATACGAGGCTTAAGCGGCAAACCTTTATCGTAATGAAGGTGCATCACGACGATAGAGGTTAAGCTACCTACAATAGCCCAAGCTAAGAATCCCCAATGCATAAAGGATTGCGACAGTGCATTCACCGCGGCTTGGTAGGTACTTTCTTGCGCGCCATATAAAGGAGGAGGGCTGACATAGTGGGCGATAGGTTCTGCCGCGGCCCAAAATACGCCACCACCGGCGAGTAAGGTACAGAATATGATGGAGATCCAACGAAAGGTGTTCATCTCAGGTGTGGTGACGCCGCCAAGAATGACTTTGCCTGTTTGCCCTGCGGCAAGCGCAAGACCAATAAGAAAAGTCAGAAGTAGCAAGATTTGCCAGTAAGGACCAAAGACATTAACGGACCACGCGAATCCGGAGTTAACCATTGTTGACAGCAGCTCTCCATCGTACAAGGCCAGTGCGACAAATAGCCCGATGAATCCACCGCTGTACCAAAATGCTGGGTTGCTTAACCCGAGGTTTTTGTATGTACTTCCTGTGCTGCTATCGGTCTTTGAGGGACCGCCTGATGCACTGGCAGAAGACATTTCTGCGGGCTGCAACTTTGAAGCTTTCACGTTGTTGGTTAGATTTGACATACTCTGACTCCAGAGGTTTCTTTGCAATGAGCGAGATGGCTCACGACAAGAGTTGTATTTAACACCCGCTCTGTTGTTTTTGTATTGAGCGGGCTGTTCCATGTTTGGGCTACGGCTTTACGAAATAGGCTCTAGTCCTTGTTGTAAGAAATTGAACCAATTCTCACCCAGTATTTTTCCTGCTTCAGATTCATTGAATCCATGGCGTATTAATCCGTTGTAAATGTTCTCCATGCCTGCACTACCGCAGAACCAAGGGAGTGCGTCAGGCCATCCTGAGTTACTCGCCGACCCTTCGCCATAGTCCATGGCTTTGGACCAACGGCCGTTTCGCATCCACTCTAAGACTTCTTGAGGTTGGTTTAAGCATAGGTCACTGCCAATGCCTAAGTGTTCGACACCAACCATATCGGCCGTAGAGGCCACCATGTGGCAGAAGTCATCCAGTGAACATTGGCTGCCGTTTGGCAAGTGGAAAGGGTATAAACTGAACCCAATCAAACCGCCGCGAGCGGTGAGCGCTTTGATGACATCATTGGATTTGTTGCGAAGCGCATCGAAAGCAAAAGTCGGGTTAGCATGGCTAATACAAATCGGCCGAGAAGAGAGGTCAATGGCTTCTAGTGTTGAACGCTCGGCGCTATGCGACATATCAACGATCATGCCGACACGATTCATTTCTCCGATAGCTTGTTGACCAAAACGTGTCACACCACTGTCGTGACTCTCATAGCAACCCGTCGCTAATAGGCTTTGGTTGTTGTAAGTCAGCTGCATGATAAGTAAGCCTTGTTGACGCATGACTTCGATCAGACCGATTTCATCTTCTATTGGGGAGCAATTTTGTGCACCAAAGAAGATACCCACTTTTCCTTGTGCTTTTGCCAGCTCAATATCGGCCATTGAATGCACAGGCATGATGAGATCCGCATTTTGCTCAAACCGTAAATTCCATTCAGCAAAGCGAGTGAGTGTTTCGCGGGCATTCTCGTGATAGACCATGGTAGCGTGAACCGCTGTGATACCACTGCTTTGAAGCGTTTGAAAATACTCACGATCCCAATTGCAGTACTGCAACCCATCAATAACAATCCGTTGTTGGTACATAGCCATTCCTTACTCTTACTGATTCATCGTCGATTTTTTGTCGTGGTTTTTTGTTGTTCTCTTTTAGTGCTCGTGTTTATTGGTGTTTTCTTACTGAGCGTTAAGAGAGAAGAGCCTTGTCTAACAAGGCTCTGTATATCGGACCCTAGTAAGGGCGTTGATAGGCTGTTTTGACGACGGTATAGAATTCTTTGGCGTATTGGCCTTGCTCACGCGGCCCAAAGCTGGATTCTTTACGACCACCAAATGGGACGTGATAATCGGTACCAGCGGTTGGCAAGTTCACCATGACACAACCGGTTTGGGCCTGTTGCTTGAACAACGCACTGCTACGCAAGCTTTGCGTGATAATGCCGCCTGTAAGGCCAAAACGAGTATCATTCGTTGTTGCGATGGCTTCATCAAGATCGGCTACTCTTATCACACTAGCCATGGGTGCGAAGACTTCTTCTTGGTTGACTTCCCAGCTATTTTGGGTGTTTAAGAACAAGGTGGGAGACATGTAGTACCCGTCATGTTCTAGGCTTAAACGCTCTCCGCCAAAGGCCAGTTCAGCGCCGCAGTCACGTGCTTTGTCAATCCAAGAGAAGTTAGCGTCTAATTGGTTGCCGTCCACGACAGGTCCCATGAATATGCCTTCTTGAAGGGCGTGGCCGACTTTGAGTTCGCCCATTCGTTTAATGAGCGCTTCGACATAGGCGTCGTGGATACCATCCATGACCACTAAGCGTGATGAGGCGGTACATTTTTGACCTGCACCAGAGAATGACCCTGCGATGGTGGCTTCTACTGCAATTTGAATATCGGCATCATCGGCAATGACAAGTGCATTTTTACTGCCCATCTCTAGCTGACAACGGACAAAGTTTGGCGCGGTGGCTGCCGCGACCTTGCGACCTGTCTCTACTGAGCCAGTGAAACTCACGCCGTTGATATGTGGTGAGTTAATGAGGGTATTACCGACTTGAGAGCCACTGCCCAAGACCAGATTAAAGGTGCCCGCTGGGATACCTTGGCGGTGGATGATTTCTGTCAACGCCACTGCACTGGCTGGGGTGAGGTTCGCCGGTTTCCAAATGACACTGTTGCCAAAGGCAAGGGCAGGTGCAATCTTCCAAGCCGCCGTCGCAGTAGGGAAGTTCCAAGGTGAAATAATTGCGATAACGCCGACGGCTTCACGCGTAACCTCGACAGAAACGCCTGGACGGACTGAGTCGGCGCTGTCACCAATTTGTCTGAGCACTTCGGCTGCAAAATATTGAAAGAATTGGCCTGCGCGATAGATCTCGCCACGACCTTCCATGAAGGGCTTCCCTTCTTCTTTTGAAAGTAGCGTACCCAGTTCATCGCAACGAGCAATTAACTCATCGCCAATGGCTTGCAATACGGCTTGCTTACGTTCAATAGGTGTTTTTTCCCATTCTGGTTGCGCTTGTTTTGCCGCAGAAATGGCTTGCTCAACCTGAGCTTCACTGGCTTGAGCAAACTGCCCAAGGTTTTCAGTGATATCCGATGGGTTAATATTGGCGACGGTGCTGATCCCTGACTGCCATTCTCCGGCAATGTAGAGCGCGTTTTCTGTAGGAAGCGTATGTTGAGTCATCATGGAGTCCTTATCACGAGTTGGTTGCCTATGAGTCTGACAACGGTCGTTAATGTTGAAAGTAATGAAGGAAAGCCGCCGTAAACATCAATAGTGGAGTGCGACTTACCTTATAAATAATGTCTTAAAAGAATTCGAACCATAAAGGACTCGAGTGCTAGCCTTCAGATACGGCGGCGTAAACCACAAACTCAACCAGCATTTCTTCTCGTGCTAGCCCAGCCACAACAATGGCGGCTCGGTTCGGGTATGGCGCGGTAAATTGCTCTGCATAGACAGCATTAACCGTTTTTAAGTACTCGCGGTCAGTAACATAAATAAGTACCTGCAAAACAGAATCCAAGGATTCGCCTGCGCACTCTAAAGTATGCGCCAGATTGGCAAAGGTTTGGCGAGTTTGTGCTTCGATACCGCCTTCGACCACCGCGCCTGTTGCGTCAATTGGGATCTGAGCAGTATAGAGAGTGCCGTTGTTGACTACTGCCCATTCTAGGGGGGCTTTTGAAGCAAAAAGTGCAGTTTTTACAGGCTGTTTCTTTGTTTTAATGTCCACGTATAAATCCTACTCTGTAACAACTATGTTTCAAGATGGTTAAATACTGCCTGTTGACATATGATAAATCTAACGCTAAATTCCGTGCATTTGATAAATAAAATCTATCACCATGCATAATGTAAGGTAAATAAAGGGCTGAGGAGAGGAGGATTAATGCGGATAAAACTTCAACAATTGAAACATTTTGTGATGGTGGTCGAAGAAGGGGGTTTTAGAGCGGCCTCTCATCGAGCCAATCGCTCTCAAGCTGCGCTCTCTACCTCGATAAAAGAATTGGAGAAAGTTTTAGGGCAGCCTTTGTTTGAATCTGGTAATAAATCGACCCTCACGCCATTTGGTGAAATCTGCTTACCTAAGATACGTAAATTTCTTAATGCCTATAGTGCGTTGGACAATGATCTCCGTGCCACCGCCGCAGGCCAACAAGGAAGAGTAAGAATTGCCAGCGTCCCTTCGGTAGCTGCTAAGTTAATCCCTAGCGTGCTGGGGGCATTTTGCGAGCAGTATCCTCACGTCGAAGTCAGTTTAATTGATGATAATTCGACGGGCGTGGAGGCGAGATTGTTATCCGGTGAAGTGGATCTCGCTCTTGGTAATGCTTCGACTCTGGAGCAAGAATCGATTGATTTTACCCCTTTGATTTCAGACCAAATAGGGGTCGTCTGTTTAAAAGAAAATCCTCTCGCCGCTAACCCAGAGGGTATTGAGTGGCAGACATTGCAAGAACAACCTTTCATCCGTAATGGGACGTGTACGCTGTTAGATGCCACGCCTGCAAGGGTGCTGAGTGAGCAAGCGCTGTATTCCGTTGAGAACATTACCTCTTTGTTTTCTGTTTTAGAGTTAGGGATTGGGGTCACAACGTTACCGAAATTGGCCTTTCCTACCAACGAAACTCGGTTGATCTGGATTCCATTGATTGACCCGCCGCTTAAGCGTCAAATTGGCATTTTTCGTTTAGTCGATCGGACTATTTCTCCTCAAGCTCAAGCGTTTTATGATTTGTGTGTGCACTATTTGAATTACGGGTTTGTTGCAAATAACCTGAGTTGATAAATAAGCCCTATAATTAATTCATTATTATTGGGGTATTGTGCTCAATTCACCGAAAAGTTCCACGTAACCCTATAAACCTTTTATTTTCAATATGTTGGATTCAAGTTTTGAAATTCGGCAATTTCAAGTTTTAACCCGAATTGGCGTTGTTGCCTAAATCAATTGAACCTTTTCCGAGTCTTGCGATCTGATCCTTTACGATAGTTAGAGCGGTGGTGACATGGGTAAGGCAAAAAAGAAGGTTTTGTCGCAAAGTTTGACTGATCTACGGTAAAATACCGTACTGCTTACAAACTCAGCTATCGTGAAATTGAAGAGATCCTAGCCGAGCGTGGACTGTCGATTGATCACTCAACCCTCAATCGCTGGGTAATTAAATTCAGCCCGTTATTAGCGTGTCGAGCGCGTCAAAAAAAGAAGCCAGTGGCTTCTTCTTGGCGAATGGATGAAACTTATATTAAAGTAAAAGGGCAATGGCTTTACTATTATCGAGCCGTTGATAATCGTGGTCAGGTGATCGACTTTTTATTGTCTCCCCGTCGAGATGAAACGGCTGCTCGTGCCTTTTTCAATAAGGCGTTTGAACAACACGGCTTACCTAAAAAAGTCGTCATCGATAAGAGTGGTGCGAATGCCTTAGCCTTGCACCACCTTAATGTTCAACTTTGGTTGTCAGGCCGAATGCTCGAATTAATTGAAGTACTCCAAGTGAAGTATTTGAATAATATGGTTGAGCAAAGTCACAGAAAGGTGAAAGGAAAGATGCATCAATGCCTAGGCTGGAAAAGTGATGAGGGGGCGAGCAATACACTAGCCGGTATCGAATTGTGGACGATGATCAAAAATGAACAACTAGATAATCTAAATGGATTATCTAGTTGGGAACAGTTTTACGGTCTCGTAGCGTAATTACGCCTGGAGATTAGTGCAATAGCCGCTTATTAAAACTTTGCGACAGAACCAATGAGCAATATGCACAAACTATTTTAGAATTGTACAAAAAGTCAAATGAAGTAGAGAACGAAGACAATAATTAACGCCGATTAAATCAGCATTACAGCTGATACATTGAAGCGGTATTTATGGCTAAGCAGTATAAGAGGCGGGATGATTGATCACCTCGCCTCATGATTGGGTCGCTTATTCTGCTTTTACTTCGGTGGCCAGTTTCTGCTTTTTAAGTGCAAATATCGTCAGCAATACGGCAAAAATTGCCATCGCGGCCATCATTAAATAAATCGAATTAAAACTGTGCCCAAGTACCTGTGGTGGGTAATCTGCCATATTATCTTTGGCAACTTGTCCTTGAGTGGAAAGCGAATATTGAAATACTGCTGAGCAAATCGCCACACCCACCGCTCCTCCTAGTTCACGCCCAAAGTTAAACAAAGACATGCCAATGCCGCGATCTTTAGCCGGTAATACATTTTGTACCACTACCCCTAATGCCGGTAGCGTAAAACCTATACCTAAACCCGCAAGTCCTAAAGCTAGCGCAGGTAAAGTATGGTGATATATCATGCCGAAGCTTAATGCTGCTAAGGCAAAGCCGGCTAAACACAGCCCTTTATATTCGCCCAATTTATTCACCAACTTGCCGCCACAATAAGCCCCGAGCGTCACGCTGAACATAAAGATCACCATGATTTCGCCACTTTCAGAAGGGGTCATACCGCGTTGCCACTGCATTTGCATCGGTAGATACACTAGCACTGCAAACATCAATAACTGTGAGCATAAGATCAAGAAGATACAAACAATATAGCCAGGCAGCTTGGCAAGTCTTGCTGGAAGGATAGGGTCGGAAACTTTACGTTCTACCAAGAACAGCATCAATAAAGATAATGCGAAAGCACCACCTGTCCAGGTTTGAGGAAATCCAGATTCAGGCGATAACAACAATAATAAGCTGGTGGAGGACAGCATTAAAAATAACGCGCCAAACCAGTCAAATTTGGCTTGTCGTTTTTTATTTAAATGCGAAAGATTTTTGCGGATCAAAATAACCGCCAGTACCCCTAGCGGTAAGTTTATCCAAAACACCCAACGCCAAGATAAATGCTCGGCAAAGTAGCCGCCTAATAATGGCCCTGCAATGCTAGATACCGCATAAACAATCGAAATATAGCCTTGGTATTTGCCAACTTCTCGCGCCGGAATGCAATCGGCTATCACGGTAAAGGCCAGTGCGATTAAGCCGCCGCCGCCAATGCCTTGGATCACGCGCGCCATGATTAAGGTTTCGATGTCTTTAGCAAAACCACAAGCAGCCGAGCCGATAATGAACAGAGTAATGCCGATATACAGCATACGAACTCGGCCTAAAATATCACTTAACTTGCCATAAATGGGTAACACAGCGGTGGCAGCAAGTAAGTAGGCGGTCACTATCCAAGTTAAGGCTGACCCCGCATGAAGCTCATTGCCAATAATCGGCAATGGTGTGGTGACGATACTTTTTTCAAGTGAACCGAGGGCAATGACCAATGCCACACTCATAAATATCTTTTGCGGTGAAATAGGGGCTTGTGTTGTCACTGTTTATCCTGCTGTCTGTTTTTAAAAAAAATCTTATAAAAAACAATGCATTTACGGTAAGGTAAACACATTGTTCACATAGCGATTTTTTTTGCTAGCTCAAATGATGAGTTTAGCCAATAAAGGATAAGTATCCTTGGATGATGATCAAATTTACCACATCAATAAAGAAAGCACCGACAATAGGCACCACCATAAAGGCTTGTGGTGATGGGCCATAATAGCTGACCAATGAACCCATATTCATCACGGCGGTTGGCGTGGCACCTAAGCCAAAACCACAGTGACCACCGGTGATCACCGCCGCATCATAATTTGAGCCCATAACACGGAAAGTCACGTTATAAGCAAAAATAGCCAGTACCAATGTTTGCACAAAAAGGATAATCAATAGCGGCACAGCCAGATCAAAAATTTCCCATAATTTTAAACTCATCAAGGCCATTGATAAAAAGAGTGACAATGAAACCGTACCTAAAATATCGACGGTATCAGTATTGAGTTTATATTTACCTGAGACTTCAAAAATGTTGGTAATGATCACACCGATAAACAGGGCATAAACAAAGTCAGGAATTTTTAACCAGCTTATTTCAAAACTGCTGACCCATTTTTCAACGTAAATGGCGCCAACCACACAGACCAGCATAGTGAATAAAGTCTCGATCACGCGGCGAGCGGTGACTTTTTCTTCTTCACTGTCGTTATAGGTCACCACATCGGGGAAGCTTTCGTGGTGTTTATCGCCGTCACCATATTCAGATTTTAGATTATGTTTTTGAATGCGACGTTGCGCCACAGGGCCGCCAATAATACCGCCCACGATCAACCCAAAAGTTGCCGCCGCCATAGCAAACTCTAACGTGTTTAAGCCATACATAGATTGGAAAGTACTAGCCCAAGCCGCGCCCGTTCCGTGACCGCCAGAGAGGGTAATGGACCCTGCTACCAAGCCAAGTAATGGATTAAGCCCTAGCATAGTCGCAAGGCTGACACCCACCGCATTTTGGATAATGATATAAATGGATGCCACAGCTAAAAAGATAAAGACCTTTTTACCGCCCTTGACTAACTGGGTGTAGCTGGCCGATAAACCGACAGTGGTAAAAAACAATAGCATTAAGGTCTGTTGCAAAGGCAATTCAAACTCTAAAGTAATGTTATTAAAGTGCAAGATCGTGATGATGATTGCCACAATTAAGCCACCGACAATCGGTTCTGGCACTTTATATTTAGATAAAAATGATACTTTTGTATTAACAAAGTGCCCTAATAACAGGACAAATATTGCCAACAAAAAAGACTCTATTGAGCCAACAGGATAAACTGTATTCATATATCGCCTCTAAAAAACTCGATAAAAATTGACCGTTACTTTTAGCATAGACAGTGTTTGGAACACATGACTGATAAATGCGGCCTTTCCGTGGCGGGCGATGTGATGGGTATTAAATAAACGTTAAAACCGATCAAAAATGTTAGCTAAAAGAAACGATGGTATGCGATATCAACTGCAAATTTTGATATCGGTTGGATTATTGACATTAACTTTTCAATTTCATGACGTATTGGCAGTTTCAATGGATATTATGCCGAGCCTGTACGAAATTTAACCGTTAATTTTTGGAGCTCATCATGCCTGTTCTTTATTGTGACTCATGCCGTCGTGACACCCAACACAAAGAAGTGTTGTGTAGACTACCTAAGGACAATATTGATATTTCATTAAAAGCGAAGCTGCAGCAGTTTAGCAAATTGATGAGCCAGTTAATGAACGGGGTACATTACCACAAAATGGGCCCAGTTTGTTTATGTCGTAACTGTAATCAAAAAAATAATTGGCAGGCTGAGTCGTTATCACACTAATCTAGTTGGTTTTTTACTCAAATGGCTGCCATTTCATTCATGGTGGCTTTTGTCATTGTGCACTTATTTCAATATTATGTCTTTTTCCTACCTCTTCTTTATTCTGTCATTAACACTTGCCTTAAACTCAAGTAAAGTAGTTTGATCTATTCTCATTTTCTACTGTTAGATTTTTAGGGTAATGAGTGTTTAATTATTTGGCGCTTGCATGTTGTAAGCCGATGGAGTGGGTGATGTCTGGTTATTACAATCAAGTGTTAGCGGTTTGGAATTATTTACAGCTCAAGCAAGATATACAACCGAGTGATGCAATATTGTTGCTGGGCAGCTCCGATTTGAGAGTGGGTGAACGAGTGGCAGAATTGTATCATCAAGGGATCGCGCCACGGGTGATCATCTCTGGTGGATTAGGGCGAATGACCGATGATTTATTTCCGCAATCAGAGGCTGAAATGTTTGCCAAAGTGGTGATGGATTGCGGAGTGCCGTGTGAGGCGATTTTATTGGAATCCCAATCGACCAATACCGGTGAGAATCTCATTTTTACTGAGCAGCTTATAGTCGAGCAAGGCATTAAGCTAAATAGCGTTACTTTAGTACAAAAACCGTATATGGAACGCCGTGCACTAGCGTGTTGCGAACAACTGTGGCCTCAAGTGAACGCGCAAGTTACCTCCCCACAATTCCCCAACTTTATTGATTATT
This sequence comes from Vibrio algicola, assembly GCF_009601765.2. Classification (NCBI taxonomy): domain Bacteria; kingdom Pseudomonadati; phylum Pseudomonadota; class Gammaproteobacteria; order Vibrionales; family Vibrionaceae; genus Vibrio; species Vibrio algicola. The sequence continues at coordinate 92,068 of NZ_CP045700.1, forward strand.
GCAATACGTTGCATCCCTCTTGTGATGTGATTAATTTGATGGTGGGTGAATTGCAACGCATTGAGCTTTATCCTAATCAGGGATTTTTTAAACCTCAGCCTTGGCCAGAAAACATGACCCGAATCATGCAGTCTTTAATCGCCATTGGGTATGATGAGCATCTTATCGCTTAAAATACCTGTTACACCCCGTATTACTTGACGTTGCCGCTTGGTTGGCTCGTGAATGCGATCGTATTGATCTCATGGTAACTTCAATGACTTTGGCTATCGGAGGGCCGCTCAGTGTCAAAACAATTCAAATTTACCATTAATCATCACTTGGTTAATAAGTTATCGGTCAATCAATATTCTTTGCCAATCAATGGCTCCTTTACTATTTCTCGAGGCTCTAAAACCCATGCTGATGTGGTGGTGGTCACGCTTGAGCCGGCCAATGGTGCAGTTGGTTATGGTGAAAGTGTTCCTTACGCCCGTTATGGTGAATCGGTTGAACAGGTGATGGCCGATTTAGCGGCGCTTGATATTGATGCGATACAATTGACCCCAGAGCGTATTGCCACCTTGTTACCAGCTGGTGCGGCGCGTAATGCACTTGATTGTGCGTGGTGGGATTTACACTGTAAACAGAATAAGCAAAACATCTGGCAATTGCTGGAGCTCTCGCCTTGCGTGCAGACCACCGCTTTCACTTTATCACTGGATAGCGCCGAAAAAATGGGGCAAGCGGCGTATCAAAATCGTCATCGTCCGTTATTGAAATTAAAGTTAGCGGGAGAAGGCGATATTGAGCGTGTGGCGGCAGTTCGTAAAAATGCACCAGATAGCCAGTTGATTGTGGATGCCAATGAAGGGTGGAATGTTGAGATCTATCAACGCATGATCCCGCAATTGGTTGAATTAAATGTGTTGATGATTGAGCAACCTTTCCCTGCTGATAAAGATGAGTGGTTGGATGGCTTACCTCGTCCAATTACGATTTGCGCTGATGAATCTTGTCATGATGCAGCCAGTTTAGCTAAGTTGGTAGGGCGATTTGATATGATCAATATTAAGTTGGATAAAACTGGCGGTTTGACCGAAGCATTAAAACTGAAACAAGCGGCGATTGAACAAGATCTAAAAATTATGGTTGGCTGCATGGTTGGCAGCTCTCTAGGGATGGCACCTGCCTTTGTAGTGGCGCAAGGCGCAGATATTGTCGATTTAGACGGCCCATTACTATTGGCGCAAGATTGCGATCATGGCTTTGAGTTTGAAGGCTCAAGCATGCAGGTGATGAGCGAAGATCTTTGGGGTTAACACCAATCAAAATAATACCCATGCGATAAATTTAATGATCGTTCACAAACGCCAAGAATTACTAAAAGTGGCTTAGAGGTCCTACAGGATTACTTGACCATTACAGACGGATCAGCGTCTTTTCGGCGTATTCAAATTGATCAAATATCAAATGGAATTGGTATATACCCAAAGTAATTGAAGTTGCAGTGAGGCGGCAAGTAAACGAAGCCCCATGAGCTTAGCTTGCCTAAGTGATTGGGGGGAGTTAGCGCAGCCAACAAAGCTGCAGCTTCAAGTAAGACGGGTATAAGTAAGTTAATCTACCGAGACAAGTATTAAAAAGGGTCGCACTGCTTATTATTAAGTAGTGCGACCCTTTTGTTTTTCTATGTCTATTTACGCGACAGGCTTTTTATATTACCGGTTTCTTAGACCGCAGGCTTTGCCTCTAATTTTTCTGCGCAAGCATCGGCTTTGTTAAGCATCTTACGAATAACGTACGAGCCAATCAGAGCAATCACTGCCATCACTAACGCTAAGATGGTAAGCAATTTAAAGTAATCGCCATAAACCGTTTGAACGATGGCTTGGGTGATCACTTGGCCTTTTTCCATCGCAATGCTGGTGGAGAATACTGCACCCACAATGCCACTTAATGCTTGAGCAATGTAGAACAAGCTTACAGAAAAGTTCTCGATGTATTTTGGGGTAACGGATAAAACAAACGCCACCACAAAGCTACCGACAATCACTTCACCAATTGACATAAAACCGTACACAGCCAAGAACACTTCTGGGCGGATAATTGCATCCTGACCAACACCAGTAACAGCAACGGTTAAGATACCAAATGAAATAGCCACGAGAACAAATGAAATCGCCACCTTGGTTGCGGTGGAAATCGTTACGCCGCGTTTTTCTAAAGTCGAGAAAATCCAAGTAATGATTGGACCACCGACGATACACCATAGTGGGTTCATCGCCATGGCCGCTTCTGGTGCAATCGGAATAAATCCAAATAAGTCACCGCGCATTGTATTTAAACTCACCATGGTCATGGATGTCATCATTTGACCGTAGTATACAAAGAAGAAAGTGGTAAGCATGGTCATAATAAGCATGGTACCAATGCGTAAACCTTCGGATTTGTTACTGCGGAAAATCAAGAATACCAAGTATGAAAGAGCACTGATACCAATCACGTAAACGATATTTTGACCGATATCCATGTTCGAGAACATAAAGAATACCAAGCCAATCATTGCCGCAGAAATCACTAAGAACAAGACTAAGTTTTTAGGGCTAACTTTATTTTTATCGATCTCGCTGCTGACATTCGATAAAGGTTTATTTAGTACCAATAAGGTAATGAAAGCGATAGACGCTAACGCCGCCGATAACCCGAAACTGCCGTTAAAGCCAATCGATAATACAAACAGTGGGAATAAATACTGACCTAAAAAAGCACCGATATTATTGACTGAGTAGTTGAGTGGGTAACAGTTTTCAAAATCAGTATCAGTTTTGAAGGTACGTTTGTATAAGCTTGGGTAAGACGGTGCCATCATACCGCGACCGTAACTGGCCAGTGCGATCCCGACTAAACTCATAGGTACATTGGTAGAAGATGCCCCTAGTACCAATAGAACGTAACCGATACTAAACGCACCATAAGAAATGGTGAGTGAGCGGTACGAGCCAAGCAATTTATCGGCAATGAAGCCACCTGCGATCGCAAATAATGGACCAATAGAGGAAAAAGCCCCTACGATCATCATGGTCTCTGCTTCGCTATAATGGAGCTTTTCTAAGAAAAAACGGGTGAGAATGACCATCACCCCATAAAATGACAAGCCGAACATAGCTTGGCAGAACATCATTGATTTGTTTAGTTTATTCCACATAATCGCCTACTTATTTAGTAATAGCTTAGTTTAATATGTCGCGCATATTATCACTGTTAGGCGAAAATAAAAAAACAATATAAGTCTCATTTTTATAATGTAAGAATTTAATTCCAAAAATAAATCGTAGCAAGTTGTTAACCTATGGATGACTTTGATCTCATTGGGTATCAGTATAGTTGCAGCAATGTTGAATGTGACTTAATGTTGACCAAGTAATGAAAATAACAAATGACTCAATAATTGAAGGTAAGGATCGAATATGAACGGAATAACGTCTGTGAATGCTAAAGAGGTGGCATCAAGTGATGTTTTATCTGCTCAATCTAAAGTCATTGAGCCTGCATTCGTTGCTTCGTCCTCATCGGATCTCGATCTCAGTGATTCATTATCGGCACTATTGCAAAAAATGCAGGAAAGTTTTACCAAACATCCGTCACCAAGTCTTGATGAGCGCAAACAAAAGCTGCTCAAACTCAAGCAGTCATTGATCACGCATCAAAAGTCATTAGTACAAGCATTGAGTGAAGATTTTGGCTATCGCTCTGAATTTGACTCCACCATGGCCGATATTATGCCGACCGTGGCGCAAATTAATTACACTCTCAAACGTTTAAATAAGTGGGCAAAACCCAGTCGTCGTCATGCCGGTTTAATGTTTGCGCCATCGAAAGTCTCGGTTCAATATCAACCGCTGGGTGTAGTGGGGATCATTTCACCTTGGAATTTCCCGGTGATCTTAAGTCTCGCGCCATTAGTGACGGCGTTGGCGGCGGGCAATAAAGTGATGATGAAGCTGAGTGAATTCACCCCAAAGACCAATCAAGTGATCCGAACGATTGTGGCGGTGATTTCAAAAGACGTTGAAGTGGTTGAAGGTGAAGCACAGGTGGCGCAAGCATTCAGTCAGTTGCGGTTTGATCATTTGTTATTTACCGGTTCAACTTCGGTGGGGCACGCGGTAGCAAAAGTTGCAGCGCAAAACTTAACCCCAGTGACATTAGAGCTTGGAGGAAAATCTCCGGTGATCGTGGCGGATGATGTGTGCGCCACCGATGCGGGCTTGATTAAAGCGATCGATGCAATTTTATTTGGTAAATGCCTTAACGCTGGGCAAATCTGTGTCTCCCCTGATTATGCTTTTGTGCCACAAGCCAAAGTGGATAAATTCGTACAGCTATTTTTAGCGCGATTTGAAAAGCATTATCCAGCTGGGAAAAAAGGCCGCGATTTTACCCATATCATTAATCAACGTCAGTATGAGCGTTTGCAGTCTTATTTACGTGATGCGCAAGAAAAAGGCGGTTGTATTCATGCCGTTAAAACCGAGACGAAGGCAGAGGCGAACACTAAATTGAGCAAACCATCGAGTGAGCGTGATGTAACTCGTCGTCTGTTACCCCACTTAATTACCGATGTGAATGATGACATGCTGATCATGCAACAAGAAATCTTTGGCCCGATTTTGCCAATCAAACCGTATAAATACTTGCATGAAGCGATCGATTATATCAATCATGGCGAGCGACCGTTGGCGCTATATTTAATGAGCAATGATAAAAATACCACCAAAACAGTATTACGCAATACGCACAGTGGTGGGGTTGGTATTAATGATACTGTGCTGCATGTGGGAGCTGAAGATGCGCCATTTGGTGGCATTGGAGAGTCCGGAATTGGGCATTATCATGGGGTCGAAGGTTTCAAAACCTTTAGTCACGCCAAAACCGTGTTTAATACTCCAACTTGGCTACCAAGGATCAGTTTTTTGATGAAGCATAAAAAGTTTGCTGTGCGCACCTTTAAGCGATGGTTTATTCGCTAAATCCAATATTTGATGAGTGATCTATGGGGTGAACCTATACCCGTCTTACTTGAAGCTGCAGATTTGTTGGCTGCGCTACTCACCCCAATCACTTAGGCAAGCTAAGCTCATGGGGCTTCGTTTACTTGCCGCCTCACTGCAACTTCAATTACTTTGGGTATAAGTCAGTTAATCGGTATTTGCTTTGCCAGTTAATAAATCGACCAACATTGCTTGGTATTCCTGACTGGCAAAATCACTGGAAACTGCCGGTAATTCAACTGTGACACATAATAGATCGCGCTCAGCGCACCAACTGCCAAAAGAACCTGGGGTTTCATAACCAACATCGCCCACTAAGGGAACTTGCATTTGATTGGCAAACCATTGGCCTAAGTCTGAATTCGCGGGATCGTCAATACATGCCAAAGGTTCGTGTAAAGACACCACCCAAGCGGGCTCTAATTCATCAATCAGTTGGCATAAAGCTTGAGTTTCTGGCTCTGAGTTTCCAGTCTTTCCTGTACCAATCAATACATCACGTTCAGGCTCGTGGGTGCTCCAACGATAGACGGTGCCACCTTGTAGCCAATTGTTGCAGGCAAAATTACGATTGAGGTCGACCCCATTGGCATTGGCGCGAGTGCCCAATTGATTGCCATCAGGATTCACTGACAAGATCACATGATGATGTAAATACTGAGTTTGAATGGAGCGCAGCGCACAAGACAGGCTGGTGATCGAGGCGGTTTCATCACCATGGGTTCCGGCGATAATTAATCCCGAATCGGCATTGTGTACTTGAGCGGGAAAATACAACAAAGCGGCGCCTAAAACCGATTGACCATAAATTTCGGGTTTGAGTTCAAATTGTCCACGTTGTTGGCGCGAGCGAAGCGTTATAGTCATGCGATCATCCTAATCGTTATACCCGTGTTACTTGAAGTCGCAATTTTAATGACTTTGGGTAATGTTGGTGATATTTGAGTATTACCTATTCAAAGTCACAGTTAAAGCGACTGACGCAATAAATTGACAAGAAATATGAGATGTAGTGCTAAGCTAACAATATTATCAATGATCTGTATTTATTCACTACTCAAGGAAGAATCATGTCTAAATTTGCTTTTTCGCTGGTGGCGTTATCTCTTAGCTCTGCGCTTTGTTTGCCTGTTTATGCCGCCCATGTGCCTGCTGGTACCGTATTAGCCAAACAACAAGAATTGGTGCGTGGTAATGATGCCGAAGCGCCCACGCTCAATCCTTTAAAAGCGGAAGGCATTCCCGAGATGCATATTCTGCGCGATCTGTTTGAAGGGTTAGTGATCCAAGATAAAGACGGCAGTGTGGTACCCGGTGTGGCGCAAAGTTGGGAAACCAAAGATAACCAGACTTACACCTTCCATCTGCGTCATGATGCGAAATGGTCAAATGGCGATCCGGTAACGGCGCAAGATTTTGTTTATAGTTTGCATACCGCGGTCGATCCGAAATTTGCTTCCCCGAATGCTTGGTATTTAAAACTCACCGGCATTAAAAATGCGGAAGCGATCATTGATAGCGATAAGCCAATCGCCGATCTGGGGGTAAAGGCGCTGGATAAATACACACTACAGTTTGAGCTCGATAAACCCGTGCCGTATTTTGTTGCCATGACCGCGCATACCGTGATGATGCCGATCAATCAAAAAACGGTTGAAAAATATGGTGATAATTGGACCAAGCCTGAAAATATGGTATCCAATGGCGCGTATAAACTGTCGAAATGGGTGATCAACGAACGCTTAGAAATGGTGCGTAATAGCCATTATTGGGATGATAAAGATACCGTTATTAATAAAGTGACTTACATTCCATTTGAAAGCCAAACTTCGGCCATGAATCGTTATTTAACCGGTGAAGTGGATATTACTTCTGATGTACCAGTGGCCATGGTGGATAAGCTTAAAAAAGATCATCCTAATGCTTATAAAATCACGCCTTTGTTATGTACTTATTATTACGCCATGAACACCAAGCGTAAGCCATTTGATGATGTGCGAGTGCGTAAAGCGATTTCTTATACCATTATGCGTGATGTGATCGCCAATGGTGTGACCAAAGGCAATGTGCCTGCCTATACGTTTGCCCACCAAGATGTGGCGAACTTTAAAGCAAGCCAACCAGAATACAGTACTTGGACCCAACAAAAACGCGATCAAGAAGCGGCAAAATTATTAAAACAAGCCGGTTATGATAAATCTAACCCGTTGAAAGCCTCTTTACTTTATAACACCAGTGAAAACCATAAAGCGATTGCGGTGGCAATTGCCTCGATGTTGAAACGAAATTTAGGCATGGAAGTGACACTGGATAACCAAGAATGGAAATCCTATTTAGCCGCGCGTCAACAGCGTGACTTTGACATTATGCGCGCCTCTTGGTGTGGCGATTACAATGAAGCGTCGACTTTCTTGAGCTTATTGACTTCAGATAACGACAAAAACTTCCCATCTTACGCCAACCCTAATTACGATAAAGTGCTAGAACAAGCGCAAAGTGCCGTGGATATTAAAGCGCGTAATCAATACTACGATCAAGCGGAACAAATGCTGGCGCAAGATATGCCTATCGCGCCGATTTATTACTTTATGCAATCGCGTTTAGTGAATCCTAAATTAGGTGGTTACCCAATGCATAATGCCGAGGGTCGGATATACTCCAAGGATCTCTATTTCAAAGCGAAATAACCGTCATAATTGGAGCTGTAGTTTTGTTGGCTACGTTCGTTCATTTACCCCAATCACTTAGGCCAGCTTTTAGTTTATAAAAATAGGTTCATGGGGCTGAATGATCTTGCCGCCTCACTACAACTGCAATTATTTAGGTTATAAATCAGTCTATTTGAATAAATAATATGTCGTGATTGATGAGAGCAAGCGATCGTCATTATTACTTACACATCCGTGTGGTGATCATGGCGATTTTTTGATCTTCACCACAAACCAAACATATCCTTAAGTATAGTGGGCCTTTTGTTGATCTCACGCTTCTAGTATAGAAATAAGAGCCTTGATAATAGTCATCAAATGATAATTTCAAGGTAATACAATGTACAAGTATTTAAAGTTCATACTCCCTATTGTCATCCCATTACTGATCTTATGCTTGCCATTATCAGCGTTTCCTTTCGACGGTATGACCATAGTGCAGCAGCGTGTTGCCGCTATTTTTGTGTTTGCCACCTTAAGTTGGATCTTAGAGCCAATCCCTATCTATGCTACCTCTGTCGCGATTATTACCTTGGAGTTATTCCTGGTCTCCGATAAAGCGATTATTTTTTTTCGTGGCGCGGAAGGTAGCCCGCAATATGGCGCGGTGATGAGTCATATCGATATTATGGCGACCTTTGCCAGTCCAATAATCATGTTATTTTTAGGTGGATTCTTTCTTGCCATTGCCGCGACTAAATATCGTTTGGATGTCAATTTAGCCCGAGTACTACTCAAACCGTTTGGGCAAAACCCTAGATATGTGATGTTAGGCCTTATGCTGATCACGGGCATGTTCTCAATGTTTATGTCCAACACTGCCACCACCGCGATGATGCTTTCAATCTTAGCGCCGGTGATTGCGATATTTAGACCCAATGATCCTGGCAAGATTGCGTTTGCTTTATGCATTCCATTGGCGGCAAACATTGGTGGGATTGGCACCCCAATTGGAACCCCACCCAATGCGATTGCACTAAAATATTTACACGGCGCTAATACCATTGGCTTTGGAGAGTGGATGGCGTTTGGTGTGCCGTTTGTGATCATTATGATGGCGCTGGCTTGGGTGCTGATCAATAAACTGTTCCCGGCTAAGCAACAGAAAATCGAATTGGATATTCAAGGCGAATTTTTAAAAACACCGAAAGCGATATTGGTTTACGTTACCTTTATTAGCACTATTTTATTATGGTTGATGGGTTCATCGCATGGCATGAATTCGTATACTGTAGCGATGATCCCCGTCATGGTGTTTTTAATGACTGGTATTATAACCAAAGATGATTTGAAGAAAATTTCATGGGATGTGTTGTGGCTGGTCTCTGGCGGTATTGCGCTAGGGCTCGCATTGGATAAAAGCGGCTTGGCAGAATTGATGGTATACAGTATTCCGTTTGATTCATTCTCGCCGTATGTGGTTTTAATCGGCGCGGCATTCTTGAGCTTAACCATGGCAAACTTTATGTCGAACACCGCCACCGCCAACTTATTAATGCCAATTATGGCCGCGTTAGGGGTGTCGATGAGTTCATTGGCACCATTAGGCGGTGAGGTAACATTATTACTGGTCGTTACTTTTGCCGCATCACTTGGCATGGCGCTACCAATTAGTACCCCGCCCAATGCTTTGGCTCATGCGACCGGTCATATTCAAACCAAAGAAATGGCGACGGTGGGAATTATCATCGGGGTATCCGGTGTGTTATTAAGTTTTGTTATGGTGTGGATACTAAATTTATTGAGTGTTATTTAAAGGATTGAGTTATGGATAAATTACATATCGTATGTGTGGATGAAAATGTTGAGATCACATTTAAACTATTACACGACTTGGCACCTTTATCAGATCTGGTGACGGTTCACCAATACAATTCAGCAGACAAAGCATTAAGTGGCATCAAAGAGCTGGATAAACATGGTGAATTTGTTGCTGTAGTGGTTTCAAATATCATTACCTGTAGCGAGAGTGGAGCGCCATTATTAGAGGTGATAGCAGACGATCCCGATTTTAGGTTTACCAAACGAGTATTGATCACCGACAACCCAAGTAAAGATGTACTAAGCCATGCCATTAACGTAGCGCACATTAGCCGTTTTTATGAGTTTGATTGGGATGCTGAGGTTTTATTACAGCAAGCGCGCTCACTCGTGACTAAATATGTTTTTGCTAAAGGACTTGATTACCATAAATACCAAGCATTATTAGATTATGAAACCATATTAAAGCGCATGCGTCGCAATGGTTAAAATAAACCAAGGGTTAATACTGACGCCATTTGCATAAGAAAGCCTATTAAGTAAACGGTTTTCACTTGTTGCGCCTAAAATTTAAACGGTTAAACTGATTTTTGAAAAATAACCAAATAAATACTTGCCAACAGTTAATCCTGGTCTATAATGCGCACCTCTTCAAAGGAAAGCCAACACGGTGACCGAGTTATCCAAGTCGATAGCAACGAAGAATGCTCTTTAACAATTTAAACCTATCAATCTGTGTGGGCACTCGTTGATGATAATCAATAAGCTTTCTTAGAAAGCAAAAATGATTTCAATGAACTGAGTGACCAAATTGAACAATTTATTGTTCGGCACAGTCAATTCATCATCATTCTGTTGGAATGATGATAGCTTTAAAATTACACTTTATCTTCGGATAAAGATTAGTTTTGAAGTCAGTATTCGTTGAGTCACTCCCTTTTAATTAAGGGAATCAAAATCTTAAATTGAAGAGTTTGATCATGGCTCAGATTGAACGCTGGCGGCAGGCCTAACACATGCAAGTCGAGCGGTAACAGAGATAGCTTGCTATCTGCTGACGAGCGGCGGACGGGTGAGTAATGCATAGGAAGTTGCCCTGATGTGGGGGATACCAGTTGGAAACGACTGTTAATACCGCATAATCCCTGTTTCTTTTAATTAAGAGCGGAGCAAAGCGGGGGACCTTCGGGCCTCGCGCGTTAGGATACGCCTATGTGGGATTAGCTAGTTGGTGAGGTAATGGCTCACCAAGGCGACGATCCCTAGCTGGTCTGAGAGGATGATCAGCCACACTGGGACTGAGACACGGCCCAGACTCCTACGGGAGGCAGCAGTGGGGAATATTGCACAATGGGCGAAAGCCTGATGCAGCCATGCCGCGTGTATGAAGAAGGCCTTCGGGTTGTAAAGTACTTTCAGTTGCGAGGAAGGTTGCGTAGTTAATAGCTACGTAGCTTGACGTTAGCAACAGAAGAAGCACCGGCTAACTCCGTGCCAGCAGCCGCGGTAATACGGAGGGTGCGAGCGTTAATCGGAATTACTGGGCGTAAAGCGCATGCAGGTGGTTTGTTAAGTCAGATGTGAAAGCCCGGGGCTCAACCTCGGAAGGTCATTTGAAACTGGCAAACTAGAGTACTGTAGAGGGGGTAGAATTTCAGGTGTAGCGGTGAAATGCGTAGAGATCTGAAGGAATACCAGTGGCGAAGGCGGCCCCCTGGACAGATACTGACACTCAGATGCGAAAGCGTGGGGAGCAAACGGGATTAGATACCCCGGTAGTCCACGCCGTAAACGATGTCTACTTGGAGGTTGTGGCCTTGAGCCGTGGCTTTCGGAGCTAACGCGTTAAGTAGACCGCCTGGGGAGTACGGTCGCAAGATTAAAACTCAAATGAATTGACGGGGGCCCGCACAAGCGGTGGAGCATGTGGTTTAATTCGATGCAACGCGAAGAACCTTACCTACTCTTGACATCTACAGAAGTCGGCGGAGACGCTGATGTGCCTTCGGGAACTGTAAGACAGGTGCTGCATGGCTGTCGTCAGCTCGTGTTGTGAAATGTTGGGTTAAGTCCCGCAACGAGCGCAACCCTTATCCTTGTTTGCCAGCGAGTAATGTCGGGAACTCCAGGGAGACTGCCGGTGATAAACCGGAGGAAGGTGGGGACGACGTCAAGTCATCATGGCCCTTACGAGTAGGGCTACACACGTGCTACAATGGCGCATACAGAGGGCAGCAAACTAGCGATAGTGAGCGAATCCCAAAAAGTGCGTCGTAGTCCGGATTGGAGTCTGCAACTCGACTCCATGAAGTCGGAATCGCTAGTAATCGTGGATCAGAATGCCACGGTGAATACGTTCCCGGGCCTTGTACACACCGCCCGTCACACCATGGGAGTGGGCTGCAAAAGAAGTAGGTAGTTTAACCTTTCGGGGAGGACGCTTACCACTTTGTGGTTCATGACTGGGGTGAAGTCGTAACAAGGTAGCCCTAGGGGAACCTGGGGCTGGATCACCTCCTTACGAAAAGATTATTTTTGATGAGTACCCACACAGATTGATGGTTTAGATAAAGTTAAAGCAGAGCTTTAATGAATGACTTCGGTTATTGATTAAAGCTTTTATGCTTTATGCTCTTTAACAATTTGGAAAGCTGACTGAATAAATAACCAAGGTTATTTGTTCAAAATAAAAGTTCTCAAATCTTATTACTTGCTTGCAAGTGATGAGTAACAACACACATTCAAGTGTCTTGTATTCTACAAACCATTTATGGTTTGTTCTATTGAGTCCGGCAAATCGTTTATTCAAGATTACCCTCTTGAATAAACAAAAAACTAAACCTTATTTAGTTGAACATACATAAGACCCTTTTGGGTTGTATGGTTAAGTGAATAAGCGTACACGGTGGATGCCTAGGCAGTCAGAGGCGATGAAGGACGTATTAACTTGCGATAAGCGTAGATAAGGCAGTAAAAGCCACTTGAGTCTACGATTTCCGAATGGGGAAACCCACGTGCATAAGCACGTATTATTAACTGAATACATAGGTTAATAAGGCGAACCCGGGGAACTGAAACATCTAAGTACCCGGAGGAAGAGAAATCAACCGAGATTCCGAAAGTAGCGGCGAGCGAAATTGGATTAGCCCTTAAGCTTTATATGATGCAGGTGAAGGCTCTGGAAAGTGCCGCGATACAGGGTGATAGCCCCGTAACCGACACATCATACTAAGTGAAAACGAGTAAGGCGGGACACGTGATATCCTGTTTGAATATGGGGGGACCATCCTCCAAGGCTAAATACTCCTGACTGACCGATAGTGAACCAGTACCGTGAGGGAAAGGCGAAAAGAACCCCTGTGAGGGGAGTGAAATAGAACCTGAAACCGTGTACGTACAAGCAGTAGGAGCACCTTCGTGGTGTGACTGCGTACCTTTTGTATAATGGGTCAGCGACTTAATTTTAGTAGCAAGGTTAACCGTTTAGGGGAGCCGTAGGGAAACCGAGTCTTAACTGGGCGAATAGTTGCTAGGATTAGACCCGAAACCAGGTGATCTAGCCATGGGCAGGTTGAAGATTGAGTAACATCAATTGGAGGACCGAACCGACTAATGTTGAAAAATTAGCGGATGACTTGTGGCTAGGGGTGAAAGGCCAATCAAACCTGGAGATAGCTGGTTCTCCCCGAAAGCTATTTAGGTAGCGCCTCGGACGAATACTACTGGGGGTAGAGCACTGTTAAGGCTAGGGGGTCATCCCGACTTACCAACCCTTTGCAAACTCCGAATACCAGTAAGTAATATCCGGGAGACACACGGCGGGTGCTAACGTCCGTCGTGGAGAGGGAAACAACCCAGACCGCCAGCTAAGGTCCCAAAGTATAGCTAAGTGGGAAACGATGTGGGAAGGCTCAGACAGCCAGGATGTTGGCTTAGAAGCAGCCATCATTTAAAGAAAGCGTAATAGCTCACTGGTCGGTCGCCTGCGCGGAAGATGTAACGGGGCTAAGCTATACACCGAAGCTGCGGCAGCATAATTTATTATGCTGGGTAGGGGAGCGTTCTGTAAGCCGTTGAAGGTGAACTGAGAAGTTTGCTGGAGGTATCAGAAGTGCGAATGCTGACATGAGTAACGATAAAGGGAGTGAAAAACTCCCTCGCCGGAAGACCAAGGGTTCCTGTCCAACGTTAATCGGGGCAGGGTAAGTCGACCCCTAAGGCGAGGCTGAAAAGCGTAGTCGATGGGAAACGGGTTAATATTCCCGTACTTCTTATAAATGCGATGGGGGGACGGAGAAGGCTAGGTGGGCCTGGCGATGGTTGTCCAGGTTCAAGTGCGTAGGCTAATTTCTTAGGTAAATCCGGGAAATTGTTAGGCTGAGACACGATGTCGAGTCACTACGGTGATGAAGTCATTGATGCCATACTTCCAGGAAAAGCCTCTAAGCTTCAGTTTATAAGAAATCGTACCCCAAACCGACACAGGTGGTCGGGTAGAGAATACCAAGGCGCTTGAGAGAACTCGGGTGAAGGAACTAGGCAAAATGGTACCGTAACTTCGGGAGAAGGTACGCTCCTGTTGGTGATGAGACTTGCTCTCTAAGCTGACGGGAGTCGCAGATACCAGGTGGCTGCAACTGTTTATTAAAAACACAGCACTGTGCAAAATCGTAAGATGACGTATACGGTGTGACGCCTGCCCGGTGCCGGAAGGTTAATTGATGGGGTTAGACTTCGGTCGAAGCTCTTGATCGAAGCCCCGGTAAACGGCGGCCGTAACTATAACGGTCCTAAGGTAGCGAAATTCCTTGTCGGGTAAGTTCCGACCTGCACGAATGGCGTAATGATGGCCACGCTGTCTCCACCCGAGACTCAGTGAAATTGAAATCGCTGTGAAGATGCAGTGTACCCGCGGCTAGACGGAAAGACCCCGTGAACCTTTACTACAGCTTGGCACTGAACATTGAACCTACATGTGTAGGATAGGTGGGAGACTTTGAAGCATTGTCGCTAGATGATGTGGAGTCGTCCTTGAAATACCACCCTTGTAGTTTTGATGTTCTAACATAGGTCCCTAATCGGGATTGTGGACAGTGCCTGGTGGGTAGTTTGACTGGGGCGGTCTCCTCCCAAAGAGTAACGGAGGAGCACGAAGGTGGGCTAAACACGGTTGGACATCGTGTGGTTAGTGCAATGGCATAAGCCCGCTTGACTGCGAGAATGACAATTCGAGCAGGTGCGAAAGCAGGTCATAGTGATCCGGTGGTTCTGAATGGAAGGGCCATCGCTCAACGGATAAAAGGTACTCCGGGGATAACAGGCTGATACCGCCCAAGAGTTCATATCGACGGCGGTGTTTGGCACCTCGATGTCGGCTCATCACATCCTGGGGCTGAAGTCGGTCCCAAGGGTATGGCTGTTCGCCATTTAAAGTGGTACGCGAGCTGGGTTTAGAACGTCGTGAGACAGTTCGGTCCCTATCTGCCGTGGGCGTTGGAAGATTGAAGGGGGCTGCTCCTAGTACGAGAGGACCGGAGTGGACGAACCACTGGTGTTCGGGTTGTCATGCCAATGGCATTGCCCGGTAGCTAAGTTCGGAATCGATAAGTGCTGAAAGCATCTAAGCACGAAGCGAGCCCTGAGATGAGTCTTCCCTGGCGCTTTAAGCGTCCTAAAGGGTTGTTCGAGACTAGAACGTTGATAGGCAGGGTGTGTAAGTGCTGCGAGGCATTGAGCTAACCTGTACTAATTGCCCGTGAGGCTTAACCATACAACACCTAAAGGGTTTTGTTGTTGGATTTAATAGAAGATACGAATAGATACTTGAATTTGTGTGAGAACGAATTAGCAAAGCAGCTTTCCGAATTAGTTAAGACGAAATCGTCTTAACAAAGAATATTGCTTGGCGACCATAGCATTGTGGACCCACCTGATTCCATGCCGAACTCAGAAGTGAAACGCAATAGCGCCGATGGTAGTGTGGGGTTTCCCCATGTGAGAGTAGGACATCGCCAGGCTTGAATTTAGTTTTTAGATTTTTATAAATCTAAAAATAAAAAAAGCCCACTAGAAATAGTGGGCTTTTTTACGTCTGTATCATGCCATTAAATACCAATTCCATTTAATATTTGATCAATTTGAGTATGCCGAAAAGCTACTGTTTGTTCTTGGTTACTCGAGAGTGACCTCGATGACCCCTCTCAAGCTTTTTTCCTACGCAATATCTCTACATCTCATTATTTTTAGCTGTTTTACAACGGTAAAGATAGCCCTGCTTGAAAACTATCTTGATCGGTTAATGGGTTATTATCACTGCGAATATATTGAGTGTAGAAACCGATTGGTAACACATTCATGATCAAAGTATCAATATGTAGCCCTATGATACCTTGATTTATCGAGATATCGCCGAGTGCATTTACCTGGCCTAAGTCATAACGACGATACGACATTTCAACCATTTCTCGGCACAAAGAAATAGGCCCTTTGAACGAATAAGCAGAAAGGTTAATTACTTTCGACAATTTTAATTGAGCAGAGCTAGCGGTTTCGGCAAAAGCATCATCTTTGAGCGATGGCATAATAAAGGTGCTTGGGTCATTATTAATAAAATCAGTACCTTCGCTTAATTCAACCCCTCGGCGTTCACTCCTACCTACTTGATTGGTATCACTGTTTGAATATTTACCTGAGAGATTAATGTAAAACTCAGCGGGTAAATCTGTGCCGAGTGATAGCGATACACCACGAATATTATCGTTTCGGTCCTGAACACCATAAACTGATAGTGCCGCTTCTTTGTTTAACAACCAACTATTACCATAATGTTCGGTACGAGATATATCGAATTGTACTGATAATGGTTCGCGCTCGTCTAACTTGTAATCTTGATAATAATTACCCGATACTTCAGCATCCCAAAAACCAGTTTGAAGGAAAGGCAAACGTAATTGCGCGGCGAGACCTCCGTCTCGAGTTTGATTTTTCTGTTGGTTCGGATCTGAGTAATTGTCATTTAATACGTAGTAACCACGGACACCAACCATCAAAAAATATTGGTTATTACTAAAGCCTGCGCCGATTAAATCACTGTAGTCGCTATCATTCATCGCCCAAAGTCGATAAGTACTGCGATGCAGCGGATCGGTAAATTCAAAGGTTGCGTTATAGCGCCACTTTATTTCATCTTCATCTTGATCATCGGTTTCTACCACAGCGAAAGCATTTATGAACCGCGACTATAACGAATATTGTTAAAAAAACCGTAGTCGCTATCAGTATTGAGTGGCACGGGTTTTAGTTGCGCCAGCTTTTGTTGTTGCTGCTCGGCAAGGCCATCTTCACCATCCCATAATAATGTCACTTGGTAAGGCGCTTGATGTTTAGCTTCTAATGGCTCAATCGTATAGTAATAATCATCGGCTGAGATCGCGGTTGCTACCACTTGCTTGTCATTGACAAGTCTCGCATCAATGATGTTATCTGAGCTAAGAACAGGTTCAATTTTGCCATTTTTAGTTCTAAAAAGTGAGCTGCCGGTTTCAGTATTGGCAATAAAGTAGAGCTGACCTTGGCTATCGACATCTTTCACCATCGCATAGAAAGCAGGCAAGGTGAGTATGGCTTCTTTATTGCGATATAAAGTGCGACTATTGCCTTTTTGGATGAAGTAATAAAGGTCGTCATTCTTAACCAATACTGAGGAATTCACCGCTTGATAAAACTCATCACCAACATAAAGTTGAGGTTGAACAAAAGACTCGGTGATTTTGAAGTACACGTCACGACCATCACTCATAAAGCCTTGGTGGACTCGACCTTCACTGCCACTTTTGATTAGAGCATCATCATCAAATAACCCTTGCGTAGTGCGCCAAACCGAAGTTCTTCGACCTGAAACGGTATAATCTTCATCGTTTATGTTGTACACCTTGCCCATGTCTAAGCTGCTATTTTCTTCACTCACATCCCCATTAGTTAAATCATAGCGGACTAATTTAGGTGCGCTCACAGCATCAGGGTTGGTTAAGAAAATAATCTGACCTTGTTGCGTATTGAGTTCACCATAATATTTAGAGCGAGCGATCACTTTACCTTGCGCTAATTGCATGTTTTTCGCTTGTTGGGTTTCTTCTTCTGCCCAAGCGGCAAATGTGGTATCAAAAGTTTCTCCCACGGTTTGTTTGGTTGGATTATTGACTTGGAAAGGCCATAACCAGTGTTGGGAGCGGTTTTTAAAGAACTTATTGGTGGTGTCTAAACCGTAAGTTTCTGCTAGGTAATATTGATATTGCGAACCAAAGATATAGGCACTTTCACCAAACGGAAAGAAGAGAGTGTCGTTATAAAGGCGTTTTGGTGTTAAATAACCTGCTTTGGCGTGAACATGTGTCATTGCTCGATAAAGGCCACTGTAGAGTCGTCCGCCTTGCCCATGCCACGATTCATTCAATACCGCATTCCCTTCAAGCATAAAGCGTGCAGAGGTTGAGTTAGGCAATACGGCGGGAATAATGCCAACAGGGCCAATGTTCCCGGTACGTAGGACGCTAAATATCGATTGTGAGATCAGATTATCTTTGGCATTCATTTGGTAGTCGTGCGCAGTTTCATGGAATAATAATGTGTCTAACCATGAACTAGAAGTGAAGTAATCCGGTAGTTGCGCCCCACCCATATAGTTGATTTGTCGGTTGAGGGGGTATTGGCTTGAAAAACCATTGGCAATTTGGTTATAAGACGACATCAGCCCAACATTGAGGCGACTATCCATTTTAAAGCCAAAAGTATCTTCATATGCAGGTTGTAGAATTTGCTCTACTGCAGCGGCATGTTCGGCGTGAGGTTTGTTCTCTTCGGTATAGATAATGCGAGTATTACGAATATCTTGGGTGTAGTAATCTTGATCTTATGCCACCCCTGAATCATTGGAACGAACTAATGGGACTGCGTGTGCAAAATTGGGTAAGATTGCGGTTAATGCCAGCGCCAGGGGTAATCGCTTCATTTGTTATTCTCTTATTGGATGATAAGTCATAAATAAGGTTACTTTAATTATTAACTTTGTGTATGTATTAGTGCGAACTCATTTGTGAGGTGTTTGATGATATCACATTTAGCTCAATTTAAAACAATGTTCAATTGATGCGTAAACATAAAAAACATGAGTTAGATTGTGGCTAACTCATGGTGTATTTAATAGAACAGTCTTACTTAAGCTTGTGTTTTAAGGCTTTTGACTCAAGGCATCATCAATATCTTGTGCGCTATGACGCTCAGCTACTGCTTCCCACGCTTCACCCATTGGCTTATTGACGATACGTCCACGCTGAACGGCAGGGCGATCTAAAATAGCCTTAGCCCAACGTTGTAGGTTTTTGTAGCTGCCAACATCTAAGAACTCAGCGGCGTTGTAAGCATTGCCAAGTGCAAGATTACCGTACCAAGGCCAAATGGCGATATCTGCAATGGTGTATTCTTCACCAGCGATAAAGGTATTGTTTGCCAATTGCTTATCTAATACATCTAACTGACGTTTGGCTTCCATTGAAAAGCGGTTAATCGGGTATTCAAATTTCTCTGGCGCATAGGCGTAAAAATGGCCAAAACCGCCGCCTAAATACGGAGCCGATCCTTGTAACCAGAACAACCAGTTCATCACTTTGACGCGATCTTCTAATGCTGTTGGCAGGAAGTGACCAAACTTGTCAGCTAAATACAACAAGATAGAGCCGGACTCAAATACGTTAATTGGCGTAGGACCTGAACGATCGACTAAGGCTGGGATCTTTGAATTAGGATTGACCTCGACAAAGCCAGATGAGAATTGATCGCTATCGCCAATTTTAATTAAATAGGCATCGTATTCAGCCCCTGAAATGCCTTTCGCCAGCAACTCTTCGAGCATAATCGTCACTTTTTGTCCATTAGGTGTTCCCATTGAATGCAATTGAATGGGATGTTTACCTACCGGTAATTCTCGCTCAAAACGAGCACCAGAATCTGGACGGTTAATGCTGCCCCAAGTGCCACCATTCTCTTCTTCCATGGTCCAAACTTTAGCTGGAGTATAATCGTTATTCATCTGCTTTCCTTATAGTGAAACGAACGGTATTGAAACCGATCACAATGATTAGATAGCCCGATAGTGACGACACTGCTTTGATAGGTGTCGGGTATTTGTCTTATCGCTTACTAACAATATAACGAACAGACCGCTCAATTTCATTTTTTTGTTCATTCGACCCCAAACGAATAGCCATTAAAGTAATGAGATCACCAGATAGTGGCTACGATTGCTATCATCACAGTTAACAATCTAATTGCTGTAATAGGTATAAAAAAGCCCCGTGTGATCATCTATCACACGGGACTTAATGCTTTAATTGCTTAAATCAATTATTCAGCGATAGCAGCCACAACTGAAATTTCGACTAATAGCTCAGGGCTTGCCATTGATGCTTGAACACAAGCGCGAGCTGGAGCGTGACCTTCTGGAACCCAGTTGTCCCATACGTTATTCATTTCAGCGAACATAGACATATCTTTAATGTAGATTGTTGCGCTTAAAATATGCTGACGGCTGCTGCCTACTTCAGCCAATAAGGCATCCACTTTAGCGAGCATGGTTTCAGTTTGGTCAGTAATGCCTTTGGTGCGATCTTCGGCAACTTGGCCACAAAGATAAACCGTGTTGTTGTGCTTAACGATACGGCTCATACGGGCTTTAGTGTGGTGGCGTTCAATAGTCATGCGGTCTCCAAAAATAATAAAAATCACGGGTGGCGTGATGATGGCGGCAGTATACCTAAATTTGAGCTTGTGATTCATTAATTTTAATCAAAAAAACGACCAACTTAATGAGTAAGTTGGTCGCTTGTCTATTTACTTTTATTGGATGTATTAATTATGTACATCAATTCATCACTGTAATTATACTTCAGCCGATTGTACGCTTACTTCGCCATCTTTTGAGCGACAAACCGCAGCGGTAAAGACCACATCGGTTGAGCTATTCAGCGCCGTTTCAGCTGAATCTTGGATAACACCAATAATAAAGCCGACACCAACGACTTGCATCGCCACATCGTTTGAAATGCCAAATAAGCTACAAGCCAGTGGGATAAGCAGCAATGAACCGCCGGCAACACCTGAAGCGCCACAAGCTGATACCGCCGCAACCACACTAAGCAGTACTGCGGTGAAGATATCCACTTGAATGCCCAGAGTGTTAACGGCTGCAAGTGTCAATACGGTAATGGTGATCGCCGCGCCCGCCATATTAATGGTCGCACCGAGTGGAATCGATACCGAATAAGTATCTTCATTGAGTTTTAGTTTCTCACACAATGCCATGTTCACTGGAATATTGGCGGCACTTGAACGAGTAAAGAACGCCGTTACACCACTTTCGCGTAAGCAACGAAATACTAATGGGTATGGGTTTTGTTTGGTTTTTACGAACACAATTATTGGGTTTAACACTAGGGCAATAAAGAACATTGACCCTAATAAAACCGCTAATAAATGTACGTAGCCCGCAAGTGCAGCAAAGCCTGTAGTAGCAAACGTGGATGCGACTAGACCGAAGATACCAATTGGCGCAAGGCGAATAATAAAGCGAACCATAATAGTGACGCCGTGGCTCACATCCGTAAGCATAGTTTTAGTTGCTTCACTGGTGTGGCGCAGGGTAATACCAAAACCAATCCCCCAAGCTAGAATACCAATGTAGTTGGCTTCAACTAAGGCATTAATTGGGTTATCGACCACTTTAAATAGCAAAGTATGCAGAACTTCTGCAATACCTTGTGGTGGGGTAGTGCCGGTTGCGCCTGCCACTAAGGTTAAATGGGTTGGGAACATAAAGCTAAAGGTCACTGCGGTCAGTGATGCCAATAATGTGCCTAAAAGATAAAGAACAATAACGGGGCGCATATTACTGTTAGCATTTTGTTTTTGGTTGGCAATCGACGCTGCGACTAAAATGAAAACCAAAATAGGGGCGACGGCTTTTAATGCGCCAACAAATAATCCCCCGATCATCGAAACACTTTTTGCAGCTTCCGGTGACACCAGTGCCAGTACGATACCAGCAGCAATGCCGAGTAATATTTGTAGCACTAAATTGCCATTAGCAAGTTTAGATATAATTGTTGTGTCGTTTTGCATAATTCAACCTGTTTATCGTTTTAAAATGACGAATAAAGTCCAGTTCATTCGATCCTGTTAACAGTCTTGTTATTAGGAACTCACCATCATAACGGCTCTAGTGAATCTGTCTATACATCAGAAGGTTTAAAATAGAAACATGCGGAAATAACTATCATCTGCAAGTTAATATATTGTTACTTAAATGTTGGTTGGTTTTATATCACGAAGTTGAAAGGCAATTAAAGAGCTTTATTGAGCTTTTGTGCGCTAGGTTTATAGGTTTAAATTCATCCTTTTTCAAGATTTATGAGCGAGTGATTTTATCTTATTGATATCTAAAACGATAAAGTGAACTCTATACTATGCACCTTCAATGGAAAGTTTTGACTGATCAGAGTTGTTTAACGAGGAGGTGCTAGAGGGTTTCGCTCATTTTTATTTTAAATCGGTTCTCTTTAATATCAGATTCGGGTTGGGACAATTATTCAGGTAATAATCAGCTTGAGCGGGATCAATTACACCCGGATAATCGTCGGTATGATTACCCATATCTTGGATGATTTGCAGATGTAGATGTGAGGCCCAACCGCCATTTTCATTGCTCGCACCTATACGGGCAAACTGCTCACCTTGTTGGATGCTTTTACCAATAAATAAATCAGCTAAAGAATCTCTAGATAAATGACCGTAAAGGGTATGGAAAACCAAGCCATCAAGTTGGTGACATAAAATAATAGTGGGACCGTAATCACCCTGTGTTTGATGATCGGCAAATCCAAAAATCTTGCCATCAAGCGGTGCAAATACCGGCGTGTGCGTAGGAACCCCTAAATCGATGCCAATATGCATAGTACGAGCTTGGCTATCTGAAAAATTATCTGTGTCTTGATAAATTGTGCGTTCTTCTGCGTAGCGTCCGATCTCAACTTTGGCTTGAATAACTTGTGCTTGGCGTTTTATTTCATCGGCAAAGCTATGCCCAGCAGTGACTTTTCCCCAAATATCACTGGTGGCTGAGAGATCGACAATTAAACCAATCCCAAATTGAAATTCCTTTGGCAAAACTGGATGACAAGTCGTTTGTGCTAATTGCTGGGCTAACGAAGCAGAAGTCAAACTCGTCATTATTGAGCCTCATGATTAGATTGAGACGGGAGAGGTTTTGGCACTAATAAAATTGCAATAAGGTAACCTAGCACCGCAATCGCGGTTGGCAGAATTAACTCGATATTAACCAAGCGAGCGGTGATATAACCGGTTAATGTCCAAGCTAAACCGACCATCGCACTGGATAACGCCATTGCCCAACCTTGGTCTGAGTGACTGGCCCTATCCGATAATGAAGTAATGTATAACGGAAAGGATAATGCCACCATGATCGCGGTGAAAATCATCGCAATTACATGGGTGGTTGGGGTTGGTGTGATCGCCAGTAATAACATACCCACTGCGGCAAAAAATAATACTGTGCGTAAAGCTGTGGTGAGCTTAAGGTAAGTCAAAATTAGGCGGGGAAGCAGTAATAATGATGCCATCATCACAATGCCAATTCCCATCATATAGAATTGATAAAAATCACTTTCGACCGAAATATTCCATTTTTGTGGTAGTAGAAAAGAAATATTTTGGAAATATAAACTCCAGCTAAATTGACAAATAAACACGATGGCTAAACAAGGTAGCAGTCCAGTTTTGCTGCGTGCGAGAGGCGCTGCAAGTGACCATGGATTTTCTTCGCTTAAAGCCGTTTGTGTTGGCAGTTTTATGAGATTCAATAATAACAAACAGACTAAAGCGATGACTAAGCAGGCATAAAATGGAGCTTGAGCGCCATACAGTGCGGATAATTTGCTGCCCAGTGCCGGTCCAAAAGACATCGCGGCGGTCATTACCACTGCCACTAAACTCATTAAGGTGGCTTTATTTTTGCCTTGGCTGTTATCCGACAAAATAGCTTGAGCGATCGGTTGGCTAGCCGAGCCTAAACTGTTGATCATATTACCGGCAAATAACAATACGACCGAGCCTACCACAATGGCATATATGGGCATGGCAAAGCCAATAGCACCAACCATGAGGCATAATGCCATTACGATCTTTCGATTAAATCGATCGGCAAAGCGAGCGATAAAAGGGGTAAATAACATCGAAATAAAGGGTGCCAACGACATCACAGTACCAAATAAATTACGACGTTGTTCAAGTGGCATGGCTTGCGCTATTTGCAAAGAATGATCAGTGAGAAACAAGCTAACATAAGCTGGAATCGTAATAAAAAATCCGGCAGAACCAAGAAAAATTATGCCATAAAGAACAAATAAAGTGGTAATAGGCAGAGGGGTAGCAGGCTTTGATTGGTACATCGTGTCTCCAAACTCAACACATCCATGAATTCCGACCATTTTAATCAGGTATTCACTATTATCAAGTATTCAAGATATTTTACTGAACGTTTTTATTGTTCACATTGTTATTGCTGTTTTCTTGAACAATTCGCATTCTCTAGCTAGCTTTAATTAACATGTCAGAAGATGTGTACTCAAATTAGATATTTATAGAGCTCTTTGCTCACCTTGCCGTATCAGTGTGTTCACAACGCTCTATACCTGTATTACTTGAAACGGTAATTGGGGTCTGGTTGGTTTAGAACAACGGACGTATTTTGTTGATATTTCACAGGCAGGTGAGGAGGGGTCTTGGATAGATCATTGAGTCGAACCTACGCGGTACTAAGTCGAAATATTTTATTCGCATGGAATGTGGGTATGTATTGGGCTTTGGCATTGGTGTTAATTGTCCCCTCTACAGCAATCGCGCAAGAGACGCGCCTTAATCTTACCCGTGGTGTGACTGAGATCAGTGGCAAGGTTTATCATCTGCACATGTTGATTTTTTATGTCTGTGTGGCGATTGCCATTGTGGTGTTTGGCATTATGTTTTACTCGATTCTCCGTCATCGCAAATCTCGTGGCGCAGTGGCTGCGAACTTTCACGAAAGCACTAAAGTCGAAATTATTTGGACTATTATCCCCGTTATTATTCTTATCCTGATGGCGATCCCTGCCACTAAAACTTTAATCGATATGGAAGATACCTCGCAAAGCGATCTCACTATTACCGTGACGGGATCCCAATGGAAATGGCACTACAGCTACTTTAATCAAGGGGTCGAGTTTTATAGCTTTATGAATACCTCACAACAACAAATCGAAGGCACAGAAGAAAAAGGTCAACATTACTTATTAGAAGTTGATCGACCTTTGGTGCTACCCATTAATCGAAAAGTGCGCTTTTTAATGACTTCTGATGATGTGATCCATTCTTGGTGGGTACCCGATTTTGCAGTGAAAAAAGATGCCGTGCCTGGGTTTATTAATGAGGCGTGGACCAAAATAGATAAGCCCGGCATTTATCGCGGCCAATGTGCCGAGTTATGCGGACGCAATCATGGCTTTATGCCGATTGTGGTTAAAGCAGTGCCAGAAAAAGATTTCGATATTTGGCTTAGTGAGCAACAACAAATAGTCGCACAGCAAAAAATAGAACAAGAGAAAGCACTAGATAAAACCTTACCACTAGAAGAATTAATGACCAAAGGCGAAAAAATATATAACGAACGATGCAGCGTTTGTCATCAAGTGACAGGGTTAGGTATGGGAACGGTTTTCCCTGCATTAAAGGGCAGTAAAGTGGCGCTTGGACCGGTTGAGCATCATATCGATGTGGTATTGCATGGTGTATCTGGCACGGCAATGCAAGCTTTTGCTAACCAATTATCACAAGAAGAAATTGCCGCAGTTGTGACTTATGAAAGAAATGCTTGGGGTAATGATACTGGCGATGCGGTGCAAGCATCCGATATCAAAAAAGCGTTAATGCCAGAAAATGAATCAAGTGATGCCAGCCAATCCGTGGAGGTAAAATGATGAATACACCAATGGATAATCTTGATCATAACGAGAATGCCCACGGTCCGCAAAAAGGCATCAAGCGTTGGATGTATTCCACCAATCATAAAGATATCGGCACCTTATATTTATGGTTTAGCTTGATCATGTTTTTCACTGGTGGGGCGATGGCAATGGTGATCCGCGCCGAGCTCTTTCAACCTGGATTACAATTAGTTGAGCCTAATTTCTTTAATCAAATGACCACAGTGCATGGTTTAATCATGGTATTTGGCGCCGTGATGCCAGCTTTTACTGGTTTAGCTAATTGGATGATCCCATTAATGATTGGTGCGCCGGATATGGCGTTGCCGCGCATGAATAATCTCAGTTTTTGGATTTTGCCTTTTGCGTTCCTGATTTTACTCTCCTCATTGTTGACTGATGGTGGTGGCCCTAATTTTGGTTGGACTTTCTACGCGCCGCTTTCTACCACTTATGCTCCAGATAGTACCGCGCTATTTGTATTTTCTATTCATATCATGGGTATCAGCTCGATCATGGGGGCGATCAATGTGATCGTGACTATTGTGAATATGCGCGCACCAGGGATGAGTTGGATGAAGATGCCAATGTTTGTGTGGACATGGCTTATTACAGCCTTTTTATTAATTGCGGTAATGCCAGTATTAGCGGGTGCGGTCACCATGATATTGACCGACAAGTACTTTGGCACCAGTTTTTTCGATGCGGCTGGGGGCGGCGATCCTGTGATGTTCCAGCATATTTTTTGGTTTTTCGGTCATCCTGAAGTGTACATTATGATTTTACCGTCATTCGGTATTATTTCGGCGATTATCCCGACTTTTAGTGGCAAGCGGTTGTTTGGTTATCATTCGATGGTGTACGCCACTTGCGCGATTGCAGGCTTGTCTTTCTTAGTGTGGGCCCATCACATGTTTACTACTGGCATGCCGGTTTTTGCCGAAATATTCTTTATGTATTGCACCATGCTGATATCGGTGCCGACTGGGGTTAAAGTATTTAACTGGGTGGCAACCATGTGGCGTGGATCGCTCACTTTTGAAACCCCGATGTTATTTGCGATTGCGTTTATTGTGTTATTTACCATTGGTGGATTTTCCGGTTTGATGCTTGCTATTGTGCCGGCTGATTTTCAATATCACGATACCTATTTTGTGGTGGCGCACTTTCATTATGTGTTGGTAACAGGGGCGGTATTTTCAATTATGGCGGCGGCCTATTATTGGTTGCCCAAATGGACTGGCAATATGTACAACCAAACTTTGAGTTTATGGCATTTTTGGTTGTCGTTGGTGTCGGTTAATGTGTTGTTCTTCCCGATGCACTTTCTAGGATTGGCTGGCATGCCAAGACGGATTCCTGATTATGCGATCCAATTTGCCGACGTTAACCAAATAGTCTCGATTGGCGGTTTTGCTTTTGGATTATCACAACTTTTATTCTTAGTGGTGGTGGTGAAATGTATTCGAGGAGGAGAGGCTGCGCCCGCCAAACCTTGGGAGCGAGCTGAAGGGCTAGAATGGACAGTACCAAGTCCAGCGCCGCACCATACATTCTCAACACCACCGAAAGTGGATTAAGGTGTTGCTATGGCGAACAACGATCTTAAGCATGGCAAACAAGGTCTGAATCAGAAGCGGTTAATTAGCTATTTGTTGCTGGGCGTGATCGGCATGTTCGCGTTTGGTTTTGCCTTAGTGCCGCTGTACGACATTATGTGCGACAAACTGGGCATTAATGGCAAAACTAATACTGTGGCCGCTTCATCACAAGGGCTCACAATCGATACGTCACGCAAAGTGTTAGTGCAATTTATTTCTAATGTTAGTCCTAGTATTCCATGGACATTTCGCCCTAATCAAACCGAAATATTTGTTCATCCAGGGCAGGTGATAAAAACCACCTACCATGCGGTCAATAATGGCAATAAAGCCATGATAGGTCAGGCGGTTCCTTCTATATCGCCGGGATTAGCGGCGACTCATTTTAATAAGATTGAGTGTTTTTGTTTTAATCATCAACCTTTAGGTGCCCATGCGGTCGCTGAGTTACCCGTCATTTTTTATGTTGATCATCAACTGCCACAATCAATAAACACGCTGACATTGTCCTATACTTTATATGACATTACCGACAAGCAAAAAGTCACCACTGAAATAACGAAAAAACCAGTAGTAGAGGATGTTATTGACATTGTGGTTAGCAAAGGTGATCGACAAGTGGTGAGAAATGTATTCAATGTCGCTCAGAATTAAATGATGACCACATTGTGAAAACATCAAGCTTATAGGCTTGAGAAAGGATAAAGGATGGTCCTAAGTCGTTCATGTTTATGAAGGATTCATCGAAAACCATGCTGTTATTTATTCCATTTATTGAGGCAGCATAGATGGTTGGAGAAGGAGAGCCAGAGAATGAATAAACACATTGAAAGTGTTGCTAGCCCAGTATCGCCAAAGCAAGCGTTACAAATACAGCAAAAACAAGCACGACAAGATGAATTTACTCGTAGTGCCACTAAACAACCGCAAGTGTATTATGTGCCGCCGGAGAGTAATTGGCCGATCGTCGGTGCGTTAGCCTTGTTTATGATCGCGGTTGGGGCGGGGTTGTATATTCAAGATAAAGCTTTTACCAGTGATTTGGGGGGCTTGGTATTACTGGCGGGTATTGGCACCTTAATTGTGATGCTGGTGGGTTGGTTTAGTAACGTGGTGCAAGAATCTGTTTCAGGTTTATATTCCAATCAACTGAGTCGTTCTTTTAGACAAGGAATGAGCTGGTTTATCTTCTCTGAAGTGATGTTTTTTGGCGCCTTTTTTGGGGCGTTATTTTATGCCCGTATGATTTCCGTTCCTTGGCTAGGGGGCGCATCTAATAATGGCATGACTCATGAAGTGTTGTGGCCCGCATTTGAAGCAATTTGGCCTTTGATCACCACGCCTGCTGGTGGTGTGACCGAAGCGATGCCATGGCAAGGCTTGGCATTAATGAACACTATTATTCTGCTTACCTCTTCTATTACTCTGCACTTTGCGCACCTTAATTTAGAAAAAAATCATCGAACTGCTTTGATCGTGTGGTTAGAAATCACCATCGTGTTGGCATTAGCATTCTTATTTTATCAAGGGCAAGAATACATTCACGCCTATCAAGAAATGGAATTAACGCTCCAGTCTGGTGTATATGGCAATACCTTCTTCTTGTTAACCGGATTCCATGGGGTGCATGTCACGCTAGGAACACTTTTTCTTATTGTGCTGCTGGTGCGAATTTCCTTTGATCATTTTTCCCCTAAAGATCATTTCGCATTTCAGGCTGGCAGTTGGTATTGGCACTTTGTTGATGTGGTTTGGTTGTGCTTGTTTGTGTTTGTTTATGTGTTGTAGGCGATGAATACCGGTGGAGAGACGAGAACAAAAAAATAAAAAAGAACACCAATGAGTCAATAAGGTCTCGGATTCGGGGTAATGATGCCAGAAGCCATGAGGAAAATAAGGAATAACATCACGCAAACAGCGAAGAGTAATCGACGGCCAATAAAATGAGTCATAGAAGGCGGATTTATAGGTGAATTTTCATTGTCAGACGATTCTCTTACCATCACATATAAGGCGCGGGCGAGATTATAAAAAATGAAAAGGATCAAAACGACCAATAGAAACTTTATTAATAATATTGCTGTCATTGAGGCTCCTTGTCGCAGCGTGAAAAATGAATCATCGGGTCGAGCCAAAAAGCTATTTTTACTCCTGTTAACTGTGGCTCTATTTGTATTAATGGTCAAATTGGGATTTTGGCAATTGGCAAGAGGGGATCAAAAAGTGCAGATAGAACAAGCATTATTAGCCAAGCAAAATGCCGTGCCTATCAGCTTATCTCAATGGTTACAGCGTACTTCGCCTCGATTTGGTCAACAGGGACAAATTGATCAGCAGGCGCAAAAGGTTTGGCAGCACAATGGTGTTAAAATCGCCGTAACCGTGACCCCGACTCATTTATCATTAAACAGTGGCGCTAAGCAAACCCCGCAGACTAAGATCATTTTGCTCGATAACCAAACATGGCAAGGAAAAGTCGGCTACCTGGCTTTTCAAGTGGTCAAAATTCAAGCGCCATCAACAAGTATTGGGGCAACAAATAATCGTATTGCGGAGTTCGCCTTATTGGAACTTGGTTTTGTGGCAAGTGGTCCCGATCGTCGCATATTGCCGGCAGTCACGCGGCTACATTCCCCACAACATATTGTTGGTCGCTTATATCGTAAACAAACTAATCCGATGAGTGAGTCATTAATGGCGGAATCTGGTTGGCCGATGCGGATCCAAAACCTATCAATACCCGCCCTAACAACCAAATTGAATTTGCCTTTATTTGATTATGTTATCCAGCCTCTTTCGGTTTTAGCGTTAGAAAAACCGTTACCGCATCCGTGGAAACCCATTCCGATGACTTCAACTCGTCATTTTGGTTATGCGATTCAATGGTTTTGTATGGCGCTAGTGTTAGCGCTGTTGTCATTGTGGTTTGGTTATCAAATATGGCAGTCAAACCGAAAAACCATTATGTCGCAAACGACGCAAATTAAGGAGCCAAAATGATGCCCTCAAGTGTTCCGTCTCAACTCAATAGGCCTAAAGCTTCGGCTGTGAAAAACCGCAAAATACTGTGGTGGATGTTGCTGATTTTTTCTTTGCCAATTGTGGCGGCTAAGCTGATTTTGTTTTTTCATTGGTATCATTCTGGCGTGACTAACTATGGCGTATGGATATCCCCTAAAATGAGTTATCAATCAGTTAATATGGTAAACCCTGCGGCTAAATTATGGCAAATAGGGTATATCATGCCGCAAAAGTGTTTGGCTGTATGCCAGCAACAATTAGCACTTTTGCACCAATCCCATGTGGCACTGGGTAAAGATCAGCCTCGGGTGGCAACGGTAATATTGGTTAAACCGGATAGTGATAAGTCGGCTTTATCTGCTTGGGATTATCAACAAGTCGCGGTCAGTGAAACTTGGCTGAAAAACGAAAGTGCTCAATTTTCTCAACAAGATTTTGTGGTGATTGATCCATTAGGGGATTGGGTGATGCGTTATCCCGTGCCTTTAAATGCCCATCCCAAACCATCGCAGAATATTATCGATTCCGGTCAGCAATTGATGATGGATACACAGACCATTTCGCCCGCACTGAGCGCATCTGTTAAAGGCTTACTGGGCGATTTACGCAAACTGCTAAAGTTATCTCGAGTGGGATGAAAGGAGTTGATATGCGAACAACTATCGAGCATAAAATTGGGTTATGGCGCGCACTTACTTGGTTAGTTAGGCTTAGTTTCTTGCTGACTTTAATCGTGATTGTGCTAGGTGCTTATACTCGAATTTCAGATGCTGGATTAGGTTGCCCTGATTGGCCGGGGTGTTTTGGGCAGTTAAGCGTGCCCAATGAGCATCATGAAATTGAGGCCGCCAATACGCGATATCCTGATTTAATGGTCGAACCGCATAAAGCGTGGCTGGAAATGATCCACCGCTATGTTGCCGCCACACTTGGCCTTATGATCGCTGCGATTTTATTTTTTAGTATCAGATTAGCTCGATTAAAATTCATCAAGCTTAGTATTGCTTTACCTATTGGCTTATCTATTTTAGTGATTGCTCAAGCAGCATTAGGTATGTGGACGGTCACACTCAAGTTAATGCCGATTATTGTGATGCTGCATTTAGTCGGAGGCTTTAGTATTGCGTGTTTGTTATTGTGGCTTCATTTACGTCTGCAACATATTAAGCACTATATAATGAAGCTACTGGCGACTGTACCACTACAGACCGACTCTAGTGCCATATCAACGCTTAGTTCTCGCTCCCATATTAGGGGCTCATTACAGCAAAGAGATAAAGCTTCTCCGCCCGAAAATCCACCTACGCAAGGCTTGAAACGATTGGGGATACTCGGGTTAATCATACTGATCATGCAAATTATGTTGGGTGGATGGACCTCGTCAAATTACGCCGCCTTAATGTGTACTTCTCTGCCTATTTGTGAAGGAAACTGGTGGCAACAATTACAATTCACTTCGGCATTTTCAGTTTTGCAAACCGCCCATCATAACGCTAACGGCAGCTATGAATTTGGGGTTTTAGATTATGCCTCTCGTATGACGATTCATGTTTCTCATCGCTTTGGCGCATTGTTAACTGCTGGGGTGCTTATCAGTTTGGCGTTGCAATTGATTCGCTGGCATGCTTTTTCTACATCTACATCTACATCTACATCTACATCTACATCTACATCTACATCTACATCTACATCTACATCTACATCTACATCATCCCGATCTTTGCATCATTTTCGTCGTTTGGGCTGGTGGCTAATGGGTTTAGTGGTGATTCAAATTGGATTGGGAATCGCGAATGTGCTTCTGCATCTTCCTGTTATTTTGGCGGTCGCGCATAATTTTGTGGCAGCTCTGCTATTGTTAATGATGGTGAAAATACATTTTGCTTTGCGATATAGCGAGCGTACACCTCAAAGCTTATGTGCTAAGCAATGTTGATAAGGGGTGATTAACGATAGATCACTGTTCGTCTAAAGCATCAAATAATACGGTTATTCGGTAGGAGTCAATATGGCGAAATCTAATATAGTCCAGTTTCCAGAGCCGCAAAAAAAGACTGGGTCGTTACGATATCGAACTCGTTATCAATCGGTGTCGTCATCTTCAGGATCGACGCCTTCACCAAAACAAGACTTCACGTCATCATTAGAGTCTAAGGTATCCCCGACTTCAGCAGACACTAATACGGCCAATAATACTCAATCCCATAATCTCAAACACAACCAGTTCAATGGGGTATTGGCGACGATTCAAACTCAAGCAAAATTGTATTACTCCCTTACTAAGCCAAAGGTGGTCATGCTTATGCTACTCACAGCATTGGTGGGTATGTGCTTATCGGTGGAGGGTAAACTCGCATTGCAGCCGCTAGTGATGGGGCTATGGGGCATAGGTTTAATGGCAGGAGCCGCTGCGGCATTTAATCACCTGATTGACCGTAAAATTGACGCTATTATGGCACGAACACAAAAAAGGCCACTACCTTCTGGGCAATTGAAGAGTTGGAAAGTGAGTGTGTTTGCCACCAGCATTGGGTTACTTGGCTTTGTCAGTTTGTATTTTTGTGTCAATGGACTTACCGCTTGGCTTACCTTTGCCAGTTTGGTGGGTTACGCCTTGATCTATACTTTATATTTAAAGCGCGCCACACCGCAAAATATTGTGATTGCAGGTATTGCTGGTGCGATGCCGCCGTTGCTGGGTTGGACGGCAATGACAGGTGAAATGCATGCTCATGCTTGGTTGCTCGTGATGATTATTTTTATTTGGACACCACCGCATTTTTGGGCATTAGCGATCCATAGAAAAGATGAATACGCCAAAGCAGATATTCCTATGTTGCCTGTCACTCATGGGGTGGCGTTCACTAAAACCACGGTATTGCTCTATACCATTTTATTAGCAATTGTGTGTTTTCTACCGGTTTTAGTCGGTATGAGTGGGTTGATTTATGCACTGGCTTCTACCGTATTGTCTGGCGGATTTATTTATAAAGCTGTGCAACTTAAATACGTTTCCACCTCCAGAAGTGCAATGGAGACCTTTAAATTTTCGATCTATCATTTGATGGGTTTGTTTGTGGCTTTGTTAGTCGATCATTATATTTTTATCGCTTGAAATTTTTCTGATTTCATCCGATAAAGTTTCAGTCAGTATTCAGATTAATGTGAATCAAGCTCTGTGCCTTTTCAAGCATATAAGGTAAAGCGCTCATCCATACGCACCTTTAATAACTAGAGTGTATTCTCTTGATTCAGGAAGAAAAATAAATGAAAAACTTTGCCTCTGGTATGAATAATTTTTTTGTTGGCTTATTTAGTGGTTTATTATTGCCGATTGTGATCATCATGGTATTGCTGTTTATGACGGTTGATAAAGTCACTAGCTTTGCTCAAGATGAAGCGATTGCTCCTCTATATCAACGCGGGGCGAAAACATTAGATAAAGTGGACTCATTAATCACCACCTTAGACAATAAGGTCGATCAAGCGGATCTAAAAGACATTAAATTATTAGCACCACTAAAAGATGCCAACTTATTTCCTGAGTTAAAGCAATTGGCGAGCTCAGTTTCCCATATTCGTGAAGCGGCGGCAGGTAAAGATAAGCAACAAGTGATCGATGGCTTAAAAGGCCAATTGAAAGCCTCTTTCGCTAAGAAATTCCCAGATGCTCAAGCGCAAAAATTAGCTGATAATTTTGCCGGTATTGCAGAAGTGATGGCGAGTAAGAAAGAAAAAATAGCAGATAAAAAAGACCAACTACAAGACCAAGCCCAAGATATAAAAGAAGAAGTGGCAGATAAAAAGAGCAAGTGTAGTGGTCAATGAAAATTGGCCACAGTTTTAGAGTTTTCCCAATATAATTGTTCCGATCTATTAGGTGTTAACCCTCCATTATATTGATGCGGTCTGAGTCGGCTGTAATAACCTGTTATATATTTAATGATGTCTAACCTAGCTTCCGAAAAGCTACGATAGCCCGTAATGGGCATCCATTCTGTTTTAAAGCTTCGAAAGAAACGCTCCATCGGAGCGTTATCCCAGCAATTACCACGACGTGACAAACTTTGTTTTAGTTGGTAACGCCATAGTAATTGACGATAATAGCGACTCGTATAATGGCTTCCTTGGATGCCCTTCTAAGAGTCAAGTCGTTATTTGTATACTGTTGATTAAGGCGTTTCTATTTTTCAAAAGGTAATAAATTTCACGTGCTATGTATCTTTTTAAGCAGCGTATAGCTTCCATTTTTGATAATCCATCAGCCGTTCGTTTTTTGATGTAATCCTTTGAACGCTGCTCAGTTCTAAGTCTACCAATCGCAATAATATGGAGTGCACTATTTGCAGCTCTATCACCACCTCGATTAAGCCTGTGTCTATTGGTTTTTCCTGAGGATGCAGGTATAGGGCTAACTCCACATAACGCAGCAAAACTAGATTCAGAGTTTAAACGTTCAGGGTTATCACCCAACGTTATCAATAATTGTGCGGCGGATTCGTATCCAACGGCTTTTTGTTCGATTAATTCAGGAGCAAGCATGTCAACGATAGAAGAAATCATTTTATCTAAATCCGCAATCTCGTCATGAAGTTCAAGATATCTACGAGCTAAGGATTTAAATACGATCCTATATGCGCTAGAAATATTTTTGTAAGCTGTTAAATCAGGTCTGCTTGATGCTAGTGTGCGAATCAAAGTCATACGAGTCATATGTCTTAATGTATCTCTTATTTCGTCGGGGGAAGATACAATGCTCGTTCTAATCATCTGAAGGGCAACAGTTCGAGCTGCCATTGCTGTTTTACGGCAACCTTTAAGTATTCTTAGCGACTCAACCATCCCATCTCGCGTCTTTGGCGTCACCGTGCGTAATTTACTATACGCGGCATGAGCAGCATTTTCTGCGTCTATTGTGTCATCCTTGCCTCGTTTTCTTCGATCAACCTTATCTGGTGCTGTTACTTCCAATACTTCAATGCCACTGCTTTGC
The DNA here is from genome assembly GCF_009601765.2 of Vibrio algicola. Classification (NCBI taxonomy): domain Bacteria; kingdom Pseudomonadati; phylum Pseudomonadota; class Gammaproteobacteria; order Vibrionales; family Vibrionaceae; genus Vibrio; species Vibrio algicola. Next base: position 127,270 of record NZ_CP045700.1, read on the forward strand.
ATATAACGAAGCAAGCCCAAACCATACGTCCCTGAACACTCAATACCCACACGTGATATTTTACCAAATGAAGACATCCACTTTAGCATTTCCTTATATCCATGGCGGGTTGCTGGGAAGTATTCACTTGATAATACTTGATTAGAATCATTGACGATGGCAGCAACGTGGATATCTTTATGAGTATCCACTCCACCAATGACATAAGATGAGATTGTACTGGTATTCATTATTGACTCCTTCACTATATGATCATGGACAAGAGTCACAAAACCAAATACTTGGACAAGACAGTAATGGGACAGGCGTCAGGCCCTTCTTGAGTCACAAATATTGGCGAGGCAACCCTCACCAAATAATGAAACTAAGCAATCGACAGATCCAAGGAAGGACACATAAGGTCGATCGCTGTGTGGGTCAGATAGCTCAGAACATTATTGGTACCATCTTTCAAGCATGAACCAACTTTCTTAGTTAGTGTATGATGAAATCTAGCCAACACATTATTACTATCGCTGTGGAACATAACGCCTTTCGGTTTCCCACGAGACTCAAAAGCCATTGTTAGTGCTTTTCCTGTTAATTTGCTATCTGGTGATAACGACATTGCCCAGCCAATTGGTTTACGTGCGAATAAATCAATGACAACAGCTAAATACATCCAACGATTTCCAGCCCAAATGTAAGTCACATCTCCTACCCAAACTCGATTTGGTTCAGTTACTGCAAATTGTCGATCAAGATGATTAGGTATTTCAATATGCTCTTGTGGCGCTCGTTTGTATTTATGCTTGGACATTTGGCAACTAACTAAGCCAAGTGATTTCATTAACTTAGAAGCACGATAACGACTCATAGGTACATTTTTAGCTATTAGCATATCCGCTATGCTTCTCGCTCCTGCTGAACCATTACTCGCAATATGAACTTCTTTGATTAAGCTTTTAAGCTTAATCAATTCAACATTCGGCATTTTTGAGCGTGCTTTCCAGTACTTATAACTGCTTCGATTTACACTGAACACTTTGCATAATGTAGTAACGCTATAGCTCTGCTTGAGTTTTTCGATTATCGAAAATTGTTCAGTGAGTCGGACATCACCAGAGCTGTAGCCTTTTTTAAAATTTCATTATGTTCTTCCAGACGAGCAACTTTTTTCTCTAATTCGCGAATTTTAAGTTGCTCAGGTGTTATTGGCGTTGCTTTAGGCTTTATCCCATTGTGCTCTTGACGTAATTGGCGTACCCATTTATCCATTGTCGATTTGCCAACGCCCATGGCGCTAGCGGCTTCTTGAACGGTGTAACCTTGTTCGGTTACTAACAATGCAGATTCAAGTCGAAATTCAGGGCTAAATGTTGGTCTTGTTCGTTTTGTCATAATTGGCACCTATTGATATATGAGGTGATGATATCACCTCTAATTAGGTGGCCAAAATCACCGTACCACTACAGCTGCGAAAGTAGGTGGTTGGTTTATGTCAGGTGAGATTAAATCATTTGAGCATAAAGACGCTGCTCTTTTGTGGTTACATAGTTAACAAATCCTATTTTTATTGATAAAAACGCCCTTTCACTATTAACGGATTCTTTTCGGAAGTCTGTTAATAGTTTGAAAGGGCGTTTATTTTTTCGTAGTCAACCGTCATTAATAAAACAGTTGGTCATCCACTACTTAAGCCGCAACTGCCTTGGATTCGGCTTTATTTTTCAAGAAAGCATAGCTCACGCCTGTTACCACAGTACCGGCAAGAATCGCCACTAAATACAACAGTGCAGGGGTGATGGCATTTGGGATCAGCAATACGAATAAACCGCCGTGTGGCGCCATCAGTTTTGCGCCAAATAGCATAGAGAGTGCACCGGTTAATGCACCGCCCGCCATGCAGCATGGGATCACGCGCATTGGGTCTTTAGCCGCAAATGGGATCGCACCTTCAGTGATAAAGCATAAACCGAGAACGGTGGCCGCTTTACCTGCTTCGCGCTCACTGGCTTCAAATTTGCTCTTCGCAAGGAAGGTCGCTAAACCTAAGCCTAGTGGTGGGATCATACCGGCGGCCATTACCGCAGCCATTGGCATATAAGTCTGTGATGCCAATAGACCGACGCCAAAAGTGTATGCCGCTTTGTTGATCGGGCCACCTAAATCGAAGCACATCATGCAACCAAGAATAATCCCCAATAACACCGCATTGGCAGAGCCCATATTATTTAGGAATTCTGTCATTGCCGCCATGATGCTAGAAACTGGGCCGCCGACGATGTAGATCATCACCAAGCCAGTAAATAAGCTTGCCAATAATGGAATGATTAAAATAGGTTTTAACGCTTCCATTGATTGTGGCAGTTTGAGTTTCTCTGCAATAAATTTAGCTGCATAACCTGCAATGAAACCGGCAAGGATACCGCCGATAAAGCCTGCGCCAGTAGAACTTGCCAACATACCGCCAATTAAACCAGGCGCTAAACCTGGACGGTCAGCAATGGAAAAGGCAATAAAGCCAGCCAGAACGGGGATCATTAATGCGAATGCAGAACCGCCACCAATGGTCATTAATGCTGCCGCTAATGTGCCTTCTTGCTCAAATGCTTTAATACCAAACACAAAAGACAGTGCGATACATAAACCACCGGCCACCACTAATGGCAACATGTGGGACACACCCGTCATTAAGTGCTTATATACCCCTGTTTTTTCTTCGCGGCTTGCGGTCGTTGCGGAACTTTGACCTGCTTGATAAGGCTGAGCTTGGGCAAAGGCATGGGTGAATTCTTGTTCGGTTTTCTTCAGTGCCAGACCGGTACTGGTTTTGTAGAGCGGCTTACCTGCAAAGCGATCCAGTGGCACTTCAATATCAGCGGCAATGATCACTAAATCGGCGTCGGCGATGTCTTGGTCGGTCAGTTGGTTTTTAGCGCCAACCGAGCCACGGGTTTCAACTTTAATTTGGTGTCCAAGTTTTTTCCCAGTTTCTTCAAGTGCTTCAGCGGCCATAAAAGTGTGAGCAACGCCGGTAGGGCAAGCGGTGATCGCCACAATCTTCTTGTTGCCAGACAGACTAACTGGCGTGGCGGTGGTGATATTGACTTGCGCTAACGTTGTGGCTTGTTGTGCCGCTTCTTCTAACCATTTTTGTGTATCGTTAAAGCAAGCTGAAATATCGCCTTGATAGACTTTTTTACCGATGAAACGGCTGGTGTCTACCGTGGTATTGGCCGCGATGATCACAACGTCGGCTTGTTCAATTTGCTGCGCGGTTAATGGTGGCTGGGCAATCAGTTCAGATTGGCATTCAACATTGGCAGTCCAATTTAGCGATTTAGCGGCTTGTTCTAATAAACCGGCAGCAATAATGCTGTTAGCTACGCCACTTGGGCAAGCGGTAATAATGGCAATATTCATAGCAATGTCCCTGTTTTTGTTTGCATTTGTATGGTTGCTTTTTGTTGTGGCAGCGTTTTTACTTGCTGTTGTATAGCAGATACCGCCTCTAGGCTTGCAACGCCCACCCCAACTTGGGTGACGGCCAAGGCTGATAACGCGGTAGCAAAACTTAAAATGTCATCTTCTGACCATTGTTGTAGATGCCCCCATGCCATGCCTGCCACTAAGGTATCGCCTGCACCAACGGTACTCACGACTTGCATTTTTGGTGGGGTCGCTTGACGCCATTGACCTTGCTTTAGCCACATTACGCCATTTGCGCCCATCGAGACCACAATATTGGCAATGCCTTTTTGTTCGAGAGTTTGTGCTGCTTGTTGGCAGGCTTGACTGTCTGATAGTTCTTCGCCAATGAGTTCTGACAACTCTTCATCGTTGGGTTTAATCAGCCAAGGGTGGGAATTTAAGCCCGCTTTTAATGCGGCGCGACTGCTATCAAAGATGACTTTCTTGCCTAGTTGATGCAGTGTTTCTATCCATTGAGCACAAAGTTGTGGCGAGATACCTTGCGGTAAACTGCCAGCCATCACAAAGTAATCATGATCTTGCGCTAACTCTAATAAGGTTTGCTCAAATTCAGCAATCGCGGCGGCATCGACTTGTACACCAGGGAAGTTGATATCGCTAACATCACTGCTAGTATCGACTAATTTGACATTAATTCGAGTTGAACCTGCCACACGAATAAAACGATCATTAGCGCTCATTTGCTCAAATAATTGGTTAAATGCTTGCTGGTTATCGGCGCCAAGGAATCCGGTCACAGTGACATTCGCGCCCAGATCGGACAACACTTTAGCCACGTTAACGCCTTTTCCGGCAGGATGTAGCGTGCTTTTCGACACTAAACTGACCGTACCGACATTTAATGTATCCACCAAATGACCGGTTAAATCCAAAGCCGGATTTAAAGTAATGGTGACGATTTTTGTATTCGGTTTAATACTAGACATAGAGATCCCTTAACCTTCACCCAGGCCAGATTCAATCGCTTTACCAATTGAACTTAAAGCTAATTCTGCATCACTACCGTCGGCAGTAAATTGCAAGCGATGGCCGTGTTTAACCCCTAATGCAATCACTTTCATTAAGCTTTTGGCATTGACACTGGTCCCTTCTCCATCGAGATTGGACACTCGAATCGTCGACTCAAATTTTTTCGCTTCTGCCACTAACATTGCGCCTGGGCGGGCATGTAACCCGTGGGTATTTTTGATCTTAAACGTGGCTTGATTGGCATTTTCAGCAGCAATTTCAGGTACGCTTTCACTTAGATCAAATAAGGCCAGTAAGGACGCCACATCGGCATCTAAAATATCTTGTTGGCGCTTAGATAACATTAATTGGCTGAGTTTATACAGCAAAGGTTTGTAGCTGGCATTACAAGCGGCAAAGGCAATTAATCCTTTCACCAACTGGCCGTCAAATTCACAATCGTTAGCGGTTGAGACAAATGACATTGCAGATCGCGCCACCCCTTGTGAGCCACTGACAAGCCATAATCCATGGCCTAAGTGTGTTGGCGCTTTGGTGATCACTTCAGAGATATACTCATCATTGGCACAACCATTATTACGCAATAAACCACTGGCCACCGCGGTCATTTGTAGCATGTCGCTGGCGGGGAATTTTAATTGAATTAACATCGCGTCAAAATCAGCTTTTAACTGAGTGTTGCCGTTAAGTACGTTGATGATATCTTGTTCGGTTTTGGCTTCTTTGAGCGCCGCTTCAACCCCATCGGCCGATAACACTTTGGTTAATTGCTTTAAAATACCTAAATGTTCATCCGATTTTGCCGCGATACCAATGGCAACATAAACCGTGCCGTTGCCCCAGTTAACGCCCTGTGGGAAATGGTGGATAGCAACGCCGGTTTTTTGCACCAAACCACGAGTGTCGGTAGTGCCGTGCGGAATGGCAATGCCGTTACCTAAAAAAGTAGAAGATTGCGCTTCACGGCTAAGCATGCCTTCCACATAGCCAGCTTCAACGTAACCTTGTTCGGTTAAACTGGCGGCAATGTGAGTGACTGCTTCGGCTTTGTCTTTTGCGGTTCTTGCAAGCGTAATGTTTTGTGTGGTGAGCGTCAGCATGGTGCTGCTCCTCTGTTATGTTGTTATTTTCGTATTCAGCAATAAGAATAGAGTATGTGTCGCTTTGCGTAAGTCATTTTCTATAACGAATGCTGAATCGATTCAGCTTTTTGGGAGAAAAAATTCAACCAATGGTTATCGACTTAACAGCACTATTGTTAATGGCGTGATAAAAACACGAACGAATTAAAAAACTGTGAGGTTTGGTTTACTTGGCTTTGATCACAGATTTTAGAATTAATACAATAAATAGTCATTGGCTGAATGCTTTCAGCTTTTATACTGAATCGATTCAGCATATAGTTCAAATAACGATGCAATTGGCTTGTGAAATTTATGATCCAGTGCACAAAAAAGGCACACTGATGCGATTTGAACGGTTAAAAAGTGAAGGTAAGTAAGCATGACGTTAGAGCAAATTGCCAAACTGGCGGGTGTCTCAAAAACCACCGCCAGTTATGTTATCAATGGCAAAGCCACCAAATACCGAATTAGCCAGAAAACCCAACAAAAAGTGATGGCGGTGGTGGAAGAGCACCAGTACCAACCTGACCATGCCGCTGCTGCATTACGCGCGGGCAATAGTCGCTCGTTTGGTTTGGTGATCCCTGATCTAGAAAACACCAGTTATGCGCGTCTGGCTAAATTGTTAGAATCGAACTCCCGCTTAGCTGGCTACCAAATTTTGATTGGTTGTTCGGGGGACGATCCAAAAATAGAGAAAGATGTGGTCAATGCGCTGGTCAGTCGCCGCATTGATGCGCTGTTTGTCGCCAGTTCGATGAGCGATGCCAATGAGTTCTATCTGACTGTGCAAAACAAAGGCACGCCAGTGATCGCACTCGACCGACCATTAGATGATGAACATTTTAGCTGTGTGATCAGCGAAGATTTTGAAGGGGCACTCAATTTAACCGCTTCGGTGTTATTTGATGATATTCAATCCATTGGTTTAATTGGCGCATTGCCGGATCTCAATATTTCAAAAGAGCGACAACTGGGATTTGAAGCGGCAGTAAGACAACATGCCAATCGTTCAACACTCGGCTCAGCAATCAATCTTTCACCAGTAACCATGCAGCTTGAATATGGCGCGCAATTTAATGCTGAATCGGGCAGAAAAGCGATAGAAAAATGGCTCGCACAAGATGCCATTCCCGATGCGATTATCACCACTTCTTATACGTTACTCGAAGGGGTGCTTGATGTGTTTTTTGAGCGTCCAGAGCTGATGACAAAAATTAAAATTGCCACTTATGGGGATAATCGGTTACTGGATTATTTGCCGATCAAAATAAACTCCCTTTCGCAACAATTTGAAATTATCGCCGACAGCGCCCTCGAACTGGCTTTAAATGCTTCGGCCAAGCGTTATCAATCTGGGGTTGAGTTGGTAGCACGGAAATTAAAAATTCGGATGAAATAAATGAACAATCAAACAGCAACAGAATCACAGAATAAGGTTAATTCGTGTATTTAGGTGAAATAGCAGCGATTGCTGCAGCGTTGGTGTGGGCGAGTTCTACTTGGTTATATGGTCAGTGCTCACATCACTTTTCGGCGCTGCAATTGAATATGATCAAAGGGGTACTGGCGTCCACCATGATGTTGTTGGTGATGCCCTTACTGCCACTGCCCGAATTGCATATTTCGAGCAAATATATTGGGGTATTGGCTGTATCGGGCATGGTAGGGATCGCGGTTGGTGACAGTGCCTACTTTGCCGCTTTAAAACGCATTGGGCCGAATCGAACCTTGTTATTAGAGTCGTTAGCGCCGCCATTGTCGGGCGTATTAGCACTAGCTTTATTGGGCACCAGTATTGGGTTGCAAAGCTGGCTTGGTATTATTATTACCACTTTAGCGGTGGCGTTTACCCTGTTTCAAGTGCGTACTTCTGCCACCATGCGCGATGAAAGCGTGTCACGAAGCGGCATTGGTTTTGGGGTATTAGCCAGTTTTTGCCAAGCATTTGGGGTGGTGATTTCGCATTACGCTTTAGTGGAAGGAAACCTGCCACCGTTACTTGGCGCGTTTATTCGTTTAAGTATTGGGGTGTTAAGCTTGATGCTGGTGGTGGGCTTTATTGAACCTAAACCATTTTCGTCGATTATTCAGGGGTGGAAGCAACTAAAACCACGCGCAATGTGGGTGTTACTCGCGGCTATTTTCTTCGGCACTTTCATCGCGTTGTGGCTGCAACAGGTGGCGCTGAAATTTGCCAACCCTGCGGTGGCGCAAACACTGATGTCGACCAGCCCGTTATTTATTTTAATGATTAGCTTTATCAAAGGTGAGTCGATCAGCGCGCGTACCTTAATCGGCACATTGATGGCGCTGGGTGGGATCGCGTTGTTCTTTTTGTAGCACTTTTATAAATCATTGGTCTGTTTATAATATTCGAACTGTTGATTATCGCATTTGCGTATATCGATTAACTACACTAGAATTGTATAGTCAATCAATACACATAATCAATCAGCAAGGTTAATAATATGGCGACGAAAACTGCTCCAATCAATATGCGGGTCGAGCCTCAAGTTCGTAACGTGATTGATGCTGCCGCAAATTTGCTAAAAGTAGATCGTTCGGTTTTCATTCAACAAGCAGCATTGGCGCAAGCGCGTTTAGTGATCTCAAATCAACGTGATTTTGCTTTAGATGATGTTGCTTTTGATGCGTTCGAACAAGCGCTAAAGGTTAAGCCTAAAGCCAATGAAGGGATGACTGAGTTATTGAACCGGAAAGCGCCATGGCAATAACCTCACCGCAGTTGCTCATGGCAGAGCACCTGCTCTCAAGTTTTAGCTGTGGCATTGACGATCTTGATGATTGGTTGATCAAAAAGGCCATCAAAAATCAAAACAGAAATAATACCAGAGTGTATGTGGTGGTAGACCAAACTACGGATCAAGTGGTGGGCTATTATGCGATTGCGATGGGATCTATTTTACGTGTCAGTGCCATTGGTTCATTAAGACGAAATAGCCCTGATCCCATTCCAATGGTGGTGCTGGCTCGGCTTGGTGTGCATCGCGATTTTCAACATCTTGGCATTGGCGCTGGGTTACTGAAGGACTGCGTGCTGAGATCGGTTCAAGCCATGAATGTAATTGGTGGGGCGGGTATTTTGGTTCACGCGATTGATGAGTCAGCCAAAAGCTTTTATAGCAAATTTGGATTTAGTGAATCAAGCTTTGATCCTTTACTCCTAATGGCAAGAACTTGCGATATAGAAGCAAGCCACTCTAATTGATGTGCGCTCTAGGCCCGTTGGTCTAAGTATGTTGAGCAATAAGTTATCCCCATAAAAGCAACACCACAACATCCGCGTTAAAATCAAGACGGGACTCTTTTTATAAATCTCTCAAGTATTATGAGGGAGGCGTCAAACCCTTGTGGTATCATGCGCGGGATTTTTGTTTTATTTCCTCTTGGAGTACACCTTTGCAATTTAAAGATATTGGTATAGATAATCGCTTACTGAAAAACTTACAGCACTATAATTTTTCCAAAGCGACTGAAATACAAAGTAAAGCCATCCCTGTTGCGATTGCTGGCAAAGACTTGTTGGCGTCATCAAAAACCGGTTCCGGTAAAACTTTGGCATTTGTGCTGCCTATGCTGCATAAAGCGCTTAAGACCAAATCTCTTTCTGCTAAAGATCCAAGAGGGGTGATTTTAGCGCCGACTCGTGAACTGGCGAAACAAGTCTTTGGTGAGTTGAAGTTTATGCTTGGTGGTTTGTCTTACACTGGCGCATTAATTGTTGGTGGTGAAAACTTTAACGACCAAGTCAAAGCGTTGCGTAAATACCCACGCTTTATTGTGGCAACCCCAGGGCGTTTAGCCGATCACCTTGAGCATCGTTCATTGTTCTTAGAAGGCGTTGAAACCTTAGTTTTAGACGAAGCCGATCGCATGTTAGATCTGGGCTTTACCGCTGAATTACGTCGCATTAATAACGCCGCGAAACATCGTCGTCGTCAAACGTTAATGTTCTCAGCTACGCTCGATCATGCTGAAGTAAATGACTTGGCGAGCGAGCTTTTAAAAGATCCTAAACGTATTTCGGTTGGTGCTTCTGCGGAAGAGCATAAAGACATCGATCAATCATTCTACTTGTGTGATCACCTTGATCATAAAGAAGCGATTTTAGAGCGTTTGATTGAACAAGCTGAATATAAACAAGTTATTATCTTTACCGCGACGCGTAGTGATACTGAGCGTTTGACGACTAAGTTAAACGAGATGAATTTAAAAGCGGTCGCGTTAAGTGGCGGCTTAAATCAAACTCAACGTAATAATATTATGAGCCAGTTTGAGCGTGCCGTGCACAAAATTCTGGTGACAACCGACATCGCCTCGCGCGGTTTAGATATCGCTAATGTGACCCACGTGATTAACTTCGATATGCCAAAACACACCGAAGAATATGTGCACCGTGTTGGTCGTACGGGTCGTGCGGGTAATCGTGGTACAGCGTACTCTTTGGTTGGTCCAAAAGATTGGGTGAGCTTTAAAAATGTCGAACTGTACCTACAACAAGATCTAACCTTTACTGTGTTAGAAGGCTTGAAAGGTAAGTTTAAAGGCATTAAGCCACGCAAACCTATTGCCAAAAAAGGCGCCGCTAAAACGGGTAAAGTGGCGAAACAATCCACCACGCCGAAGAAGCAAGTTAACCGCGATAAGAGTTTCTATAAAAATGTGGCAGTGGGCGATGAAGTCTTTATGCCGAAGAAACGAAAAAATCCAATCGAGAAAGATGACGAGTAAGCGAGTCTCAATACTCTGATTGAAGTCATTAGGTATAAACATAACAGCTGAATCGCTCTGGTCGATTCAGCTGTTATTGTATTTGGGAACCGTAGTATGAAATTAAACAACACTCCCGTGACTCAACACTGCTTTGCTGGTCATTCTTTTTATCTTAAAAGAGACGATCTGCTCCACCCTGAATTTTCTGGCAACAAGGCTCGAAAATTTATGGCTCTGCTTGAAAACGACTACCCCAATGTGACCACTCTGATTGGCTATGGTTCGCCCCAAGCAAATTCTCTATACAGCTTGGCGGCATTAGCTAAACTGAAAGGTTGGACGCTAGAATTCTATGTTGCGCATATTCCTTCTTGGCTAAAACAAAACCCTCTCGGTAATTTTCAAGCCGCACGCGAACTTGGCGCGAAAATCATCGATCTGAAAGCATTAGGTTGCGATCTTTCACCACATCAGTATATCGAACAAATCCGGCTGGCTGCTGCGGATGCCAATCAAGGCTGTTTATTTGTCCCCGAAGGTGGACGCAGCCCGATCGCAGAATTTGGCATTCAACAATTAGCGCAAGAAATACGTCACTGGGTGCAAGATCAAAATATGGATGACCTTACCGTTGCGTTACCCTCAGGTACTGGCACTACTGCCTTGTATTTGCATAAGCATCTGCAAGCGCACAATATCAATGTGATCACCTGTGCTTGTGTCGGAGGAGAGGCGTATTTAACCCAGCAATTTGACAGCTTAGGCGAAACCAGTCACCCACAAATACTGTCGAGTTCAGAAAAGCCCAAGCACCAGTTTGGCAAGCTGTATGGCGCGGATTATCAAATATGGCAAGCGCTTAAACAGCAAACCGAGGTTGAGTTTGAACTGCTATACGATCCGTATATGTGGCAATGTTTAGCCACTTGGTTTGAAAGCCACCCCGATCAGAAACTCATGTATATCCATCAAGGTGGTTTATTGGGTAATACCAGTATGGAAAAGCGTTATCAGCGTAAGTTTGATCATTAATAGATAATGGCATGTTTGGAATGGGCATAAAAAAGCGCCTGACAAGTCTCTTTCTAGTTGAAAATGTATAAGGCGCTGATTAATATTGTTAGTTATGGCTAGAAAGCTATTATGCTGTCATTGGTTAGTGTTATCTATACACTCGCTTTCAAGTCGTTGCTGAGTCCATAAATACAACAGATCCAATGCAATGGTCGCGCCAGCTAAAGCGGTCACATCACTGTGATCATACGGTGGCGATACCTCCACTACATCCATACCCACTAAGTTAATTCCTTGCAGGTTGCGTAAAATTTTAAGCACTTTATCCGAACTCATGCCGCCGCATACTGGTGTGCCGGTTCCTGGCGCAAAGGCCGGATCTAGGCAATCAATATCGAAGGTTAAATACACAGGTTTATCCCCGACGATGGCTTTCACTTGTTCGACGATGTGCGCCGCAGTCAGATCATTGGCTTGCATCGCATTAATCACATTAAAGCCGTGATCTTGCTGTTTGTACTCGGTGCGGATCCCAATTTGCACTGAATGTTCACGCGAGATCAGCCCTTCGTTCGGCGCATGGTAAAACATGGTGCCGTGATCATAACGGCTGCCATTACTGTATGTGTCGGTATGGGCATCAAAATGAATTAACGCCATTTCACCGTATTTTTTCGCATGCGCGCGCAGCAGCGGTAGGGTGATGAAGTGATCACCACCTAAGCTTAATAACGTTTTTCCACTGTTAATGATCTCGCTTGCTGCGGCTTGTAGGCGTTGGGTTAAATCCTCCGCATCGCCGCAATCAAATACCAAATCGCCCGCATCGACCACTTTGGTGTGTTTGATTAGATTAAACTCCCACGGAAATTTTTTGCCTTCCCATGCGAGATTAACCGAGGCGCGACGGATCGCATCTGGCCCCATACGAGCGCCGGCACGACCCGAAGTTGCCATATCAAACGGCACCCCAAGTACCACCACATCCGCATCAGCTTCGACGGGATTTTGCACCATAGGACGACGTAAAAAGCTCATCGAGTTTGAATACAGTGAGTTATCTGGTTTGCTAAACAAATCATTAAATTGACTCATGTTGTTTTCATCCACCGTTATAAATCTTCTAAATAAGTGTAACCAGTTAAGCCTTGCTCGAGCTCTGCCATGATCTTGTCTTGCTCACTGCCATCCACTCTGCTGGTGACTAATTCGCGATAGTTACGGCGAATATCATCCACATCGATATGCACGTAGCGCAACATATCTTCGACCGTATCACCTTCATTAATCGAGATAATTTCTGGCTCGCCTTTTTCATTGACGTTCACCACCACAGAGTGACTGTCACCAAACAAGTTGTGCATGTCGCCTAAAATTTCTTGATAGGCGCCAACAAGGAAAAAGCCGATGTGATACGGCGTGTCTTTATTCCAACGTGGCACTGGCAAAGTGGTTTCAATACCTTGACCGTCTACATATTGATCAATCACACCATCTGAATCACACGTAATATCTAGCATCACTGCGCGAGTTTGTTCCACTTGGTTCAAGTTGCTCAGTGGCATCACAGGGAACACCTGATCAATGCCCCATGCATCTGGTAGTGATTGGAACAAAGAGAAATTGACGAAGAATTTATCCGCCAAACGCTCATTTAACGCATCCAAAATTGGACGATGAAAACGGTTGTTATTGTTCAATTGCATGCGTAATTCATAGCAAATTCGCAAACACACTTGCTCTGCCCAAGCGCGATGGTGCAAATTAATCATGCCGGTAGCAAATTGATTATGTGCTTCGGCTAAATCACTTTGAGTGTCGTTGTAAATTTCAATCAAGGCGCGATCATCGGTGCCATGAGACAGAATTTCCCAGTTGCGCCACATGTTATGCAATAGCGTCGGAGCGTCGTTTTCTGGTGCTTCAATATCTTCTGCTTTGTAGCTTTCTGTGCCAATAACATTGGTGATCAATACCGCATGGTGCGCCGTTAATGAACGCCCAGACTCCGAAATAATCGCAGGGGTTGGTTGGCCGTATTGCTCGCAAATATCGCCAATGGTCGAGACGATATTGCGCGCGTATTCGGCCAAGCCGTAGTTCATTGAACTGTGCGATTGGCTACGCGTCCCATCGTAATCCACTGCCAAGCCGCCGCCGACATCCATATAATCTAACGTCGCGCCCAATTCACGCAGCTCACAGTAAAAACGTGCCGCTTCACTTACGCCATTGCGTACATCTCGAATATTGGCCATTTGTGACCCAAGATGGAAATGCACTAACTGCAAGGTGGCTAATTGGTCTTCTGCTTTCAAGCGATTGATCACGGTTAACACTTGGTTTGCCGATAAGCCAAATTTCGATTTTTCGCCACCACTGGATTGCCATTTCCCCGCACCTTGCGAAGCCAAACGAATACGCAAGCCCATGCGCGGTGTGACGCCTAATGATTTCGCTTCAGACAACACCAGATCAAGCTCAGACAGTTTCTCGAGCACGATGAAAACCTTGTGGCCGAGCTTCTCACCAATAAGGGCTAAACGAACGTATTCACGATCTTTATAGCCATTACACACGATCACAGAACTGGCTTGTTGCGCTAATGCCAATACTGCCAATAATTCTGGTTTGCTGCCCGCCTCAAGCCCCAATTGTTTGTGCTCAAGTTCGGCTTGGCTAGCTAAAATCTCATCCACCACTTCTTTTTGTTGGTTCACTTTAATTGGGTAAACCAATAGGTAGCGGTTGTTGTAATTGTATTCTTCGATCGCTTGGTTAAACGCATCACAAACATTATGCACACGTTGATGCAAGATCTGCGGAAAACGAACTAAGGCTGGCAGGGTTAAATTCTGCGCTTCAATCTGCTTTACAATCGCACTTAATGGCACTTGCTGATGCTCACCATCGGCACGAGGAGAAACCGTCATTTCACCTGCATCATTAATGCCATAGAAGCCTTGGCTCCAGTGACGCACATTGTAGTTAGCTCGGATTTGCTCTAAGTTCAAAGATTTTTCCACATCGGTATCTCGCTATAAGTAATTGAAACGGATTTTCATGTTAATCAACAACCTAACGCGTTAGTCCAACGTTTGGTTGCGATCGAATTCACGCGCATTAACGTATATATATGAGATGGAGTCCAATGAGAAAATTTTGTGGTTAGCACAAGAGAATTAGATTAATGGTGAGGAACGGTAGTGGCTTATTTGAATATTGAGTGGTGAGCCCTTCGGCGATCAACCGCACATCCCTGTGCACAAGAAGCCTCACCAAGTATCCATGATTGTTGTATCAAATAGAGCACTTCCACCAAGCAAAATTTAGGAAGGGTTGGGGTGTTTCTGCCCAATTCCTAGTTAGGATTAGAATTTATCTCAATACATTAAGTATCCTTTTGAACGGTAAATCGATTCTCTGTCTCGCTCTGTGTGTATATACAGTTATAATTCAATTTTGTGAGTATTAAGCAGTTTTGCGTGAAAGCGAGAACTTATGTTTAGATGTGACTAATCAGACTCAATTTTAAGTAATTGTTAATTAACAATAATATATAAACATTGAAAGTTCACACCTGTCACAACTGGCTCGCTAAACCCAGTTCTCGCTTTCTCCATCGCATAAAATCGGCTAAATGCTTTTAAAAAACCGTTATTAGAGTATCTTATGGCAATAAATGAAGTGATTAGCAGCGATCGTGTGTAAAATCTATTCGGGTTTATCTGAATTTCTTGCTAATACACTGTTAGTTTACCAATATAATTCGGAGTCATAATGACGAGAGTATCTAAGCTTTCTACTGATGTGAAAAAACAACATACGGTTCCTAGATTTTTATTGAATAATTTTGGGAGCGAAACAAAAGGCAAAAGAAAGCAGTTATTTACCTTTGATAAACAAAATGAGAAAAGTTACCCACAATCAGTAAATGATGCATCAACTAGAAATACGTTTTATAACCTTAGCGAGCATCCTGATAAGGCGAGTTTAGAACCTATTTTAGGCATTTATGAAACTAAAGCGGCCCCAATAATAGATAAAATTGTTTCTGACAGAAACATAAGTCAACTTACTGAAGATGAAAAAATTATATTAGCGACATTTACTGCTGTTCAAAGGGCGAGGTCATTTGGGGAATTAAAAAAAATAAATCATTCAATAAAAGCTATAGCATCAAAATTAGAAAATATAGGAGCAACAAAATCTCAAGTAGAGGAACAATTAGGGAATGAAGATTCAGCCGAAAGAAAAAACTTATTTTTACAAATGATCTTAGATCAAACTGATGTAATTACTCATTTGATGAATAAAGACTGGATTCTCTACGAAACTGATAAAGAAAACCCTTACTATATTTCAGACAATCCCGTTACGCTTTATAACGATATAGATATGAGCCCCTATGGAAACTTGGGTTTTGCACTTAAAGGAATTCAAGTCCATTTACCAATTTCTACTACTTTAACTTTAGCATTTACTTGTCCATCTATCTCTGAAAAAGCTTTAAAAGCAAAACAACAAGCTGAGCAAATTATAGCTATGCAAAATGTATTTTCTACTAAATTTGAAATACTAACCGGCGTTATAGATTATGGTAAGGCCTATGAAAATGGAACTCCTAAGAAGCAAACTCCTGATAATGCACGTTTTCTTAATAGCCTCCAAGTTCAGTTTTCAGAGCAGTATATTTATTGTGAAAAAAATACATTTTCTCTGGCAAAAGAAATGATTTCAGATGATACCCGATATAAATCAGGTCTGAGGGCTAAGGTAAACTAACAAGTTGCTCAAGCAGGACAAAATACAGTTGGTTTTTTGCTCGTGCCTCGCTTATTTTAACCAACTATATTTTGCCTCTTAGCAAGGCGTTACTTCTTCCGTACATCAACTAATCCGTAATTTACTACATAAGTAAAACCTGTAACTCGGAAATGTCCAAAAGTAAGTCTAGGTTAATATTTGAATGTGTAAGTCCAAAACTTCAAAAAAAATGAGCTCAACTGAGCTCATTTTTATTCAATCAAACATCTCTATCTAATCGTCATTACTTCACTTTTTCACCCAAGTGTAACCAAGTTTCGAGTACGGTATCAGGGTTTAATGATACCGAATCAATGCCTTGTTCCATTAACCATTGAGCCAGATCGTCGTGATCTGATGGGCCTTGGCCACAAATTCCCACGTATTTTCCGGCTTTATTGGCCGCTTTTATTGCCATTGCTAACATGGCTTTAACCGCAGGGTTTCGCTCGTCAAACATGTGAGCAATTTCGCCAGAATCTCGATCCAGCCCTAGGGTTAATTGGGTCATGTCGTTAGAACCAATCGAGAAGCCATCAAAGTATTTTAAGAAGTCTTCTGCCAAAATCGCATTCGATGGCAGCTCGCACATCATGATCACTTTTAAGCCATCTTCACCGCGTTTAAGATCAAACTTAGCAAGAAGGTCAATCACGCCAGCGGCTTCGTTAGTGGTGCGCACAAATGGGATCATGATTTCGACGTTCTTTAAGCCCATTTTATTGCGAACTCGTTTCATCGCTTCACATTCCAACGCAAAACAATCTTGGAATTTAGGTGAGATATAACGCGAAGCACCACGGAATCCTAGCATTGGGTTTTCTTCGGTTGGCTCGTAATTGATGCCGCCGACGAGGTTACGGTACTCATTCGATTTAAAATCCGACATCCGCACAATCACACGTTTTGGCCAGAAAGCCGCTGCCAGTGTGGAAATCCCTTCGGTTAATTTTTCAATATAGAATTCAACTGGATTCGCGTAACCGACAATACGTTGATCAATTTCTGCTTT
This sequence comes from Vibrio algicola, assembly GCF_009601765.2. NCBI lineage: Bacteria > Pseudomonadati > Pseudomonadota > Gammaproteobacteria > Vibrionales > Vibrionaceae > Vibrio > Vibrio algicola. Next base: position 144,406 of record NZ_CP045700.1, read on the forward strand.
CAGTTCATCCGATTGCTGGGCGTAATTTAGCAACGCTTTAGGGTGAATGCCGATCATTTTATTAATGATGAATTCTAAACGCGCTAAACCAACACCTTCATTGGGAATACAAGCAAAGTCGAATGCACGATCGGGGTTGCCGACATTCATCATCACTTTTAACGGTAAATCGGGCAGGTCGGTGACAGAAGATCGCTTGATTTCAAAGTCCAATTCGCCTTCATACACAAACCCTGTTTCGCCTTGTGAACACGATACAGTCACACGCTGACCATCTTTGAGTTTGCTGGTGGCATCCCCACAACCGACCACCGCAGGAATGCCGAGCTCACGCGCAATGATGGCGGCGTGGCAAGTACGTCCACCACGGTTGGTCACAATCGCCGCGGCTTTTTTCATTACCGGTTCCCAATCTGGATCGGTCATGTCGGCCACTAATACATCGCCCACTTGCACTTGATCCATTTCATCTAGGCTTTTCACTACTCGAACCACACCGGCGCCAATACGCTGGCCAATCGCGCGGCCTTCGATAATGGTTTGGCTGGCGGCTTGATCGTCTAATTGGAAGCGCTCCATGACTTGTTGATCATCACGCGAGCGCACCGTTTCAGGGCGAGCTTGAACAATCAACAATTCACCAGTAATGCCATCTTTTGCCCACTCAATATCCATTGGGCGGCCGTAATGTTTTTCAATGATCAGCGCTTGTTTGGCTAATTCTTGAATTTCATCATCGTTTAGAGAGTATTGGCGACGTTCTTCATCGGTGGTGTCGATAATTTCGACTTGAGTGCCGATCTCTTTGCCATCGGCGTAGATCATTTTAATTTGTTTGGAGCCAAAGGTTCGGCGCACTACCGCTGGGTTTCCGGCTTGTAGGGTTGGCTTGTGGACATAAAATTCATCAGGGTTAACCGCGCCTTGCACCACCATTTCGCCCAAGCCCCAAGAGGAAGTAATGAAGACCACTTGGTCAAAGCCCGATTCGGTATCAAGAGTGAACATGACGCCAGAAGAGGCTTTGTCAGAACGCACCATGCGCTGAATCCCCGCAGACAATGCCACGCCTTTATGATCAAAGCCTTGGTGAACGCGATAGGAGATAGCGCGATCGTTAAATAATGAAGCAAAGACATGTTTGGCGGCTTCGATAACGGCGTCAATGCCACGCACGTTTAAAAAGGTTTCTTGTTGGCCTGCAAACGAGGCATCGGGCAGATCTTCTGCGGTTGCTGAGGAGCGAACCGCAACAGAAAGCATATCGTCGCCATTACCCAGTTGTTTATAAAATTCGCGGATCCCGTTTTCTAGATCGGCAGGGAAGGGAGCATCAAGGACCCATTGGCGGATCGTGCTGCCTGCTTTTTTAAGAGCGTTCACATCATCAACATCGAGCTCATCAAGTAGCTGATAGATTCGATCATTTAGTTGGTTAGCGTCTAAAAATTGGTTAAAGGCAAAAGCCGTTGTTGCGTACCCATTTGGTACTTTTACGCCAGCATTTGAAAGATTTGCGACCATTTCGCCTAAAGACGCGTTCTTTCCCCCGACTTTATCAACATCATTAATTGATAAAGCATCATACCAAACCACATTTTTATCCACGGGCAACTCTCCTGTATTTCTCATCATAAATTTAAGTTAATCAATGTGGGATCATTCACATTGTTTTGCTAAAAATCAGTTTATGGTCAATGTGCCGATCTATATTCAGTGGTGGCAAGCTGTAAAAAAAAACGTGTGAAATTTTGGTTGTGTTTTTTTACACCTCGATCACACTGATAACCTGACAGGGACTTACCGAGGATTCAACTTCTTATGCAGAGCAAAACAAATTTTCGTGATGTATTTTACGTTTCTGATGGAACCGCCATTACATCGGAAACATTAGGCCATGCGGTTTTAGGTCAGTTTCCGATTGAAGTTTCGCAAGTAACTTTGCCATTTGTTGAGACGGTTGAACGCGCGCAATATGTGAAAAATCAGATTAATCAAAAGTTTATCGAGACGGGTGAAAAGCCATTAGTGTTTTTCTCGATCGTATTGCCGGAAATTAAAGCCATTATTGCTCAAGCTAACGCCAATTTGTATGATGTTTTGAGTGTGTTAGTGGAACCATTAACGCGTGATTTACAGCTAGAGCCTGCGCCTAAATTACATCGATCTCACAGTATAAATAAAGATTCCGACAGTTATCAAAAACGAATTGCCGCGATTGAATACACGTTAGCGCACGATGATGGGGTATCGCTTAACAATCTTGAACAAGCGGATATCATTCTATTGGGCGTGTCGCGTTGTGGTAAAACGCCTACTTGCTTATACCTTGCGATGCAGTTTGGAGTGCGGGCGGTGAACTACCCGTTTATTGAAGATGACATGGCGAGACTAAAGTTGCCAAAAGAGATAGAACCCTACCGTTTCAAAACATTTGGCCTCACGATCGACACTGAACGCTTAATGGCGATCCGGCATGAACGTTATGCGAATAGCGAATATTCAAGCGAAAATCAATGTGGAAAAGAGCTCAACAAAGTCGAAAGTTTGTTCCGCCGCGAAGCGATCCCATACTTAAATACCACCACATTATCGGTGGAAGAAATTTCAACGCGCTTAATGGAAGTCAGTGGTTTGAAGCGAACACTGTGGTAAAAAATGGTGTGATAAAGTTAATTAAGAACAAAAATTAAGCGCCGTGATAATACCTACTCCATAAATTTAATGCTCGTTCAAAATTGAGTACAGAGAAAAGTGTCAAAGGCTATGGATGGCCTTTTCTCAAGCACACAAGGATGGATCAGCGTCTTTGCGGCGTATTCAAATTGATCAAATATTAAATGGAATTGGTATAACACAGAGAAGGCAAAAGAAAAGTCCGTCATTAAATAAAATAATGACGGACTTTTTAGTTTATATTAAGGCAGTTATTCGTTATCTAACAACCCATCGATCTTGGTGCTATGAATACGTGAGCTTTTAAACATCGCTTTATTGCCGGTATCGGTTTCCGACCAAAAGTTAATGTTAAATTGAGCATCATCACTCATTTCAACACGGTGCCAATATTGCGGCGGGCTGGTGGCAAAGGTTCCGGCTTTGATCACCACAGTTTGTTCTGGCTCAGTGGCGGCCTCGTCGGCAAACCCGTAGAAGGTCACGGTACCCTGCATTACGCAGATCTGACCAAACACACCTTCGGCAGTATTATGGTGAGTTAATAACGCTTTTGGCACATTATCTTTAGTGAAAAAGTGAGTAGAGCGTTTGATTTTCCAATGACTTGGGATGACTAAGTGACTCATATTTCTCTCCTTAAAAATACCCTTGGTACTTGAAGCTACGTATCTGCGCTCAAGACTGTGAGTATGTCGTTATAAATAATGACTTTGGTTGAGTTTCAATTTCAATTTTAATTTTTTAAGCCTAGGCGCTTGGCTAAACGATGCAAGTTTCCACTGTCGATTTGCAGATCTCGAGCGGTGGCAGCCCAGTTTTGTTGGTTATTATTGAGTGCGGTAGTGATAATTTGAGTTTGAAAATCTTCGGTAGCTTGTTTGAGCCCAGCTTGAGGATCAATATTTGGCGCAAGATCTAACGTCTGCGGCAATAAATTTTCGTTAGCGGCAGTTTGATGGCTTGATGATTGTGGCTTAGACGAAGCCGCTTGGGTTAATTCAAAATGATGCGGCTGCAGGATCACATGGCTCGATGGCATATTCTCTTTGCGGCTAAAGATTTCAGTTCTGGCTAAAACGGCTGCGCGATGAATTGAATGCTCTAACTGGCGCACGTTGCCCGGCCAAGGGTATTGGCGCAGTAAATTTAACGCGGCTGGTGAAATGCTTAAATGATTAAGATTTAGTTTGTTTTTGCACTTTTCGATAAAGAAACCACTGAGCAAAGTGGTATCACCTTCACGCTCGCGTAAGGCAGGAACATGGATCGGGAACACACTCAATCTGTGGTATAAATCGGCGCGAAATTGCCCAGTCACCACATCTTGATGCAAATCGCGATTGGTCGCCGCCACAATGCGGGTATTCACTTTTAATACGCTGTCATCACCGACGCGTTGTAAGTCGCCATATTGCAGCACTCGTAACAATTTTGATTGCAGCCCTAATGGCAATTCGCCGACTTCATCTAAAAATAGTGTCCCGTTATCGGCCAGTTCAAATTTGCCTTTTCGGTGGCTGATCGCGCCAGTAAAGGCTCCTTTGACATGACCAAATAATTCACTTTCTGCCACCGACTCTGGTAGCGCAGCGCAGTTTAGATATACCAAAGTTTGTTTAGCGCGGTTTGATTGAGCGTGGATAGAGGCGGCAACCAGCTCTTTACCTACGCCCGTTTCCCCCATCACTAAGACAGAAAGATCAGTATTGGCGACTGCTTGGATCTGCATGCGTAAATCCATCATCGCGCCAGATTGACCAATCATTTCTTCATCCAATTTTATGTCTTTGGTGACTTGCGGGCTATTGGCGCTGACATTGACGACTTGTAACTCTAATTGTTTCATTAACAGGGATGTATGCAAACTGGCAGCGGCCAATGCACTAATGGTTCTTAAATCTCGGTCGCTAAATTGGTCAAATTGGTGAGCATCAAACCCATCGATGGTTAACGCGCCAATTAAATTGCCATGGGCGATCAGGGGTAAGCCGACACAAGCATGTACATGCAGTTTATCGCCTTTATTGGGAATTAACCCATCGTAAGGATCGGCAATATCACTGTCGGCCGGAAAGCGCACCACATCCCCCGCGCGAGCAATGGCTTCAAGACGCGGGTGCTCATTGATATTAAACCGGCGTCCCATCACTTCTTCATACAAACCATCAATGGCCAGTGGCACAAATTGCTGATCGCGATAAGCCAATAACGCTGCTGCATCGCACTTTAATAAATTACGCAGCACTTCCAACAGACGGTCAAATCTATCTTGATTGGAGATCCCTAGAGTCAGATCTAATGCTAATTGAGTAATTTGAGTGTGAAATTGCTGCATGTTGTTTACCTAAGTCGCCGTCATTTTAGAGTGGTCATATTGAGAGCGTTCACACTAGCTGAAGCGTGGATATATACTGTCAATGTGACATTGTGCTGTCACATTGATACTACTCGGGTTTTGTCAAAATGACATACTACTAAAGAGTAAAAAACGTAACTCATTGAATATTAAAGATCTAAAAAGTTGGCACGCTAACTGCAATATACAGGGCAGAGAGTTAATTAATTTTAGTATTGATGCCTAAATTGATAAGGCGGCAATACAGTTTAGTATTTTATTCAGGAGTCTTTATGTCTATTCATGTTAAAAACAATATCCACTGGGTTGGTCAGCGCGATTGGGAAGTACAAAACTTCCATGGTACAGAATACAAAATCACCCGTGGTACCAGTTATAACAGCTACCTTATTCGTGAAGAAAAAACCGTTCTTATTGATACAGTAGATCATCGCTTCAGCCAGCAGTTTATCCAAAACTTAGAAATGGAAATTGATCTCAATGAGATTGATTACATTGTTATCAACCATGCTGAAGAAGATCATGCCGGTGCGTTAGGTGCATTATTAGCTAAAATTCCCAACACGCCAATTTACTGTACCGAAAACGCGGTGGATTCTATTACCGGTCATCACCATCAGCCAGATTGGAACTTCAATGTGGTGAGAACTGGCGACAGCATCGATTTGGGTAACGGTAAAGCATTAGTGTTTGTTGAATCTCCAATGTTGCATTGGCCAGACAGCATGATGACTTACATGACAGGCGACGCAGTATTGTTTAGTAACGATGCATTTGGTCAACACTACTGTGACGAGCACTTGTTTAACGATGAAGTTGATCAAGTGGAATTATACGAGCAATGCCTACGTTACTACGCCAATATTTTAACCCCGTTTAGCGCCTTGGTGACGGCTAAAATTAAAGAAGTATTAAGCCTTGAGTTGCCAGTGGATATGATTGCCACCGCGCACGGTATTGTTTGGCGTGATAACCCAACTCAAATTATTCATCAATATCTTGAGTGGGCGGATAATTACCAAGAAGATCGTATTACCTTATTCTACGATTCAATGTCTAACAACACGCGTATGATGGCCGATGGTATTGCACAAGGTATTCACGATATTGACCCGAACGTGGCAGTAAAAGTGTTTAACGTGTCGCTTCATGACAAAAATGAGATCCTCTCTAGCGTATTCCGCTCAAAAGGTATCTTAGTGGGATCTTCAACCATGAATAATGTGATGATGCCAAAAGTGGCGGGCATGTTAGAAGAAATTACCGGTATGCGCTTTAAGAATAAAAAAGCGGCGGCATTTGGTAGTTACGGTTGGAATGGTGGCGCGGTAGACCGTATCCACACTCGCTTAATGGATTGTGGTTTTGAAACGGCGATCAGCAAGAAAACTAAGTGGCGTCCAGATGGGAAAGCGATGCAAGAATGTCGTGAATATGGTCGTCAGATCGCGCGTGAATGGGCACTGTATGAGTTATCCAACACCATTTCTCCAATTGTTAAGCAAACCACAGGTGTTCCGGTATCAAAAGCGGTACCGAATGAAGTGAAGCAAGCAGCCAATGCGCCAGTAACGGGTATTGCGATCCCTGCTGCAAGCGTTGAAATTGAAGCGCCAAAGACAACAGAACAAACAAGTAATGATGCAAATGATCAAGCAATGCTGTGTACCGTGTGCCAATGGGTTTATGAGCCTGAACTCGGCGAACCAAATCAAGGGGTAGAGCCAGGAACCGCTTGGGCTGAAGTGCCAGAATATTTCTTATGCCCAGATTGCGGTATTGGTAAAGAAGTGTTTGAACCTTGTGCTAGCAAGCTAGGTAAAAACAACGGCTCACAGGTGGCTTAATGAGTAATCCAATTATGATCATAGGCAGTGGTTTTGCTGCCTATCAATTAGTGAAAACGCTACGTCGCACCGACACTGATACGCCGATCACAGTGATCACAGCCGATGATGGCCATGATTATAACAAGCCCGATCTGAGCCATGTATTTTCTAAAAATCAAGATGCTGCCGCCCTTATTCGTCAAACGGCAGAGGTGTTTGCACAAGAAAATGGCGTGACTATTATGACTGACACGCGCATCAAAGCGATTGATAGCCAAGCACAAACCGTGACATGTCAAAACGATCAGGTCATGGGTTATGCAAAATTAGTGTTGGCGACAGGCGCGTCTGCTTTTGTGCCACCGATGACAGGATCAGCGGTTGAACACATAGTGACGTTAAATAGTCGGGTTGAATTTCAAGCCGCACAGCAAGAGCTAAGCCAAGCCGAACATGTCTTGATCATTGGCGCGGGTTTAATTGGGACTGAGCTGGCGATGGATTTAGCGTCTGCGGGCAAAACGGTATCATTGGTCGATCCCTGCGATAGCGTGATGGCCACCTTATTACCGGATGTCGTATCTGCGCCACTGCAAAAGCAATTGCGTAAACGTGGGGTCAAACTGCAGTTAAGCAATAGTGTGCAAAATTTAGATAAAACCGAATTTGGCATTGAAGTGACGCTGGAGTCTGGCGAGCAATTTTTAGTTGATAGCGTGATCTCAGCGGCGGGCCTAAAGCCGAATGTACAATTGGCTCAGCAAGCTGGGTTAGAAGTGGGCAAAGGTATTGTGGTCGACCGTCAATTACAAACCTCACAGCCTAATATTTATGCGATTGGTGATTGTGCGCAAATTGAAAACAAGGTGTTGTCTTACCTGCAACCGACCTTATTAAGCGCCAATGTATTGGCCAAAGGCTTGCTCAATGCCGATCAAGAAAATGCCGCACTCAAATTGGCGTCGATGTTGGTGAAAGTGAAAACGCCGGATCTGCCAATCCAATTAAGCGGTCACACTGGTGAGAGTGTTTATCGTTGGCAAGTAGAACTCGATGGCGACGGTATTACTGCCAAAGCGTTTAATGTTGATGATGCCTTAGTGGGCTTTGTGGTCACGCAAAATCACATGAAAAACGCCTTCCCAATGCTAAGAGAATTACCCGCTTTGTTGTAAACAGAGCAGAGCGAATAGCAATAATTGAAGTTGCCGCAGAGTCATTTTTATACTGATGGTAACAACAAAGTGTCAGCTTCAATTAAGCTAAAAGCGGAAAGGATAAAATCAAGGAGAGCCGAATGAGCATGCAAATTCTAAATCGTTATGTTGACCAAGTAAGTCAAAAAATTACCGTTTATGTCAGCCAACTCGGTCAATGCAAAAACAGTGAATGTGAGTTAGAAACCGCGCAGCAATGCCAGCGGGAATTGGCGTGTGAGAATTGCCAGAGGCATCGTTCGGGATCTTCTCGTTAAATGATGCCAAATGTGGCGACATTGTTAAATCAATCAAACGGCATAGGAGAATATCCTGTGCCGTTTTTGATCTTTTTCTGTCAAAACTGCCTATTCGTAACCACTTTTTTGCTTTGAGGGGTATAATCGCGTTTTAGCTTAAAATGAACTCGCCATGCTTGATTTTATACTGCACTTCAAACCCGATATTCTTAGTGATTCTCAATTTTATTTTCTGATCTTATTAAGTGGCATGACTTCGATGCTCAATACCATTATTGGTGTTGGTGGTGGCGCGACGCTGATTGCTTTTATGATCACCATGATCCCAGCACAAGCGGTTATTCCGGTGCATGCGGTGGTGCAACTGGGTTCTAATGCCGGCCGTGCATTTTTGATGCGCAAGTACATCGAAAGGAAATTTCTCGGCTGGTACTTTGTTGGTGCAGTGATTGGCGCGATTATTGGTGGTCAACTGGCCCTGAATTTACCGACCCGTTATTTAGAGCTTATTCTGGCGGTGTTTATTTTGATCAGCAGCTGGGTGCCAATCAATTTAAGCTTGAAAGGCACGAAAGGTTTAGTAGGGATTGGCTTTCTGACGACTTTCCTTAGCATGTTTGTTGGCGCTACCGGACCATTATTGATCGCCACGGTGAAAAACTTATTGCCCGATCGCCGTCAACTGGGCGCGACTATGGCTTGCTTTATGTCAATGCAACACACCATTAAAGTGGTGGTGTTTGCTTTCTTAGGTTTTGCATTTAAAGATTGGATCGGGGTGATCGCCTTGATGATCGCCTGTGGTTTTGTGGGCACTTATATTGGCAAACGTATTTTATATAAAGTGTCGAACCAACATTTTCATACCATTCTTAAAGTGGCGTTAACCTTTATTGCGCTGCGTTTGATTGTCGGATTCTTTACTGGTAGTCATTAATAGCAGATACATTTCTTCGTTATTACGGCTGGTGTTGAAATAATTTCAATTATCCACTTAAAGTAAAACCGCAATAAAATGGGCTGTGACCGATTTCTTAGGAGAAAAGTCATTGCTCATTTTTTATTTATCTTCTGATGATGGTCATAGAGTATGTTTAAGGACACCTGCGCATAGACTGCGAAATTGATAACGGTGTGGTGACCAAAGCTTGGTCGTCAGGCACCATGTGGCGCGGAATGGAAAACATTTTACAAGGCACTAGCCCAATTGATGCGTGGACCATTACTCAACGAATTTGTGGCGTTTGTACCACGATTCATGCACTTTCTTCAGTAAAAGCGGTGGAAAATGCGCTCGATTTAGACGTGCCATTAAACGCCCAATATATTCGTAATATCATTCAAGCGGCGCACGGTATTCAAGATCACGTTGTGCACTTTTATCAATTATCGGCGCTTGATTGGGTGGATATTACCTCGGCCTTAAAAGCGGATCCGGCCAAAGCGGCGGCATTGGCAAATTCAGTGTCGTTATGGGAAGGCAATTCTGTGGCTGAATTTACCAAAGTGAAAGGTAAAATTTAGGGGTTAGTCGACAGTGGTCAATTGGGCATTTTTGCCAATGGTTACTGGGAACATCCTAAAATGCAGCTGCCACCAGAAGTAAACTTGATTTGCTTTGCCCACTATTTACAAGCGTTAGAGTGTCAGCGTGACGCGACTCGCGTGGTGGCCCTGCTGGGAGGAAAAAGCCCGCACATTCAAAACCTAGCGGTGGGCGGCGTTGCAAACCCTATCAACCTTGATGGGATTGAAGTGCTTAATATCGAACGTTTAGATTTTCTAAAAAGCTTTATCGATCGCTTAGAAGGCTTTATTGAAAACGTCTACAAACCGGATGCGGTGCTACTGGCTTGCTACTATCCTGATGCGTTTAAAACTGGCGGAGGGGTAAAAAATTACATCTCAGTGCCTAACTTCCCTGTGGATGAAAAAAGCACCGAATTTGTGATGGAAGGCGGCTTTATAAAAGATGGCGATCTTGCTACTTTCCGTCCGATCACCAGCTACACCGACGACTGGTTGATCAAAGGCATTACTGAATCAACCAAACACTCATGGTATGACGATGAAGGTAAACTGCACCCGTGGGAAGGGCAAACCGAACCTAATTACACTGGTTGGGATGCCGACGATAAATACAGTTGGGTGAAGTCTCCGGCGTTTTATGGCGAAGCGGTGCAGTTAGGGCCACTGGCGAACATGATGTGTATGATCACCGCCGGAAACCAAGACTGCCAACGTCATTTCGATGATATTACTCGCATTATCAATGATGTCAGCCATCGTCAATATGGTTTAGAAGATATGCACTCTACTATGGGGCGTGTGATCGCGCGTGCGGTCCGTTGTGGCATGTTGCACGAAGTGGTGACTGATCAATTTAATCGCTTGATCGCCAATATCAAAAAAGGCGACACCAGCACGTATAACAAACCGGATATGCCTGATACTGAAATTAAAGGTGTCGGTTTTCTGGAAGCGCCGCGCGGCATGTTGTCGCATTGGGTGGTGATTGAAGAAGGCAAAATCAAGAACTACCAAGCGGTGGTGCCATCGACTTGGAACGCCGGTCCGCGTAATGAAGACTGTGTCCCTGGGCCTTACGAGCAAGCTTTGGTTGGGTTACCCGTTGCCGATTTAGACAAACCATTGGAAGTGCTGCGCGTTATTCACTCATTTGATCCTTGCATGTCTTGTGCGATCCATTTGTTTGATACCGAAGGCCTGCCAGTTAATGTGATTAAGGTTCTGTAATGGCGGCATTATTATTAGGGGTGGGCAATTTACTGCTCACCGATGAAGCGATTGGCGTGGAAGTGATCCGCGCCTTTGAGCAACACTATCACACCCCCGATGCGCTAGAAGTGGTGGATGGTGGCACTGCGGGCATGGAGTTGCTGGATTTTTTAATCGATAAAGACGTGGTGATCATTGTTGATGCGGTTAAGCATAAAGCGGTGCCTGGCACGGTGATATTGCTTGAAGATGACGCCATTCCAGCTTTATTTACGCAGAAGATCTCGCCTCATCAATTGGGATTAGGGGATCTGTTATCGTCGCTGATTATGCTCGATCGTTACCCGAAGAAATTGTACTTGGTTGGCGCGATCCCACAATCTATCGAGCCGCATATTGGCATGACAGAGACCTTGCTTGGCAAAGTGGATCCGATGCTCGCTCATGTGGTGGACTTACTGACTCAGCATGGTTTTGATCTGCAAAAAAAAGCGCAGATAGACGATAAGTCATCATCATGTGTATAGGTATTCCTAGCCAAGTGGTTGCATTAGGCAATGGTACTGCCCGCGTTCGCTGTTTAGACAGTGAGCGCGAAGTTAGCCTGTTATTGATGTCAGATAACGTCGAGTTAGGCGATTATTTGCTGATCCAAGCAGGCGGCTTTGCGGTGGAAGTATGGCCAGAATCTGATGCCTTAGCCACGTTAGCGCTATTAACTGGCTCCGATAATACAGAGAACTCAAATGAATCTATCTCCCGCTGATATTGCTCAAAATAAAGTCGATATTGAAGCTGTGTATCAGCGTATTTTTGCTCAACAGATGCAGTCACTGCCCTTTGTTTCGCCTCATATTGAGATTGAAATGGTGAGCTTGCAGCCGTATCAACTAAAATCAAGCGCACATATACAAAGCGTGCAACTGGATTACCAGCGTATATCGATTGAACCGTGCTTAATTGGGCTGACTCAATCACAAGTGATGCAACGTATTGGTCAGTTGATCAGCTTGTGCCCGGTTTCCCATCAAGTCGCCAGTTTGGCCAGTTTTTCAGTCGCGCAAGCCACAACGTGCCCTGAGATTTCTGTTGAGCAACAAACACAATTAAAGCAAGAGTGGATCAACACTTACGCAATGCAATGGATGCAAGTTGCTCAACGCTTGAACCTTGCTAACGTTATCATTACCGCATGGTTTAACGCTGTCGGTTTCTTTTTGGACTTTAATTGCACAAAAAGGCATCAAACAAACTTTTTTTTGTATTTAGGTCTTTCATTTCCTTTAAGTTGTGGCATCATTACTGTGCTTTCCAAGAGAGCCAATCTCAAAGTAAGCGTGCGTCGTATAATGGCTATTACCTCAGCCTTCCAAGCTGATGATGCGGGTTCGATTCCCGCCGCACGCTCCAATCGTTTTTTCAACACCATTCCAATGTAAGCCCTTGAAAATCAACACTCTTTATTGAGTGATTTTTTGCGTCTGGTGTTTGGTGAACTCATTTTCTCAGGTGTTAAATAAGAGCTGGGGACCAGATGTAGACCACAACCATCAAAAAGAAGTGATGGTTGCGAGTAAAAAGTACGTTCTTTTACTTGATGAAAAAAATGAATTTATGTTTTACACCTTTAATAAAACATACGATCCATTTGCTCGCGTGGGTGAGGTTAGTCGAAGCTTTAATAACCTACACGGTGAGGTTAATCCTTTCTCACTGTTTATCGAAATAGAAAAATTCATTCGATATTTATTTTCGCGAGGCGTGACGTATTTCTATTTTTCATGTGAGGAGGAGCGTTTCGATATCTATCAATTTTTCATTTCACGCTTGGTGAAAAAAGCGGGGTATTACTCGACAAATCATAAGCAAGGCAATGAGTTCTATGTCTATAAGTGCTTATGATCTGATTGGCGCAATTGGGAAGACTTTATCGTAAGCTAAGTTATAAACAAAAGCATAGATCAAGTAAAATATCACCATGCCAAAATCTAAAATTAAGGCATCAATAAGGCTGATGTGTAACCACCAAGCCATGATAGGTAAGGTGATAAATAACAAGCCAAACTCAAAGAGAACAGCGTGTAGAATGCGTATTAACGTTGTTTTATGCAACTGTCCCGTGCGTTTTAGCATCGCTTTATCAAATAGGATGTTGTAAAAATAATTCCATACCGTGGCAATGACGGAAAATACTATCGCGAGTACCCCTATTTCTCCCATATCCATATTAAAAATCTTGCTGATCCCAAAGATTAAAATGATCAACCCGAGCACTTCAAAGCCAACGGTGTGTCTGATCCGGTCTAATTTACTGCGCATATTTTCCTCAGGTGATCCCTTTTTATTTTCAGCTCTTTTATAACTGATTTTTTAGACATATTGTTATTTTTCACATCATTATACTAGTCATTCGAGTTATGCACTTTGATATTGCACCCAAAAAAGGAATAATTGCGCCAGTTCACACTTTTTGATTGGTGTTACAATAATCCAGTAAATGCATTTTATTTACAATTACACACACTTTTAATGAGTGCTATTCTTCTTGTCATATTCACAATTATAGCGAGAAGAATCATGCACTCCTTGATCAATAAAAACCTCGTTTGCTTGGACTTAAAGTCTGATAACAAACAAGATCTGCTTAATGAAATGGCTGAGCTATTGGCGGCAAATCAATGCGTTTCAAACAAAGATGCCTATTTAAAAGACGTTTGGGCACGAGAAGAGCTTGGTTCGACCGGTTTTGAAGATGGGATCGCCATCCCTCATGCAAAAAGTGCTGCGGTGATCAAACCTGCATTCGCGGTGGGTATTCACCGTACTGGTATTGATTATGGCGCGGATGATGGTGAGCTATCCAACGTATTCTTTATGCTTGCTTCACCCGATGGTGGCGATAATCACCACATTGAAGTTCTAGCACAAATTTCTAGTAAAATTATTGAAGATGGTTTTCTTGATTCACTGCGCAGCGCCACTACGCGTGAACAAATTATCGAATTACTCGTGGGCAGCGACGTTGCCGAGCAAGCAACCCCTGCCGCAACATCAACGCCATCAAACGCTGCTAATTTCGCAGCTGAAGAAAAACCATCGGCATGGAAAGCGACCCTTTCTCGCATGAAGCAGCACTTATTGTTTGGTACTTCCCACATGATCCCATTTATTGTCGCGGGTGGGGTTTTACTCTCGCTGTCGGTGATGATCTCAGGTAAAGGTGCGGTACCGGAAACAGGGGTGTTAAAAGACATCGCCACTATGGGGATTGCAGGTTTAACCATATTTACCGCCGTTCTTGGTGGTTATATTGCGTACTCGATTGCTGATAAACCAGGTCTTGCGCCGGGTATGATTGGTTCTTGGATCGCGGTGCAACAATACAACACCGGCTTTTTAGGTGCGATTGTGGTTGGCTTCTTAGCGGGCTTTATTGTGCTGCAACTTAAACGGATTAAATTCCCAGATAGCATGGCATCGCTAGGTTCTATCTTTATCTATCCGCTAATTGGTACTTTCCTCACTTGTAGTATTGTGATGTGGGTGATTGGCGAACCTATTGCGGGCATGATGGCAGCAATGAACCATTGGTTAGCCAGTATGGCAGGCAGCGGTAAAGTGATGCTTGGCGCGATCTTAGGTGGTATGACAGCCTTTGATATGGGCGGTCCAATCAACAAAGTTGCGACGTTATTTGCTCAAACTCAAGTGGACTCTCAACCGTGGTTGATGGGTGGCGTTGGTATCGCAATTTGTGTTCCACCACTGGGTATGGCACTGGCTACTTTCCTTTCTCCAAAGCGTTATAAAAGAGACGAACGTGAAGCCGGTAAAGCCGCTGCGATCATGGGTATGATTGGTATTACAGAAGGTGCGATCCCATTTGCTGCTGCCGATCCAATTCGTGTTATTCCTGCCATTGTCGCTGGTGGTATGGTTGGTAACATTGTGGGCTTTATGATGAATGTTATTAACCACGCACCTTGGGGTGGCTGGATTGTTCTGCCCGTGGTGGATGGCAAAATTGGTTATATCGTCGGTACGATTGCGGGCGCGGTTACCACAGCCATCATTGTTAACTTGTTGAAAAAACCAGTGACAGAAGACGAAGATGATTATGAAGTAAATGCGGCGCCAGTAGAGTCGATTTCAGAAGAGGGCGTGGCGCAAGTTCTGGCGATCACCGCTTGTCCATCTGGCGTGGCACATACTTTCTTAGCCGCAAAAAGCTTAGAAAAAGCCGCAGCTAAAATGGGTGTTAAAATTAAAGTTGAAACTCAAGGCGCAAACGGGATTGTAAACCGCATTACCCCTAAAGATATTGCCAATGCTGAGTTTATTATCTTTGCCCACGATGTAGCGATAAAAGATCCACAACGTTTCACCGGCATGAATATTGTGGATACACACACCAAACATGCGATGAATGCACCGGAAGAGTTGATCCAATCGAAATTGAGCTCAAGCCCAACTAAGGTTGCGACGATTAAATAAAATTATAATGATGAAAAATCAGTGGTCAGTATATCTGGTCACTGATTTTTTTGTTTAAGAGATGTTATTATTTCAATCGTTTACTCTTTTAAAAAAATAGCGCTTGAAATTATCAATACCTGTGTTGTTATCGGCGATCGTACTTACTGCAAAGCCGATATTTATACATTATCCATAACATTATTGTTGGTAAGTCTTGACATGTTCTTGAATGGCTTTGACGATAGAATTCTTAATTTCTTTGATATTTTTAGCATGCGGGCACCACAGTGAGATAGGAAGTTTCATTCCTTCGAGCATTGTGTCTAGCTTGAGTGGCGAAATACCATCAATAGAAAATTGAGATTCTGACAGAGCCCTAGGTAGCAATGCCCAACCAATACCTTCTTTAATCATTTTGATCACTAATGCTAATTGGTCAACGTGCTCATTGTTGGCTGAAAGAGTGAACTTTTCACCTAGCCCCTCATCGACTAATGACTTTAGCATTAATTGTCGCTCTGTTTGCAAAGAGCTGTAAATAAGACTCTTATCCATTTTAGCTAATTCTCCTCCCGTTTTTACATAAGGGATAAATTCAACGTGCCCCAAGAAAGTTGAATCCATACTATGCATGGCAGTACTTTCGTAAATATTGACTAAGCCAAAATGAATGGATCCATCAACAATACCTTGCTTTATAGTGGTGCGATCCCGAACGATAAATTCGACTTTCAAGGTAGGGAAGTCTTGAATTAACTGTTGACGAATAAGGTAAAGCGCTTGATGAGGGATAAAACTAGGATAGGCAATAACAATGCGTTCTAAACCACCATAGGATAAGCTTAATGCAATTTTATCAAACACTCTTGCTTGTTCGATCGTTTGCTTTGCGTATCGATATAGTAGGTGACCATCTTCTGTTGGTTCAACCGAACGGCCAATGCGTTCAAAAAGAGAGATCGCTAATTGATCTTCTAGATTTGTGATGACTTGACCAATCGTAGTGCGGTGCTTATTCAGTTTAACGGCTGCTTTACTAAACGACAGTTGTTCATACACAGTAATAAATGCAAGAAGCTGTTCAAGACTAAAGTTCATATCATTCTCAATTTACTGACTTATAAAATCAGCATACCATTAATGCAGTGTTGATAACCATAATAAATAGTTGGTAATATTTTAAGTTGTTGATATTGTTTTCTTAAAGTTAATTTTTTGCAGTGGAAAATTAAACGTAGGTTCCACAAATTCATACTGAGCACTGACGGTTTCGAGTTCACAACTATTATTATCACGTGTTAGCTCAAGCACGCCATATAGGGCATTATTGGTGTGTTGTAATGCTGCGACAGGGGACATTTGGTTAACTAAACAAGCAGTAAACAATGCGGTAACTAAAGCACCAACACCTACGGGTGAACGTGTGAATTCTATCCATGGTCGTTGACTTATATATATAACTTTTGGTGTGGCTAACATCATCGTACATGTTTTCTCTGCAACGATAGGTAAGTGTTTTATTAAGATAATGTTAGGGCCCATAGTTAAGGCACGTTGACAAGCGTATATTGCGTCTTCAATGTTATTTATCTTAAGACCTGTAAGTTGCTCTAGTTCATATTGGTTCGATACAACAACATCAGAAATAGGCACAAGTTGTTGTATAATCTGCGTTTGTATTTGTTCGAAATGAACCGACGCTTCTACATGGTTTTCTATGGCGGGATCGCAAACATAGAGAGCGCTATGGTTTCTATTTTTCACTTGCGTTATAGCTTGATTCACCGCCGTACATTGCTCTGTATTACTAAGGTAACCAGAAATGACTGCTTGGCAGTTTGAAAGTTGATGAATGTTATCGAGCCCTTGAATAGCGGCGTTAATATCGTCAGCCGGATAAGATCTACCTGTCCAACCTTGTTGGTATTGAGTGTGGTTTGAGTATTGCCCTGTGTGGATCGGCCATATATCTATACCCATACGTTGAATAGGAAACACTGCTGAGCTGTTTCCGTCATGCCCATAAACAACATGGGGTTGAATTGAAATTATGCCTTTCATCATTGATATCTAAACCTGGATTAGTCATTATTTTTCTATCGTAAAGCGTGTCGTTTCATTTCCCCCAATCTCTTTCTATGGGGAGTATTCTATAAATTTGACAGTGATTTTCGATGAAATGTTGATATAAAAAAGGAAATAAAAATCTAACTCCCTTTTCGTAACGTTGATTATTTTTATTGATAAAGTTCGATACCCGATGCGTTAATGACATAGCCAGTTTGGATGGCTTGATCACCGTCAGACAGCGCAACCGAAGTTTTGACAGAGCTGGACTTGATATCACCAGTTACCCAGACCGGAGTGTACAAGCTTTGTAATTCATGACCCTCGGGGAATTTGACCAAAATAGTTTGGTTGATTGGTGGGGGTGGTGTGTGGATACAAGCTCCTGCGGTTGGAACTAAAAGGAACTGAGTGCCGATTAAGCCTTCCATTTCGATAGGAACTAAAAAACCGGCCATTTTCATATCTTTAATGTTCAACTCAGGGACAACATCTGATGTTTGTTGTGTACGTTGCTCAAGCATTTCTTGTACGTCTAAGCCAAATTTCTTCGCTAGGGTGACACGCTGAGTATATCCATCATTTTCCATTGGACTTAACTGGCGAGTTTTTTTAACGACTTCATACGCGTAAATCTCGGAAAGTAGAGCTTTATTGCTGGGTGAAAGGTTTTGATATTGACTCTGCAGTGGTCTTAGTGACGGCCAAGTAATCGTTTCAGATGCTTGTACATATAGACTAAAAAGAGTTGAAACAATAAGTGAGATGGCATATTTCATGTCGGGATTGTCCAATGATGGTAACTAATATCAATAATGGCTAAGAAAACCTTAACCATTTTTTTGATCTGAATTGACTTAATACAGCATGGTCGACTCTGTCTATAGGCTCTCTAAGTTATCCATAATTTGGTAAAAGAACCCGATTGAACGCCCGTACTCTTCAACTAATATGCGTTCATTCACTCCATGGAAACCTTCAAATTCTTTTACGTTTTCTAGTTGAATCGCGGTCATTGTGTAAACATCAGGCGCAAAATCGCGAGCTTGGAAGTGCTTAGAGTCTGAACCACCAATAACAAAGAACGGCGATACAATTAGATCATTCCCCCAAGTTTGGCGAATAGTTTTCTCTAGAATTTTGTAACCTTCACCACTTGGATCGGCCACATTGGTTGCCGGTGTTGATGCTGAAATATCACGAATGGTCATTCTGTCATCGTTGATTGCTTTCTTCACGTGTTCAATAATGACTTCTGGCGTATCACCAGGCATAGGTCTAAAGTTCACAACTGCGGTAGCTGCTGGTGGCAGTACGTTATCTTTAATGCCGGCATTAAACATTGTCACCGCTGTTGTGGTATGAAGCATCGCACGCGTCACCTGATTTTTAGACATTACATCAATAAATTCTTTTTCTAAATCCGTCACTGTGTCGCCGTCACCATAGGCGACTGCTTTATATAATGGTTGTTGCGCTTCTGGTAGCTCTGGACCCATGTATCTATATTGGTATCTCACGGCCTCGTGAATTTTGTAAGGGAATTGCGCCGCCTCTACTTTTTCAACAGCTTTCGCGAGGGCGACAATATTTGACTCTTCACCCGGTTGTGATGAATGGCCACCGATACCGTTGATGGCAATTTCTAAGCTGACAAACCCTTTTTGAGCAATACCAATTAATGCGGTATTTTCACGAATGCCTGGGAATATACCGGGTACAAGCGGTGCTGATTCATCCATAACAAAAGCGATTTTTTTATAGCGTTGCTCAATAATATCGGCGGCATGTTTTGCTCCTTCTGGTCCACCGACTTCTTCATCGTGACCGAATACAAATAAAATTGTACGCTCTGGCTGGAAGCCCTCTTTTAGTTTCATTTCTGTTGCTTCTAACAGTGCTTGTAGCTGGTTTTTATCATCAAGTGAGCCACGACCCCATATATAGCCATCTTTAATTACGCCAGAAAAGGGGGCTTCTTTCCACTGATCACGAGATTCTTCAGCGATAGGCACAACATCTTGGTGTGCCATAAAGACCGCTGGAGCTAAATCTGGGTTTTTACCTTCCCATGTATAGATCAAGCTAAACGGACGTGGGTCTCCTACTTCCTCACGCTTTAACGTTTTATGAACCAGAGGGTAAGACTTTGCAAGAAACTCATGGTAATCACGGAATGCTTGTTCATCAAAGTCACTACGATCTTGATTTGAAATAGTTTTAAATTGAACCGCTTGCGATAAGCGTTGAGCGGCACCTTCTAAATCAACTTGAATTTCTACTTTCTCAACACCTTGCATTTGCATTGAGCTAAAGTCTTGTTCATCAGCCCAAGCAGAAACGCATGCAGTCAGTGCTAACGCTGAAGCGATACTAGTAAAGAGTCTTGATTTTTTCGTCATAATAAGCAGCCTTAATTGGATAATAAGTGAGCAGTGTTTTACTTGATGTATGCAGTATTATTGAAAAACTCCGCTTAACCCAATCGCATTAGTAGGACCCAACCCTACATGAGATATAAAGAATAGGTGATATGTATCATTGCCTGTGTAGGGCCTTATTTTTGTACAATCATTACAATTAAGCCTTAATAAATGAAAACATGTCACGCTCGAAACTCACTCGTGGACTGTTTGATGGGTTTTATCCTACATAAGTGATTATTCGCCTTTCTAACCATAAGCTAATCTCAATGCTTTCATATTACTATTGAGGTTCATTATGAACGCCATTCCACATGAACTTACGTGGGGAGAGATTTATTTTCCTCCTTCGTTATTAGTCGTCGCTTTAGCTTATGGTTTTACTAATTTGGTGACTAAGGCCGTTGTTAAAACAGGGTTGTATCGTTGTGTTGCTTTTCCGGTCATTGCTGAAATTAGTCTAATGATCATTTTTATCGGAGCAATCAGTCGTTTTATCCCAATGTTTTGAGGTGGATTACAATGTTCAAACGTTACTTTATTACTCTATTGCTAGTGCTTGGTGCTGGCACCGTGATTGCCCATTTTTATAGCCTCTATACTCAGAACCCATGGACTCGAGATGGACACATCAATGCTTATATTGTCTCAATTACTCCTCGGGTGACTGGGCAAGTGACAGCGCTTCATGTGTCAGATAACAGCGAAGTTAAAAAAGGGGATATGTTATTTGAGATTGATGACAGCCTTTACAAAGTGGCTTATCACAAAGCGTTGGCCTCTTTGCATCAAGCGCAAGTTGCTCTTGATAAAGCGCTTAACCAAGAAAAACGCGCTAAGGCTCTTCAGAAACGCTTACCTGGTGCGGTGCCTGTTTTAACGCTGGATAATTTAGACAATAGCGTTCAATCCGCAATCGCAAATTTAAATATGACAAAAGCGGTGGTTGAAGAAGCGAAGCTCAACTTGAATTACACCAAGGTATTTGCATCAACTGATGGGTTTATTACTAACTTTAATCTTCGTGTTGGTTCTCAAGTCGTAGCGAATACTCCGGTTGTTGCACTGATTGATGCGAATAGCTTTTGGGTTGATGGTTATTTTAAGGAAACCGATCTAGAAGGTGTTAATCCAAATGACACAGCTTTTATTACTTTACTAACGAACTCGAATGAAGTGTTGGAAGGAAAGGTCAAAAGTATTGGTTATGGCATTGCAAAACAAGATGGTGTGACAGGAGAGGCGTTGCTTCCCAATGTTAACCCTAACTTCCAATGGATCCGTCTTGCCCAACGTATCCCAATCAAAGTAACCCTGACGACATTGCCAAGTAACGTTCAACTCCGTGTTGGTATGACGGCTTCTATTAAGATCATTAAAGAATAAAAGAGAAAGTAACCATGCTAAGCAGATCTACCAAAGAAGCCATTAAAGCCGCTTTATCCGTTGTTATTGCGTTGTGTCTTGCCATTTTTTTTCAATGGGAAAAACCCTATTGGGCTGGTATTGCTGTTGTAGTAACGGCGCTTAATGAGACCTTTGCTCATTCATTACAAAAGGGACAAAATAGAGTATTTGGATCGTTGATGGGGGTTTGCTACGCACTTTTTTTACTCGCTCTTTTCCCTCAAGATCGCTTTTTATTTCTAACGTTTTATGGACTCTTTCTCGGGTTAAGTCTGTTCATGTCTAGCGATGAAAAGCATGGTTATATTTTTGTGCAAGGCTACACCGTTTGTACGATTATCTGTTGTATGGGTGAGTTTGATAGTGCAAACACGTTTCACTATATGATATTGAGGACTCAAGAGACTCTTCTTGGTGTGGCTGTTTTTACTCTTGTTTATAAAGTGCTGTGGCCTGTGACGACGCAAACTGTATTTATGAATGAATACATAAAATTGCACGCAAAGCTTAAACTCGCCTTAAATCACGTCGGTGAAGGAACGTTATCGGCCAATGAAATACAAAACCTTGAGCAATCTGCGACACATTTACATCATATTTTACTGCTGCCAAATAACGGCAGCTATGATTTGCAATTTTATAAGAAGCAATGGTTAGAACACCTTCGTCAAATTCAAGTTACCATTCATGTGCTAGAGCTTTGTGATAAAAAAAACAATGAGTTTGCAAAGTATATCTCTGATATTAAAAACAATATGCTTGTGTTTGATCATTCAATGCCATTATTACCGTTGTTACCACGGGATTTACTTGAGTTAACCAAGGAGCATACGAAGGATGAATCGTTCATATATCACGGTAATTTAAAGCAGCGTATGCAAGATGATGTACTTAAAGTCGTACAGGGTTTATCGATGTTTATTACAGCGGTGGCCGTTTGGATTTATTTTCCCGTTCCTGGAGGCGTTGCCTTCCCTATGATTGCAGGGATTTTAGCCACCAATCTTCCACCTTTACCGCCTAGAGTGATAAGGGATGCATTTTGGGGCACTATATTACTTGGAAGTTTTTATCTAATCCAACTAGTGTTTATTATGCCTTCATTTACCGAAATATGGCAGCTCGCCAGTTTTTATTTAATTAATATTTTTGCAATATGGAAAGTATTTGATTCACCAAGAATGGGAATATTCCGTGTACTTGCGGCCAACTTATTGCTTGTTCTCACGTCAGGAGCATTAAATTTGACGCCGAGTTACAGTATTGATGGTTCATTGATGATGATAGTTTATTTACTAATATTGTTAATGATCGCTAGAGTATTTTCAGATTTATTCCATCCGAAAGCCAGCTTTGGATTACCTAATTAAACGTTATTAATACATCAGAAACATCTATCTAACTAGGTTGGTTATATTAGGTTTTTTAATATACCATGTATTTTTAACTTTATGATCCTGTTGTTTAATTAATGTGTTTTTAAGTGTCCATGGCTTTAACTATTCATAGCTTTAAGTCTCTATGGTTTTTAGTACTGGCTGTTATTTTATATTGGCATTGTTTTATCCTAAAAATATGAAGGATACAGTCCATCATATGCGATTAAACAACCTTGTGGTTTTCTCATAGAATAGCCTCTCTCAAGACAATATGTGGAACTAATAAAATGAAAAACTTCAAAAAAACAGTATTAACAATGTTAATCGGTAGCGCCTTAATCTCAACAGTGCGCGCTGATGATAACGTAAAAAGCACAAATTTGGATGCTTCTGACATGACTCGTGCTTATTCAACTTTCTATGTTGGTGCGAGTAATAACGGTGATGTTAAAGCATCAGGTTCGGTTTCGTACCACTACGAAAATGGGATGGAATCTATGGTCTCTCTGGAAGGGACGATGGATAAAGGAGGTAAATACAGTGACAGCCGTATGCAGTACTTTCATGTGTTTAGTATTCAGAATCCAATAGTACCTCGCGTGGCTGTTTCTCTTGATGTTATCGATAATGACATAGCGACCACTGCGGCGCTTGGCGCGATTTCCATCTTCCGTACACCTATTGAGTCGTTAACCTTTTTTGGTCGCGTTGGTGTTCTTACTGGTGAATATTCAGATGCATCTATCAATGATTTTAATGTTTCAGACAATAGTTTGGTTGGTGGTATGGGTACCGCGTATGCAGTATGGAAAACAGGACAAGATGGTACATTCTTAGCCCTTTATCCTGAGTTCACTTATCTAAGTGGTGATATTAAATCTTCAACTGTGAAAACAACGCTAATGGCAGCAACGCCGCTTAGTGCAGATAAAACACGCTGGGGACAGATTAAATTTGAAAATACCTACGGAAATATGAAGTCGGATAATAACACTGTTGATATTGACGAAACTCGTGTTTGGTTTAATTACAAAGTATACCTGTAATTAAAACGTTATGATTATTTATTTGATAAAATTGCCTATATTTAATTTAAACTGTTTTTATTGGTGATTATCAGGTTATGCTATCGCTGTTAGGCTAAAAACACTAGTCAGAAAGTTGTTATATTTTGTTTGTTTTATATTGAGTTTGATTAAGTCTCTTATGATTCGAATGTTTGGGGTTACCTTCTACAACATTATTTATAACTCATATAGAACACAGTTGAATATTACTTCTGGGCGATAAGCATACTTTAAATTAAACGGTGGAACAAGGTCGTTCACAATTACATAACGATCGTATTTTCATAGAGTTGAAAAGTCGGCTGGAATATTATTATATGGTTATATTTAATTTCACGATTAAATCATTTTTGTTAGGTTTAATTATTAGTACATTATATTCATTTCATAGTATGGCAGGCGAGACTAACACCTCAAACCTTGACATTCTTCCTTACACGCAAGGGACGGTTTCTGAACATGATGTATTTAAAAAATACGGCATTGATGAAAATTTACCCAAACTAGGTTTAAGCTCTCTATCTTCTGGTGAACATTTGGTTGAACATGTTTTCCGACAAGTAAAAGTGGGCGATGAAGTGCGAGAATCACGTGTGTTCGTAGTGAAAGACACCGATCAAAAAGGCAATATTGATTTACGCATTAAATACAACCCGAGTGAGCTTGATGAACCCGATGATACGATTGATGAAATAGAAAAAAACACTCGAACAGAATACCGTTTGAGAGATTACGTCCAAAGCTACGATCCAACGACAGTGAAAGTGACAGAGCAGCCAAATGGTCAAGTCGTGGTGAGCTTTAACTATTCTAAATATGGTCTTCCTCAAGATATTGCATATTTCCGTTTTATGCGCGTGGAAATCACCGTTAAAGATAACGTGCCATTGTCGATGACCATATCGAACACAACTCCATTTGACTTTGAAGATTATCAAGTCGAGGCATATCTCCAAACCATTACTTTTGGGCAATTGGATTCGGGTAAAATAATTCTGACTAAAAAGAATATTGTAGTCACAGGGAAGTCTAGAAACCAATCGTTGTATATGTTGACTACTACCGTTCCAGTTGCACTGTATATAGATGACACTGGAGTAGAAGTCATCAACGAATCGTTGTTAGCACAAGTTTCAGATCCTAGGATCAGAGAATCGAGAGTTAAGCTTGACCATATTTTCCCTCTGATGGGGGATATGGTTCGACGTCAAGGTATCGATTTGCCTCTTCCTTATGGGATATCCGTTGCTTACCGCAATCAAGATATGAATATTCCATTTAGTGACATTGTTGTCGATGGTCTTCGCCTAAATGACCTATTTGATCCAGATGATTCGATAGGTATCGTGAATGCTCAAAGCTTAAGTTTACGTGGTGATATTAACATTCTTCCTTTTTGGAATGTGTTTGGGTATATCGGAAAAATTAATATGGATGCGAAAGTTGATACCGACTATACCGGAATAGTTGGGCAGTCTATTAAGGAACTTATTGATAATAAATTGCCCGGCGCAGGGCTAGGAGATAAATTTTGTGATGGGCTCGCAGTGCTGTGTAATCGAGGACGTTTATCTGTTCCACTTCATCTCGAATATGATTTGCGGGGTGTCGGTACGACATTATCGCTTGGTTACAGAGAGTTCTTTACATCAGTGACAGGGTCGGTATCTCAAACTCGTTTGAAAGGGCTGACTGAATGGGGTGACCCGATAGTGACGATTCA
Organism: Vibrio algicola; assembly: GCF_009601765.2. NCBI lineage: Bacteria > Pseudomonadati > Pseudomonadota > Gammaproteobacteria > Vibrionales > Vibrionaceae > Vibrio > Vibrio algicola. The sequence continues at coordinate 170,007 of NZ_CP045700.1, forward strand.
ACCTATGGTTGGTTATCAATTGGTTGACTACCGGGCGCAAGTTTTTGTAGGGGCCGAGTACCAAGGCCTCAAACCGCGCTTGTCTGGCCATGTTAAGTCAGGAGATATTGAATTGGATTATGACATTGGGGTTGAGGTAAATCAGTGGGCTTACATGGTGGGATTTAACAAGCAGATAGGAAAAAACTATAACCTGACTTTTATGTACAACAAAGGTGAAACACGTAACTCGATGACGTTAAATTTTGGCTACCGTTTCTAATTTTTATTTTGTACTCGCGCTTTGAGAGCGTCAGACAATCGTATTTTTGCGTCAGATTGGTTTAAAAGGTGCTTATATTCCTTCGCCAATCTTTCTCGAACGACTTCTTACCAAGACGCTGTTGATTCTGCATCTTGAAGTCACTTGGGTATTGAGGATGACATCCTACAAATGCGATTACGTAGGGAGACGATTCTCACTTATGCTAAGCCCAACAAAACACATCAAGCACTCCAGTGACGGAGTTTCGTCCAGGTATGGCGTGTTTGGTAATACAGCACTAGGCAGCGATGCCATTTATTGTGGAAACAAACATGAGATTTATGAAGCGAACTTTTATGGCTGCAACCATTGCGTTAATGATGACAGCCTGTGGCGGTGATGATACCTCAAATACCCCTTCGGTCATTCCTGATGAACCGGTCAACGTTCAGCCTCTACCGAGTGAAGTCGTGAATCTACCTATTGGTAATAGCAGCGTTGATGCGATGAAAGAATCGGTGGTCATTCGCTCTCTTAAAGGGGAATTGCAGCGTGTTTGGGTCGAGTCATTCAAAGGAATTCCTTATGCACAAGCGACACGCTTTGAACATAGTCACAACATCGAATTAGCTTCTGAAGTTAATGCAACTGAGTTTGGGGATGTGTGCCCACAATTGCGAGTTACGGCACAAGCGCAAAGTGAGGCGTGTCTGAACATAAATGTTTGGCGACCAGCAGAAACTAACATTGGCGATGAATTACCTGTTTATGTTTTTATACACGGTGGTGACTTTGAGTATGGTTCGGGCTCTGATCCTCTGGTGCATGGAGATACGGTCGTTGCTCAAGGGAAGGCGGACAAGGCTCCTTTTATGGTCGTTTCATTTAATTATCGCTTAGGGTTGTTGGGAACCCGTTGGGTAAAAGGGGCTCAAGAGCCAAATCGTTCGAACAGTGGAAACTATGCTATTGGCGACCAAAAAAACGCACTAAAATGGGTGAATGACAATATTACCCAATTTGGTGGAGATACCAACAATGTTACGGTTATGGGACAAGGCGCGGGTGCGATGTCTGTGGGTTTACTTCAATTGTCTGACACGGCTCAACAGACAAGCAAAGAATTATTTCAAAGGGCTATTATGCAAAGTGATATAGGAGGATTTAGTTATCCAACCTACGACCAAGCAGAAGCCACATTAAAAGCGGCGAAAAAATCGAGCAACGAGTTATATGGAACAGAAGACATTGCGAGCCTTGAGAGCTATCAAGCGATTTTAGAGATACAGCGTAAGTTGCTCAATCCAGTAGCAAAGCTTGAGAGTTGGTTGCTGGATAACGTATCTGGAGTCATCGACAATCATGGATCTTCCATGTCTACATCGATGCCTTTTGCACCCTATATAGAACACAAAGATAATTTACTTACAACGTATCCTGGATTTCATATTCGTTCACAACCAGGGTTGAATCGAGATGGCTTTTCAGTCCCTACAGTGATTGGGTCTAACCACGATGAATCTAACACTATGAGTATGTTGCCAAACCTTGCGTCATTGATCTTACCGGTGATTTGTGAGTTAAAAACGTGTTCTGATGATGCTCAATTTGAAGTGGTATCCATTCTTGAGTGGTTGAAAAATGAAGAAAACACAAAGCAATTAGACCAACGTTTGTTAGGGCTATCGCAAGAGGCAAGAGCAGATATAGATTTAAAAGATTTACTTGAACAACTTGACCCAAATGTTTATCAGATTATTACGCACCTTTTCTTTGGGTTAAGTAATGATACTGCTGAGCAAGTGTTAGCACTGACAGATTACGCTAAAAATGATGAGCATCACATAGGAGGTGCAGTTAAAAACATAGCTCAATATCGTCGTCTGATGAATGACATGCTTTTTGCTGGCCCTGCTCGCCAAAAAGCCATTGAAACGAACCCTATGAATAGTTCCACCTTTTATCAGTTTGACTATAAACCTAGTTTTAATGTTTGGGGTTACAACCCAGCTGAGGATAATCGTTTAGATATTCTTAGTGTGCTGAATATGGTCAGTTGTATCAGTGGAGCATGTAATGCTTCAGAGTTACCTTTTGTTTTTAATAAGCCATATACCGTAAACGGGTTGAAGATTACCCCTAGTAATAAAGACAAAGCCCTAATGGCGAATATGTCTCGGCTTTGGTTTAGTGATGCGCTGTTTGAGGATTTTCAATACCGTGCTGAGAGCGACTCAGTACTTGTCATTGAAGAGTCGGGAGATTTTTCGACTTTATATGAATGGGACAAGCGTACCCAAAAAGGGCTTGATCCAGAATTACGTGAAGGTCGGCTTACTGGGTTGAGCGATGCTGGAATCTTATTGGGTTATATGCATTAACCTCGACATATTGATATAGGAAGTGTCGTGAATGAATAACTTTGTTCACGGCATTATTATTTTAGTTTAAGGGGCTGTGGTGCCTATAAATAATGGCCAACCCTTAGTGTTTATAAGGCTTACGATAACCGTTGAAACCATAAAATTAGCCTGAATTATATGGTTTTCTAATATAAAAAATGAGAATACCAAACCAATACTTTTTCTATTATTCACTGCCTGTGTAAAAAACACAGGAAAATCACCGATTGTCTCTAACATTAATAACATAGGAATCTGCTTTATCATGACCATTTTTGACGCGATAGTATTAGGTATTATTGAAGGCATTACTGAGTTTTTACCTATTTCTTCCACAGGTCATATGATCGTTACGGGTGATTGGCTTGGTGTCGCCAATACCGCTAATAACAATGCGTTTGAAGTTATTATTCAAGTAGCCGCTATCCTTGCCGTTATTGCTAACTACAAAGAAAAATTTCATCCTAAATATTTTTCATTATGGGTTAAAGTCGCGGTCGCTTTCTTGCCGATTGGTATTATTGGCTTCTTGATGAGTGATATTGTTAAAGCGCTATTTAGCGTCACTATCGTGGCTATTATGTTTATTATTGGAGGGATAATCTTTATTTGGGTCGAGCGTTTTTATAAAGAAGAACAATGCCCAACCTCGAATGTTAATGATGTGACCATGAAGCAAGCCATGTGGATTGGTTTTGCGCAGATTTTTGCTTTAATTCCCGGCACTAGTCGTGCGGGTTCAACTATTATTGGCGGGATGCTGGTTGGCTTGAATCGTAAAACCTGTGCCGAATTCTCATTTTTGCTAGGCTTGCCAGCTATAGCGGCTGCATCAGGTTATGACTTATTAAAGCACTATCAAGATTTCACTCAGAGTGACTTTATCAACTTAGCGGTTGGTTTTGTCACTGCATTTATCGTAGCCTATTTTGTGATCAAATGGTTTATTCGTTTCTTATCTAAGTTCACTTTTGTCAGTTTTGGTATTTACCGCATTCTATTTGGCTTGTTATTGCTGGGCATGGCGTAGTATGTCATCTTTCATGGAGGTGATATCAACTTCTACATAGGCTTTCATTTTGGGCTGAAATATTTTTGCAAAAAATAAAAACCAAAAAAACAAAGCACCGCCCAAAAGAAAAACCCCGACACTTTCGTATCGGGGTTATAGTCTTACTCGCAGCAATCCAGCCACTATACATGCTCCATGCATCAAATCCGTGATAGTGTGCTTGTCCTAAGCTTATCCTTTGTCTCGCTTTCCTAGCGGTGTCCTGTGCCAATCCTTGCAAGCTACTCTTCCTGAATAGCGCTCATCACTTGTTCCTTGAGCGGTGTTCCTTTCCTCTGTCCTGAGGTGTCCTTCAATTCCATTTTAAGTCACATCCTGCAACTTAGTTGTATCCGTTCTATGTCCTGTGCATCCTGCCGACCGCCAACCTTAGCCATCGTGCTTAAATTTACGCTAGGTAATTAAAAGCGTTGTCCTTTTCCTTAAAGCGTCTTCCTGAATAAGCGTTTTCCATTCACGCTGAACTTTATCCTAAGTTCTGTGCTTGCTGCTTTTCCGTAAGCCGCGTCGTTATCCCTTCGACACAGTGAAGATTACGCTATTGTGGATTTTGGGCAAGGGAGCACAAGAGAATATCGATTGACTTTTTTATGCAGACAATAAAAAACCCATTAAATAACAGGTATTTAATGGGTTTCATTGCTGGTTTTCATGCAGTGAAAGCGTCTTATCTTACAATGGGTGTAAGCGATCTCGCACAAACGGAATCGACGTTAGCGATAAGCCGTTTTGGCGGGATCTTGAGGCGATCCGCTTTTTTGTTCTCTCGTTCGAAATTAATTAGCTCGAAAATTAGTTAGAGCGAAAGTTACTGCCGTTATTTTTTGGGTTACGTCTTGGCGCCGCAGGCTTTGCTGCACCTGAGTTCGCGCGAGATGCAGGGCGAGCGGCACTAGTTCGATCCGAATTTGCACGCTCGGCACTTGGGCTTGATGTGCGACTACTGCTCGCGCTATCGCCATTACGAGCAGATGCTGGTTTTGCCGCGCCAGTATGACGACGGTTTTTGCTCACCGGTTTATGACCACGGGCGTTATCACCTGAACGTTGGCCATCGTTATGCGCTTTTGGCTTTTTCGGTTTCTTGGGCTTGATTGGGCGCGTGTCTAATCTTGATTCCGGAAGGGTATTCACTACTTTAAAGCCTTCAAGATCCATACGCGGCAATACTTGTTTGATCAAACGCTCAATTGAGAACAGATCATGCACTTCATCAATGCACACTAAAGAAATCGCTTTACCGGTTGCACCCGCGCGGCCAGTACGGCCAATACGGTGGACGTAATCTTCTGATACATGCGGTAGGTCGAAGTTGACCACTTGAGGCAACTGCGCGATATCAATACCACGCGCGGCAATATCGGTCGCAACCAATACTCGAACTTCACCAGTTTTGAAGTTTTCTAATGCTTTGGTTCGTGCGCCTTGGCTCTTGTTGCCATGAATAGCAGCCGAGGTAATGCCTCTTTCATCTAAGAAACGGCTTAAACGGTTAGCACCATGTTTGGTTTTGCTAAACACTAATACTTGTTGCCAATCATTATCTTCGATCAGCTTTAATAGCATTGGCGATTTTTGTTTTTGATCGGCAGGGTAGATGCATTGTTCAACCGTGGTGGCCGTTTGGTTGGCTGGGTTGACTGAAATCTCAACCGGATTATTCACTAAACCTTTGGCTAAGTTACGAATATCATCCGAGAAGGTTGCAGAAAATAGCAGGTTTTGACGTTTTGCTGGCAAGAAGCTTAAGATCTTACGAATATCACGAATAAAGCCCATGTCTAACATGCGATCGGCTTCATCTAATACTAGTACTTCAAGTTGTGAGAAACGCACTGCATTTTGATTGTATAGATCAAGCAAGCGACCCGGAGTGGCAACCAGAACATCAACACCTTGGCGCAGTTTCATCATTTGTGGGTTAATTTTAACTCCACCAAAAACCACGGTTGAGGTTAAACGAGTATGTCGGCTGTATTGCTCAACATTCTTATGCACTTGCGCGGCAAGCTCACGAGTTGGGGTTAAAATCAATGTACGCACTTGATTTGGGCGAACACGATCACCGCCTAAAAGACGCTCTAAGATCGGTAGGGTAAAGCCGGCTGTTTTACCTGTTCCGGTTTGGGCTGCAGCCATGACATCATTGCCTTCGATAACCGCTGGAATGGCTTTCGCTTGAATAGGTGAAGGTGTGTTATAGCCCTGCTCTTCTACCGCTTTTAGTAGAGGTGCAGAAAGTCCCAAAGAGGAAAAACTCATATAGTGATCTCAGTTATTTAATAGATAGCCGGTGTGGCAAATAGGCGTGCATGGCAATTCGGAATAATGTGATCTCGATCTACCATTTTTTTGAATGCGCTATTCTGAGGCTTTTACTCGCTAGCAGCAACAATTATCGTCATTATTATTACTTTCTCGCCAGGTAATTGCTTAAAATGTAGACGAGGTGATTCAATATGCAAATATTCCACTTAATAATACCGAAATAAGGGGTAAATTTTTATGCTGAAAGTGTTTCACTTTGACTGAAATGTCGGTATTCTTGCCGCCACTGAATAAATCATGGATTGATAGTGAATAATTATGCGAAGGATTACGCAGGATTTACGCATTGCCACATGAGAGTAGAATGAATAATACCCCCAAAGAACTTGGTCAATCTCCGCAAGACTATAAGCACTATCCAGCCAAAACCTACATGATGTTTTTGATCCCATCATTGCTGGGTTTATTACTATTTATGGCGCCAATCGAATTCAATGGTTCTTACACCATTCCGGTGGCGGTATTGGCAAAATCATTACAAGCATTTTTAGCCGACAGCATTGTTGATATTGTGGCGTTTGTGATCGCCTTTATGTCGGTCGCCACGCTGGCTTGCAAATTGTTCAAACCAAAATTTGTGCAAAATAGCCCATTCTTACACAGTTTAATGAACCCAAGTCCAATTTGGCTTTTTGTGCGTTTGCTAGGTGGGGTGATCGCTGTGATGAGCCACAGTCAGATTGGCCCTGAATTCATTTGGGCGGATGATACCGGCGGTACGGTGTTAAAAGATTTACTTCCGACCCTATTTTGTGTGTTCATTTTTGCCGGAATGTTACTGCCTCTTTTGCTTAACTTTGGTTTGCTGGAACTTTTTGGCACTTTATTGAGTAAGGTGATGCGCCCAATTTTCAACTTGCCAGGACGCTCAGCTATCGACTGTATGGCATCGTGGTTGGGTGATGGTTCGGTTGGTATCTTATTAACCAGCAAGCAATATGAAGATAAATTTTATACCCAACGTGAAGCGGCAATTGTCGGCACCACCTTCTCCGCGGTATCAATCACATTTAGTTTGGTGGTGATTGCCCAAGTCGGTCTAGAGCAATTGTTCTTACCATTTTACGCCGCTGTGTGTTTAGCCGGTTTTGTGGCCGCGATTATTTTGCCGCGTATTCCACCTCTGCGCTGGAAAAAAGACATCTTTGTTGATGGCAGCATTCCAGACAGTAAAGCCGATGATTTACCCCAAGGACACACCAATTACACTTGGGGCATGACGCTCGCATTACGCAAAGCGCATAACGTACCTTCGTTTAAAAGCGTATTAGGTGAAGGCGTGCGTAATGCAGTCGATATGGTATTTGGCGTATTACCTGTGGTGATGGCGCTGGGTACAGTGGCTTTGATTATTGCGCAGCATACTCCAGTCTTTTCGATTTTAGGTCAGCCGTTTATTCCGTATTTGAAACTGTTAGGCGTACCCGAAGCGGTGCAAGCCTCACAAACCATTGTGGTCGGTTTTGCCGATATGTTTATCCCCGCCATTCTTGCTGCGCCAATCCACAGTGATATGACCCGCTTTATTATTGCGGCGATGTCGGTGACTCAGCTTATTTATATGTCGGAAGTAGGCGCATTATTATTAGGCAGTAAAATTCCAGTGGCATTGTGGGAACTGTTTGTGATCTTTATTCTGCGTACCTTGATAACATTACCTGTTATTGTAGGCGTCGCACATCTGGTGTTTTGATTGACGTTATCATCGCCGCAAGAACTTAATTTATAAAAGGTAGTTACCATGCAACATGAAGAATTTGAAACATTAGTTAAAACGCTATGTACGCTTAATGAAGTACCACAAGTACTAAAATTTTTACAAATGAACAGCGACGAAGACGTTTCAGAAGCCGCAAAATCATTGTCAGGTCAATTTGCACTGGCTGAAGTTGAGGGCGAAAACCGCATTTACCATGTGACGAACGAACTTGATGAACAGGGCGTTGAACAAGAATATGTCGAGCATATTATGAACGAAGGGGACGATGTGATCCGCTTTGTGGCATGGTTTTTTGAGATCATGTTTGAAGTGAAGATGAAAGAAACCTATCAGGCAGCTGGTAAGGCCTACGTACAACCTAAGCGTTCGTAGTTTTATTATACAAGACCGGCTCTTCGTACTTGAAGTTACAGCTTTGTTGGCTGCCTTTAGATGATTGAATACTTAACAAAACCAGTGATCGTGATCACTGGTTTTGTTTTTTGTGCTGTTCACGGTATTTAACCTAGCTTTGCTAATTTTTAACAGCGCATCATGTTGTTTTTTTGTTAGAAAAGAGTAATACCTTTTGCGGCTTTTACGATAAAGTAAAGGTAGAGGTGATTTTTTATTCACCTTAGGAACATATTTTTTTGAATCTAAGAAATATAAAAATGACAAAATGCCAGTCAATAGGATTTGACTAAATTCGGTTTGCTATATGAAGGGATGTCTAATGCAAATAAGAGAAGCAGAATTTACCGATTACACTCAAATAGCCCAACTCCACGCCAGCAATTGGCAGCAAGTCTATGCCGGAATTTTAGACGACGATTACCTACAAAACCAATTACTGGATGAACGCAAGGCGATTTGGCAAACCCGTTTAACCCATCCATCGCTCAACCAAGGTATTTTACTGATAGAACAAGATGATCAGTTGTGTGGCTTTGTGTGTTTATATGGCAACCATAGTTTTGAGCTCGGCACCATGATCGATAATCTGCATGTTGCTAAAGACTATCGCGGTAAAGGCATTGGCAAGCAGTTATTGGCAGAGGCGGCCACTTGGGCTAATAAGCATTTTTCTGATATTGGCTTGTATCTTGAAGTGATCGAAAAAAATTATGCCGCTAAAGGTTTTTATCATTCGATTGGCGGAACACATGCCGGCGATCCAATGTGGAATGCCCCCGATGGCAGTCAAGTTCTTTGCCAAACTTACACTTGGGCATCACCCAAACATTTGCAGCAGTTCGTTTAATACTTTTACAGTGCCACGACATCTTAGTCTTTTAGGTTCTGTGGCCTACTGGGTTTTCTTTATAGCGAGTTGACCTATTGAACATCATGCTCATATAGCGAACCGATTTTTAAGACTACCCACTTTAAATTAGTGTGATATTATATATAGACTATAATCTATATTGGTGCTTTGATAATGTGGACTGTACTCACAACAGATACTTTTGACGAATGGTTTGATTCTCAATCAGACGATACGCAAGAAAAGGTGCTATCGGGTTTGGTTGCATTGAGAAATGGTGGCCCAAGTATTGGTCGGCCGCTCGTCGATACAGTGAAAGCATCTCAACATAAAAATATGAAAGAAATTAGGATCCAGCACCGAGGCGATCCTATTCGAGCATTTTTTGCTTTTGATCCACTGCGCCAAGCGATAGTCCTTTGTGCGGGTAATAAAGTTGGCAACGAGAAGCGATTTATAAAGATATGATCCCTGTTGCAGATCGTGAATTTACAAACCACCTCTCTGAATTGGAGAATAAATAATGGCTAGAAATCTAAATGAAATGATGGCTTCTCGTTCTTTGGAAAGTCAAAGTCGAATTACTGAAATGGCAGAAGAAATGCTATTAGAGGTAAAGCTTCAATCTCTTCGTGAGGAACTTGAAGTAACACAATCTGAATTAGCGAAACACATGGGTATTAGCCAACCGTCAGTTGTTGCTATTGAACAAAGAGGAAGCGATGTAAAAATCTCCACTATGAAGCGATATGTCGAAGCAATGGGTGGGAAAATGAGTATTGACGTTGAGCTTCCGACTGGTCGGCATATTGGCTTTAATGTTTAAGCATGTAGCTTTACTGTATGGAGCGAGAAATATTATGTCTAATGGTCTAATGGTCTAATGGTCTAAAGGTTCTATAGCCTATAATTGACTGCAATATAGCAACCTAACTATGAACATTAATACTCGAAAAAACGACTATACCCAAAGTAATTGAAGTTGCAGTGAGGCGGCAAGTAAACGAAGCCCCATGAGCTTAGCTTGCCTAAGTGATTGGGGTGAGTTAGCGCAGCCAACAAAGCTGCAGCCTCAAGTAAGACGGGTATAAAATCATCAGTCATTGTCGATGCTAATATACCGAGTTTATCTTGATGACGTAAAATGTGAGACCTACACCTCACTATCGGCAGATCTCCCCACTTAGTCGTATATTGAGGCGACAACCTTTCTCGCCTCATCGTCCATTTATGCTCAACCGTATCAATTACGCGGACGAATAAACGGCATGTGGCGGTTAACGTCTTTATATAAAAGATAACGGAACGGGCCAGGGCCACCGGCATAACAAGATTGTGGGCAGAACGCGCGGAGCCACATAAAGTCGCCGGCTTCTACTTCAACCCATTCTTGGTTTAAGTGATACACCGCCTTACCTTGTAATACATACAAACCATGCTCCATGACATGAGTTTCATCAAATGGGATCACCGTGCCTGGTTGGAAGGTTACAATATTGACGTGCATGTCATGGCGCATATCGGTCGAATCCACAAAGCGAGTGGTGGCCCATCCATCGTCAGTATCGGGCATCGCAATTGGCTCGAGATCGTTTTCGTTGGTCACAAAAGCTTCTGGTAATGCCAAACCATCAACAAATTGATACGCTTTACGCACCCAATGGAAGCGCACAGGCTGATCATTATTATTATGCACCGTCCAGTGACAACCTGGTGGGATAAATGCATAACCACCTTCGGTCATGTGGTGGGCTTCGCCTTCAATGGTAATGTCCATTTCGCCCGCCACCACAAATAATACCCCTTCTGCATTTGGATCGAGTTCAGGTTTATCCGATCCTCCTTGCGGTGCGATCTCGACAATATATTGCGAGAAAGTTTCAGAGAACCCACTTAATGGGCGAGCAATAACCCACATGCGCATGTTTTGCCAAAATGGCAGGAAACTGGTCACAATATCAGTCATGACACGTTTAGGAATAATCGCATAAGCTTCGGTCAGCACCGCGCGATCGGATAACAGTTGAGTCTGAGGCGGTAAGCCACCTTGTGGTGAGTAGTAAGCGTGTTTCTTGCTCATAGCTTGATAATCCTTTAACAATAGACCCATACAAAGCATTTTTATTGGAAATCGAGAGCGATGCTCTCGAATAAATTGAAACTTTACTTCATTTCTTTCGCAAAGAAGGCGCTGGCTTTTTTTAGGATCTCTTTCTCCATTCTAAGCTGCTTTACTTCCTTTCTCAGAGCCATTAATTCCGTTCTTTCATCTGCGTTGACAGATGAATTATTGAGTTCGTCAGCCTTCTGCTTCCAAGTGTAAAGCAGGTTTTGTGATACTCCCAACACATCAGCAGCTTGGGCGACAGAATACCCTTGTTCGGTAATAAGGCCGATTGCCTCTTCTTTAAATTCTTTCGTATAAGTTCGATATTGACGTTTTGTATTCATATTCACCTCGATTGATTATCGTATTATCCACAATCAAGGTGTCCAGATCGATTAGACCAGAATACTACGCTCTGGAACGGATTATATCTGAAAATACTACATGTAAATCGCTAGAGGTGGCATCATCATTTAAGTTTAAATTGGCCCGAATATGCTGCATGTGGTGATCCATTAAATGCAGCGCTTCTTCTTTATTGCCTGCTTCAATCGCATTGAGTAAATTGCTATGTTCGTCTTGTGAACAATTACTGTTGTTACTGCCTTCGTATTGAGCAATCAGGAGCGAGGTTTGTGATACTAAGCTGCGTAAAAAGTGCAGTAGTGGGGCATTTTTTGCCATTTTAGCCAACTCAATGTGAAACTCACCAGAAAGTCGGATGCCTTTTCCTATATCGTTATTGGCAATAGCTTCGTTCTCGCTGGTGACTAAATTGCGCAGCACTTGCAGCTGAACTTGGTTGCAGTTTTCAGTTGCCAGCTCAGTGACGGCTAACTCTGTTATCTCGCGTGCTTTTAATATTTGAATGGCATCTTCAATGGTAGGGGCCGAAACGGTTGCCCCTTTATTTGGTTTTATATCAACAACTTGTTCGAGCGATAAGCGTAAAAGCGCGCGGCGAATAATGGTGCGGCTTACCCCGAATATTTCACTTAATGATTCTTCATTGAGCTTGGTATTCGGCGGTAAGCGTTGTTCCAATATCGCATCAAAGATATAGCAATATACCACATCATCTTGTGTTTGGTTATTTGCCTTCGCTTGCATTTTGGTGTTAGAAATTTTATTTAATTTAGTCATGCTCAGTCTGCTGATATTCCAAAATAATATTGTACATTATAGACCTTATTCTACTCAGGTCTCTAATGAATACAACTTTGCATGCAAAATGCCTTGCAGTGCACACTTTTCATCCAGATCCGACAAATCACCACTCACGCCGACAGCGCCAATGATTTGACTGGATTCTGACCGTATTAATAACCCGCCGGGTACTGGCACCAAATTACCTTGAGCCAATACATTAATAGCCGAAATAAAGGCGGGGCGAATTTCTGCATCTTGCGCCAGTTTTCGTGATGAGCATCCTAAGGCGATGGCTCCCCATGCTTTGGCAATTGCAATGTCGGGTCGTAACATACTCGCCCCATCTTGCCGTTGCAAAGACACCAGCTTGCCACCTGTGTCTAGTATTGCCACAGTAAGTGGGGCGGTATGTAATTCTGTTGCGGTATCAAAGGCACCTTGGGTGATGTTTAAAGCCTGTTGTAGTGTTAAACTCATCGTGTAACTCCTTTATTATCGTACAGATTAAGCCGCCATAACATATCTGTTTAGCAATATGTGTTTGGTGTGCAAAACCTATTTGTTCGACAAAGAAGTAAAGCGCCTTTCTTCATTGATCTTAAAAAACTAAGCAATTTAAGATGCAGTGTCACTATTTTTTTCTACTGCATATATGTTACTGCATCTTAATCACATCATCTTAGTATCTTTGGTTGATCAATTAAGTAGAGAATAGCTCGGTAGTGTCAAGAACTCTGCAAAATCGTCTTGGGTCGATAATGTATCGAACATCTTGGCCGTTTCTTCAAATCGTCCTTGAGCATAACGTTGCTCACCAACTTCTTGTTTAATCGTGATTAGTTCTTCAGCCAACAGGGAGCGGAAATACGCTTCTGTTACCACTTGGCCATCGTCAAGTTTTACGCCGTGTTTGATCCATTGCCAAATTCCAGCGCGTGAGATTTCTGCGGTTGCGGCGTCTTCCATTAAGCCATAAATCGGCACACAACCTACGCCGCTGATCCAAGCCTCAATGTAGTACAACGCAATGCGAATATTTTTGCGCAAGCCTTCTTGGTTACGGGGGCCTTCACAAGGGGCAAGCAGTTGTTCGGCTGTGATTTCTGCCACATAGCTGCTGTCGTAATCCATTTGGTTTACGCTGCCTTTTAATTTTTTATCGAAGATATCCATTGCAATATCAACCAATTTTGGATGCGCTACCCAAGTGCCATCGTGACCATTACTTGATTCGCGGTTTTTATCGTCTTCTACTTTTGCCAATACTTGTTCCATCACTTGTGGATCAGAGCTTGGAATAAAGGCTGACATGCCGCCCATTGCCAGTGCGCCGCGTGCGTGACAGGTTTTGACCAGTAATTGGCTATAAGCGTTTAAGAACGGCTTGTCCATACCAATGCTATGACGGTCTGGCAGGATGCGATCTTTATGATTCTTCAATGTTTTAATGTAGCTAAAAATGTAGTCCCAACGGCCACAGTTCATCGCCACAATATGCTCACGCATCACATACAGAATTTCTTCCATTTGGAATACCGCAGGCAAAGTCTCGATTAAAATGGTTGCTTTGATAGTGCCACGCTCGACCGAAAAATAATCTTCAGTAAAGGTAAATACATCATCCCACCATTTGGCTTCTTCCATACTTTCTAGTTTTGGAATGTAGTAATACACGCCTTCGCCTTTTTGAGCGCGCGTTTGGTAGTTATGGAAGAAGTACAAAGCAAAGTCCATCAAACAACCCGCGATGGCTTTACCGTTATATTGAATGTGTTTTTCAGGTAAGTGCAACCCACGAGGACGGGCTAGTAGCTGTGCTGGTGCATCAACTAAGTTGTATTCTTTTCCTTTCTTTTCATCCAAGTAACTGATGGTGCCAGCGTTGGCATCTCTTAAGTTAACTTGGCCATCGATCATGTTTTCCCATGTCGGAGCAGAAGCATCTTCAAAACAACACATGAACACTTTTGCGCCTGAATTAAGCGCGTTGATCACCATTTTACGGTCAATTGGCCCCGTAATTTCGACACGTCGATCTTGCAGTACTTTAGGAATAGGGGCGACTTTCCAACTTTTATCCTCACGAATGTGTTGAGTATCGGCACGAAAGTCGGGCAGTTTACCGCCATCAAATTGGGATTGATGCTGGCGGCGCAGAGCCATAACCTCCTCTAGTGGTTGACTGAACTTAGTAACAAGTGCATCTAAGAAGTCGAGTGCTGATGGAGAAAGAATCTCTTGTTGTTGTGCGCTTTGTAGTGTGCCGATCACTTTGATTGAATGACATGGATTTGCCATACCTCCAGTGACTTCACGTTCCTGTGTGCTGTGCATAATGGTCTCCTTTATGAACATATGCTCTGACAATTGAAGTGTTTTATCTGCTCGCGACTAACATCGAGATAGTGACAACGCCGAATAACAGTATCAATGACAATGAGTGTAGGAATGATTGTGATTGTGTACATTAATGTTTTATATTTTCATTATTTATAACGCTTTTTTTACATAAGATCAAAAAAATATTAACGTGATGTGATAGTAAATAAATGGTTCAATACTGGTTTGATGAGTGTTAAATTTTTATAAAACAGACTGTTACCTCAACCCTTGCCGGTTGTGTACAATTTATTTGTTTTTTTATTTGCGTGTTTATAGGATCTCGACCTAGACTGGGTGATGTATTTAACATTGTATACAATATCAATTAGGAAGGGATTCAAACTATGGCTAAGATGAAAGCAATTGAAGCAGCAGTAGAAGTATTGAAGCGTGAAGGGGTAGATATTGCCTTTGGTGTACCAGGCGCGGCGATTAATCCATTTTATGCGGCAATGAAAAAGATCGGTGGTATTGACCATGTGCTTGCCCGCCACGTTGAAGGTGCGTCGCACATGGCAGAGGGTTACACCCGTACTAATGATAACAATATTGGTGTTTGTATTGGGACTTCGGGCCCTGCTGGAACGGATATGATCACGGGCTTGTATTCAGCCTCGGCCGACTCTATTCCCATTTTATGTATTACTGGTCAAGCGCCGCGAGCTCGTTTGCACAAGGAAGATTTCCAAGCGGTGGATATTGAGTCTATCGCCAAGCCGGTGACGAAATGGGCGACCACAGTATTAGAACCCGCATTAGTGCCTCGCGCATTTCAACAAGCGTTTCATATCATGCGTTCGGGTCGCCCAGGTCCGGTATTAATTGATTTGCCGATCGATGTGCAATTAGCTGAGATCGAATTTGATATTGATACTTATGACCCCCTTGAACCTTACCAACCGAGTGCGACTCGTGCTCAAGTTGAAAAAGCACTGACTATGCTGACTCAATCTGAAAAACCACTCATTGTTTCAGGTGGCGGCGTGATCAATGCAGGTGCCAGTGCACAGCTACAAGAGCTGGCTGAAATTTTAAATGTCCCAGTTATTCCTACATTAATGGGTTGGGGCAGTATTCCTGATAGCCATGAATTGATGGCGGGCATGGTTGGGCTACAAACGTCACACCGTTATGGTAATGCCACTATGCTGGCTTCTGACTTTGTTCTGGGCATTGGTAACCGTTGGGCTAACCGTCATACCGGTTCGGTCGATGTGTATACCGAAGGACGTAAATTTGTCCATGTAGATATTGAACCTACTCAAATTGGACGTGTGTTCTGCCCAGATCTTGGCATTGTTTCCGATGCCAAATCCGCATTAACGTTATTCATTGAAGTGGCAAAAGAAATGCAAGCGGCTGGCAAGCTGAATAATACCGGCTCTTGGGTGAGTGAGTGTATTGAGCGTAAATCGAGCATGTTACGTAAGACCCACTTTGAAGAAGTGCCGATGAAGCCAATGCGCGTGTATGAAGAAATGAACCGTGCGTTTGGAGAAGACACTTGTTATGTCAGTACCATTGGTCTCTCTCAAATCGCCGCTGCGCAGTTCTTGCATGTGTATAAGCCACGCCATTGGATCAACTGTGGTCAAGCGGGGCCTTTAGGTTGGACTATCCCTGCTGCATTAGGTGTTCGCGCCGCCGATCCAAACCGTCCGATTGTGGCGATCTCGGGTGACTACGATTTCCAATTTATGATTGAAGAGCTAGCGGTAGGTGCACAGTTTAATCTTCCATATATTCATGTGGTTGTGAATAACTCATACCTTGGTTTGATCCGCCAAGCGCAACAACAGTTTGATATTGATTACTGTGTTCAGCTTGCATTTGATAACCAAAACGCCCCAGAAATGGAAGGTTATGGGGTTGACCATGTCGCGGTAGTTGAAGGCTTAGGGTGTAAGGCGATTCGTGTTCGTAAACCAGAAGATGCGGCTGCCGCGTTTGAACAAGCGAAGAAATTGATGGCCAAGCATCGCGTCCCTGTTGTGGTTGAGTTCATTTTAGAGCGCGTGACTAACGTTGCAATGGGCGTTGAAATCACAGGCGTTAATGAGTTTGAAAGCCTAGCCGAAGGTAGCGATGACGCACCAACCGCCATCACATTTAATCAATAATTATAAGGGATAACAGTATGCCTAAATTTGCCGCCAATCTATCGATGTTATTTACTGAAGTCGATTTTCTGCAACGCTTTGGACAAGCAGCGGATGCCGGTTTTCAAGGGGTGGAATATTTATTTCCATACGACTTTGAAGCCACCACGATTAAAGAAGTGCTCGACGCTAATAAACTGACCCAAGTGCTATTTAACTTACCCGCAGGGGATTGGTTAGGCGGCGATCGTGGTATTGCGGTGGATCCTGCGCGTGTTGAAGAGTTTCAGCGTGGCGTAACCAAAGCTATTCAATACGCCAAAGTATTGCAGTGTGATCAAGTGAACTGCCTAGCGGGGATCGTGCCTGATGGCGTTAGCGCAGAGCAAGCCGAGCACACTTTTGTGTCGAACTTGCAATTTGCGGCCGGAGCGCTTAAAGAGAATGGCATTAGCTTGATCATTGAAGCGATCAATACGCGTGACATTCCGGGCTTCTTCCTCACCAACACTAAGCAAGCGTTAGATATTATTGCCAAAGTGGGCAGTGATAACCTCAACTTCCAATACGATATTTATCACATGCAAATTATGGAAGGGGATCTGGCGCCAACCTTGAGTGAGCATATTGGCCAAATTCAGCATGTGCAATTAGCCGATAACCCGGGCCGAAATGAACCTGGAACCGGTGAAATTAACTATCCATTCTTGTTTAAACACTTAGATAGCATCGGTTATCAAGGTTGGGTTGGCTGTGAATATAAGCCCAAGACCACTACACATGAAGGTTTAACTTGGCTGAATATTCTTCGTAATTAAAGCCGTAGCGGCTTTTTATGAACAAGAGGGACTACGTTTGCTCACCCCAGTTACTTAGGCGAGCTTTCTTTTATAAAAGAGAATGACTCATGGGGCTTTGCTCACTTGTCGCCTAGCTACAACATTAATTACTTTGAATATTGTGGGAAAGAGAAAAAATATTTTAAAATTAAGGGAAATGAAATTATGACTACTCCAACTATTGCATTTATCGGCACTGGCATCATGGGCAAACCAATGGCCGTGAATTTACAAAAAGCAGGTTACTCGATTGTGGTTTCTGATCACTTTGTTGCGCCGCCACAAGAACTTATCGATGGCGGGGCCGCGGTGGTTCATAGCGGCAAAGAAGCGGCACAAAAAGCCGATATTATTATTACGATGGTGCCAAATACGCCCGACGTTTCAGATGCACTTTTTGGTGATAATGGTATCGCACAAGGACTATCGGCAGGGAAGCTTGTGATCGACATGAGCTCGATTGCACCGATTGAAACACAACAATTCGCCAAACAAATTAAAGAGTGTGGCGCTCAATACCTAGACGCTCCGGTATCAGGTGGTGAAGTGGGGGCGATTAATGCCACGCTAACCATTATGGTGGGGGGCGATGAGTCTGCCTTTGAGCAAGCTAAGCCATTGTTTGATGTCATGGGTAAAAACATTACGCTGGTGGGTGAAAATGGTGCCGGTCAAATCTGTAAAGTGGCCAACCAAATCATCGTCGCATTAAACATCGAAGCGGTATCGGAAGCGTTGGTCTTTGCCTCAAAAGCAGGCGCAGATCCGGCGCGTGTGCGTGATGCGTTAATGGGCGGCTTTGCTAACTCTAAAGTGCTTGAAGTGCATGGTGAGCGCATGGTGAAAGGCACGTTTGATCCCGGCTTTAGAATTTCATTGCATCAAAAAGATTTAAACTTGGCACTGACTGGCGCTGAGCAATTAGGCCTACAACTGCCAAACACAGCTAAGACCCAAGAGCTGTTCGGCAATTGCGCTGAAATGGACGGTTCCAACTGGGATCACTCTGCGTTGATCAAAGCGATTGAGCAGCTAGGCAATCATAATATCCGTGGTGAATAAGTTAAGGTTCTATGGGTGAACATTGATCGTATATCGGTGTACAAAATCATAGTTATCAAAGTAACAGCTATCAAGGTAACAGTTTAGAAATAACAGGTTATTTGGTCTGGAGTATGATTTGGCTGTGTGTGGGAGCATAGTCATATCATCACAAATAATTCTGTTTTAACGCACGGTTTCGTCTCCTTTGAGTGCGCCCGAGTGGCTAGGTTTATGATGAAGTTTGAGTTGAATGAGCGAGGTTGCTTTTTCATCTCTCACCACACATCCACTTAGTTATCTCGGGATTTTTTTTGTCAGCTATGTTAAAACAAGCTAAGGAATTAACATTGTTTGAGACTCAACATGCTCACTTATAAGGAAGACCGTAATGGCAACAGTTCGAGAGCGCAATCAACACGTGATTATTGAAGCGGCCAGTCAGCATTTTGCCAAATACGGTTATGCCGCAACCAAGGTGGCGGATATTGCCAAAGAAGCCAATATTCCCAAACCGAATATTTATTATTATTACACCTCAAAAGATAACTTGTACCGCGCGGTATTAGAAAGTGTCACCGCGCCGTTACTTAAATCCTCCCTGCCGATCCAAGTACTTGATGATCCAAAAGAAGCACTGACCGAATACATTAAAACCAAGTTGATGATCTCACGCGATCACGCCCATGCCTCAAAAGTGTTTGCCAACGAGGTGATGTCGGGAGGCACGTCGCTACCAAAAGATATTGAAGCGGAACTGCAACAACAGTCACAAATGATCCTCGCCAAATTTAACTCGTGGATAGCACAAGGCTTGATGGATAGCGTTTCGGCCCATCATCTTATGTTTACCATTTGGGCAGCGACACAAACGTACGCCGATTTTGGCTGGCAGATCTGCCGAGTGTTAGATAAAAAAGAACTTTCACATCAAGATTACGACCAAGCGGCTGAATTTCTCACGACTATGATTTTAAAAGGTTGTGGGGTGAAGTCATGATCCCGGCTAACGGCTAACGGCTAACGGCTAACGGCTAACGGCTAACTGGAGCGGTTGTCGTGAATCTTTGCAGTAATATTCCTAAACCGCATATTTAATACCCACCAATGTCATTTCAATTATACTACTTATGCAGGTAGTATCTCTCCATCGTTTTACTTCAAACAAGGTCAGTCTCAATGTCTGCATTATTTAACTCACTCGCATTAAAAGATGTGGTATTAAAAAACCGTATCGCAGTACCACCAATGTGCCAATACAGCGCCGAAGATGGCTTGGCAAATCAATGGCATGATATTCACTACGCGGGCTTGGCTCGTGGTGGTGCGGGTCTTGTGATTTTAGAAGCGACAGCCGTTTCGCCAGAAGGTCGTATTAGCCCAAATTGTTTAGGTATTTGGAATGATGAGCAAGCCGAGGCACTAGCAAAAATCGCTAAAAACATTAAAGACAACGGCAGTGTGGCGGGCATTCAAATTGCGCATGCTGGTCGTAAAGCCAGCGCCAATCGTCCTTGGGATGGCGATGATCATATTGCTAATGATGACCAAAAAGGCTGGCAAACTATTGCTCCTTCAGCGCTTGCGTTTGGCGGAAATTTAGATAAACAACCGCTTGAAATGAGCATTGCCGATATCGAGCGAGTAAAACAAGATTTTGTTGATGGCGCTAAACGGGCTCTTGATGCGGGTTTTGAATGGTTAGAGCTGCACTTTGCTCATGGTTACTTAGCGCAAAGCTTTTTCTCGGCACACTCAAACCAACGCACAGACCAATATGGTGGTAGCGCCGAAAATCGTGGTCGTTTCTTGCTCGAAACGTTTGCTGCTGTACGCGCAGTTTGGCCTGAGAATTTACCATTAACCATTCGTTTTGGGGTGTTGGAATTTGATGGTCGCGATGAAGAAACCCTGCAAGAATCGATTGCGCTATTAAACCAAATGAAAGAGCAAGGTTTGGATATGGTCAGTGTCAGCGTGGGTTTCTCGACTCCAACGGCACAGATCCCCTGGGGACCTGCGTTTTTAGCACCAATCTCAGAGCGTGTTCGTAAAGAAACCGGTCTGCCTGTTGCTTCGGCTTGGGGCATTGATAAACCTGAAGATGCCAACCGCGTGGTCGAAGAAGATCAAATGGACGTCGTCATGATAGGAAAAGCGTACTTAGCTGACCCACATTACACTTACCGTGTGGCCAAAGCATTAAATGTTGAAAAGCCATCATGGATCTTGCCAGCGCCTTATGCCCATTGGTTAGATCGTTACTAATATACTTAAAGCGTTTAATAATAGACTCAAAGCGTTTAATAATAGACTCAAAGTGTTAAGCATATACTAAAAGCAGCCGCTGCTATACCCAAAGTAATTGAAGTTGCAGTGAGGCGGCAAGTAAACGAAGCCCCATGAGCTTAGCTTGCCTAAGTGATTGGGGTCCAACAAAGCTGCAGCTTCAAGTAAGACGGGTATATTATTTAGTGTGTGCCGCTTTTTAGATGTAAAAAATCCAGTCCTTGAGTGAGGGCTGGATTTTTTACATCTGCTGACAAATACTTGAGAGAGGTTATCGTTTGCGTTTTGATGGCCCACTAATTTCGCTGTGTCGGCACTTGCTTAGCCTTCATTTATTGGTATGGTGCTTTTTATCGATATGAGGCTGGGTAAACTTACCGTCTCACTGTAACATCAATGACTTTGTGTCAATAAATAGAATAACGAAAGGAAGTACATTATGATTTCAACCCTGCCTAAAGTCATACTGCATGAGCATATTGAAGGTTCAGTTACCCCTGAACTCGCGGCGATTTTAGCCCAAAAACATGGTGTGACATTACCGAGCGATTTCTTGTATCCAGAAGGTCAATACGATAAAAGCGATTTCCCCAATGGACGCTATCAATATGATGAGTCGGACTTTGGCGCATTTGTCACCGCTTACGATGTGGTGGCCGATTTAGTCCGTGATGCCGATGATTACTACCTAGTGATGAAAGACTATTTAACCCGCAATGCCGAGCAAGGCTTAGTGTATTGTGAGATGATCACCTCCGCCTTTCATATGTGTCACGATCCTAAAACCAACAGCTTAAACGCGAAGCAATATCATGCGTTTATGGATGGCATATTACGCGCGATGGATGAAGTAAAAGCAAAATATGGCACCGAAACTCGTTTACATGCTTGTGGTGTACGTCATCTGAGTTTAGAAGAATTTACTATCAGCGCCGATTTTGTGGCGGCAGAGCCTCGCCCAGAAGTCACCGGTTTTAATATTGCTGGCAATGAAATGGCGGGTGAGTTCGCCGATTTTGAGTATGCACATAAGTTAGTGGCGCAAATACCATTGCAAAAATCGTATCACGCCGGAGAGATCCGAGGCCCTGAAAGTATTCGTGATGCACTGGCATGTGGCGCGAAACGTATCGGGCATGGCATTGCCGCAATCAAAGATCCTGCTTTGATCCAAACCTTGATTGATGAACAAATTACCCTTGAAGTCGCCCCAAGCAGTAACCGTATTTTAGTGACAGAGTTTGAACAATCACTCGAAAAACACCCTCTACGCCGTTTATATGACGCTGGCGTTCGTTTGTCGATCAATACCGATGATGCCGGATTATTTGGTACTGATGTGGCGAAGGAATATCGCTTAGCGCAACAGGTATTTGGTTTTAATCGAGTTGAACTATTGGATGTCACCTTATGCGCGTTAGAAGCGGCATTTGTCGAAGATGAGATCAAGCAAAGTTTGATCGCCAATGTTTACACTCAGTTCAACCAACAAGACTGGCAAGATTTAGAGCTACATTGCCAACAATTGCCAGACGGCGCGTTAAAACAGCGTTTGCAGTCTCGCTTAAAAGAGAAAAAATAAAAACCAAAGGGCAGAACATTGTTTTGCCCTTTGTTGTTTCTGTCTTTAGGTTGAGACAGAAGGGAAGTGATCTGGTCAACTTGGCTTTTACAAGCCCGCTCCTTTAGGGGCGGCGTAATTGACTTAAGTACCTCTTACTGACATATGACAATAGAGTGATGCTTAGTTTTCGTGGTATTTGAAGTGAAACGTGATCGCGAGCCAAAAGAAAGGCCGCTAGATTCACAGTATTAGCGTTGACACCTTAACACGTCACAATGATGCAACTTGCTACAATAGAAGCTATGCGCCACAATAATAAAAATCAACTTTAAATAGGATACTTAAAATGGCTACAGCAAGCATTAGATTAGATCAAGACCTTGTACAAAAAGCTACCATTATGGCTAAAGTATTTAGCCGTACCGCACCAAAACAAATTGAACACTGGGCTAAAATTGGTGAAATGATGGAAGATAACCCAGAATTACCATATGAGTTTGTAAAACAAGCAATTATTGCCAAAGCTGAAAAAGAAGCAGGAAAGTTGGAGAACTATAATTTTGGCTAAGATAACTCAAATTTTACAGACACCTACATTTAAGAAAGCAGTAAAAAAGCTACATAAAAATCAGAAGCTTGATCTTGATAATGCAGTTAAAGAACTAATGAAAGAGCCATTATTAGGAGAGCAAAAGAAAGGTGACTTGTCATTTTTACGTGTTTATAGATTCAAAATGGTTAAGCAATTAACGTTACTTGGTTACAGTTACGAAGATGGCACCGTCACCCTTGAGCTAATGGCATTAGGATCTCATGAAAACTTTTACCGTGATGTTAAAAATATCTTCTGAGTCATAGCGAGAATATAGAATTACTCCAAGCTTCGCATAATTATTCTTTTCAATATTCAGAATATGAAAACTACTCAAAACCGAGAATAATGGTTTTTATGCGTTGGGATTTTGTTCTATTTAGCGCATGACATTAGGCTATGCCATGCCGTCTGTGACGTATAGGTTATGAATTTAGAGTATCTATGTGGCTGGGCTTTGTTGAATCGCTCAGATAATGCTCAATTATTCCATTAACACTGAGTTCAGTTATCATAGCTGGCCTTTCATTCCAGTTAGCTGTTTAACACATGCCTTACAAACACAATGACGCCAAACGCCATCATTTTAAGAAGCATACCTATGCCTTAAATAACTATCGGGAGTATAACCAGGCTCTCAGACAACGTGGTCGGTTCGATATTTGGATATCTGAAGATATCATCAAACATTGGCAACATGACGACCGCGTTTATGATGGTACCGGCTCTTCCGTTAAGTATCCTGACAGCACCATCGAAGCCTGCCACTACATTCGATTGGTATATAAATTTCCTCTACGTCAAGCTCAGGGACTGATTGAAAACTTACTGATGAAACTCGGCATGGACAACCTTCAATGCCCAGATTATACGCTGTTATCAAAGCGGCTAAAGCAACTCAACCTTACAGCTCCCCGCTTTAGAAAGCATGAAATGCCAGATGACAAAATGGCAGCGATAGCCATTGATTCAACGGGTCTCAAACGATTTGGGAAGGATGAATGGCATCAAGAAAAACATAAGGTTAACGCAAAACGAAGCTGGCGAAAGGCGCACTTTGCGGTTGATGAGGGGCACTTCATTCAAAGCGCAGTCCTCACCGACAAAATGTATGATACCAATATGGTGTACCAGACATTAGAAGCCCATTTTCCGAATGCCGAGATTGTTATTCCACCGAAAGACAATACGTTTGCCGATGAGGCTCATCACCCTAAGAGGATGAGTAACCTGATAGGTTGCTTCGCCCTTGGTATTATAGGTTGGCAGAGCGTGCGGCAATACGGCAAAAGGAATATCTCAGAAACTGCCATGCAACGTTACAAGAAGATAATCGGCAATACATTACACAGCAGAAAATTTAAAAATCAGTCAAAGGAAATGTTACTCGGTTGTTCTATTTTAAATCGCTTCACTCACCTCGGTATGCCCAATAGCTACCGAGCTGCCTAACCGTATCAAAAGACCACAAAGTTTTAGTATTGCAACAATGCCCTCTGAGACCGGCTATTTTGGTTTTCATTTTTTGGATAAGATAAGAGTTCGTTCTTTGTAGAAAATAAAGTACAAACAAAGCTGACCTGTTGATTTAAGTGCTCATATTACAAGCAATGCTTGCTAAAAATGATACTATCTATCTATCTATCTACCTATCTACCTATTTGGAAATCATGAAAAAAATAATATTATTTACTAGTTTATTCAGTATTCCAGTACTGGCTGCGACGGAGTCCCCTCAGATTTTTGTTGGTGTAAAGGGTGGGTATCAATGGGCCCTAGACGACAATTACAATCATTCACATCCAGAGGGCACAATTTTAGGTCTCTATGGCGGGTTACAGTTTACGCCCTCTTGGAGTTGGGATTTAGGCTATCAATATCACGATAAACTAAAGGCAGACGTCACATCAGTTAATGTTAAAACTTGGTTGATTGAAAGTGCTCTTCGTTACGATTGGTACCTACAAGATAACCTAAGTTTATACGGTCGGCTTGGTGCTGCTTATTGGGACATGGAAAAAACGCAAATGTCTTCAAATGAGAGCGATGCAACAGGCTTTTCTCCTCTCGGTGAGGTAGGGATTAACTATCTCTTTAATCCTAACGTCCGATTATCAATGGGCTACCAATACATTGACAGTATTGGTAAGTCAAATACGGGTAAGTATGGTAAGTCAAATACGGGTAAGTATGATAGCCATGGATTGTTGGTCAGTCTAACCTATACGTTTGGCAGTACAACTCAACCAGCGTTAGTCGAAACAGCGCCAACGTCTATTATTGAAGATACTCCCGTTAAAGAGACAGCCACTGTAAAAGCACCTCCTCAAACACAGGCCTTTTCACCAAAAACTACAGATGGATTGTTTGGTTTTGATTCAGTCGAACCTAGCCAAGAGTTTATTGACCAATTAACTGAGATCTCTTCAGTATTAAATTCTTACCCACAAGCTCAGGCTAAAGTTGTTGGACACACCGACGCAACTTGAGTGGAGAGGTGAGGGTGAGTCTCAACCTGTTGCAGATAACAATACTGCTGAAGGACGAGCTAAAAACCGCCGAGTTGAAATCACCATTCCTAACTTCCAGTTTCAAGAATAGGTTGTATTACTATGAATAAATATTTTAAATTTCTATTTGCAATAGTGATTTTTCCACTATTAATGCTATTAACTGGTTGTAATTCAGAAGGTGCCTTCTCTGGACCAACCGTAAAATTAGAACGTATAGATATCACCGCTTCACCGATAACAACACGAGGTGTTAGTGAATTAACGCTTGCGGTAGGTAACAAGCAGCCCTTTGAAGCGGTTGGTCATTACTCTGACGGCACATCTCAAGCATTTAAGGATTTAAGTGCGCTTGATTGGGATTCTAGTGATTCAGAGGCTGGGCGTTTTGATGCTCCTGGGGTGCTTACTGGCATCGAAGTGGGTAGCACGACCCTCACGGCCAGTAAAGATGGTGTTACTAGTAATGAGGTTACTGTCACCGTAACGGATGCGGTCATCACATCGATTCAAGTGACGCCTTCACCGATCAACGTAGCAAAAGGTCAGACTCAGCAGTTAACTGCAACAGCGACATTCAGTGATGGGACGTCCTCTGACGTGTCTAACTCAGTGACGTGGACATCTCTCGATACGGCGACCGCTACCGTGTCATCAACTGGGTTATTATCTGCGGTTAAGATGGGTAATACGACCCTCACGGCCACGAAGGATGGCGTGACCAGTAATACGGAGGATGTGGATGTGTCGGGAGCGGTCATTACGGCCATTCAAGTGACACCTTCGCCTGTGAAAATTGCGAAAGGTCAGACTCAGCAGTTAACTGCAACAGCGACATTCAGTGATGGGACGTCCTCTGACGTGTCTAACTCAGTGACGTGGACATCTCTCGATACGGCGACCGCTACCGTGTCATCAGAGGGTTTATTGTATGCGGTTAAGATGGGTAATACGACCCTCACGGCCACGAAGGATGGCGTGACCAGTAATACGGTGGATGTGGATGTGTCGGGAGCGGTCATTACGGCCATTCAAGTGACGCCTTCACCGGTCAACGTAGCAAAAGGTCAGACTCAGCAGTTAACTGCAACAGCGACATTCAGTGATGGGACGTCCTCTGACGTGTCTAACTCAGTGACGTGGACACCTCTCGATACGGCGACCGCTACCGTGTCATCAGAGGGTTTATTGTATGCGGTTAAGATGGGTAATACGACCCTCACGGCCACGAAGGATGGCGTGACCAGTAATACGGAGGATGTGGATGTGTCGGGAGCGGTCATTATGGCCATTCAAGTGACACCTTCGCCTGTGAAAATTGCGAAAGGTCAGACTCAGCAGTTAACTGCAACAGCGACATTCAGTGATGGGACGTCCTCTGACGTGTCTAACTCAGTGACGTGGACACCTCTCGATACGGCGACCGCTACCGTGTCATCAGAGGGTTTATTGTATGCGGTTAAGATGGGTAATACGACCCTCACGGCCACGAAGGATGGCGTGACCAGTAATACGGTGGATGTGGATGTGTCGGGAGCGGTCATTACGGCCATTCAAGTGACGCCTTCACCGGTCAACGTAGCAAAAGGTCAGACTCAGCAGTTAACTGCAACAGCGACATTCAGTGATGGGACGTCCTCTGACGTGTCTAACTCAGTGACGTGGACATCTCTCGATACGGCGACCGCTACCGTGTCATCAACTGGGTTATTATCTGCGGTTAAGATGGGTAATACGACCCTCACGGCCACGAAGGATGGCGTGACCAGTAATACGGAGGATGTGGATGTGTCGGGAGCGGTCATTACGGCCATTCAAGTGACACCTTCGCCTGTGAAAATTGCGAAAGGTCAGACTCAGCAGTTAACTGCAACAGCGACATTCAGTGATGGGACGTCCTCTGACGTGTCTAACTCAGTGACGTGGACACCTCTCGATACGGCGACCGCTACCGTGTCATCAGAGGGTTTATTGTATGCGGTTAAGATGGGTAATACGACCCTCACGGCCACGAAGGATGGCGTGACCAGTAATACGGTGGATGTGGATGTGTCGGGAGCGGTCATTACGGCCATTCAAGTGACGCCTTCACCGGTCAACGTAGCAAAAGGTCAGACTCAGCAGTTAACTGCAACAGCGACATTCAGTGATGGGACGTCCTCTGACGTGTCTAACTCAGTGACGTGGACACCTCTCGATACGGCGACCGCTACCGTGTCATCAGAGGGTTTATTGTATGCGGTTAAGATGGGTAATACGACCCTCACGGCCACGAAGGATGGCGTGACCAGTAATACGGTGGATGTGGATGTGTCGGGAGCGGTCATTACGGCCATTCAAGTGACGCCTTCACCGGTCAACGTAGCAAAAGGTCAGACTCAGCAGTTAACTGCAACAGCGACATTCAGTGATGGGACGTCCTCTGACGTGTCTAACTCAGTGACGTGGACATCTCTCGATACGGCGACCGCTACCGTGTCATCAGAGGGTTTATTGTATGCGGTTAAGATGGGTAATACGACCCTCACGGCCACGAAGGATGGCGTGACCAGTAATACGGTGGATGTGGATGTGTCGGGAGCGGTCATTACGGCTATTCAAGTGACGCCTTCACCGGTCAACGTAGCAAAAGGTCAGACTCAGCAGTTAACTGCAACAGCGACATTCAGTGATGGGACGTCCTCTGACGTGTCTAACTCAGTGACGTGGACATCTCTCGATACGGCGACCGCTACCGTGTCATCAACTGGGTTATTATCTGCGGTTAATATGGGTAATACGACCCTCACGGCCACGAAGGATGGCGTGACCAGTAATACGGAGGATGTGGATGTGTCGGGAGCGGTCATTACGGCCATTCAAGTGACGCCTTCACCGGTCAACGTAGCAAAAGGTCAGACTCAGCAGTTAACTGCAACAGCGACATTCAGTGATGGGACGTCCTCTGACGTGTCTAACTCAGTGACGTGGACACCTCTCGATACGGCGACCGCTAGCGTGTCATCAGAGGGTTTATTGTATGCGGTTAAGATGGGTAATACGACCCTCACGGCCACGAAGGATGGCGTGACCAGTAATACGGTGGATGTGAATGTATGTGCTGACTTGGCGGGTGCATGCATTGATACTTTCGATACTGGTACTGGTAAGTTGTTTACCAATTCACCATCAGTGGCTTACCTAGACAGTATTGGCGGAAGTGCTACAAACGGTATTTATACTGAAACAGGAGCTTTCGGCCCAAGTGGTGATTTCTACCTATTCAACGTGACTAACGCAAATGCACTATGTACTACCTACAACGCCCTTAGTCTCGGCGGACGAACTAACTGGCGTTTAGCGACAAGAGACGAGTTAAAAACGGAGCTATACAACGTATCTGGTAATATGTTTACCGCGCGCGGTTGGCCGGCCTACACCATCTATTGGTCGGCGACTCCTGATGGTTCTAAGCAGTACTACGTGAACCTCAACAATGGCAACGCCTTCAGCCTCAATCCGAGCGGCACGTACTACGCATCCTGCGTCTCAAATCCTTAACGTTGAGCGTTTACAGTTTAACGTTTTAATT
Source organism: Vibrio algicola (assembly GCF_009601765.2). NCBI lineage: Bacteria > Pseudomonadati > Pseudomonadota > Gammaproteobacteria > Vibrionales > Vibrionaceae > Vibrio > Vibrio algicola. The sequence continues at coordinate 199,162 of NZ_CP045700.1, forward strand.
TTCAATTTTAGTTTTTGAAGTGCCAGAGTTGCATCTGGCACTTTTTAAAAGGGGGAAGATAAGTGAATATTGAAACTAAATTAGCATTGGTTGAAAGCAGTCAACGTATTGTTGGCATAAAAGAGGGGATGTTTGTACGTTTCTATGAGCAATCACTCTTTGGTTGGCAGCAGTGGGTATCTAAACAGGACCAATTACAGACATTGAAGGTGTTAAGGAAAAAGGTTAAGAAATTGAATGGAAGAGAGGTGTTGTATGGTGGACCCTAGATTCTCAGAATAACCGACACACTTGGTATAGACACAAGTATTCTGGTCTAATCGATCTGGACACCTTGATTGTGGATAATACGATAATCAATCGAGGTGAATATGAATACAAAACGTCAATATCGAACTTATACGAAAGAATTTAAAGAAGAGGCAATCGGCCTTATTACCGAACAAGGGTATTCTGTCGCCCAAGCTGCTGATGCGTTGGGAGTATCACAAAACCTGCTTTACACTTGGAAGCAGAAGGCTGACGAACTCAATAATTCATCTGTCAACGCAGATGAAAAAACGGAATTAATGGCTCTGAGAAAGGAAGTAAAGCAGCTTAGAATGGAGAAAGAGATCCTAAAAAAAGCCAGCGCCTTCTTTGCGAAAGAAATGAAGTAAAGTTTCAATTTATTCGAGAGCATCGCTCTCGATTTCCAATAAAAATGCTTTGTAACGCTCTAAAAGTAAGCCGCAGTGCATTTTATGATTGGTTAGCACGACCTGCTCAGATCATTACTGAGCAAGAGCTTAATTTATACAGAACTGCCAAGCGCTTATTCAAGCGCAGTCGTGGAAGTTTAGGCTCTCGTCAATTAGCTAAGAAACTACGTGAAGAAGGCTTCACTATCGGGCGTTATCGTACTCGCACCATCATGCGTAAGTTAGGTCTTGTTGTGCGTCAGCGTCGAGCTTATAAAATCACCACCAAGCGGAAACATAGTGATAGCGTTGCAGATAATATATTAAAACAACAATTTAATCCTACAGTGCCCAATCGTATTTGGGCCGGAGATGTTACTTATCTGAGAACCAATCAAGCTTGGATGTATCTGGCTGTAGTCATGGATTTACATTCACGCGGATCATTGGTTGGGCATTATCAGATCGCATGACGGTAGGTCTCGTTGAACGTGCATTACAAATGGCAATTACACTTCGTAAGCCTCAAAGAGGCTTACTTTTCCATAGTGATAGAGGCTCACAGTACACCAGCAGTTCATTTCAGCACCTGTTAACGAGAAATGGCATCACATCATCAATGAGCAGCGTTGGAGCTTGTTTAGACAATGCAGTCGTCGAACGGTTCTTCGGTAGCTTGAAAAATGAATGGCTACTCAATGTGGTTTATTTAACGCGTGATGCAATGAAAGAAGGTGTTGAAGAATATATCCGGTATTACAACCATGAAAGGTTGCATACTACGCTTGGTGATTTAACGCCAATCGACTATGAAAAATTACAAAGTCAGGTGTCCTATTGGGCTTGACCAGAATATTTTTAAAATGATATTAAAATAAAGCAAATAATAATTGTGAATGCATCATCCAGTATTTATTTTTTATGATGAATGGGTGGTTGATATTAACTTAAAACAATATGTTTCTTTAAATGTTTATGATGAAATATTGAGCTTCGAACGTTCTTCTCTTGGAGTTAATTGGTAATAGGTTTTATAGGCAGAAGAGAAATGCGGACCGCTAGAAAAGCCACATTTTAATCCAATTTGAACAATAGAGGTTGAAGTGGTTTGCAGTAAATGCTTAGCGTGTTTTAGACGAACTTGCATGTAATGACGCGCCGGCATGCTATCGAGATGGCGTTTAAATAATCGCTCTAACTGACGACGAGAAATATACACTTGGTTGGCAATATCATCGGTGGTTAATGGTGTTTCGATATGACTTTCCATTAACGCTATTGCTGCACTGAGTTTTGCATCAATAGTGGAGGTCATAAGAGGCGTGCGCTGCTTTTCTTCGCCATTTCGCAAGCCTTTCATACACAGTAATTCGGTTAATTGTTGGATCAACTCATCTTCTTCGAACGGTTGTAAATAGTGTAATACGCAATCGAGTAGCGCGGTTTGCCCAGCGCAACTGCTAAGGTGTGGGCCAAATTGAAATAATTGATCCGTTAATGCCGCGTTTGGATATTTTTCTTTTAGATCATCGAGTAATGACCAATGGGCCACCAAGGTTTGGGCGCTGATAGGCGGCTGATCATGGTCTGGCTGCTTGTTGGTGAATTTACCACTTGCTTCAATGCCGCTATCAAATATCCAATACAACCCCGCATGGACACTGAGTATTGGGGTGTTATGTTGATAATAATATTGCAGTGTATGTTTAACCGAAAAAGAGATGGGTTGCTGGGGGGCTTGTTCTGCTAACACGATCAATAAATCAAACTCTTGTAGAGTCGTTAAAACAGAATGATCTAACAGCGTGAGTTGATATTTATCTTGCTCTAATAATTGATTTGCCAAGATAAAAGGTTCGCGCAATAAGCCTTCGCTCAAGGGGGAGCAACCTTGAGGGGTAAACACGCCGATATTTACGCTTGGTAAAATCATTATGCGCAACTTCGGATCATTGCTTGGGACATATAAACTGCTTCCTTGCGTTAATTATGTTGTTTTTTATCGTTGTGAGTGAGCTTTATTAATCCAATGCGCTTGTAATCTATCGAGACTTAGTTTTAAGGTGCTCTTAATCAAGAGAACCTTTAATCAATAGATTACTAATTTGACTAAAAGGCATGGGCTTGTATAAAAAATAGCCTTGTAATAAGGACACATTTTTCGATGTTAAATACTCCATTTGTTCTTGAGTCTCAACCCCTTCAGCTACGATTTTAACGTTCAGCTGGTGGGCAAGATTGATAATACTGTTCAGTACCGGCGCATTAACCGATTCCACCCCAATGGTATTGATAAAGCAACGATCAATTTTTAAATAATCAAACTTAATATCTTGCAGTATAGACAATGAGGTATAACCGGTACCAAAGTCATCGATAAATACTTCAATTCCTAATGCGCGAATATCATTTAAAATCGCTCGACCTTGTTGATTGAGTAGTTGTCGTTCGGTGATTTCGATGCCGAGTGTGAGATTGTGAGCTTGGTATTGTTTTACCCAACGGCTTAGCTTACTCATGCAGTCGGAGGTAAGTAAATACGATGGTGGAACATTAATACCAATATGCATAGGTTGGCTGAGGTTCGAATCTTTCCACTCTAATAAGGCTTTATCAAACACAAAATCTGTGATGATATTGATGAAATTATGCTGCTCTGCTAATGGAATAAAAATATCAGGCGGAATATTGCCGTATGCAGGTTTTTTCCACCGAATCAGCGCCTCTACTCCTGATAACTGCTTATTGTCTGATGCAATAAGGGGTTGATAATGCAAATAAAGCTCATTATTTTTCATCCCTCTTTTAAGATCTTCAATTAATGAACCTCGATTATTAAACCAATGTTGGATCAGAAAGATAATTAAAGAAATCAATAATGAAACCGGAATAATGCTGATGTAGTAAATGGCAAAAATGTCGTGTTTGAATGTGTCACTAGGCGCAATGGTCACCTTGATCGCCAAATAGTTGGAAGAAGCAGAAACCGCATAAGGTAAATCTTCGACATGATTGCCTTTCGGGTAGGTCACTTTGTTGACGGTGAGCTGTGAATTTTGGATACGGTCATCCGATTTGAGTCCAAGGCGAACATCAATATAACGCTGATCAACCACGGAGATCGCGGCGCGACGCGGATTATTCTTATCAGCATCAACCACAATCAGACTGCGAACGCGGCTGTTCTCATAAGGGAAATCGAATAAATATTCACCTGTTTGTAAGTTCTTATTAGGAAATAGTGAAGCAAAAGACTCGTATTCTTTATAGCCTCGCTTGGATGAGCAGACAATTTTGCCATTTTCAGATATCAACATCTCACGTAAAAAAGCTTTAAATAAAAGGTCTTTCTGAATCTGTTGGCAGTTTTGCGCACCGTAAAGGGCTTGTTTATTTTCATCTCTTAATTCATCCACCACTTCTTCAAGTTGAGGCACATACGATTGAGCTAAGGTATTGAGTTGGTGGTTAAGTTTGATATTGCTTAAATGAAAGCAAGCAAGCATGACGAAAGGCAATGGGATGAAAAGAATGATAAATGCTTTCTTGGTAAGCATTTTTTTAAAATTGGAAAAATTATTAGGCATGGAGTCTCATTTAATAATGGTGAGGCGCAATGATAATGACGAAACATATAGTAAATGATTAAAGAGTTGAAGAAAATAACAGATTTGAGACCACGTTAAAATATTGAAAGTTAAGTCTTTTTAATGGTGTTTGCTAGGGTGGTTAACGTGATCAATACCTCACTTTCAATATGGAATTAGATGTAACTATTTGTGTAGTGTATACAAAATGTCTAAATCGTCATATTAAATAATACAATATCACTTTATCCTTAATCTCAAATATTCAATAAATAAATAGAGGTTACGGACGATGAAAAAACTCTTTTTAGGTCTAGCGGTTGAAGCTTATTGGCAGGTTGTGCATCAACGGATGACTCTTCAAATATGCAATCTACGGCTGCCACGACTTCGATGGGAGCGGCAACAGTAACGGATGGCCAATTAACCAAATTTAGAGCCACCAGCGGTAAAAGTGATGCGTGGGTGAAACATGCAGATAAAAACAATGGTAAAGGCGATGTAGGCAGTTCAAAAGATACCGCGTTTGATGCTGAAGGTTCGGCTCGAATTCGCTTTATGGCAGCCGGAGATGATTTCTCTGTCACACCGGGTTTAAGCCAAGTGATCACCAATATTCAACCTAACACTGATTACACTTTATCGATGTATTACTACGATAAAAAAGGTGCTTACTCGCCAAGTGAATTAGAGTTAGGTGTGAAAAAAGTGAGTGGTGAATCGCTTGCAGGTTCAACCATTGAAAGCAAAGAAGTTCACGCCAAAGATTTAAACAACAGCCCTCGTGGTGAAGTGAAAACAGGTTTCCGTCAAACGACCCTTGATTTTAACTCTGGCAGCAATACTTCCGTCGAAATCTACGCTTTAATGCACATTATAGATGCAGATAAAATTGATAAAGATGGTGACATTGGTAAGCAAACAGAAGTTCGTATTGATGAATTCTCACTAACTAAAAAGTAAACTAAGCGAAAAATGTAATTACAGTACGGTTTAGCGAAACATAAAATCCCTGCAAATGGCGAGCTTGATAGCCACTGTGGGGATTTTTTCTTTTCATCTTTCATCTTTCACCGTGGCAATGATCGTTTTATTATATCTTGAATTTCAGTTTTAAGTATTAAGCGGTAGTCTTTAGGGGGCATAAAATGTCAGACAATCAATTTGAGCAAGAATTTAGCGATGAAAAGTTTTGGGACAAGACCAAAAACTTCGCTAAGGCCGCTGGCGAAAACGTATTAGGCACCGCGTTAAAATTGTATTATTCTGCGCAAGATCCAAGCACTCCTATTTGGGCCAAAAGTGCAATTTATGGCGCATTAGGTTATTTTATTTCACCCATTGATGCCATTCCAGATATCACGCCTTTTGTCGGGTATTCTGATGATCTCGGGGTTTTAGTTGCGGCAACCGCTGCAGTGGTCGCGTATATTAAGCAAGAACATAGCGATAAAGCTGAAAATAAACTGAAACAATGGTTTGGTGAGCGTGAGTCTAAAACAGAACCCAATCCGAATAACCATCAATGAGAAAACTATATTAACAATATCTCTCATAATATCTGATTTTTAACATTATTTTTTAGGTCTATCACATGAATAAAGCAAGCATCTCTGGCTCTATCGCCTCTTTTTTAGGTTTACTCGGTCTGATTTATTTTTTGGTGTCAGATGCAAAATTCCCACTAGAACAATGGCCAAATGAAGCGTTTCAAAGTTTGGTGTTTGTTATTGTTTTAAGCTTTCATGTCTCACCCTCGGTCGCTTATTTTGTTTCTGCTGTATTTGTTGTGAGCGTGTTGGTGGTGTGTTTTGCTATTGGGCATAAACTGGCTCGTTGTATATGGGAAGATAAAGCCGCCGAGTTATCTAAATAGGAAGTTGGTTCCGCCAATCATTAAACCTCATGAGAGATTGATACCACGATGCGTTTAGATAAGTTTATTTGTAAAAGTACCAATCTCTCTCGCACCCAAGCGATAGAACAGATCCATAGCGGTTCTGTCAGCGTAAACAGTGTCATTATTCAAGATGAAGCCACACAGGTGCACCAAAATAACACCGTCACTTTAAATGGCGAGGCACTGCAAGCGCGTCCTTTTCGCTATATTCTATTGCATAAACCTGCCAATACCATTTGTTCGAATGTCGATGAAGTGTATCCCTCTTTATTTCATTATCTTGATGTTGATAACGTTTCAGAATTGCATATCGCAGGCCGTTTGGATGCCGACACCACCGGCATGGTGCTGATCACCGATGACGGACGTTGGTCTTATAACATCACCACCCCAACCAATTTATGTGCCAAAGTGTACCGAGTTGGGTTATCGCGTCCGATTGCAGAGACTAGTGTTGAAAGGTTTAAACAAGGTATTCAATTGCAAGGGGAGGCGCAATTAACTCACCCAGCGCAATTGAGCATTATTACGCCTAATGAGGTATTACTTAGTATCACCCAAGGTAAATTTCATCAGGTGAAGCGAATGTTTGCTGCGGTGGGAAATCGAGTGGTATCACTGCATCGTGAAGCTATCGGCGGAGTGCATTTAGATGTTGATGTGGAACAATGGCGATATTTAAGTGAGTCAGAAGTTCAACAGTTAAGTCACTAATTTGGGTTAGAAACTGGCTCTTACTTGGTGTTGGTTTTGCTGCTAAAGTTTTGTATTCTGGAAATCAACACGTCATGGAGAGAAAGACAATGAGCAAATGTGGACAATGCCGACAATTTACCCGCACCCCCGATAATCAAAAAGACTTATGTGGCGCGTGGGAACAACCTACCATCGCAATCCGCGCCGCTTGTGATTTCTTCATTCCTAAAAAAGCGCCACGAGAAACGCAAAGTCACACTGAAAAATAACAATACTGCATCTGTTTAATTGAAACTTGGCTGCACGGCTTGGTAAGCCTTAAGGATATGCTCAACCTCGTGATTTTGGCCTTGTTGAATACGCTGATAATGAGTTAATGTTTTGTTTAAATAAGCACTCACCACTTCAGTTTGTTGTGGGGTTGTCGCATGCCAAATATCTTCTCCTACCGCGCTAATCTTATTGCTATTGCCTTGGTTCTTGTTTGATGAAACCAACAACACCTCATAAAAGCGTTTGTTTTCTTCGACTAATATTTCGCGTTGTAAACTGAAATCAAGCGAGATGAGGTGTTGGCGTAAAGCAAATTGATGATGAACCGGGCACAATAAAAAATCGAGTTCTAATTGTGGGTGTTTTTGACAAATCGATGAAATAAAACCCTTCATTAAATCGCCTCCCACACCGGCTATGATCACTAAATGCTTACCTTGATATTGCGCTAAAGGCAGTTTTGCGACATCCAAACAATGAGTTTGCCAAGTTGAAAGTGAATTAGCATAAAATCGTTGTAGCTTGTCGTCTAACTCGGCCATTAATTCAGGCACAATATCGACAAAATGAACATGCTCGGCCGCTTGTCTTGATAATAACGCCGCCCCTAAAAAACCGTGATCACAACAGCAATCCCATATATGGGTGTAATCATTGGTGACCATGTGTTTAATCTGTTTTAAACGTTTATTAAGCTTCAAGTCGGTTTCCTAAGTATGTGTCAAACTTTCCAATGAATTACGGCGATATATTTTGCAGCGCATGGTATTTTTAATAGAGATATAGGTATTATACGGGTAATTTAGTTTAACAATCATAAGGATTTGCCATGAATGTTGATAAAGCAAAAAAACGCATTGCCAAGCAGGTTAAAAAAGGGTTTAAAGGCTACCCACAAATCGCCATTGCCTATTTTGGCGACACACCAGAGTGTGCCACCGAAGTCGCGGTACAATTCACCTTAGAAGAGGGGGCACAAGTTCAAGAAGAGCGCTTTGCCAGCCCAACCGATGCACGAGAAAGTGAAGTGATCCAATCGGCATTAGTTAAAATCATCGAACGAGCGAATGCAAATTCTGTCATAGAAGTGGAAGGTGTGGCGCTGCGTGCTTAAATTGATAAACCGCTGAACGTTAACTTTAAATTATTGCAATAAAGTCTTCTGAAAAATAGAGTACGGAGTGAATGTGAAATATAAATCGTTATCTTTAATATTGACTGCCGTATCGATGTTTTCATTCAATGCTTATTCATGGGGCAGTTTACAATCTCAAAAGGTCGATGGCTTCAGTCGTTATTGCCATTATAGTGATGGCGGAGTAGAGACAGTAAAAAGCAGTGAGTTATGCCCAATAACCAATCAATCGACCTCGCAAAATAATGGATCTCCTACCATTAATATCAAAAACAACAACGGTGGTTTTGGTAGCTTATCCAGTCAAAAAATCAATGGCTTTAACCGCTACTGTAAATACACCGATGGCACCGTTCTCACCGTTGGTAGTACCGATTTATGCCCGATCACCAGCCAGTGATCGGCACCCACACTCACTTAATCCATAACAATCCTACCTTTTAATCTTCAATACGTTATCTTCATAGTACAGATAAAAACACCGTTCAATTTCATGCTTTCTTGGTTTTCATTTTTAAATGATAAAAGCGAAGGTTTATCATTTTTAATATATAAACCTATCTTTTTCAATAGTTTAACTTCGGGTGTGTGTGTGTGTGTGAAAGCATATTTTAGTTTGAAAATGATAAATTTCCACCGTACCATTATGAATGGCGTTTTTAATTGTGTGAAGAACATGTATATTGCGTCCAGTGGTTGATTTTTGACCAGTGAATTCTTGGGTGGCTTGATATTGTTCGAGTCCAAAAAATAAGCTATTTACAATAGTATTGGTATGCAGGAAATCTGTTGTATATATAGATTTTAAAACTCAATATTTTGAGTTACGAGAAGATAGGAACATAATATGAATAAACTATATAAAGTCACTTTAATTGCGCTAATGGGACTAGTTTTATCGGCGTGTAATGCAGAAGATACCGAAGATGCTATTCATGATCTAAAAAAGGCATCATCAGAAATCAATATTGCAGAGATGCTGTTGCTGTATTAGGTGATGCAGGTGGTCAATATCAAGAAGATGTGGCTTTGTTGCAATACTCAACCTAGGTGGTCTTTTGATACAGTTAGGCGACTCGGTAGCTATTGGGCATTCCGAGGTGAGTGAAACGATTTAAAATGGAACAACCGATGAGCATTTCCTGCCGTTGATTGGTTAACTTTCTACTGTGTAATTGGTTGCCGATGATCTTCTTATAACGTTGCATGGCCGTTTCTGAAATATTCCTTTTTCCATATTGCCGTACCCTCTGCCAATCAATAATACCAAGGGCAAAGCAACCTATCAGGTTGCTCATCCTCTTGGGATGATGGTCGTCATCCGCAAACGTATTGCCCTTCGGCGGTATAACAATATCAGCATTTGGAAAATGGGCTTCTAATGTCTGGTACACTGCATTGGTATCATACATTTTGTCGGCACTTATCAGCTCAACATCCGTAACGATAGACTGACATAACGACTCGAAAACTTGATCATCCATTGTATTTTTGTCAGTCAATACGGCGCTTTGGATCAGGTGGTTACTATCAACCAAAAAATGTGCTTTTCTCCAGCTACGCTTGGCATTAACCTTATGTTTTTCCTGGTGCCACTCGTCCTTACCAAACCTTTTCAGCCCTGTAGAATCAATGGCGATAGCGACAATGTTGGTATCGGGTTTATCGTTCTTTTTAAATCGTGGTGTTGTAAAATCAAGCTGACTGAGTCGTTTTGACTGTAAGGTATAATCTGGACATTGAAGGTGCTTCATGCCCAACATATCTAGTAAATTTTCGATGAACCCCTGCGCTTGGCGCAGGGGTAATTTAAACACCATTCTCAGATAATGACAGGCTTCAATCGTACTGTCAGGATATTTTTCCGTCGAGCCCGTACCATCGTAGGTTCGCTCTTCATGCTGCCAAGTTTTGAGGATCTCATCGGACAACCAGACATCAATTCGTCCTCGGTTTTTGAGGGCCTGATTGTAGTCTGAATGATTGGTCAGCCGATAAGTATGCTTCTTAAAATGATGACGTTTAGAGTTGTTATGTTTGTAAGGCATTTATTAATAAACTAACCTAAGTGAACGGTTAACGATGATAAATGATATTCATGAGAATAGGAAAAAACGAAGGTTATTTGAGCACTGCAACAAAGCCCCGAAGTATTAAAGGGGTACTTTAACCAATTGGAGTAGGTAGCACCTTCCTACCTTCAGGTAGGTGAGAGAAGCTGTAGCGGATAGCTAATCCTTATTGGCTACAGACTCTCAAACTATGGACTTTCTCGCTGTTATTGCAACATGAAGATTTCTTAAAGTGTTGCCCCAAAAAGCGCCGATACTGAACCCAGATAACACACAAAAAATAACGACAAAAGACGCAGATTTAACAATTTGGGGATCTACTGCAACAAAAACAGAAAAAACATAATGCGAAATGAAAGCAAAGAGTATCAGTAACAAAGAAATAGGTTGCCCCGGCAATATAACCATCATCGTATCAGGATTATATTTTGCTTGATTAATAAACCTCCTATTAACGAATAGGAGGCCTAATACGCCTAACGTAAAAGATCCGATAACGAGTGTTAAGGTCAAGCTAGTCAACGTTAGGGTTGTGATGATTTCATAAACACCCCATATGAAAAAAATCATGGGTATGATCAATAACCTCCTAACAGACACTTCTCTTGGTTTTAATGAAGTAATTCCACGACGTACTAAATAAGCCAAAAGAATCCATACCCAAACAGGTGTATTCTTAATTATTTCAATCAACATCCCTAGTCTCCTTACGAGCAAAATGCTCGACAATCCAATATCACATCGTATCTAACGAGGTAATAAGCTCCCTGATTTCGGCATTATTTAAAACAAGTGTATATTTTTTTGCTTCAATACAACCTAAAACCACAACTATTGCTCTAGTGCGTGTTTTGGGGTCACTCCACCAATTAAATAAGGTACTACGTCCAAAGCCACTCATTGCGACAACATCGCCAATTTTGATATTTTTCTTTTTAGCAAACTCATTAAGTGTCATGCCAGAGTCCCTAATGTAGATTATAATTAAATAATAGTCCAAAATAAAGACTATTTTCAAGCACCAACTTTCCAGTTTGGCTTAACATCCCTACTCCTTGGTTGTCGGTTATTCTGAGAATCTAGGTATTGATATTGACTCAAACGGGAATGCTGCCTTGTCTAAAAATAAGGTTGCTCATATTTATATAAAAATTGATCTAAATAGTGATAATGCAAATACCCGTCATGAAAAAACGGCACAATTTTTAGCAACACGTGTTGGTAATGAGATTCAGATAGTGCCATATATCTATGCAATTGCCATTACTGATGACATTACTACATTGTGGTCATCGGGTGATATTAAAAAGATGGATGATGAGTATATTAAAACTTATCCATTATAATGCTTAAAAACGTAAAGTTGTAAAATATTAGCCTCTCAGCACGAGAGGCTTTTTGATAAATTTCGGATGTGGATGGATCATTATTACAAGCTTTTTTCTAAATCATGATTATCTTGCTTCACACGACTCCCCAACAAAACCAGCACCATACTCACGGTGATGGCTAAATAAAAAATGCCGAGATCATTTTGGCTGCTGACATAGTTGCGGACTAAAAATCCACCACCGAAACCGGCGACACACATTTGAATCGAGCCAGATAAAGCGGAGACTGCGCCAACGCGATTAGGGTGAGGTTCTAATAGCATCGACATTGATAACGGAAAAGTCATGCCTTGAGCAATGGTTAAAATAGTAAATGCGGTAATTAAATGTCCAACCGAAAGCGGAGTGAGTAATAGCCATAAACCGGCGATTGCCATCACGGTAAATGCTAAACATAAAATCTGGCTAGGTTGAAAATAATGATTTAAGCGATTAACAGTAACACTGCCAATTAATAACCCCGCCGATGGGATGATCATTGCTTGTCCATATTGTGAGGCGGTCATGCCTAATTCATTTTGCAATAAAAAAGGCAATACCGACAACGACACCACCGCGCCTAAGTAGCTGATCCAATTGTAACTGGCACTGGTAAGAACTTGTTTATTGGTGATCAGTTCACGATAAGCGAGTAATACTTTTCTGACATTAAATCGACTTTTCGCGTAAGGCAAGGTTTCCGGCAATACCATCCACCCCAGAGCAACAATCGCGAGTAAGTAAATCAAAACCGCCATAAATACACTTTGCCAACCAAAGTGAAAGGCTACCCAGCCGCCAAATACTGGCGAAATAATCGGTAAAATAGATGCGGTGATCGACAAATAAGACAGCGCTTTGGTGAGGTTGAAGCCATCGTAACTGTCACGCAAGACGCTACGCCCCAACACAGAGGCACTCCCAGCGCCTAAGCCTTGTAATAACCGTCCCATTAATAGCGCATCAAAACTGTTGGCGAACAACACACAAATTAATGTGCCAATTAAATACACCCCTTGTCCGATCAAAAATACCGGACGACGGCCAATCGCATCCGATAATGGCCCATAGAACAGTTGCGATAATCCAAAAGCGAGTAAGAACATCGTCACAATAGATTGAACCTGCGCTTGGGATACCGCAAGATCTTGGCTGATCAGCGGTAAAGAAGGCAAGTAAATGCTCACCCCCACCTGACCTGTGGCAATGATCATCATCGCAAGTAAGAGGGGTGTTTTTTTAAAGGCGTTAACCGCACTGGTGGTGGTTTCTGTTTTCATGGATTTAGTGTACTTTGAAGAATAGCAATTGATAATAGCTTCAATAGGAAAGAGATTAAGTCCTTAAAGGAAAGAGTGGGGCACGAATGGATTGGATAGAATCGGTAAGAACGTATATCAAAGTAGTAGAAGAGGGCAGCTTTAATCAGGCGGCAAGGCGATTAAATACCACCAGTTCGGCGGTGAGTAAGCGGATCCATTTTTTAGAACAACGCATTGGGGTGCAACTATTAAAGCGTACTACCCGTTCGTTGAGCCAAACCGAAGCCGGCGCGATGTTTTATCAACGCGGTAAAACTCAGTTAGAGCAATGGCAATCGCTGGTGGACGAAACTCGCTCGGTCAACCAAACCCCCACCGGATTATTAAGAGTGGGCACCACTTTGGCGTTAGGCTCTAAATTCTTTATGCGTTATGTTGATGATTTTTTGCGCCAGTATCCACACATTAAAGTGCAGCTTATTACCACCATGCCTGGGCAATTACCTGAACTCAGTTTTGATATTTTTATTGGTCGAGAAATTGAAAAATTAGATACGTTGAGTTTTCGTGCGGCGCCTTTAGTGGATTATCAATCGGGCTTTTATGCCGCGCCAAGCTATCTGAAAGAGCATGGAGAACCACAGACTATTGATGATTTAGAACATCACAATATGCTGGTGTGGGGCGAAAAAGTGACTCGAGAGGTCAGGTTAACCTCTCCTGCGAAGCGTACTCGCAAAGTGACATTAAGCGGTAATTTTTCCACCACCAACCCCGAGGCTTTATTTCACAGCGCCAAACGTGGCATGGGGATCATTTTATCCAATCAAGTGATGTTACAAGAAGAAATTCAGCGTGGTGAGTTGATGCGTATTTTGTCCGATGTGACTTCAGAACATACGCGGGTGTATGCGTATTACCCTAAATTGGATTATGCGCACACCCGAACTCAGTTATTTGTCGATTACTTTAAACAGCGTTTAGAAAGTGAAAAAGGGGTGGTTAAATTATAATGCTTACGCATGCAGTATGGTTTGCAACTCAGAGAGTGACGTCACGCTGTAATGCGGTTTGATACTCTCGACCGGCTCTGCGCCGTGATGGTTGAGCCAGCAGGTTTCAATACCAAAGTTAAGACCGCCTAAAATATCGGAATGTAAATTATCGCCTACTATTAATACGCGTGATTTCTCAGGGTTGCCAATGCGTTTCAATGCGTGCGCAAAAATGCCCTGATCGGGTTTAGCCACACCCACTTCTTCTGAAATAATCACATGCTTTATGTATTGGTCCATGCCGGTGCGTTGTAAGCGAATGGTTTGCAGTTCGGTAAAGCCATTGGTGATTATCCCAACTTGCGCTTTACCCACTAACGATGCCATTAATTCTTGTGCGCCGGGCAATAAGGTGCAGATGTCTGCCATTGCTTGTAAGAAGGAAGAATTAAGATCGGCAGTGGTGGTGCCCAGTTTTTGTGCCCAAGCGTTAAATCGAGTGTGCTTTAATTGTGCGGCGGTAATATCGCCATTTTGATAATCGATCCACAATGGTTTATTGACCTGTTGATAGGTTTCGAAATCTTGCGCGGTAAAATTGACACCTTTACGGGCAAACATTAATTGAATGCCTTTGAATGAGTCAAAGTGAAAAAGCGTTTCGTCGGCGTCAAATAAAATCCAATCGTACTTCATGGTTATCTCGATTTTGATTAAATGTATAATATCAATCGTAGTAACTATCTGATCATCTAATTACTTTGATCGGTATAAAAGGGAGTTTAACGGCTTGGTGTTTCTTGATGATGATCGATATTGCCGACTTCTAATAGCGGCGCCACATTTAAATGTTCAGCATTCATCATGGAAGAGATACGTTGTACCGATGATACCAATAAGGACTGTTCCCATTCTTCTAGATTTTGGAAGCGATCAATAAAGTGATCTTGCAGTGGCAGTGGGGCTTTTTCGAGTAAAATCGCGCCTTCTTCGGTCAGATAAGCGTGTACCTTACGTTTGTCTAGCTGGCTACGTTTACGCTCGACCAAGCCACGTTTTTCGATGCGATCGATAATGGTGGTGGCGGTGGCTTGACTCATATTGGTGTTATTAGATAACTGGCGAATCGTTACCTCACCACAATCACGAATTGAGCGCATTAAAAGCAACTGAGGACCGGTTAATCCGAGTTCTTTATTGAGTTTTCTGGAATGTAAATCGACGGCGCGAATGATCTGGCGGATAGCCACCAAAACTTCTTCATGTTTGTTCATCGGATGTCCTTCTATTTTAGGAGGAGGAAAGTACCTTATCTATGGTTATTCGCAAAGGAAAATGTACAAGCTTTGGTAAAAAACTTGAAGAGGGTATTAAATTTGAGAGCGTTGAAAAACTGCCAGCAATTACTGGCAGTCAATATGCTTATACTATTTGGCCGCCGCTTTTGCTTGTTCAATCCAAGCATTAAATTGCTTCTGGTGCGCTTTGATCCAACCGTTAGCATGGGCTTCGATATCAGCCGGTTTGTTTTGACCTTTTTGCATCATCAGGTTTTCGGCACTGACATCGTTAATGTTCAGCTTCATGATGGCAAACAGTTTTGCCGCTGCAGGGTTTTGTTCCGCAAAGGCTTTATTGGCAACAATGCGCATGCTGTTCATTTGGAAACCGTAGTTTTTACCATTTGGCAATGTGGTATCGATATCACCACGATCACCTGGTAGTGATGAGTGAGGCACTTCTAACCAAACGACATCTTTTCCTGGGACGAGCACACCACTTACCCAATATGGTGTCCATGTGTAATACAAGATCGACTCACCATTTTGATAACGCGCAATGGTATCGGCAATAATGGCGGCGTAGTTCCCTTGGTTGTTATCGATAGTGGCTTCTAAACCAAAATCTTTCATTTGGTGATTAACCACAGACTCACAACCCCAACCTGGATTACAACCGGTTAAGTCAGCTTTGCCGTTGTCGTTGGTATCAAACAATTTGGCCAGTTTTGGGTCTTTTAATTGAGCAATATTGGTGATGTTGTATTTATCAGCCGTTTTCTTATCAATTAAGTAACCTTGCGCAGCGCCTGTAATGTATTGACCTTGACGGTAATATTTGTCGTCACCACCGGCTTGAACATATTTGTTGCTGTGTAGTGGATCCCAGTTAACCGCCAAATATGTAGCATCGCCGTTAGCAATTGAGGTGTAACCAACGTTGTAATCCACTTCTTTGGTTGGTTCAACAGTGTAGCCGAGCGCTTCCATTGCTTTATTGACGATTAGGGTTTGGAAGGTTTCTTCAGCAACAGTGGATTGAATAGGCTGAACGGTCACGCCTTTACCCGGCAGATCGGCCGCTTGGGCTGTAAAGGCAACAGTTGAAGCTAAAATTGTGCTAGCAAGTAAGGTTTTCATCCGTGTGTTTTTCATTATATGTCCTTGTTTATTGGTGGCTTTATTTTGTGCCTGTATTGGTGGTATTTCTGTGTTACGAGTTAGCCGTGTTGTTTTTCTTAATCAATTTGTATATTAAAGATGCTGGGCCTGTTTCATACCAACGAGTCTTTTTATCACGTGCCGCAACCCCTATAGTTTGGGTTAAGCGATCCAGTAAGATGGCTAGTATCACGATGCCTAAACCACCGACAGCAGCAAGACCCATATCTAAACGACCAATACCACGTAATACCATTTGACCTAAACCGCCTACTGCAATCATTGAGGCAATCACCACCATTGAAAGCGACAGCATTAAGGTTTGGTTCACACCTGCCATAATGGTTGGAGTCGCCAGTGGTAATTGAATGCGATACAGCATCTGCTTTGGACTTGCGCCAAAAGAATGACCGGCTTCGATAAGCTCTTCTGGTACTTGTTGAATACCTAAAATCGTCAAACGGACAATCGGCGGTAGGGCGAAGATAATCGTCACCACCACGCCGGGAACGTTACCGATACCAAACAACATTACGATCGGCACTAAGTACACGAAAGCCGGTGTGGTTTGCATTGCATCGAGGATAGGACGAATAATTTTGCCGGCGGTTTCGTTTCGCGCCAGCCAAATTCCGAGTGGTAATCCTATCAACAGACAGAAAAAGACCGAGGTGAGCACTAATGCTAACGTGACCATTGCCTCTGACCATGCGCCAGTTAAACCAATCACGGCTAAAGAAATTAGGGTCGATATACCCATTTTTCTGCCCGCGAGTTGCCATGCGATAAGCGTTAAAATGGCAATCATTAGGATCGATGGTGTCGACACTAAAGCGGTTTGAAATGAGGTTAAAATAAAATCAATGGGCACACGTATGGCTTGGAATACAGGGCGTCCGTGCATCACCATCCAATTTAGTGAGGTTTCAACCCAGTGATCAAATGGGATCACCGCATCTTTAAACGGGTGTGACCAATCAATACCTTGTTGGACATGTTCGGTTGGGGCGCTATTTAACCAAGAACTGGCGCTATCGGCAGAACTGGCGGTCGACCAAGGATCGGCGCTTGCTGCTGTCGTGCTACTGGTTGCCCATGGATCTGCCGCCGCCGCTTGGCTCACGGTTTCCGTTGCGATTGCTTCGGTTGTCATAATAATTACTCTCTATCTAATGTTTGCAGCAGACGGGTTTTAGTAATAACCCCATGATATTGACCTTTTTCATCCACCACTGGGACGGCATAAGGTACATCGGCTACTTGGCTGATAAGCTCGCTGACAGGGGTGTCGGCATCCAAAGACAAGGTATCGCTAAGCAATGCAGAGCTTAATGTGCGGCCTTCTTTTTTGGCGAGCGTGAGAGAATCTATGGAAACTATGCCAGCATAGACATTGGCTTTGTCGGTCACAATGCCGTAATCACGGTCATGATCCGATAAAATTTGTAGCGCAGCTGCTGGTCCATCGGTTTCGCCTTTTTTAAATACGGCTGCTGGTTTTTTACGCGCAATATCTTTGGCGCAATAGACCGATGCTACGTTTACACCACTAAAGAATGATTCGACATAATCGTTGGCTGGATTTTGCAATATTTCATCCGGCGTACCGACTTGAACCACCACGCCATCTTGCATAATTGCAATTCGATCACCAATGCGCATGGCTTCATCTAAATCGTGCGAGATAAAAACAATGGTGCGACGATCGTCATTTTGAAGGCGAATTAATTCATCCTGCATTTCAGTTCTAATCAGTGGATCGAGAGCGGAGAAAGCTTCATCCATTAATAGAATATCTGGGTCGGTGGCTAATGCGCGAGCAAGGCCCACACGTTGCTTCATCCCGCCAGATAATTCATCTGGGTAAGACTCACTTTGATTTTCAAGCCCGACTCGAGCTAAGGCTTTTTGCGCAGCTTCATTACGTTTATCCAACTCAACGCCTGATAATTCAAGGCCAAAGGCAGCGTTTTCAATGACGCTCATGTGTGGCATTAGGGCGAAGTTTTGGAAAACCATACTGATATTGTTACGGCGAACCGTACGCAATTCTTGCTCTGAAATAACCGCTATATCTTTGCCATTTAAATAAACATGGCCTCGAGTGGGTTCTATAAGGCGGTTTAATAATCGAACTAAGGTGGATTTTCCCGAGCCAGATAGCCCCATAATAACGAAAATTTCACCTTCATTAATTGAAAGGGAAACATCTTTAACCCCAACCGTTAAACCGGTTTGGTCAAAAATTTGGTCTTTATCCAGACCTTGTTCTAATAATTTAAATGCCTCATCAGGGGATTCTCCGAATACCTTGTAGAGATTTTTCACTTCTAATTTGGTTGTCATTTTTTATTGCATCCTTGACTAATTTTCACAAAACCGGAACGTCATGGCTTTGTTAATTGTTTAGTACCCTAACGAATTTTAGGGGTAATTGCAAAAATACAGGATAAATTAGGTGGTTAACTATCGAATACAATTCATTTGCCGTGTGAATGTAACTTTTAACAATTGACTTAAGTATCAATATTATATGTTCAATATAGGCAGGATTTTATGATCATTTTGTAGATGAAATAAAAAACGCACATCAATCAATGATGTGCGTTTAATTTAGCATTAGTGGTTATTTATTGTTCATTAATAACCGACTAAATAGAGACAGATTATAAATTACAAACTTTTGTCCAATCTGCATTGTTACCCGGCTCTGAAGATGTCCACCAATTCGCTTGGTAAACCACACCATCATTGATAACTTTATCGCCTTGATTTGCGTGGCTTGGATTTCCTGCCCAGTCCTTTTGAGGGAAGTCTGGGTAAGTCACTAAACCGGCATTATCACAAGTGCCATTATCGCCGCCGCCATTGTCGTCACCACCACCATTGTCGGCATCGGTAATGTCGGCTACAGGGTAGTTTGGATGTTCAAACTTAAAGCCATAATCCACACCGTTAATGTTGACGGTGTAGTTAGCTGGGCCTGAAATTGGTAGGTAGTACACCATATCCAATTCATATGCTTCGCCAGCAGGTAAGGCTTTCCAGGCGGGTAGAGTAAAGGCAACACGATGCATCACGCCGTCTAAACCACCAATATTATCGGCGCGAGTATGACCTGAGCTAATCACGGCTAAGCCACCACCGGATTGATCTTTGGCGTTATCTGGCGCTGAAGTTGGAATATCGAATTGGAATTCGGTTCCTCCAGGAATATCTTGACCTGTGTTGTTGGTAAAGGTGATTTTTGGATTGATTGGGTAGTTTTGGTCGCCTACTTTAAAGCCGCCAACACTGACTGCAATATCGACCACTTCTTCAGGCATGGCTGATGTTGCAACTTTATTACCGTAAGGCGCTGCGGATTTAAACTCTTCGTAGATAGTCTTAGTCAGAGTGTTACCCATGTGGTATTCACCGTTACCAGAATTACACGCTTGTTCAGTTTCATCGACTGTGGTGCGTTTTCCGTTGGCATCAAGTACATAACAGCTGTAATCGCCGGCTAATTCCCAGAACATCACTCCACCAATACCTTGGTCGATAACGTAATCGGCTTTAGTAATAATGGATTGCTTATCCTCAGTAGATAAGAAGACTTTTTTCTCTTCATTCCATAACCAAGGTGCAACGGCAACACTGTCATAGTAACGAGTGTAAGAGCCAGTTAATGCATCATCAGGATTGGTGTCAGGGTGCAAACCATACGCATCGGCGTAAGAGCCCCAAATACCTTTCTCCAAGTTTTTAGCATGCCACATAGGGTTAGAGCCGGCGCCCATTTCGTTGCCTTTTGGATCGGTATCATGCCACATGTTATCGATGCCAGTTGCGCCGTGACCACAGTTGTTTTTCTCGCCTTCACCAGTACCTGCATCACACTGAGTTTGATCTGGAAGTGCTGCGCGGCCCCATAAACCATGGTCTCCGCCGGTCACGCCTTGCCAACCACGAGTGTAATATGGCACACCAATGTTAATTCGACCGGCTGGCATAGAGCCGCGGAAGAAGTGGTAAGCCCAATCGGTATTCAAGTAACCCATACCACCATAAGCAGCGGTGCCATAAACATTCCACTGTGCAAGCTCAGAATCTTTACCCGTATCGTACAATGCCGCATTATGACCGACGTGGTCATTCCATGCGCCATGCAAGTCGTAAGACATAATGTTAACGTAATCAAGGTACTTAGTAACATCGAAGGTTTCCATGCCACGCAGTAAGTAGCCTGAAGATGGTGCGGCAATCGTTAACATGTAGTATTGATTGTCGGCAGCAGAGGCTTTATCTATCTTCTCACGTAGCACTTTCATCAGTTCTTGGTAAGAAGCCCAAAGATGCTCACGGCGAGGTTCCATAATATCTTTATCAAGAGGGTTACCCGCACCTGCCATTGAGGTTGGGTATTCGTAATCGATATCGATACCATCGAATTTATATTTACGGATAAGTTCGACCGCAGATTGGGCAAATTTTTCGATTGCAGCGTGGTTAATAGAACCATCTGCATTGGTGGTCATGGTGTAGAAACCGCCATCATCGATGCGAGAACCATCGTCAGCAAAGTGACCGCCGGTTTCAGCCCAACCACCAATTGAGATCAGGGTTTTGACATCGTAACGTTTTTTGTAGGTGGCTAATGCGCCGAAGTGACCTTTAAAGCCTAACTCAGGATCAACATCCACACCTGGCCAAGTTTTATTGACCGCGGCATTGTTAGGATCGTTTACATCACCAATGTTGACATTACCGTCAGAGCCAATGCTTACGAACGCATAGTTAATGTGAGACAGTTGCTCCCAAGGGATATCTTTAACCAAATAAGCAGCTTGCGGATCATCGCCAGAACGCCAACTAGTAAAGTAACCAATAACACGGCGAGGGTGATCTGCACCCATGATCTCACGACCATCTGCGTCATAAGCATCACAATAAGGAACATCAACACCTTCAGTTTGATACAAACCGTCTGGATGACAGGTTGAAGTGGTTGGTACATCGCTTAATACTTTTAAAGAGGCAGTTGAAGAGTTTGTGGTCACGCCTTCGTTATCGGTCGCTTTGGCAAATATCGCCAATGTTCCTGCTTTAGTGGTGGTGTAATCAAGAGTGTAAGGAGCAGAAGCAACGCTACCCACTAAAGATCCAGCAACATAGAAATCAACTTTATCAACTGTGCCATCGCTGTCTGCTGCATCGGCGGTTAATGTGACGACTGCGCCAATATCAACACTGTTTGCTGAAAGGGCAACAGATACGCTTGGAGCTTGATTGTCATCAGTTGGGGAGGCTTTAACATCAACCGTGACACTACTCTGAGTACTTTTCTCGCCTTCGTTATCATAAGCAATCGAACTAAAAGTATGCGAACCAGAAACCGCGGTCCAACTGGCACTATATGGCGCCTTGGTTGTTTGCGCGACGACTGCGCCATCAACTAAGAACTCAACACGCGCGACGCTGCCATCACTATCACTCGCAGTTGCCGTTAATGCGACAGTATCGCCTTCAGTGACATCGGCACTTGCTACTGGCGACGTGAGCTCAGCCGTAGGGGCAATATTGACCACCACATCACCAAAACAAGTATCGGTAAATGCCCAAGCGCCCCATTCGCCAGCATCTTTCGGGCTATTGCCTTGAGTCCAATATTTAGCGCTATACGCACTACCATCTTGTTGCACTTTTGCACCGCCATTGTAAACCGCACCAGAATCCCATTCTTGTAATGACCCACAATCGACCGCAGCGTAACTGCTGAATGCCATTAAACAACTCGCGGTTAATGCGCTGAGCTTAAAGGCACTCTTGCCAAATTTATTACGACTTCTTTCCATGATTTATTATCCTTAACTAGTTGTAACAAAGAGTAAAATTATAAAAAGTAATCAATGTATATTTAAGATTAAACTTAATTTCCCTCACCAAACAACTTTAGAATAATTGATACAATACACACTGAAAATTTAGTAGAACTCAGTTCTGACTCGTAAAATATTTATGTAACGTGCAACAACTGACAGGAGTTTGCATGTGCAACCGATCTTTTACTTATCTTGACATTTTGCTAACAAAAGGTGGGGGTTGATCTATTTATTTAGGCGGTAATTGCCTTGGCTGGAGTAAAGAAATAGCGCCACTGTAATACAATTTGGCTTGAATGATTGAATCATGTATTGCTAGTTTATTGAGCGGTTGGCTTTGTGTTGAACTGTTTGCTCAAAAGGTAAGCATTTTTGCTGTTTCTGTCACCAACGTGTAACCAACTGTCGATAACTTCGTGATATGTGGCAAGTTACAATTTGTAATGATCTTTTTTGTTGTGAGTGAGAAATGTATAGAGTCATGATTTTTGTCGTTCATTGATGAGTTTAATTGGAAAATTAATGTGATGTAGATCAACATCTTGATTGTGGGGCACAGAGATAAACAGTCGTTAATATTCGACCTAAGCACGCTAAGTTGCTGACGAGTAACCGCGGGATGATAAAGCTGAGAAACTTGAACTTATGTCACAAATCTATACCCTCCGTCGGCTGAACTTAATTACCGATGATTTTATGCCACAATCGATACCCAAATAAGACAGGTAGCGTGAGGCGTCATTGAAAAATGCGGTATTGAAGTTAACGCAACCTGATTGAAATGGATGACAACGGGTATAAATACATCTCTGTGATTGCTGTTTATTCATTGTTTGCCATAAAGAGTGGTAATGAAAAGCAGACAGAGAAAACTGGAGTCAGAATGCCTGATTTAACCAACTCCCTAAATACCTCTTCTCAACTGCAACATTCCCAACGACAAGAAACCGATTGCGCCGCTGATAAACTGGGCTTAAATAATCCGACCTTATGGTATAGCGGCGGTTTTATCGCGATGTTCGTGGTATTGGCTTTATTTGACGGCCAAATGTTATCAAGCATAGTCAATGCTGGCTTTGCTTGGTCGGTCAAAGTCTTTGGCCCTTATTGGCAGGTGTTACTTCTGCTGACTTTTTTAATTGGCATCGCATTAGCCGTAGGGCGCACCGGTCGGGTAGTGTTAGGCGGGATTGATACGCCAGAGATGGATAATTTTCGCTGGATGGCGATCCTCTTTTGTACCTTACTGGCGGGTGGTGGCGTTTTTTGGGCTGCGGCTGAGCCGATTGCACACTTTGTCAGTGCGCCTCCTATTTTTGAAGCGACAAAAAATGTGCAGCAACAAGCGGTGAATGCGCTTTCTCAATCGTTTATGCATTGGGGGTTTTTAGCGTGGGCAATCGTAGGCAGTTTAACCACCATTGTGGTGATGCACCTGCATTATGATAAAGGCTTACCACTCAAACCAAGAATTTTGCTTTATCCAGTATTAGGTGAGCGCGCGCTGAAAGGGCACACCGGCGCCTTGATTGATGCGTGTTGTATCATTGCGGTTGCGGCCGGAACCATAGGGCCAATTGGCTTTCTTGGCCTGCAAATCAGTTATGCGCTCAATGCATTGTTTAACATCCCAGATGGTTTTACCACTCAATTGATTATTGTGCTCTTTACCATCGTGCTTTATACCCTTTCGGCGTTAAGTGGTTTAAATCGCGGCATGCAAATGCTCAGTCGTTATAATGTGATTTTAGCGGTTGGCTTAATGCTGTATATCTTAATTTTCGGCCCAACCAGCTTTATTTTTAACACTTATATTCAAGGTGTTGGCAGTATGGTTGATAACTTTATCCCGATGGCAACCTATCGTGGGGATGAAAGTTGGCTTGGCGGTTGGACTGTTTTCTTTTGGGGGTGGTTCTTAGGCTATGGACCTATGATGGCGATCTTTATCGCGCGTATTTCTCGTGGTCGTTCGATTCGTGAGTTAATTTGCACCATCAGTATTGTTGCGCCTTTAGTGACTTGTTTTTGGTTCACCATTATTGGCGGCAGTGGTTTAGCGTTTGAAATTGCCAACCCAGGAAGTGTCAGCGATGCATTTGCAGGCTTTAATTTGCCTGGTGCGCTGCTGGCAGTGACCCAACAGTTTCCAATGCCGACTTTAATTTCGATTTTGTTTTTAATACTCACCACCATTTTTATCGTCACGACCGGTGATTCGATGACTTATACCATTAGTGTGGTGGTTAGCGGGGAGACAGAACCGAACGGGATCATCCGTACCTTCTGGGGTGTGATGATGGGGGTTACGGCGTTGATTTTGATTTCACTAGGCGAGGGTGGGATTTCGGCGTTGCAATCCTTTATCGTGATCACGGCTGTACCGGTATCATTGATATTGTTACCTTCGCTTTGGAATGCACCACAAATAGCAATCAAAATGGCGAAAGAGCAAGGCTTTGATTAATAAGTTAATAGATTCATCACTTGTTAGGCTTTAATGAGTTAGGGGCAGTTTATGCCCCTTATTTATGTGTTGGACTATGATGGCAAAAAATTATCAACCCGATGAGATTTTAACCTGATATTTTAGTATCTTATTGTCTTATCACGGTTAACCTTGACAGAGATTCATGTTGAGCGTGAGTGGTTGGATATTTTTATTAAGGCTTGTTATGACGCTCTCTATTTGGTTTTCATTAGTGTTGATTTGTTTGCTGGGAGCTATGTCTCCGGGGCCGAGTTTGGCTATGGTGGCTAAGCATAGTTTGGCGGGTGGACGTGCAAATGGATTGGCAACCGCTTGGGCGCACGCTTTTGGTATTGGTCTGTATGCGTTATTCACTATTCTAGGTTTAGCGGTTTTATTGCATCAATTTCCCAGTGTTTTTAAACTGATCACTTATGCTGGCGCGCTTTATTTAGCGTGGTTAGGTTGGAATGCGATTCAATCGAAAGGCGGTATTGCCGAGCGGTTGGAGTCGGGCAAAACCTGTTCAGTCTATCAATCCGCCAAAGAAGGTTTCTTGATCTCGATTTTAAGCCCTAAAATCGCGATATTTTTCACCGCATTATTTAGTCAATTTGTGGCAGTCAGTGCAGAAACCAGCAGTAAGGCTATTATTGTATTAACCCCATTTTTTATTGATGCTCTTTGGTATACCTTGATCACCTTTATGCTTTCGAGCCAAGCATTGTTGGGCACTTTAAGACGTAAAGCACATTGGATTGATCGTGTTTCGGGTGTGGTGTTAATCTTATTAGCGCTGCGAGTGGTGTGGATGGTTTGATTTTAGGTGAGCTAAAAATTGCAGCCAAAGGAGTGGAGTAATGGAGATCAACTTTAACTGGGAAGATGCTAGCCAAGTTATTATTGGGGCATTTACGTTGGCAGTTCCGATCTCATTTTCTGAGGAAGCATGGGATCTCAGCCGCACGCTACCAATGCTCAATATTGGTATGCTATTTGGCACTTCAATCGTAATCCTAGCTTTTTTTGCCTATCAAAGTGTGTTCCAAAGTGACGTCCAACACCGTATGTTTGCCTTTGTATTTCGGATCGTTTTTACTTATTTTCTTACTCTATGTGTCGTCGCATTAGTGTTGTTTTCACTCAATAAATTGCCATTAGATGCAGAACCATTATTGGCACTTAAACGATTGATTATTATTGCAATGCCAGCTTCAATGGGCGCAATAGTCGTGGACAGTTTTGATAAAGAGTGAATAAGGGTAAATCACGCGAAAGGATAAAAATAGGATAGAAAGGAAAAGGGAGCGGTTGATAAATGAGCCGCTCCCTTTTTTTGGTTGAAATTGAGCATCGTTAAATGCTCAATGTCGACATGGGTTATTTGGTCGATAATGCGCTGTTAACGATCGACGACATAAAACGTTGCTGAGTGGCAGAGTCTGATTTATTAAACCAAAAATGCAGCATTTCTTCTTCGGTATTTTGGTAGGCTGCTTTAGTCGCCGGTTTTGTTTTGGCGAATGCTTGGCTCATCACTGAAGAGGTAAAGCGTTGCTGAGTGGCGGTATCTGCTTTATCAAACCACTGATGCAACATCTCCTCTTCGGTATTTTGATATTGGACAGCGGTGGTCGTTGTAGCGGCTACAGGAGCAGAAGCTGCAACAGGAGCTGTGGCAGCGACTGCTGTGATGGCCGCAACGCCACCCTTCTTATTGTATGCGACAGATTCTACTTCATATTTACGACCAAGTTGGACGCCATTCTTGAGCAGTTTGTCTTGTGCAACTTTAACTTCATTACCATTTTGGTCAACTAATTTCCATGTTGGATTTTTATCAAAATCACGAGCTTGATCGGCGCTACGGTATTTCGGCATCACCAGTTCTAGTTGGCTATCGGTGGCATCAAATTTAGTGATAATAGCATCAGTAGTTACATTTACTTGGTCATTACCTTCTTGAAATACAGGTTGGTAACGGAACACAATTTGGTTCACACCATCGGGCAAGGTGACGCTTTTTTCACTAGCAAACAAACCACCATTGATGTCTGGATCCGCGCTATTGGTTGCCAACATATCGACATTACTTGGAAACTTAATAGTCACATCGGCTGCAGCGGTAGCACTAAAGCAGAGTAGGGCAGCAAGAGCAGCCGGCGTTAAGACAGAGCGAGTAATTGACATGTTGGTATCCTTTTCGTCAATGAAGATAATAGATGAACAGCAATAGAAAAGGGCTCTAACTGAGAAGAGCCCTTTGATTTTCTTCTTTTTATTTTTTTGCGTTATTTTGTTGCTTGTCCGCTTCTGTTAGTTCGCGGATTTTACGGCTGATATCACGACGCTGTTTTGAAATTTCTGCACCAGTGATGATGTGGTCATCAACACGATCTTCATAATCGGCTTTCATGTTCTTGATGATGGCAATGATTTCTTCTTGAGACATTTCTACGTGAATATAATCCATAAGGTTGTCTAGCAGATCAACACGCTTACGGTTATCACGGATTTTTTTCTCGTTATCCAGAATTTCACGTTTCAGTTTATTTTTACGACGAGCTTGGTTTACGATTTCAAATACGTTAGCCATGGTTTCTTCCTCATTAAAAAGTTAAAAATAAAATCCTATTTATCAAATTAAACCATATCCCTATCTCGCATAACAGCGCTAAGATCAAAATAAACGAGGATTGTGACGCTTCTTGTTTATCCTCGTCTACTTTTCAACCACTCAAAGCTTAAATGACAAAGGGTGAACTAAAGTCATTGAAATGAAGTCGAAAATAATATGATATAGACATCAGTCGTTTAGGCTTCAATCGACTTACCTCGATTAAAAGGCTTTTATCTCGAACAACATTTAATCACGAAAGATCAATAGCCCTAGTATGATGGATGAAAATGACAAAAATAAGATAGATAAATCAATCTATCGTTTTCGAAAAGCTTACCAAGAGGCCAGATATTGGTCGGATAA
Organism: Vibrio algicola; assembly: GCF_009601765.2. Classification (NCBI taxonomy): domain Bacteria; kingdom Pseudomonadati; phylum Pseudomonadota; class Gammaproteobacteria; order Vibrionales; family Vibrionaceae; genus Vibrio; species Vibrio algicola. The sequence continues at coordinate 226,890 of NZ_CP045700.1, forward strand.
ACTAAAATTAGAGCTGAACCGCAAACAGATCATGGTGGTCAGCAATAATGGACAGAAAATCTCACGCTTGTGTCGTTGGGATCATTGAGGCCATAGGGTCAATCAGAGGAAAAAAAATGAATATTGAATTATCGGCAGTAGAAGCGCGTGTGATAGGTTGTTTGATTGAAAAAGAAGTCACAACCCCAGATTATTACCCACTGACACTCAATAGTTTAACCACCGCATGCAATCAAAAAAGTAATCGTGAGCCGGTTATGGCGCTTACAGAAGCAGAAGTGATGGATGCTACAACTGCATTGATTGCGCGTCATTTAATGACCGATGAAAGCAGCTTTAATAGCCGCGTCTCTAAGTTTCGTCATCGTTTTTGTAATACTGAATTTGGCTCGCTGCAATTTAGCGATCAACAACGTGCGATTGCCTGTTGTTTATTATTACGTGGTGCACAAAGCCCAGGGGAAATCCGCACGCGTACCAATCGTTTGTGTGAATTTACCGATGTGAAAGAAGTGGAAGCAGTTCTAGATCAAATGGCCGCTAACCCAGAAGGGGCGGTGGTGGTGAAGTTACCTCGTGAAGCCGGTAAACGTGATTCACGTTATATGCACTTATTTAGTGGTGAGATTGATATTGCGGCATTAGAAGCGGCTGCGCCTGTGCAAAGAGTTGCGGTGAGCTCATCTCAATATGAACAACGTATTGCTCAGCTTGAAGGTGAGGTGGTGCAATTAAAAGCGGATATGGCCGAACTAAAAGCGTTAATCGTTGATTAATGCACAGCTCTGACATGACTGATGTGACGGTTACCCCACACAAACAATGGCATGTGTACTTGATAAGGACGCGTGCCAATAGTTTATATTGCGGTATTACCAATGATTTAGCCCGTCGATTTGCGCAGCATCAATTAGGTAAAGGCGCGAAATATTTACGCGGTAAAGGCCCATTAGAACTGGTGTGGTCACAATCGGTTGATGATAAAAGCGCGGCGCTGAAAGAAGAAATAAGAATTAAAAAGCTGTCGAAGGCTTATAAGGAAAGGTTGGTGTTAGAAGGATAAATTTGGTGGCGTTAATCACACGCCACCGAATATAAAGTCGAAATTATGCTGCTGTCATTAATTGATCTTGAGATTGGTTTTGAACCGGTGCTTTTACCGTGATACATAACACTAATGATACGACTAATAGCATCAACATTACGCCAAATACCGCGCTAAATCCGCCAAATAGTGAAGCAATGATTGAGCCAATTAAGCTGCCGATACCAAACCCTAAGTAGATAACGCCATAGTTCTGAGTTAAGTTGTTCAAACCAAAGAAATCGCTGACTAATGATGGGAACACAGTAATGGTTCCGCCAAAACTAAAGGCCACACAAGCCACTGCAAAGTAGAAGCTCATTTCATTGAGTGACATAAAACGCAGTGCCAATACCCCAGCAAGACAAACAATAACTGCAATCGAAACCACTTTAATACGAGATATTTTGTCGGATAAAATACCAAGGACTAAACGACCACTTAAGTTTGCGATTGCAATAATTGCTACCGCACTCGCTGCTGCAGCAACTGAGAGATGTACATAACTTTCACCGATATCTTTCGCTACACCAATAACATATAAACCAGACATACAAATGGTTAAGAAAATAATAGACAATACCCAAAATTGTTTGGTTTTTACTGCATCATTCAAAGTCATATCTTTTGATGTATTTTGGCTTTGTTGTTGCGTCTCCACCTGTGGTGCATCGGTCATCATCAATGCGCCGATGATCACCATAGTTGTGACTAATGCTCCCCACACTTCAAACGTCATATTTAGGTTGTCGTTAGTTAGGAAGTATAAATTGATGTATTTGAATCCTAAACTGCCAAGGCCATAAGCACCAATAGCATAAGCAGAAGCTAAGCCCTTACGCTCAGGGAAGAACTTCACACAATTGGAAAGTGTCATTAAATAGCCTGTACCATCGGCAAAGCCTAACAATAAGCCCGCGGTTAAATACAATGCCCATAAATGTGTTACGTGAGAGATGGCCATTAACGTCGCACCCATTAACAATGCCGCGCCAATGGTCACTTTACGCACTCCAAATTTAGCTTGTAGTTTACTTGATAGTGATGATGCAACCGCAAGTGATAAGCTTAAAATGCCGAAAGAAAATGCCACTTGGCTGACAGGTTGATCTAATTGCTTGGCAAGAGGGGCATTAAATAAGCTCCAAGTATAAACCGAACCTAATGCAAATTGAGTCAGGATAGTACCAAGTAAGGTCCATAAGCGAACATTGCTTTGGTTAGAGGTTTTAGCCTCGGTATTGGTGGTTGAAATAGCCATAGTTTAGCTCCAAATTTAACTTAAATCATAGGGTCAAAGCCCGTCTCTAAGGTCTAAGTTACAAGCATTATTCAGTAATACAATGGAGGGCGAATGATATAAAATGAACTGCATTTGTATGGCGTGAAATGCAATATAAGCGCATCAAATGCAATTTGGCCGAGTGATGATTTGTCAATAATGGAGAATGGGAGCGGTTATCAGGATTGGATATTCAATTAAGTGGAAGTTTCAAACTCACTCAGTTTATAGCCCCATTAGAATTCGGAATTCCTTCACATTACCACGACTGACCGGCACTTCTTTAGCAGCATGGGCTAACGTTAATAAATAGGTACTATTCACGCTTGGCTTTATTTGTTTGATTTGCTGCAAATTGATGCAATATGAGCGATGACAGCGATAGAATTGCGCTTCTGGCAGGCGACTAATGAGCTCGCTGATCGGGTACTGAGCCACTAACTCTTGTCCTTGAGTCGTATAAACTTGAGTGATTTTTTCATTTGCCCATGCATAAACAATATCTTGCTTATCGATGATACAGATTTTGCTGCCATCTTGCAGCGGCAGGTGATTTTGTCCGTCGGCAGGATGAGACTTGGCATTCGAACTCGTTGGCTGAGCAATCGGCTGTGGATTGACGATAGCTTCTAACTTCTCAAGCGCACGGAGCATACGCTGCTCATTTAAAGGTTTAAGCAAGTAATCCAGCGCTTCAATTTCAAACGCATCGGCGGCATGTTCTTTATACGCGGTGGTAAAAATAATATGCGGCGGTGACGGCATTTGGTGAAGGTTCTTTGCCAGCATCACGCCATCAATCGAGGGAATATTAATATCTAAAAATACCACATCCACTTGTGCGCTCTGCAAATATTTAAACGCTTCAAGTCCATCATTAAAATCGGCTTTAATCTCGATTTTACTGTGCTTATTAATTAAATAGGTTAACTCTTCACGCGCCAGATATTCATCTTCAACAATTATTGCAGTGGTCATTTGTTTAGCCTTTTGTATTCTGTGATCTGGATTATGAGAGTGTAATGTCAAAACTGACTTGGGTGTAAACACGCCCATTCTCTAACGTGATTCGCTCAATATTCAAACCATGTCCATATAATAAATACACCCGCTGGTGGACATTGATTAAGCCGATTTTATGCTTTTCCATTTTATTGGTTTTGAGTTTATCGATAAGGTCCGAGTTAATGCCTGAACCGGTATCGAGTACTGAGACTCGAATAAACTCAGCATGCTGTTTGACCGATATAATGACTTCACCGTTTTCTCGCGACGGTTGGATCCCATGTTGAATCGCGTTCTCGACTAAAGGTTGGATCAATAAGCATGGGATTTTGGTATGAACGGCATCAATATCGAAACTGACGGTCAGTTTGTCGCCAAAGCGCGCTTGCTCAATCGCCACATAGTCTCGCACTTGTTGCAGTTCATGTTGCACATCAATTAAGTCATCATCGCGTTCCAAATTATAGCGTAAAAAATCGGCTAAATTAGCGATAAGACTACGGGCTTTATCGGGTTGGATGCGGATCAAAGTTGAAATAGCATTTAGCGCATTAAATAAAAAATGTGGATTGATCTTATGTTGCAGCGCAGAAAATTCAGCCTTTTGCACCATGACATTGGCTTGTTGCACTCTCGATGCCACCAATTGGGTAGAAATCAATTGTGATAAACCTTTCGACATTTCTTGCAGAGCTTGGCCGATTTTATTTTCTTGAGTATAAAAAATTTTAAGTGTTCCCGTCACGTCAGTCCCTTCAAATAACGGCATGATCAATACCGATTGAAAGCGCCCCGTTTGTAGTTTGTTGTGTACCGTTTGCTGGCGTTTGGCGATGGAACGTTGGGTTAATTCACTAATACGTTTATCGGTGACGAGATAACTTTCGTTGTTAAGGTAATCCTCGACGCCGATGCCAGTATAGGCCAAGACATCTTGAGTATTAGTCATTGATACTGCATCGGCAGCGGTTTCTTTACAGATTATCTCACACAGTTTTTGTAAGCTTTGGGGATCATTTTTATGGACATAAGGCAAAGTTTGGTTGGCAATATCAAGTGCGATTTTTGCTTGCTGTGCTGCCGCTTGTTCTTTTTCATCATCGATATCTTGCACTCGTTTGATGATCAAGCCTATACAGGTTGATCCTAAAATCATCGGAAGAGCGATATTGGAAACAATACTCAGCGCCAGCTCTTTTTCTTTGGCTAACATCACGATTAAGAACATGGTTAAACATTCACAAAAAATACCAGCGCCAATGCCATAACACATATAATCTTTTTTCTCGGTATGTTTGTGGATCACGGTACTTAACACACCCGCTAGAATACTGGTGATCAAACAGGGGATAGAGGTAGGGCCATCAATATCAATTAAATAACGATGAATACCAGACAATATACCGGCCGGTAGTCCAACCCAAGGGCCAAATAGAATACCACCAGAAACGATGGCAATAATTCGAACGTTGATGAGGGAGCCTTCAACTTCCACTCCGGTATAAGTACTGAAGATCGCAAAGAAGATAAACAGCAGGGAGATCAATGCTACTTCAAAGGTTTTACGCTCAGAAGCTTGTTTGTTCATAATGTTTTTGAATAACTTCGCTTGGGTCAATAAAAACAAAGCGGTGAGCATTAAGGCGGCGCGCTCAAGCACCTCAAATAACATTAAAAATTGGCTGTGGTACACGAAAATTTCCAGAAGCAGTAAAGGCGATAAATAAGCATAACACCGATTGGCGTAAGTTTAGTGTATATCGCCTTTATTTAAACCAGCTTAATTTTTTATGCAAACGGGTAACGCTACCGACAATGATCAGTGATGGGCTGATCGCTTGATTAGCAATATCTTCTAGATCACAAAGTTGAGCGGTTAATACTCGCTGTTGTGAGGTGGTGCCACGCTCGATAATCGCGCAAGGAGTATCACTGGCTAAACCGTGAGCGATAAGGTTTGTTTTGATCACCGGTGCTTGTTTGAGTCCCATGTAAAACACTAAGGTGTGATTATTATGCGCTAGGCTTTGCCATTCAATGTCGCGGCCTTCTTTTTTCAAATGTCCGGCAATAAATTGCACACTTTGGGCGTGATCACGATGGGTTAAAGGAATGCCCGCATAAGCGCTGCAACCGGATGCGGCAGTGATCCCCGGCACCACTTCAAAACCAATATTATGCTCGACTAAGGTTTCAAGCTCTTCACCACCACGGCCAAAAATAAAGGTATCCCCGCCTTTTAAGCGCACCACATGTTTACCTTCTAATGCCTTATCAACCAATATCTGGTTAATTTGATCTTGCGGTACACAATGTTGACTCAGCTTTTTGCCGACAAACAATAACTCAGCATCAGGGTTAACCAGCGCCATGATTTCATCGGAGACTAAACGATCGTACACCACGACATCGGCAGCTTGAATTAAGCGATAGGCTTTGAGGGTGAGTAGTTCGGGATCACCTGGGCCTGCGCCTACTAAGGAAACGAAAGGAGAATGAGATGCTGTCATGTGAGATACCTTTAAAATAAGGTGGACATAGGGAATATGGCGAGTATTTTGGACCCGAGACCCGAGACCCGAGACCCGAGACCCGAGACCCGAGACCCGAGACCCGAGACCCGAGACCCGAGACCCGAGACCCGAGACCCGAGACCCGAGACCCGAGACCCGAGTTTTCGACTAATATTATGCTTTTGCTTTTACCGCCGCGACTTCTACATCTTTCTCAAACACTGGACGTTCATTTTTTGGGGTGGCAAACCAGTAACCAAAGCCCATAAATACTGCACCAGACACGATGTTACCAAGCGATACCCAAAGTAGGTTATGACCAATACCCGCAAGTGTAAAGGCATCAGAGTGATTGCCAAAGTAAGACAATGCAAAGATAGTCATGTTAGCGATGGAGTGTTCAAAACCTGCGCCGATGAAGGCCAATAGACACCACCAAATCGCGATGAATTTGCCTGTGCCTTCAACACGTTGACACATCCAGATGGCTAAACAAACCAGCCAGTTACACAAAATGCCTTTAAAGAATAAGACACTTGCAGGGGCCATCGTTTTGCCTAGTGCCGCGGCGTGTAAAAAGCTTTTTGGATCAGGTAGAAGGCTACCACCTCCGGCTAGGAAGAAGAGGTAAGCGACAAAGACTGAACCAATTAAATTGCCCATCCAAGTTTGTGGCAGTACGCGTAAATTGTCTTTCCAACTAATTTGACCTGTGATCGCGCCAAAGGCTAAAAACATCGTATGACCGGTAAATAATTCCGAGCCGGCAATGATCACTAAGGTTAAGGCTATACCAAAGGTTGCGCCCATGACTAAAGGACGAATAGAAGGGTCAACAAGGCCGCCAAAAGTGAAGATTAAAATGATGCCGATACCGACATAAGCGCCCGCCATAGCAGAGCTAATCCAAAAGCCAAGTGGGTTGCTATCGGCAAGTTTTACGATTCGCTCAGCATTGTTCGAGCATTTTTTTATGGTATCTGTGTACATGGTTATTTCCTAGTGCAAGTTTAAATATTAATAGCGACTCGATTCTGGCTCTAAAAAAGAAAGAAAATCGAGTCGCTATGGATATTGAAACTAGAAAGCAGTCATTCCGTACCAGCTTTGTTTAAGCTTAAGTACGGAATAATGTATTGAGGATCAAGTGTATATTTAGCCTACGCTTTTACTTCTATCTGGCTGCCATTTACACGGATTTCATACGTTGCGACATTCATCGCGTCGTTTTCCATGCAAATCCCAGTTTCTAGGTTGAAGCGTTGTTTTTTCAGTGGGCTCGCCACCCAAAGCTCACCATCATGCTCACAAATCAAACCGCGTGATAACACATTTGATTGCGCAAACGGGTCCATATTATTAATCGCAAATAATTGCTCATCAAAACGTGGACGGAAGATAGCTACTTGCTGACCATTAACCAAAGCACACACACCGGTTTTTGGGGTAATGTCACTCAGCTGACATACGCTGATCCAGCTTGATTTTTTTGCTTTTTGTTGAGCTGTCATTACGCTTCCTCCGTGGTGTTTTTAAGATCAGTATGCAAAATGTCGCCTTTAAGATGCGGGTACTTTTCGGTGAATGTTGCAGGGCGATGTTGCTCACGCTCAGCCACATAAGACACGTTATCATCACGCTCATCACTGTTGATGAAGTGATCAAAACGTTTTAATTGCGCGTCATCGTTAAGCGTTTCTTGCCATTCACAACGGTAATCATCGACGAGGACTTGGATGTCTTTTTCTAATTGCGCGTTAATGCCAAGCGTGTCGTCAATCACTACTTTGCGTAGGTAATCCACACCGCCTTCTAGGTTTTCTAACCAAGTGGCGGTACGTTGCAATTTATCCGCGGTACGAATGTAGAACATCAAGTAACGGTCGATGTATTTGATCAGAGTTTCTTGATCCAGATCCGACGCTAATAAGTCACCATGACGAGGGATAGTACCGCCATTACCGCCGACATACATGTTCCAACCACTGTCGGTGGCAATCACGCCTAAATCTTTACCTTGAGCTTCTGAACACTCACGAGTACAGCCCGACACACCAAACTTCATCTTATGCGGTGAGCGAATGCCTTTGTAGCGATGCTCTAGTAGTGCGCCTAAACTGCTGCTGTCTTGCACGCCGTAACGACACCAAGTTTGACCTAAACAGGTTTTCACCATACGCAGAGATTTACCATAAGCTTGACCAGTTTCGTAACCTGCCGCGATAAGCTTGCTCCACACTTGTGGAAGGTCATTTTTCTGTACGCCAAATAAACCGATACGTTGCGCGCCAGTGACCTTGGTGTATAAGTTGTATTCTTGCGCCACTTGCGCCAATACGATTAACGCTTGTGGTGTCACTTCGCCGCCCGCCATTCGAGGAATAACCGAGTAAGTGCCGTCTTTTTGAATGTTACCTAAGAAGCTATCGTTGGTTTCTTGCAGGCCAACGTGCTGAGGTTTTAAAATATGATCACCCCAACAAGACGCCAAGATAGAGCCCACGGTTGGTTTACACACTTCACAGCCATAACCGTGTCCGTGTTTTTCCAGTAATTGATCAAATGAACGAATGCCTTCGATGCGGCATAAATGGAATAGCTCTTGGCGCGAGTATTCAAAGTGCTCACAGATATCGTTTTTGACTTCGATACCGGCTTTGGCTAATTCAGCGTTCAATACTTGAGTGACCATAGGCACACAGCCGCCACAACCGGTACCGGCTTTGGTGACCATTTTGATATCACCAATCGTGGTATGACCCTCGGCAACTGCGGCAGCAATTTGACCTTTAGTGACATCAAAACATGAACAAATCACCGCTGTGTCGGGTAGGGCATCAGCGCCCATAGTCGGTTTTTCGCCGCCAGCGTGGGCTGGTAGGATCAAGGCATCGGGGTGCTCGGGCAGATCCATATCATTTAAGTGCAATTGCAATAAGTTGCCGTAATCAGACGTATCACCAACTAACACTGCGCCTAATAGCTTCATACCATTTTCAGACACGATTAAACGCTTGTACACGCCTTCGTCATCATTTTGATAAACAAAGCTTTTACAGTTAGGTGTGCGGCCATTTGCATCGCCAATGCTGCCCACTTTTACACCGAGTAATTTCAGCTTGGCACTCATATCGGCGCCGGTAAATTCGCTGTCGGTTTTACCAAGAAGTTGATCAACCACCACTTGCGCCATTTTATAACCAGGGGCGACTAAACCAAAGAAGGCACCGTTCCAAGATGCACATTCACCAATTGCGTAAATGTCAGGATCTGAGGTTTGGCAGTTGTCGTTAATCGCAATACCGCCGCGAGGACCAATCTCTAATTCAGCCTGACGAGAGAGGCGATCTTGTGGGCGGATACCCGCAGAAAATACGATGAAATCCACTTCAAGCTCAGTGCCATCGGCAAACTTCATGGTGTTACGTGCGCTTTCGCCTTGTGGCAGTATTTCTAAGGTGTTTTTGCTGGTATGAACTTGCACGCCCATACGCTCAATTTTACTGCGCAGTTGTAAGCCACCTTGCAGATCAAGTTGCTCGGCCATTAACACTGGCGCAAATTCGATCACATGGGTTTCAACTCCGAGCGCTTTTAAAGCCCCTGCGGCTTCAAGGCCCAGTAAGCCACCACCGATAACCACACCGCTCTTACTTTTTTTGGCTGTCGCTTCAATGGCTTTTAAATCTTCGATAGTACGGTAAACAAAACAGTCTTTGCTTTCGTTGCCTTTGATCGGCGGTACAAATGGGTAAGAGCCGGTTGCCATAACAAGTTTGTCGTATTGGATTTCACGACCAGAGCTTGAATAGACGGTTTTATTTTCACGGCTGATGTTAATCGCACGTTCACCAATCAGCACTTTGATATTGTGCTTTTGGTAGAAGCCTTCTTTAACAAGAGACAGTTCATCGGCTGTGTGATGGGAGAAATAAGACGATAAGTGAACGCGGTCATAGGCAACGCGTGGCTCTTCACAAAATGCGGTGATCTCAAATTTGTTTAGATCGCCTTTTTCAACCAGGTCTTCGATAAAGCGGTGACCCACCATACCATTACCAATGATGACTACTTTGGTTTTGTTTGCACTTACTTCGGTCATAAATCTGCCCAATTAGAAATGAAATTGTACTTATAATGAGGATTTTGTGATCTAGAGTCATGACTTAAATCAAATTGGCAAAAAAACTATCCGAAAGGGGTAGTGGGACTAGGAGGAAGGTAATGCTGTGTGGCAGGGCTAAAAACACAAAGCCCCTTTCACTTTGCAATGAAAAGGGCTTTATTTTTTATAGGTATATTTGTTTTATTTCGCTTAATCGAGTTGCTTATCTTTGGTTACTGATAAGATTGCGATACAAATAACAGCCACCGCAACAAACCCACCTAAGATAATGGTTGGCATCGCCGCGTAGCCTAAGACATGCCAGATAACGTATTCTAAAGTACTCATTCGTTTTCCTTTTCCTTTTCTTTACTCAGGGCTTAGGGGCTTATTGCCAACCTGCCACATCTTTCATGTCAGGCAGTTTATGTGCAATACCTTTGTGACAATCTACACAAGTTTTATCGCCATCAGCCAGTGCCGTTGAGTGTTGCTTCACGGCGCGTGGGCCTTGCTCTGAAAAGTCCATATAGTTGAACTGGTGACAGTTGCGACACTCTTGAGAATCATTGTCTTTCATACGTTGCCATTCACGATGTGCTAGATGGCTACGACGTGCTTTGAATTTTTCTTCAGTATTAATGGTGCCCATCATCGCGCCATATAATTCTTTAGAAGCTTGCACTTTACGCACAATTTTGTCAGTCCAATTATGAGGGACATGACAGTCAGAACAAATAGCACGCACACCCGAACGGTTAGAGTAGTGAATGGTTTCACGGATCTCTTTTACGATAGGAGCATGACAGCCAGAACAAAATTCTTCGGTGCTAGTGGCTTCTAAACCGGTATTAAATGCACCCCAGAATAATAGACCACCCATAAAGCCCATAAACAGAATCACCCCTGCCGCGGCCTTACTTGGTGTGGATAAACGCTTCCAGAAATTTTTAAGGATTTTCATAATACTCTCTCTTATCGCTTAACTGGAGTAACAGCATCGTTGCTCCAGTTAAGCTCAGCGTTTTATTTTAACGAATCAACACGTTGGAATTCGTTCTCAACCAAAGGTTTCGCATCGGCTTGTGGTACGTGACACTGCAAGCAGAAGTAACGACGAGGTGACACATCAGACAATACAGCGTCTTGACGGTTCACGTAGTGAGTGACACTGATTTTAGTCGCGCCCATTTCTTTGGCGTTTTTCCAACTGTGACAAGCTAAACATTTGTTGGCGTTTAAAGAAACTTCGTAGTTGCGAATGGTATGTGGGATCAATGGTGGTTGATACACGTAATCGCTGTCTACTTGGTGATCTTTAGGGAAACGCTTGAACTCATCAGCTGGACGAGTTGACTCAATTTCACTTGCGCCACGCAATGACTCTAAACCGCCAATACCACCAGGGTTAGTGGCGACCGGCGTGATTTGATCGCTTGCGTCTTCTGCTTGTACGGCACCGATGATCAGCATTGATGCTGCTACGAATGCCAGAATGATCTTTTTCATAATCTTCTCCGATTTCTTTGATTTATAATGCTAGGTACTTAAACGCTGGCCACTTTGGTGATCTTCACAGGACACTTTTTGTAATCTGTCTGTTTAGATAGCGGATCAGTGGCATCCAAAATCAATTTATTGACTAGGACGCGAGCATCAAAGAAAGGTACGAATACTAAGCCCTTCGGCGGACGATTTCGACCACGAGTTTCAATACGAGTGCGAATTTCACCACGAGGAGATTGAATTAATACTTCATCGCCACGGCGTAAATTACGGCTCTCTGCGTCATCTGGATGAATATAACAATGCGCATCTGGCATCGCTTTATACAACTCAGGTACACGACGCGTCATAGTACCAGTATGCCAATGCTCAAGCACACGACCACTACATAACCATAGGTCGTATTCTTTATTTGGCACTTCTGGTGGCGCTTCATAAGGCGCAGAGATGATCAGTGCTTTACCATCTGGTTTACCATAGAAGTCACGCTCAGCACGTTTTGCATACGGGTCATATTCTGGGTTAAAGCGCCATAAGGTTTCTTTGCCATCCACAACTGGCCAACGCAGACCACGAACGGTATGGTACACATCGTATGGGGCTAAATCATGACCGTGTCCACGACCAAACTCTGCGTATTCTTCAAATAGACCTTTTTGAACGTAGTAACCTGCGGCTTTTGCATCATCGTTTAGCTCTTGAGCTTCCGATAATGGGAACTTATCAACATTGCCGTTACGGAATAAAATATCGTACATGGTTTTGCCGCGAAGCTCTGGCGCTTTTGCCATTAGCTCTTCGTCCCACACTTCTTCAATTTTGAAGCGTTTAGCAAATTCCATGATCTGCCAAAGGTCAGATTTTGCGCCTTCAACTGGAGAGACTTGCTGATACCAAGCTTGAGTACGACGCTCTGCGTTACCGTATGCGCCTTCTTTTTCTACCCACATTGCGGTTGGTAGCACTAAGTCAGCCGCTTGAGCGGTAACCGTTGGGTATGGGTCAGAGCAAACGATGAAGTTACGTGGATCACGGTAGCCCGGTAAACGCTCAGTATTGATGTTTGGACCGGCTTGCATGTTGTTATTACACATGATCCAGTAGGCGTTTAGCTTGCCATCTTTTAACATGCGATCTTGTTGTACAGCATGGTAACCAGGTTTTGGCGGAATGGTGCCTTCCGGTAGTTTCCAGATTTTCTCTGCAATCTTACGGTGCTTAGGATTCGCAACCACCATGTCGGCAGGCAGACGGTGTGAGAAGGTACCCACTTCACGTGCAGTACCACAAGCCGATGGTTGACCGGTTAATGAGAACGGGCTGTTGCCTGGTTCTGAAATTTTACCGGTTAATAAGTGCAAGTTGTAAACGAGGCTTTGCATCCAAACGCCACGAGTATGTTGGTTCATACCCATAGTCCACAGTGACATCACTTTGGTTTTTGGATCGGCGTATTGTTTTGCCATTGCGACTAAATCTTCAGGTAGGACACCCGACATTTCAGCGGTTTTTTCTAGAGTATAAGGTGCAACCGAGGCTTTATATTCTTCAAATGAGATATCCGACATTGCACCTGAGTTTGGATTTTTAGCTTTTTCTTGCAGCGGATCATCATCACGCAGACCATAACCGATATCTGTCACGGCTTGTTTGAAGTGAGTGTGCTTTTTAACGAAATCCCAGTTTACGGCATCGTTTTGAATGATGTAATTTGCAATGAAGTTCGCAATCGCTAAATCAGATTGTGGATGGAAAACCATGCCACTGTCGGCCAGCTCAAAGCTGCGATGGTAGTAAGTCGAAAGGACGTTCACTTTAACATGTGGGTGGCTTAAACGGCGGTCAGTGATACGAGTCCAAAGAACAGGGTGCATTTCAGCCATGTTTGAACCCCAAAGCACGAAAGAATCAGCGTGTTCGAAGTCATCATAACAACCCATAGGTTCATCAATACCAAAGGTACGCATAAAGCCAACAACAGCAGAAGCCATGCAGTGACGAGCGTTCGGATCAATGTTGTTTGAACGGAAGCCAGCTTTCATCAATTTAGAGGCTGCGTAACCTTCCATTACAGTCCATTGACCAGAGCCAAACATACCGACGCTGGTAGGGCCTTTTTCTTTAATAGCCGCTTTAAATTTATCGGCCATCACATCAAACGCTTTGTCCCAAGAGACAGGGGCGAAATCACCATTTTTATCAAATTTACCGTCGGTCATACGCAGCAATGGCGTATTTAAACGATCTTTACCGTACATGATTTTTGATAAGAAGTAGCCTTTGATACAGTTTAGGCCTTTATTTACTGGTGCTTCAGGGTCGCCTTGTGTTGCCACAACACGGCCATTTTGAGTACCGATTAGTACCGAGCAACCTGTACCACAAAAACGACATGGGGCTTTATCCCATTTAATCGCCGTTTCATCAGAGCTTACAATCAGGTTAGTAGCGGAGGCCGAAAGGCTGATCCCAGCTACTGCCGCGGCTGATGCGGCTGCGTTTGCTTTTACAAACGCACGTCTTGTCATTTTCATACATTACCCTCAGATTTGAATCCAGTCATATCGTAATTCATTATAGTTATGGTATTTTTATTTTGCTGCCAACACTGATTTATTCAGCGTTGACAAATGGTGTCTCTTTTATTTCATCTTCATCAAGATCAGTTTCGATTTGATGAAAAACTAATGCCACACTCAGTACATGGTCGAGATTGTTTATCACATCGATAGTATCGGTGATATACCCTTGGTTTTGAGTCTCAACCACTACTACTAACTTTCCTTCTTCGCTTTCGCCGTAGATTTCTACCCCATCTAAAGAGGTAATTTTCGCTTTGATTTTTGCGAGGTATTTCGGAACAACATGAACCACTAAGCTCGAGATGTGCACTTCATTTAGCGCCATAAATCCATTCTCTTTATTTAAGTTAATTTAATCTGTATTGCGTTGGTAGGACAAACCGAAACACACGCACCACAACCGGTACAATCATCAGTAATAATATTGGGTTGTGCGACAGTCCCTACCGCTAATTTAAACCGAATAGCTTGAGTGTCACACATATCACCGCAACTTCTGCATTCAACATTTTGTTTTGCAATACAACTATCATTAATGATGGCTTTTGCAGTCCATACAGGCTCTTCTTGAGCATAGAACAAAGATTCAGGACACGCCTGCGCGCACTGATAGCAAAAGATACATTCGCCTTTTTGAAAGTTGATGGTTGGAAAACCACCATCCCCAGGTTGGATAATATGTTCAGGACAGCTTGGAATACATTTGGCACATTGAGTGCAGAGATCAGTAAATTGTGCTTGTTTGGCCCAAGGCAGGTGAGGATATTCGGAATTTTGACGGCGAGTAAATAACTGGCGTCTTGATGTATTGATTGATTGGTTTGTCACGCTATCACCTCCGTCCATGTTGGGTGTAAAATTACAAGCAGAAAACACAAAGTACCATTAAAATTGGCATATAATCTAAGCTTATTATGTGTTTGTAAAGTGTAGTTTTTATAGGGCATTCATAAATACCCATTAAGGGGTAAACAAGGGGGGAACTTGTTTAAGATCAATTTATCAAGCGTATTAAGTTCACACTTTTTTGAATCATCCAGTAACATGAGTGCAGTATTGATACTCTAGCGTCAAAATAACTAGAAAAATCGTCTTAAATAACAAGTGATAAGGTTATCTCGTGAGCTTGAATTTGACCCAGTATGGGGAGAAAGAATTAACCAGACCAATAGCAAGAAGTATTGCTAAGGGATTGTTTTATATTTTGTTTTTGGTAGTGCTGACTACAAGCACAGCCTTACTTACTTTATCGTATAGCTTACGTGATGCTGAGATTGTGAACGTGGCGGGATCGCTGCGGATGCAAAGCTACCGTTTGGCGTATGACCTAACAACCGATTCTTCGCAACTCAATCAACATATTGAGTTATTTGATCAATCTTTGCATTCATCAGCCATGAAATCATTACATGGGTTTCTGGTACCAGTTGATATCCAACAACAATATGTTTTTATCGATCAACGTTGGATCCAATTAAAACAATTATTGGTCTCGCCAGACAGAGATCGCTATTTGGGGCAAGTACAAAGTTTAGTCAAAGAAATTGATCATTTTGTGTATGCATTACAAGAATTTTCAGAAGCGAAATTGAAATTACTCGCTTGGGTTGGCGGTATTTGCTTAGGGTTAATTTTATTGATCACCATTAGCATCGTAAGATTCGTGCGTAAAAAAGTGGTGAAGCCATTAGCCCAACTGGTGGAAGCAAGTCAACAAATTAAGCACAAAAATTTTTCAATTGAATTAGAAATGAATAATGAAACCGAACTCGATGTATTGGCCGCCAGTTATAAAAATATGGCTAATGAGCTAGAAAATCTTTATCAAGGCTTAGAATCTGCGGTAGATAAAAAAACCCACCAACTGCAACAGGCCAATGAGTCATTACAAATTTTGTATGATTGCTCTGAAGCACTTTCAAGTTCACGTTTATCGATCAGTGACTTCCAAACGATTTTAGATTCTTTTGATCGTGTGCCCGGCATGGTGGGAAGCCAGTTGTGGATCGATGAAAAGGGTGGAGGTCATACTAAGCTAGAGGCGGGTGGCAATAGTAGTACCATTTGGAATTCCTATCCATTAGAAATTAATGGTATGCATTTAGGACAATTAAGATGGCAGCACCAGACACCAGACGCTGAAAAAGTATTAATGGAAAATATTGGACGAATTTTTGCTAGAGCTTTATTTTTTGAGCATAGTCAGAAGCAAACCGAGCAGCTTATCTTAATGGAAGAGCGTGCCACCATCGCCAGAGAATTGCATGATTCACTCGCACAATCATTGTCGTATTTAAAGATCCAAACCACCTTATTACGCCGTAATTTGGATCAAGACTTTTGTCAGCAACGTTTTGTTTTATCAACTGAAATAGTACAAGAAGTCGATGTGGTATTATCGCAAGCTTACACTCAGTTAAGAGAGCTATTGAGCACTTTTAGATTAAATATTAAAGAAGCGGATTTCGGCGAAGCGCTGAATGAAATGTTAGTTCCGTTAGAAGCGCAAAGTGATGCGCTGCTGGTGATTGATAACCAACTGCTTTCGATTGAACTAGATGCGCAGCAACAAGTTCATTTATTGCAATTTATTCGTGAGGCGGTGCTAAATGCGATCAAACATGCACAGTGTGATGAAATTATTGTATATTGTGGTGTTGAAAACGGTCAAATTACCGTCAGTATCAATGACGATGGAGTTGGGTTTGATCCCACTCAACCAAAGCCAAACCATTACGGCTTATCCATAATGCAAGAAAGGGCTTCAAGGTTATCGGCACAATGTGAGTTTAATAGTCAGATCGGCTCAGGTTGTGAGGTTAAGTTAAGCATGAATTTAGAATCGAAGGGAAATGAGAATGTCAGTGTGTAAAATAATGTTGGTTGATGATCATCCACTTATGCGCCGCGGAATTGGACAGTTACTGGGTCTAGAAGACTGTTTTGAAGTGATAGCAGAAGCCAGTAATGGAGTGGAAGCGATAGCACTGGCTCATCAACATCAGCCTGATATGATTTTATTGGATTTGAACATGAAAGGCATGTCAGGATTAGATACACTTAAAGCGATGCGTAAAGAGGGTATTGATAGCCAAATCATCATTTTAACCGTATCCGATAACCCTGCCGATATTGATACCTTGATTAAAGCACAAGCTGACGGATACCTGCTTAAAGATACCGAACCAGATGAACTTATCCGTTTATTACAACAAGCACAAGAAGGAAATAAAGTTTACAGTGATTTGGTGCAATCACACTTGATCAACCGTGATAATCAAGAGAATTTACTCGATCAGTTAACCGATCGTGAAACTCAAATTCTACAGGAAGTTGCCAAAGGTTTTCGCAATAAGCAAATTGCTGAACATCTATTTATTTCGGAATCGACCGTAAAAGTACATATGAAAAGTCTGCTTAAAAAATTACAAGTATCCTCACGTACAGCGGCAACGGTATTATACCTTGAAGCATATAAGTGAATGATATGTTATACATTTTCAGTATTGATATTTGTATGATAAATACTAGTGTGTAAGTAATACTATGAATAGAATGATTTTATTGGCAAAATTGACGTTAACTTAACGAGAAAATCTTTGTGGCAAGTAAAGTCATTATGACTTTTTACAAAGCTAATAGATCGCATCAAGATGAGCTTGATACGATCTATTAGCTTTTTCGTGATGGATAATTATGTTATACAAAGAAAAAACGTTAAAATGTAAGAGTATCGTGATTGCGTTTATCTTCACCTTATTGGTAGTGATTATGCTCACAATGAGTGCATTTACTAACTTAAAGTCACGTATTAATGATGTGATTTTGCCAAGTGTTGTTATGGATCTAGGCTTTGTTGCGTAATTCAAATTTAGAGGTGACAACACTAGAATGGTATTATTTCAATCAATTCGGTAAGTTTTAGGCATACCTAGCCCTGTTAGTTTATTTAAAGCTTTGATCATTGCGTAAGCTTCCCCAACTTGGGCATTATAATTTCTTAAGCTGAGTGTTCCGCCCAATAGCTTTTTCACTTGATGCATTGCCGTTTCTGAAATTGACCTTTTATGATACCCAAACCGTGTTTTCCACTGCTTATTAGAACCATAAAACTGTTGAAACCCGACGGATAAATTTCGTGGATGTCCCTTTTCCCAAAAGACTGCACCAAGTCTTGGGGGCACAAGTGGGGTGGCTTTTTTGATACGAATGGCTTCATAGCATTGTCGAGTATCGTAAGCACCATCGCCTGATACTTTTAAGATCTTTCGACGTGTTTGCTTTAGTAAATTAGGTAGAACGTCTCCGTCACTGACATTCGAGAAAGTGAGTTCTGCCGCAATAATTTCATGAGTAACGACATCAACACCTATATGTAACTTACGCCAGATCCGGCGCTTCCCATCAGTTCCATGTTTCCTGACTTTCCATTCACCCTCGCCGTAAACCTTGAGGCCAGTAGAATCAATGGCTAAGTGTTGTATCGTGCCACGAGCTTTCGTTTTGAATGAGACTTCAACCTCTTTAGCCCTACGACTAATACAAGAATAATGAGGGCAAGTGAGCGGGACATTAGCAAGTTGAAATACAGAATCAATAAATCCCTGCAATGCCCTTAAGGGCATTGAAAATATACGTTTTACCATAAGCGCTGTTGTTATTGCTAAATCACTGAAAATACGAGGTCTACCACGCAGCCCTTGTTTAGCTTCTTTCCATTCTTGGATAGCTTCTTCATCAATCCAGAAAGTCAGTGAACCACGTTTAATCAGTGATTGATTATATAACTTCCAGTTTTTGGTCTTATAACGAGGTTTTGGCATGAATATCGATGGTTTAGTGGGGAGTAAACGATCTGATCGTCAGTTTCACATTTGGTTCCATCGAATTACGCAACAAAGCCAAAAAAACCACAACTTCAAATGTATAAAGAAATACGATTAAGTTGCCTGCCAGTAGAGCGGTTACATATATATCAGTTTGGCGATAAAAATGACCGTTAAAACATACATGCAGATAGAGACATCTTTACTTTTTCCGGTCGCGACTTTTAACACTGTGTAAGTGATAAAACCAAGTGCAATACCATTGGCGATGGAAAAAGTCAGCGGCATCATCAGTGCAGTCATGGCGGCTGGTGCAGCGTCGGTAAAATCATCCCATTTGATATGCTGCATGCTGTTCATCATCACAAATGCGACGTAAATAAGTGCGCCAGCGGTAGCATAGCCTGGGATCATGCCAGCCAAAGGTGAAACAAAAATAGCCGCAAGAAATAACAAACCTACCACCACCGAAGACAAACCAGTACGCGCACCTGCGGCAACGCCTGCTGCACTTTCCACATAACTGGTGACGGGTGGACAACCGACACAGGCTCCGGCCACGCTGGCGACACTATCGGCTTTTAATGCTTTACGTAGGTTTTTGATCTTTCCGGTTTTTTCATCGGTCAAATTAGCCCGCTCAGCGACGCCGACTAAGGTGCCGGCGGTATCAAACATATTGACGAATAAGAAGGCTAAGATCACGCTGATCATCGAAATTTCAAATGCACCTGTAATATCCATAGCCATAAAGGTTGGCGCGATACTTGGCGGTGCGGCAAATACACCATGATACTCAACAATTCCTAGACTCCAACCAACCACAGTGACAGTGAAGATGCCAATTAATACTGCGCCGAAGATTTTACGTTCACTAAGGACGCAGATGATCAAGAAACAACACGCGGCTAAAATGGCGCTGGGTTTGGTGAAATCACCTAAAGACAATAATGTCGCAGGGTTATCAACCACAATCCCCGCAGTTTTCAAGCCAATTAAACCGAGAAATAAACCAACACCTGCGGTCATAGCGTAACGCAAACTGTGCGGAATACTGTCGAGTATCCACTCGCGTAAGCTGCTGTAACTCATGGCAACGAAAATGATACTAGAGATAAATACTGCGCCTAACGCCACTTCCCATGTATAGCCCATTTCACCGACCACCGTGAAGGCGAAGAAGGCATTTAACCCCATACCAGGAGCCAAACCGACTGGCCAGTTGGCATAAAAGGCCATCAATAAAGTACCAATGGCAGCGCCGACACAGGTCGCAACAAATAACGCGCCAGAATCCATGCCCGAGGTTGCCATAATGGAAGGGTTAACAAAAATGATGTACGCCATGGTGGCAAACGTGGTTAACCCGCCAATGATTTCAGATTTAACTGTGGTGCCGTGTTCCTTTAATTTAAATAAACGTTCAAGTAAGCCTGAAGATTTATCAGGGCTCGATGGTATGGTTTTGCTGTTTGAATTTTCCACTATTTTATTCCTTGTGTTTGCATCTACTTGTTAAGTTAAAAAGTTAACTGAGATAGAAGGCCTTAAATACCTTGAAATTAAAATTTAGGCATCAGTTTGCCTTGGAGGACATCTTGCTCTCCATACAGGTTGATGGTTTGGGTGTTAATTTGGTGTGGTTAATACCTCAGAGCAAAGTGTTTACTCACTTTACTCTAAGGGTCTTTAAACCTAACTGCCGCGATAAGTTGAGAAGCTATAAGGTGAGCAGAGTAGGGGAACATGATAGTGGCTGTCTTGGTCGTTAATACCAAACCGGATTGAAATATCATCGAGGAAAGGAATCTCATCAAGTTTAACACCACGTTGCGTAAAATAAGTCGCGGTATGAAAGATCAACTCATATTTTCCAATTTTAAAATCCGCACCCTCAAGTAATGGTGCATCGGTTCGCCCATCAGAGTTGGTCTTAACGGTTTTGATTAATTGGCTTCCTTGCGCGGTGATGCGAAAAAGCTCAACTTGAATCTCGCTGCCAGGAACACCGCCTGCGGTATCAAGTATATGTGTGGTTAGTTTTCCCATAATTTTAGACTCTACCCTTAGTATATTGATGAATTATTGACGGCCCATCACTGTTAATGAAATGTTTCAGTGTTAAATTGATTATGTACACAAGATTGTATTTCGTAAAGGTACATAGTCTCGAATTCATGCCTAGATCGAGTTTTGAAAATGCGAGTATGATAGATGTTCGAATGTAACTTGTTGATTGTTATTTAGTATTGATTGATATTGCAGAGGTGAAAGGAAATAATATTTTTTGACTTCAAGGTCAGAAAGTTGCTAATAAATAGCAAAAAGATGCGTTGGTTAACAAAATGCAAATCAATTTACTTGCTATGTTTTATTCATTGTATACAATTATTAAAACAAGGTGGTGATAAGTCTCAATTTTTAGCTATCACAAGCTTTATTGATATAACGAGATTTATTGATATCAGTGTCATCACCATCACCAAGGATGAAGACTAAGGAGTGACTCATGGGTAGCGAGTATCCACGCAATTTAATCGGTTATGCCGACCAACTACCACAGGTGCAATGGCCGAATAATGCCAGAGTCGCGGTATCGTTTGTACTTAACTATGAAGAAGGTGGAGAGCGTTGCACCTTGCATGGTGATGATGAATCAGAAGCATTTTTGTCTGAAATTATCGGAGCTCAACCTTTCCCCAATGCTCGTCATATTAGTATGGAATCGATTTATGAATATGGCAGCCGCGCCGGAGTATGGCGCATTCTAAAACTGTTCAAACAATTTGATTATCCACTGACCGCTTTTGTGGTGGGTATGGCGGCAGAACGTAACCCTGATGCAATAAAAGCAATGGTGAATGAGGGATATGAGATTTGTAGCCACGCTTACCGTTGGATTGATTACCATAAAGTAGATATCGAGACCGAACGCGCTGATATGCAAAAAGCCATCGAGGCCATCAAAGCGGTCACAGGCGAGCGCCCTTATGGGTGGTATACCGGTCGTAATGGGATTAATACTCGTAAACTGGTGGCCGAAGAAGGCGGGTTTTTATACGACTCAGATGCTTACGATGATGATTTGCCTTATTGGCATACAGAAGGACCAAAACCGCAATTAGTGATCCCTTATACCTTAGATGTCAACGATATGCGCTTTGCGACCAACCAAGGTTTTAATACTGGTGAGCATTTCTTTCAATACCTAAAAGACACGTTTGATACCTTATATGAAGAGGGGGCAGAGACACCTAAAATGATGTCGGTTGGCTTGCATTGCCGTTTAATTGGTCGTCCTGGTCGAATTCAAGGCTTAAAACGTTTTATGCAATATGTAAAGCAGCACCAACAAGTGTGGGTGTGTCGCCGTTTAGATATCGCCAAACATTGGCATGAGTGTCATCCACATCCTGACTTGGTCAAGTAAAGACGATACGTAATCTCGCTTTGGATTCAATATTCTGATGATCCGAGAATTTGTCACTTGTCGCCGCTTGTCGTCATAGGGAAATCATACAATCAAAAAGGAAAAAATTGTGGCTCAATTTAAAACCTGTCAACCAAGCCAAATGAGTAAAGATGAATTTGTCGCCACTTTTGCCGACATCTACGAACACAGTCCTTGGGTGGCGGAGCGCACTTTTGATCAAGGTTTAGATGAGACATCCAACAATATCGATACCTTGCATAGCGTGATGTCTAAAGTGATGCTCGATGCTAAACCGCAGCAGCAGCTTGATCTGATCAATGCTCACCCAGATTTAGCCGGCAAAGCAGCCGTCAATGGCGAACTCACCGCGGCCTCTACTTCTGAGCAAGCTGGCGCGGGTATTAGCCAATGTAACGCAGAAGAATTTGCGCGCTTTACCGATTTTAATCAACGCTATAAAGAGCGATTTCAGTTTCCTTTTATCATGGCGGTAAAAGGGGCAGACAGACACCAGATTTTAGCCTCATTTGCACAAAGAATAGATAACGATCAAGACACGGAGTTTGCCACTGCGATAGAGCAGATCAACAAAATAGCCTTGTTTAGATTGCAATCTATGTAACATAAAAATAGCGATATAAAGAAATAAAAGACATGTTAATCATAATAAGGGAATGAGGACTGTCTTAATGCAATGGGTAATCTATCAATTACCTTAGAAGTATGTAGAAGAAACGAGCTTAATTAAGACAAAATCAAACAGTAATAACGGAAGGGATATCATGACAGTCATCAACAGCATTGCATTAACAGTAGAGCCATTAACTCAAGACGCTTTTGCCCCCTTTGGCGATGTGATCGACAAAGCAGAAAGTGAGTATTTCTTGATCAACAATGGTTCGACTCGTCGCTATCATCAGTTAGCAAATGTCGATGTGGCGGATAACGGTGGTACGCCCATTATTAGTATTTTCCAAGCAACCCCTTTAGCGTACCCATTACAAATATCCATGATGGAACGTCACCCTTTAGGCTCGCAAGCTTTTATCCCTCTACTTGGTAACCCTTACTTAATTGTGGTTGCAGAGAAGGGTGATGGGTTACAGCCACAAGCGTTACGAGCATTTATGAGTAATGGTAAGCAAGGTGTCAATTATCACAAAGGGGTTTGGCATCATCCTGTTCTCGCTTTGCAACCTGATGATCAATTCTTAATTGTTGATCGTGCAGGTGAAGGGCATAACTGCGATGAAGTGTACTTTGACCAATCAACCCAGATTAACTTGTCACTGGATAAGCTACCAAACTAAAACGGTATTTATCCAACGCAATCAAAATAGTTTAAAGGAGTAAATTATGGATCCGCATATTACGGAATGGCTCAACCTTTCAATTCGATGGGTTCACATGATCGTTGGTGTCGCCTGGATTGGCGCATCATTCTACTTTGTATGGTTAGAGAATAACTTAAACCGTGTTGATCCTAAAACGGGTTTATCGGGCGATTTATGGGCTATTCATGGTGGGGGGATCTACCACCTAGAAAAATACAAGCTCGCACCACCAAAAATGCCAGACAATCTGCATTGGTTTAAGTGGGAAGCGTATTTCACTTGGATCACCGGGGTGTGCTTACTGTTTGTGGTTTACTACCTCAATGCCAATATTTATTTGATCGCGCCAGGATCAGGCTTGAGTGCGGGCGCAGCCATTGGCATCGGCATTGGTTCGCTGATCGGCGGCTGGGTAGTGTATACATTATTGTGTGACTCACCTTTAGGTAAAAAACCTTTATTACTCGGTATTGTTTTGTTTATCTGTTTAGTGGGCGCCGCTTATGGTTTAAGCCAAGTGTTTAGTGGCCGTGGTGCTTACATCCATGTTGGTGCCATTATTGGTACGATTATGGTGGGTAATGTGTTCTTTATCATTATGCCTGCGCAACGTAATTTGGTGAAAGCGATTGAAGATGGCACAGAGCCAGATCCATCACTGCCAGCCAAAGGTTTATTGCGTTCACGTCATAACAACTACTTAACGCTGCCAGTGTTGTTCATTATGATCAGTAACCACTTTCCAAGTACCTTCGGCTCGGAATACAACTGGTTAATTCTTGCTGCGCTATCGGTATTTAGCATTTTGGTTCGCCACTACTTTAATACACGTCATGGTAGTCAAAAATATGCTTGGGCGGTACCTGTTGCGGTACTCGGTATGATCAGCTTGGCGTTTGTCACTTCAAACAGCATGCCATCGATGAAATCTGCGAGCAGCGAAAGCGTGCCAGTTGCACAAGTGACTAGCACAGTAGAAGCGACTGAAACGGTTGATGCACAAGGTGAAACCGTGCAAGTTGAATCCACGGAAACGCCAACGCCAACCGTGTTTATGCAAGTTCAAAATGTGATTGAACAACGTTGTGTGGAATGCCACTCCGAAAATCCAACCAGTAACCTGTTTGCTTCTGCTCCGGCCGGTGTGATGTTGGATACTGCGGAAGAAATTCAAGCTAATGCCCCACGGATCCAATCACAAGTGCAAATGAAAGTGATGCCGTTAGGAAATATGACCAAAATGACTGACGCAGAGCGCAGTTTGGTGGTTAATTGGGTCAATGATGGCGCGAAAATTTAACGGCAGATCATTTGGACTGAATAAAAAATAACGATAGATATATCCTCGTTTTCGGCATCTTCGGATGCCGATTTTTTTGTTTGGATTTTATACCTCAAACTATGTTTGGCATGAACATCGGTAGGCAATGTTGCGTGATAAAGGTGCACTCATGCTTATATTGCGATTATCTGTGATATTTATTTATTAAGTATCATGGAGTTAAAATGTTTTTCACTTTGGCATGGTTTTCGCTTTATCTTTTGCAATGAATAAAACGACTTATTCAAAAAAATCTGATCTGCACCAGGCAAAGACGCCTCGTTACCTCTGACTCATCGATGGATGGCTTTGAGGTAACGAGGCGTTTTTATTTGTAATATATAAAAAGAAGGATGCAATAATATGACCAAACAATGTATCAAATCAGCGTGTCCTTATTGCGGCGTTGGCTGTGGTGTCAGCATTGAACACGATGGGAAAATTGTCGGCGATAAAAGTCACCCTGCTAGCCATTGCCAATGATGGCGATGTGTTATTGTTTAACGGGTTATTACGCTACTTATTGGATAACCAAACCTCTGAAAATCAAAGTATAGATTTTGCCTTTATTGATCAATTTACCTAAGGTATTGATGATGTTATTAGTGAAGTTCAATCAGATCAATATCAGCTTAACCATGTTAGCCAAGAGCTGAATATTGACGCTAGCTCTCTCGCCTCATTTTATCAATGGTTCGCTGCTTCTCCGACCGCGGTCACTCTGTTTTGCCAAGGGGTAAATCAGTCTGAGTCTGGCACAGATAAAGCCAATGCCATTATCAACGCACATTTGATCACCGGAAAAATTAGCAAATCAGGCTGTGGCCCATTTTCGATAACTGGGCAGCCCAACGCCATGGGAGGCCGTGAAGTGGGCGGTCTTGCCAATCAATTAGCGGTGCATCGAGGCTTTGATGAGCAATCGATTCACCAAGTCGAAAAATTTTGGCAAGCGCCGAATATCGCCAAAAAACCGGGTTTGAAAGCGGTAGATTTATTTGATGCAGTAGAACAGGGGAACGTAAAATTCATTTGGATAATGGCAACCAATCCTGTGGTCTCTATGCCTGATAGCGATAAAATCCGCCGCGCGTTAGAAAAGTGTGAATGTGTGGTGGTATCCGATATCAGCGCTAATGCCGATATTGCCAAGTACGCCGATATTTTATTGCCGGCCGCGGGCTGGGGCGAAAAGCAAGGAATGGTAAGTAACTCAGAGCGTTGTTTAACTCGCCAACGTCAATTTATCCAACCTCCTGGTGAAGCCAAACCAGATTGGTGGATGGTGAGTCAAGTGGGTCGACAATTATGTCAATTAATGCAGGTAGATTCAGGTTTTGAATTTAAGCATGAAGCCGAGGTATTTCGTGAATATGCGTCCATGACCGGTTTAAATCAAAATACCCCATTGCAGTTAGATATTTCGGCTTTAGAAACATTAACCAATGATGAATATCATGCATGGCAACCCCAACGATGGCCTGTCACCAAAAACTCGCGCGTGGTGGCAAAAACATTAAAGCAAAATGGACTTGAATGTCACGACAGCAAGATTAAATATATTTTAAAGGATGTCTTTCTCGATAAACAGAGTGGCGCTTTTCGTTTTCCAACCTTGTCGGGCAAAGCCAATTTTGTGCTAACGAAACCATGTATAAAAAAATCATTAGAGAAACATCGTTGGTGGTTAAACTCAGGTCGTCAGCGCGATCAATGGCACACCATGACTCGCACCGGTCATATTGTTCATCTGTCAGCTTCGGAAGTCGAGCCGACGGTGTACATTAATCGCCTGGATGCCGAGAATGCAAATTTAAAACCCGACAACTTAATTGCGATTCGACAAGGTGACAATCAGCTTAAAGCGAAACTGGCGATTGACGATAATTTAACACATGGTCAAGCTTTTATGTCGATGCATTGGGCGGGTGAGTACGGTAAAACCAGTCAGGTTAATCGCGTGCTCAAAGGTGTTGTTGATCCTCATTCGGGTCAACCCGCCTTTAAGTCCCAAGCTATTTCTATTTACGCGCAAACCGTCGCCAGTTATGGGATTTCTACTGGGATCAATTTCACTCTTAAGCATTGGGATTATTTAAGTTTGCAACATGTGCAGTTTCAAACCGGTATGCAAACTCAGGCAAAAGCGGGGAGCACGACTTCCAATTTTCAAAAAGGTATTTGGCGCTTTGCTCACAGCATCGCGATCAGCAAAGCCGAAATACAAGCTCAAATTAAAGCAACCCATCCTCGTTGTAAGTTTTTAAGCTTAGATCACGAGCAAGGTTGGAGTATGGCTGGACTGGTTAACGATAAGGTGGTGTCGGTTATTTCAGTTAACGATCAGCCGTTGAAACTAGCAGCAGAAGCGTTAATTTCGTTGATAAACCAACCATTGAACCTCACTCAGTTATTAAGTGCGCTTTCTTCTAACCAAAGCCAAAATAGTAAGCTAATTTGTAGCTGTTTTAGAGTAACCGAAGCCGATATCTTGCAAGTGTTAGAAGAACGCACATCTGTGTCGCTGGCGGAACTTCAAACGACATTAAAATGCGGGACCAATTGTGGATCTTGTTTACCGGAAGTGAATCGTTACTTACAAACACAAAAAATTGATGTGTTGGCGGTGAAATAACCACTTTTCACCTCGCCCAGAAGGGACGCTAAATAGGATATAAGGAAGATATTATGACAATGGATCACTCACTATTTGCCCCTTTGGGTGAAA
Organism: Vibrio algicola; assembly: GCF_009601765.2. NCBI lineage: Bacteria > Pseudomonadati > Pseudomonadota > Gammaproteobacteria > Vibrionales > Vibrionaceae > Vibrio > Vibrio algicola. The sequence continues at coordinate 254,609 of NZ_CP045700.1, forward strand.
AAACAAACCACCTTTATACGCGCTCAAACCTTAACGGTAGAGGACGTTATTTAGAGGAAGAGAAAAAAACGAGTTCTCGGATGTCACAAGCATCAAAGGACAAATTAGGGCGGGTACTATTGGTGGGGGCTGGCCCTAACGATCCAGAACTGCTTACCGTTAAAGCATATAAAGCGATAGAGAATGCTGAGGTGGTGGTGTTTGATCGTTTAGTCGGGCAAGAGGTTTTAAATTTAATCCCAGACAGTTGTGAGCAAATTTATGTCGGTAAACGTTGTGGTCAACCGAGTTTAAAGCAACAGCAAATTAACCAAATATTGATCGAGCAAGCTCAGTTAAGAAAACAAGTGGTACGTTTAAAAGGTGGTGAGCCTTTTATTTTTGGTCGTGGCGGTGAAGAAGCGTTAGCCTTGGTTGCCAATGAAATTGAATACGATGTGATCCCAGGCATTACCGCGGCTATCGGGTGCGCGGCATCCTCAAAAATCCCGCTCACACATCGCAATGTTTCTCGCAGTGTGACCTTAGTAACTGGGCATATCACCAGCGGCGCGTTTTCATCTTGGGCAGGTTTGGTGTCTAGTGGACAAACGTTGGTATTTTATATGGGGTTAGAGCAAGCAAAAAATATTCAGCAAGGTTTAATGAGTGAAGGGGTTAAAGAGGACTTTCCATTAGCGATTATCGGTAATGGCTGCAGTAAAAATCAACAAGTGTATGTTAGTCAGTTATCACAACTGGTGTCATTATCAGAGCAATTAAAAGGGCTGACGCCAGCGTTGATTATTGTGGGAGAAGTAGTCAATTTACGCCAAGACTTGTTGCAAGCCCATCATTTACAGGCTCAAAATCAGCAAGATCAATCACAGGCGTTATATCCGCAACTGATGGCTGAATTAATAGGAGTTTAAGCTTATTGCTAGAATCTAAGATTTATTTCGGTATTTGATCACGGCAAGCGAGATTAAAAAAGGCACGAAAGCAAGGGTTAATACACCGCACATTACACCAATTTCTCCGGTTGGGTTATCGTTTGGTACAGAGTAAGACACCGCATAGAGAAAACATAACCACGAAAAACTGATCACTTTGGTTTTAATAGGGAATGCAGACTCAGGTTTAAACACAAACCAAACAAACACTAAAGGTAAGAGGAAAATGCCAAATTTTAATTTAGTACTGACACGCGGGGATGGTGTATCGATCATGGTAAGCAACTTAACGGTGAAGGTTGGATGTTAACTAAAAACCAGCAATAATATTTGCTGGCTTTTAAGTGGTAAAGCTTAAGCGTCTGCTTTCTTTACTCGGATTTTTTGACCCGCAACTAAAGCTTGATTTAAGCTCTCAATTGCTTTTTTTGCTTCGTCGTCGCTTGGCATTTCAACAAAAGCAAAACCTTTTGATTGACCCGTGATCGCATCTAAAACAAGATTGCAGGTGCCAACCGAGCCATGCTCAGTAAATAAGACGCGAACTTCATGTTCAGTCATGGTGCGGGCAAGATTTCGAGCTAAAATTTTCATAGTAAACCATTTAATATAAGGTGTTGAAGGTGATTGTCTCAAAGGATCGTCAATAGTCCAAGTGATTAATCGTATTCTAATGAATAATCCTGCTCATATTGTTTTTATACCCATCAATAACCGATAAGTGATGACTAATAAAGCAATAGTCCATAAAGCGGAATTCTGTTAAAGTGGCGTGCTTTTTTATGATAGACCTTTAATTTACGTTGCTTGTTGTGTTTATCAGATGATACCCATCTATTCGTTTTCATCTGCTTAATATCAGATCATCAAGCCGCGACTGACCTAACACTAGGAATTACTTTGACCAATAACGATATCTTACGCCGTATTCGCTACACTTTTGATTTTAAAGACGCCAACATGGTGGATATATTTAATGCCGCTGATTTGGCCGTCACAAGGCAGCAAGTGATCAACTGGCTTAAAAAAGAAGACGACAGCGAATTTGTAAAATGCAGCGATACCGAATTGGCTATCTTTTTAAATGGTTTAATCAATACTAAGCGTGGCAAACGTGAAGGCGAGCAACCAGAGCCAGAAAAGCGTTTAACCAATAACATGGTATTTATGAAACTGCGTATTGCACTGAACATGAAAGCGGAAGATATTATCACCACTCTTGAAGGGGCTAATTTCCGTTTAAGTAAGCATGAACTGAGCGCTTTCTTCCGTAAGCCAGACAATAAGCATTATCGTGAATGTAAAGATCAAATCTTGCGTAACTTCTTAATGGGCGTGCAATTGCAATTGCGTCCAACTGATACGCACGAGTATCAAGACGGTGAGTAATTAACCTAGGGTTAAGCCTAAATAAGCCAACAAAGACAGAAAAGGTCAGCAGATGCTGACCTTTTTGATACTCTCAATATCACTATCGAGAGCTTAGAGCTTAGTTCTCAAGCCTTAGGCCTTAAAGTTTAGCTTCGATCATGGCTTCCAATTTACCTTGGTCTACCGCAAATGCACGGATACCTTCAGCCAGTTTTTCAACCGCCATTGGATCTTGGTTATGCTCCCACAAGAATTCGGCATGAGTCATGTGTTGAGGTTGTGGCTGTACGTCTTGGTCTGCGATTAATTTTTGCACCACTTCACCTTGGCTGTCTTCTAATTCTTGTAGAAGTTGTGGGCTAATAGTTAAGCGATCGCAACCCGCAAGTTCTAAAATTTCACCAATATTACGGAAGCTTGCCCCCATGACAACCGTATTGTAACCGTGCTGTTTATAATAGTTGTAAATGCTAGTTACCGACTGAACACCTGGATCTTCATTAGCGGCAAAGTCACGGCCTTGTTTCGCTTTGTGCCAATCCATAATACGACCCACAAATGGTGAGATTAAGAACACGCCGGCTTCAGCACAAGCACGCGCCTGAGCAAAAGAGAACAGTAGGGTAAGGTTACAGTTAATACCTTCGCTTTCTAGAATTTCAGCGGCGCGAATTCCTTCCCACGTTGAAGCTAATTTAATTAAAATACGATCATTGGTAATGCCGGCATCATTGTACATTTTGATCAATTGACGGGCTTTTTTAACACTGCCTTCAGTATCGTAAGATAGGCGCGCATCGACTTCTGTTGAAATACGACCAGGAACCACTTTTAAAATTTCTTGACCAATTGTTACCGCTAGCATGTCGCAAGTATCTTGTACTTGTTGAGCCGTATCTTGGCTCTGGGCTTTAGCGTAGGCAATAGATTGGTCGATTAAAGGAGCGTAGTCTTCAATTTGAGCGGCTTTTAAAATCAAAGATGGATTAGTGGTGGCATCTTCTGGTTGATATTTAGCAATAGCTTCAATGTCGCCGGTATCGGCAACAACAGTGGTAAGCGAGCGAAGTTGTTTTAATTGACTACTCATTTTAGGACCTTAAAAAGTGAATGAAGCATAATGGAAGGAAAAGTCAGACAAGTCAGCGTTTTTATTATTATAGTCTGGATTCCTTGACTTAACTGGCTTCATCATCGAAATAACGGGGGGGTAAGTCAACCATAACTTTCTAAAAGGACCGCTGGATCTCACTTTTTTTTAAGCAACCGCTTGCGTAATCGTTGGCATTAAAATTCATAAAACGTAAATAAAAAAACGACATATATGAGCCAGAAAAAAGATCGCACAATATTAAATTTTTGAGATCTAGATACGATTATATTGCAATAAAATCGATCTTTTGCGTTATCGTCTAAATTTAATGGAAACCACTTCATAACCTGTCAATTCAATAGCACTTATCCATTCATTGTTCACTATTTTTATAGTTAGTTAGGTTAAGATTTAAAAGTTAGATTCAGATTTGAAGTTATGCACTTCGGTGTTGAATCCAAACCAAATCAATTCTAATCAAGGAGATAATAATGAATAAGAAAAAAGGGGTTTCGTTATCGGTGATCGCGTTAGCATTATCTGGTTTGGTTTCACATTCGGTATTGGCCAGTGATGCTCCTCAAGTGAGCAAACCGATCGTCGCCGGCTACTTCGCAGATTGGCAATATAAAAACAAACAGCACCCCTATACAGTGAAAGATATACCAGCGGATAAACTCACCCATGTTATCTATGCTTTTTTGTCTATGTGTGGTCCTCATACCGGCGCAGGAGATAAAGTGATCAAACAAGTTGAGCAACAATGTGCAGGCAAAGATCCTTATACCGCGATTATTGTTGATAAAAAGGCGGCTTTAGAGGTTGATTTTGGCAAGGTCAATGTGGATGTCAGCTATAAAGGACACTTTGCTCAACTGGCGCAATTGAAAAAAGACCATCCCAATCTCACTATTTTGCCCTCTTTTGGTGGCTGGACCATGTCAGAACCTTTTCATGCGATGGCGAAAGATAAACAAGCCATGGATCATTTTGCGAAAACAGCGGTTGAATTAATTGCGCAGTATGACTTTTTTGATGGTATTGATCTTGATTGGGAGTATCCAGGTGGCGGTGGATTAACCACTTCTCCGTGGGATGAAAAAACCAAATTAACCGATGAGCAAAAAGAGCAAGAAAAGGCAGCATTTACGTATTTAGTCCGAGAGATCCGCAGTGATTTAGACCAATTAAGCAGCAAAACTCAACGTGACTATGAATTATCAACCGCGGTGGGGGTTGGGCCCAAAGCGGCTCAAATTGATTGGAAATCTGCCGCGCCGTATATGACCAATATGTTTGCCATGACGTATGACTTTTTAGGTGGTTGGGGACAGCAAACCGGTCATTTAACCAATCTACATGCCACCGAGCGTAGTTGGTGGGGAATGGGTGCGGATGTTTTCTTAAATCAAATGCTTGAATTGGGTATTCCCGCTAATAAATTAGTCATGGGAGCCGCTTTTTATGGACGAGGATGGGAAGGCACTAAAAATTTCGATGGTAAATTACCTACCGCTGATCTCATGTCTGAAAAAGGCGCGACATTCGGCACCGATGAACCTGGTTATTTCATGTATTGGGATCTAATGAAAAACTACGGCAAAGAGCAAGGTTATCAATACGGTTATGATGAGCAAGCACAAGCACCATTCTTATGGAATGCTGAGAAGAAAGTCTTTATTTCGTTTGATGATCAGCGTTCGATAAAAGCCAAGGCACAATGGGTGAAACAAAAAGGCTTGGCGGGTATTTTTGCTTGGGAGTTAACGGGAGATACCGATAAAAATACGCTGGTGGATGCGATGAGTGAAGGTATGAAGTAGTGGCTTATTAGAATAACCAAATTAGCTGGGTTTTGAATAAATGCGCAAGATCAGAGCTGATCTTGCGCATTTTCTCGATTATTTGACCGCATTAATTGCACTGGGTTGATCTTGCCTATTGAGATAGTCACGCTGCAGCATATACATGCGAATCGCATTTCGATATTGGCCATTCATAAAGAACTCTTCAATTAAAAGCCCTTCTTGTTTAAAGCCAAAACTTTCATAGAGATAGACGGCTTTCTCGTTTTCATCGGACACTTGTAGATACAGCTTATTGACGTTCAATATTTTAAATGCGTAGTTGACCGCGCGATCAATGATTTCGCGTGCATAACCTCTACCTTGGAAGTAAGGCGCAATGATTATCTGAAATTCTGCGGTACGATGAATGTAATTTATTTCGACTAATTCCACCAATCCGACATGCTCACGATCACCATTTTCAGCAATGAAGCGACGCTCATTTAAATCATGGATATGCTTCACATACAGGCTTTCAAGTTCCATAAACGACTCATAAGGCTCTTCAAACCAATAAGACATTACACTACGATTATTGTTTAAGCTGTGGATGAATCGTAAATCATCTTTTTCTAGTGCACGAATACGGATAGAGTCCGACATATTAGCTATTCCATTAGAATTTTAACTGAGTATATAGAATAAAAAATGGCTTGCAGAATGAAATTTTTTCGTCGTCTCGATAAAATTTTATACTCGATAAAAACCAACGGAGAGATCATTCAGAAAATGATCTACCTACTGATTTGACATTCAAAGAATTGAACTTCGGACTTGAATTTTGGGTCAATACTCTGCTTCAAGAAGGGCAAGTATCACTCTCGTTGTATGTGAAACGGTGAAGTAGAGTAAGTTCGTATTGAGTTTACAGTGTAAATTTTATTGTTTTTCTATCTGACATTGTTGGTTAATTTTAAAATGTTGCTCTGCATTTAGCGCTGTGACGTCGGTTGCAATAAATAAATGAATCGGGAGCTCCTGTACGTTGATTTGAAAATTATTGTTGGAACGGCCTGAGACCTGGGACAACATGGTATTGTTAGTTTTAGTCACGATCTTAACCTTAATTACTTTAATAGATTGGGTTTTGATACCTAAGGTTAATATATGACCCGTTATGTTACAGGATAAATGGCTATCATCGATATCAATATTGTTACTCATAGGTTCAATACCGTTGTTACTAGCATTAGCGCTATTGCTCACAGGTTTTGGATCTGAGGTATTGATCTTCGATGACTCGGCCTGTGCGTACTTAAAAACGTCACTAGCATAAAATGATGAAAAAATAGCGGCGCAAAACACCGCTATTACTAGGTTTTTAATATTCATAAATAAGCTTATAACTGATTTACAGTAGCTGTGTTACCCCAGCCACTAACTGTTGTGCTAGACCAATCCCCACCATTTTGGCTAGTATAAGCATTATTACCGACACCACTTACACCAATGTATGAGTAGTTTAAATCACCAGTTTGCATTGTTACCGCATTGTTTCCTAAGCCTGACATATCAGTCATAGATATATTAGCAAAACCAGATTGATTAACTAGGACATTATTTAACATTCCAGAAGTGTTAACACTTGCATTGTTAGCAACACCTGTTTGCCCAACTGCTGTGCTATTAAGGAAACCACCTGTTAAGTTAATATCTGCACCATTCAAGTCACCAACTTGGCTTAATGTTGCTCCACTCATTAATGAATTTGAAATATTTACAGAACCGTAATTACCATAACCTGCTTGAGTGACACTTGCTCCTGCTAAAGCTGAGTTAGTAATATTAATCATAGCAGAATTCATTGAGCCGCCAATTTGATTAATTAATCCACTCACTGCAAAAGAGTTTGCGACAGAAATAAGCGCAGTGTGTGAATCACCAAAAGCACCAAGCTGGTTAATGGTTGCATTAGCAAAAAGTGAGTTGTCAATCATGATACCCGCTACATTATTAGCCGCCAAAAAACCACCTTGGTTTATATTTGCATTACTAAAGGCAGAATTAGAAATACTCGCACTAGCACTATTATTATTTAAAAATGCACCACCTTGAGTAAGGTTAATATTGGTTGCATAAGAATTACTAATATTTCCCGATGCATTATTGGACGCGATAAAAGCGTCTTGGTTAACATTTACATGATTAAATGCACCACCAGTAATTGCAACATCGGATGTATTTGACGAACCTAATTGCACCACATGAGCATGGTTAACAAATCCACCATGAACTTGAGCATTGGATACATTAGAACCTAGGTCAAAAGGGGTGACTTGTAAAACCGTCACCTGGCTTGCCACTCCTGATAAACCTACAGTTGAAGTATTATCAACCGCAGATGCCTGAAAAGAAGCACCAGCAGCGAGTATTGCAGATATAGTAAGGGCTAACTTTTTCATAATTTAATCCTTTATTTTAGATTGATGGTGATATCTCGATTTAAACCATTAACCATAATTAAACGGCTACTACCATTCTGGTTAATATCGTAATTTGACGCATTGTAATTAAATTTATCGACAACATACGCGAGATTATCATTACCATTTTGTATTATCTTACTATCTTTATTCCATCCAGATTGAACTAGTAATGCATCATTATTACTGCCATTTTGGATAATGATTCCATTATTACCTATTCCGGATTGAATGATAGCAGCTTCATTGTTGGATCCAGTTTGTTTAATATTGGAAATATTATTCATCCCTCCTTGTGTAATGTGTGCAATGTTATATGAACCGCCTTGATTTATTTCTGATGTATTATTCCCACTAGAACCTGAAAAAACGAAATGTTTACTAACATCAACAAGGTCTGTAGTTTTGAAATTAAGCTCACTCTTACCAAGATCTCTATTCGCTAGGCAATTAAAAGATAAAAGTAAAGTTGCTAATTCTATTGTTATAATGATGGTTTTCATTCTGTTTATTCTTTCTTTATGAGAATACCATCGATTATGGTTGCGGCTCATAATTAACGCTATAAACTTTACACTGAATGTGATGGGGTTAATATTAATTAAATAGTGGTTATTTATATTGTTTTTATGATTATTTTTAATGAGTGGTTTTTAATTTATAATACTAAAGTTTATATAGCATATACTAATATATAACATTATTTCGTGATTGAAATAGTTCCAAGACATAGTGAAGTGCGATAACTCTTTGTATTTAAGGTGTTCCTAATTTTGTACGATGTTATAGCGGATTAATTTTAAAATTTAATGGATATTCTAGAGGGGTAGGCTAATCTTGATGAAGTGCTTATAAGATAATTACGAACTAAGTAAGGAGGCGATATGGCGTTAAATAGCCTTTTTCTAGTAGCCAATAGAAGTTTACAGTCATCGCTATTGAAAGAAAGTTTAGAAACAATAATTGACAAAAAAATCAATATGATGACTTTTTGTGAAATGGAGATCGCGATTGAGAAAAGCAAGAAGGATATGGGGTATGTGATTTTAGATTTGGAGTATGTAACTGACGAAATGATTCATAAGTACATCATTGCGTTGCAAAAAAATAATGTTCAAACAAAAGAAATACTCATCAATACCAGAGATGAGATACAACTTCCATTTGTATTAACTTTTCCTAATGTTGTTGGGATATTTTTCAAAGAAGTAAAATTAGATCATATATCGAAAGGCATAACATCGATTTTATCAGGTAAGATTTGGTTAAATAGAGATCTTTCACAGAAGATAATTGAATATTATCGGAGTAAAGATTTATTTAGCTCTAAGGTTTTTGCTAGCCTAACAGGGAGAGAAGAAGAAATATTAAAGTTACTTCTTATTGGAGCTTCTAATGTGCAAATTGCCGAGCAATTATTTGTCAGTGAAAATACAGTAAAAGCACATCTGTATCATGTGTTTAAAAAAATAAAAGTAAAAAATAGATTGCAAGCTTTGATGTGGGCGAAAAACTATAAATTTAATGGTGTAGCATGAAAAAACATACTGGTTTTCTATTGATTTATTTAGTATTTATGCCATTAGCGTTAGCAGAGAGTGTTAATGATTTAGGTAGTAACCCGTTAAAAGAAAAGATGATATTAAATAATGATAGTTTAATCAATGGTCTAATTGTAGATCAAACCATGACATTATTAGGAAAGAATTTTTATTTCTATTTCTCTCAGTTGATGAATGAAAGCCATGAAAAATTAAATGTTAACTTGCGTATTACAGAAAGGCCAACAGCATTATCGGGCAGCATAATCACAATATTTCATATTAATACCGCTATATATAGAACATCACTTTCTCCAGGAAGACAACAAGCAAAACTAAAAGCAGAAGAAGCACTGAGAAATATTAACTACTATTTAGTTAAGTGGAAGATTGAAAAACGATTTGAAGATAATAATGATCTTGCATCTGATGAGTTATAGAGGTGTATTTATGGAAAGAATAAAAAAGTATATTTTAGTCATAGGCTTAGCTTTGCCTTTTGCTAACGGATGTCTTGCGACAGAGCTAATTTACCAGCCCATTAATCCAAGTTTTGGTGGTAACCCTTATAATGGTACACATTTACTCAATGTTGCCAATGCGATCGATCAGTATGAGCCAGATAGTGATGGCTTTGGCCTCACCGCCGCCGACCGACTTGCCACTACACTAGAGTCGAGATTGTTAAATAATTTACTGGATGACGTTAGCTCTGGAAAAAGTGACAGTGGTCAATTAGAAACAAATGACTTCATTTTAAATGTATTGGACGATGGTAATGGAGGGTTAACTTTAAATATTTTCGATAAAATTACAGGAGAATCTTCCATCATAGAAGTGAGTGGACCACTGTCTAATTAAAAAGGGATTATTTATCATGTCTAAAATCTTGATGGTATTAATAACATTTGTGGTCGCTGGCTGCTCAAACTCGTTAGATATTCCGGACTCTGATGAAAGCTCTAAATTGATGTACCGAGGTGCTGCATATTCCGATCTCATTAACTTGCCAAAACCACAAGGTATTATCATGGTTTCGGTCTACGACTTCAGAGATCAAACTGGTCAATATCGTCCACAACCTAATAGTAATTTTTCCACTGCAGTCAGTCAGGGGGCGACCGCTTTACTTACGATGTCTCTTATTGATTCTGGTTGGTTTGCACCGTTAGAAAGGGAAGGATTACAAAATCTACTGACCGAACGAAAAATTATAAGAGCGGCGCAAAATCATGGAGAAGCATTCAACCATAATGGAACACTACCATCATTACAATCTGCTAACATATTGATTGAAGGTGGGATTGTTGCCTATGATACCAACATAAAAACAGGCGGTGTAGGGGCGCGTTACTTAGGTATTGGCTCGTCGGGTAAATATAGAACAGATCAAGTGACAGTTAACCTAAGAGCCGTCGATGTCCGCAGTGGTAAAATTCTCTCCAGTATCACGACCAGTAAAACCATCCTGTCTTATGAGTTAAGCGCTGGTGCATTCCGGTACATTGATTATAAAGATCTTCTAGAGGTTGAAATGGGGTATACCAACAATGAACCGGTCAATATTGCATTGATGTCGGCAATTGATACTGCAGTTATCTATATGGTGGTAAAAGGGATTCAAAATAGATTATGGAATCCTGCAAGTGTTGAAGAGTTAGAAAATGCCGTGTTCAAAAATTATGCTGATGACAAGGTCGAAATTTTATAATCTTGTTTTTGGTATGGTCTTAATGACAACATTCTAGAACTAAGTTAATATTTGCGACTCACTTCATAAAAATATGAAACCGTTTCAATCGGTACATATGAAGTGAGTAACTTTGAATTTTATATTCAGAGTTATCATTCGTATCCCATTGTAAAGTGCTTTACGAAGTGTTTGCTTAGCTTTTGGTTTGGCCGCTGATCAGTTAAGCATATGAACACACCATTAATGGTTACGCATAGCTGGCTATTACTTTGTAATGGTTTTTGTAACAAGCTCAGGTTTTCTTTCCTGAGCTTTTTTTATGCCTGAAATTTGATTTTATGGCACAATTGTTTATCTATTTCAGAGTTAATAAGTTCATTATTTTATGAAAATTTTACACACATCAGATTGGCACCTTGGCCAGAATTTTTTCAGTAAAAGCCGTAAACGTGAACATCAAAAATTTTTGCAATGGTTACTTGAGTTAGTAGAGAAGCAATCAATTGATACCATTATTGTGGCCGGAGATGTGTTCGATACCGGATCGCCTCCAAGCTATGCACGCGAAATGTACAATCAATTTGTGGTTGATGTGCATAAAACGGGTTGTACGTTAGTGGTTTTAGGTGGAAACCATGATTCAGTCTCGATGTTAAATGAATCGAAAGAATTACTCGCATGTTTAAATACTCATGTAATAGCCAATAGCAATGAAGATCTCACCAGTCAGGTACTTACCTTAAAAACGCAATCGGGAGAGGTTGGTGCAATATTATGCGCGGTACCATTTGTTCGACCTAGAGATGTGGTGCAAAGTCTTGCGGGTGAAACCAGCGTGGATAAAAAACAATCACTTGGACACGCGATAAAGCAGCATTACCACCAGTTGTATCAATATGCCGAACAAGTTCGAGATTCACTTGATGCACAACTGCCAATTGTCGCCACGGGTCATTTAACCGCAGTTGGTGTCACCGCATCCGAATCCGTTCGCGATATTTATATTGGCTCTCTTGAAGCTTTTGATGCAGGGGCTTTCCCTCCTGTGGATTATATGGCTTTAGGTCATATCCACCGCCCTCAGATTGTGGCTAAATCAGAATCTATCCGCTATTGCGGCTCACCGATCCCGTTAAGTTTTGATGAGATAAAAGGCTTTGATGAAATAAAGAGTATCGAGCAAGCAGAGGCTGGCACTCAGACTAGACAAAGAATTCAAATCGCGAACAAACAAGTGGTGGTTGTGGAATTTGATAATAACCAGAAAAAAATAACACCGACCTCTATTCCTATCTTTCAAGCGATGGCGGTCATCAAAGGTGATTTACAACAAATAGAACAACAACTGCAGCAGTTTACACAGGTAAAAGATACCGTATGGCTGTGCATACATGTCGAGGTGCAAGATTATTTATCCGATTTACAAGCTCGCATTCAAAGCTTGGTCGAAGGGCTGAATGTAGAAGTGTTGCAACTGCGCCGAACACGCTCCCAACAAGCAAAAGCATTGACTCAAATGCAAAATGAAACCTTGGCAGAGTTAAGCCCACAAGATGTGTTTGCGAAACGTTTGCAACTGGAGACGTTTGAAACCGAGATTGAGCAGCAAAGAAAAGCGAGGATCCTTGACCATTTTAAAGTGGTGTTATCGGAAGTAGAGTTGAAAGATCTGCCCGAAAATGATGCGGTAATGCCACAAGGAGACGTTAAATGAAGATTTTAAGTTTACGTTTTTCAAATTTGAATTCACTTAAAGGTGATTGGAAAATTGATTTTACTCAATCCCCTTTTGCTGAAAATGGATTATTTGCGATCACAGGTTCAACCGGCGCGGGTAAAACCACTATGTTAGATGCGATTTGTCTTGCCCTTTATCATCAAACCCCTCGCTTAGGACTGATCTCAACCTCTTCTAATGAAATTATGACGCGCGGAACCGCTGAATGTTTATCAGAAGTGGAGTTTGAAGTTAAAGGGATCGCATATCGCGCTTTCTGGAGCATGCGTCGCTCGCGAGGTAAAGCGGATGGCAACTTACAATCGGCGGTCGTCGAACTGGCAGAAGTCGCGTCAGGTAAAATTCTCGCCAGTCAAATAAAGCGAAAAGATAGCGTGATGAAATTATTGACCGGATTAGATTTTTCGCGTTTTACCAAGTCTATGATGTTGTCTCAAGGCCAATTTGCTGCTTTTTTAAATGCAAAAGAATCGGAGCGAGCGGAATTACTTGAAGAATTAACCGGCACTGAGATTTACGGTGATATTTCAGAAAAAGTTCATGAACACTTTACTGCTGCCAAGCAACAGCTTAGTGAGCTTGAATCTCAGGCCAAAGGTGTACAGCTGTTAACTGAGGAACAAATTAGCCATTTAACGCTTGAGGGTGAGCAATTATCTAATCAAATAAATCTAGATAAAAAGCAGCTACAGGAATGGCAACAGCATCTGCAATGGTGGCAACAACACGATAAATTGCAGCAAGCAAAACTCAACGCTGAAAATGCGATGACGGATGCTTTAACGGCCAAACAATTGGCTCAAACCGAATTGTCATTATTAGCCAACAGCGAACCGGCAGAAAAACTGCGAATGCCATTTCAATTATGGCAAGAATCAAGACAGCATAAAATACAGACTGACCAACAGTTAGCGAGCAAGAAGAAACAGCACCTTGAGCAAGAGGTTTCGCAGCTTAACGCTCAACAACAAGCCGAACAGGTTAATAGCCAACTGCAATCGCTTAAGCAACAACATCAAGACTTATTGACCTTAGTGGATGAAAAAGTTCAGCCTCTAGATAATGAAATAATGCATGCTCAAACACAGCAAAAAGAACAGCAAAATCTACTGAGTCAACAAGCATTGCAATTATCAGAGACTAAAAAACAGGCACAAAAGCTAGAACAACAACAGCAAAATACTCAACAACAATGCCAAGTGAGCCAAACTTATTTGCATCAGCATGCTAACGATCAAGCCATCGCACAATATATACATGCTTGGCAATTACAAGTTGGGCATATTGCGCAAAATGATCACAAAATGGCCACGTTAACTCAGAAGATAAACACCGAGCAAGACCAACAATTGCAGCTGAAGCAAAGGTGCGCTCAAGTAGAAATGCAATTGAACCAACAACAAACGGATGTGCATGGTAAAAATGCATTATATCAAGCCGCGCTTCAAGAGTGGCAAATTGAAACCGAGAATAAACATGATGAGCAGGATAAACTGCAGCAACTTGAAGCTCAATTAACGTTAAAATCACAACAGCAGCAGCAGGTTTTTCAGTTGAATGTGATCCAGCAATCATGGCTAAAATTATCGGCCCAAAATCAAGCTATCGCACCTCGTTTAACTGAGCAGGGTACCCAATTAGATCAACTTACCGAACAATGCACGACGCTGCGTGAAAGCTATAAAACCAAAGATGATTTAATTAAAAGTTATACTCAACTCATCGACCAAGATACCCATTTTTCTGACTATCGAGCTCAATTGTCACAAGGAAAAGCGTGTCCACTTTGTGGTGGATTAGATCACCCTTTAATACAATCGGGTCAAGCTTTGTCTCGCTCACAATTGAGCATTAACAAAGAACAAGCAGAGCAGGAAAAACAACAGATTGAATCACAGGGAATATTGGCGCGAACACAATTAGATTCGGTGCGCAGACACATCGATGAATTGAGCAAACAGCAAGCTCAATCGGCGCAAGACATCGCCGATCTGGAACAGCAATGGGTTGAGAAAATAAACCGTGCGTGCGTGGGGTTAGATTCGCTATTATCGGAAATTAATCAGCCTGAAAAAATAAAACAATTAGAGCACCAGTTACCGCGCGAGATTGATGATTTAATGCATCGTATTCACCAATACAAAAAAATTGAGAAACAGGTATCGACGAGCAAAGAAGCGTTGGTGTCGAGTGAACGATTATTGGAACGATCGCAGTCTGATGTTGCCACTCTGAAACTGCAACAGCAAACACAACAATCACAGATTGAAGATTCAGTATTACAAAAGCAAAATTTGGCGAGCGAAAGCAGTAACATTTATCAGGCGTTATGCCGTCAATGGCAGGCGTTGGGGTATGCACTACCGCAAGCTGAGGCGGGTGAAAGTACGGTGCCGCATAGCGTGATGGCAGATTGGCTGTCAGATAAACAACAAGCTGCCCAGCAATGGCAAAAACACCATGAAACAAATACTGATCTGCAAAATCAATTGGTTCGTTTGCAAGAACAAATATCGAACGCTGCGAGTACGTTGCAAGACAAACAAGTGACGGTCGATAAAATGCAGCATACTCAATTAGAGGCGAGCAATAAACTGGATCATTTACGCCTACAAAGGCGCGCTGTGTTCGATGATAAACTTGTCATGGATGAAAAGCGACATAGCCAAATAGCACTCGAACAGGCAGAAAAGCAGTGTCACCAAGCGCAGAGGCTATTTCAGCAATTGAATACGCAACAACAGACGTTATCAGCCGAAATAGATACCATCGCGCAACAATTACAACAGTTAGAGAGCCGATACCAACAAAGAGAGTCAGAGTGGCAGCAGCAGTTACAACAAAGTCCATTTGACACTCAGCAACAATTTGAGGCGGCATTATTAACGACCGAAGATCGGAAAAAATTGTTGGTATTACAAAAAGATATCACCAATCGTATTGAGCGCCAAACGGCCTTAGTTGACAATGCCACCTCGCAGTATCAGCAGATCATGCAACTTGAACAAGCCAAGCAATGGTTATCCGTTAGCCCGAATAGTGTCGAACAGAATATCCAGTCTTTAAGTGATAATATCGAACAAAAATCTCACCGAGCAGGTCAAGTTGAGCATGAGATCGAGTCAGATGTGCAGCGCCGAGCAGGGCAGCAATCTTTGTTTGAAAAAATTGAATCGATGCGCTCAACGTATGATGACTGGCAATATTTACATTCCCTCATCGGTTCTAAAAGTGGCGATAAGTTTAGGAAATTTGCTCAAGGCTTAACCCTCGATAATTTGGTGTATCTGGCGAATAAACAGCTAAACCGTTTGCATGGACGTTATTTATTGCAACGTTCAGGCTTGGCGATGGCAGAGGAGGCAACGAGTTCTAACTTATTATCGATAGAGGGATTGGCCCTTTCTGTGGTGGATACTTGGCAAGGGGATACGATTCGAGACACCAAAACCTTATCTGGAGGGGAGAGCTTTTTAGTCAGTTTAGCCTTGGCATTAGCCTTGTCGGATCTGGTCAGCCATAAAACCAGTATCGATTCGTTATTTTTAGATGAAGGTTTTGGCACATTAGATGCTGACACTTTAGATATGGCGTTAAATGCATTAGATAACTTAAATGCCTCGGGTAAAATGATTGGTGTGATCAGCCATATTGATGCAATGAAAGAGCGGATCCCAGTTCAAATCAAAGTACATAAGAAAAGTGGTTTAGGGATCAGTGAGCTTGATCAAAACTATCGACATCACACTCAAACTCAAGACAAGGAAATGGCATGAACAATATTATTGTCGATGGAAAGAAAATAAAACCGTCCAAAGTGGTTTGTGTCGGGCGCAATTATGCCGAGCATATCAAAGAGCTTAATAATGTGATGCCAGATGAAATGGTGGTCTTCAATAAGCCTAATTCTGCCATTAGCGCAACCTTAACTTCATTTCATCAAGAGCCGTTGCATTATGAAGGTGAAATCTGCTTTGTGATAAAAAGTAAAAAAATTCATGCGGTTGGATTTGGCTTGGACTTAACCAAGCGCCAATTACAATCAAAGTTGAAAGGGAAACAACTGCCATGGGAAAGAGCAAAAGCATTTAATGGTGCGGCAGTACTCAGTCAGTTTGTTTCGATCTGTAATGGAGATTGGCAAGGCTTATCTTTAGAGTTATTAATTAATGGCGTTAAGGTACAAGCCGGTGGCGTGAATCAAATGCTCTATACTCCGGATCATATTGTGCAAGAAGTATTAAGCTACAGTAAGCTTGAAAATGGCGATGTGATCATGACGGGTACGCCAAGTGGTGTAGGGGTAGTACATCAAGGTGATATTTTCACTGGCCGTATTAAGCAATATGAACATGTGCTTTTAGAGGCGCAATGGGTTGCGGAATAATAGTGACAGAAAGAGTCTAAAAAACTTATCGACAGTATTTGTTAATGAAATGTACTCTGGTTCATTATTGATTCTCATAATCTTAAGGTTTCAATCTATCACTTTGATTTTATGCATTAAATTTAATTATGTTAAATATCAAACATTCTGGCATTGTTATTAGGTTGTAAATTAGAAAAACTAATGTGAAAATGTGGTTTTTCTCATTATGACTTATGCGAAATTGTTCGTATTATCGCCATATATTAATAAGTTAATAAGAGTGAGAAGCCAGATGACACAAGCAATTTTAGATACTGTTGCCACACCATCAATGGACCAAAAAGCCTACTCGGTTAGCTTCAAAGGATTGATTCAGCATTTTTCAGATGTACTATTTGGCAAAAGCCAAGTAACGAATGCCGTCACTAATGATACGTCAGCGTTATCTGAACATTTGCGCAAGGATCTTGGGTTGTACTAACCCATTAGATTTCAACATTGCTTTATGAATACGAAAACCAGCCTAGTGCTGGTTTTTTTATGCCCGTATATAAAACGGGAGTATTATTATTTTAATCGAGGGCTGAGAGCTAATGTCATGATTTTGTCAAAGAAATAGTCAATAAATGTGATAGCTGGGGGTTTGCAATAATTTTTGATAATAAAAAAGTATGAATTTAATTTTTTATAATCTAAACTTTAATAGTATAAAAATTAAATTGGTTATCTACCGATAGGATGAGGTATGTTGGAAAAATTCAGTTGCAATCATATAGTTTTAGTGAGTAAAAATGAAAGTTTATTCCCTATTTTAAATGAGGTTTTCCAGCGACTGTCTCCAAGACCAGATAAATTTTATTACGAAAAAAACTTTAATTTTTTAGATAAAAAACAACATCATAATAAGTTGGTTATTATAGATTTTAATACAATTAAAATTCCGACAAATTTCTCTCCTACAGGTACGAGACAAAGCTACAAGTGTCTTGCTATCAATACTAAGCTGACTTTTGACTTAGCTAAGCGCTTTCTAACCCTAGGTTATGTTGGTGTGATAGACCAACCAATGCTTATGGAGCAACTCCCTAAAGCTGTCCGTTCAATTCTAAATGGCGAGTATTGGTATTCTCGCATTGTACTTTGTTCTGTGATTAAACCTGAAAATCATAAAGAAATGGATTTAGATGATGTACTTAATAAATTATCTCAAGAATACGATTTAACATTAAAAGAAACTAATACTTGTAAGTTTATGCTGGAAGGATTGACTAATAGTCAGATAGCGGAAGAAAATCATGTCAGTATTAATACTATAAAAACGCATAGTTTAAATGTTTTCAACAAACTGCAAATACATTCAAGAAAAGAGTTAATAAACTTTGTAACTGATAAATTTGAGAATAACATCTCACCTGAAAATCACCCGCTCAATCAGATTAAATCACCCGTTTAGGATGAGGCAGGTATCTTCGTAACTGACTAGTATTTGATTGCTGGCCGAGTCTGGCATTTAAAAACAATATATTTTACGAGGGATTGACAATGAAAATGAAATTACTAGCGGCTTCTGCTGCACTCGCTTTTGCTCCAACTTTTGCAAACGCGGCGATTGATTTAAATGCTAGTGATACTGTTAGCTTTAATCTTAGCGGTGTCATTGAAGAGTATTGTGTGATGGAAGTGGTTGATGATAACGCAGGTGTGCTACAGTTAGAAAATTCGGTATTAAATAACTTTGGTTCAGTCAAAGTATGGTGTAACAATGGTACTGGTTTTGCTGATGTTAACGTAACTTCAGCTAACTCTGGTAAGTTAGTTGGCGGTACGTATGGAGAAGAAATTACTTATTCATTTCGTTTCCATGAAAATGATCACCCTCTAACTACATCAGCTAATGACTATTTAATACATCGTGCTGGTAAACCGCATATTCTATTAACACAAACATCAAATATTGTTACAGAAATCTGGACTAAGAAAAATGCCGCGGGTACTCATACTTTAACTGAGCTTGCAGCAGCGCCACCTATTAAACAACTTTACCTTCAAACTGAAGATGTAATGGCGACTACAGTTGCTGATACATATGCAGATGTTTTAACTCTAAAAATCGGTCCTGTAGGCTCATTATAATTGATAATTTGATTGCAGGATAGTTTAAGCGAACCATATTTGTGGTTCGCTTCTTTTACAAGGATGGTTTTTATGAAGCAGATTTTGATGCTTATTGTTTGTATTTTAGTATCAAGTAATAGCTATGCTTTTCGGGTTGAGCCTTTTTTACAAGCAATGGAACCGCTAGGAAAAAAAGCATCAGCGACGTTTAAAGTGATCAATGATTCAGATAAACCTCTTCCTATAGAGACGGAGATATTACGTGCTCATGTGAATGAACAGGGCAAGGAAGTCACACAACCTGATGATAGTTTTTTTCTTATACCTCCCCAAACAATGATACCGCCTCAATCGTCACAAGTTTTTCGACTCAAATATATCGGTGAGCCTATTCTTTCTCAAACCGAAGCTTATCGTTTGGTTTTTAAGCAATTATCCCTTGATGAAAATCAGGGGAAATCAGGCGTTCAACTTCTTTTTCATTTCAATGTTTTACTTTTAGTCTCACCTAAAGACGCTAAATCGAATTTAATTACCAATATAGCGGATCACAAAGATAAAAAATCAATTGATGTTAAATTGAAAAATGAAGGTAATAAGTATGTTGACCTCTCTAAATTAAATATGAACGTTGTAGGAAGCGAAGGGGAAAATACCCTTAAATGGTTCCAATATTCACCTATCACTGGTTTTCAAATATTATTACCTCAACGTGAGAGGCAGTTTGTTATTGAATCTGGGGATATCCCGAATGTAGGGACCGTTAAGACTGTCGATTTTAGTGAATAATATCAAACGCATTTGTTGGGTATATTTAGCAACGCTTTCCTTTTCTGTACAAGCGGCAACGTGGTGGATCGAATTGCCAGTACAGATAGAAGGAAAGGTGGTAACCCAATTAGAAATAGAAACAGATGGCATGACAGTAGAAAAACTGGATGTTGAACGAGTGACCAATGCGTTTAAAGGCTTGGTGAGTTCTGAGTTATTACAAAAAATAAGTAACCAAGAGCACGGTGATATCACAATCGAAGAATTGAATAGTTATGGTATTCATTTGAACTTCTCCCCACAAAACTTGCAATTTGATCTGACTCTTGATTCTGGTGCGATGGCGATGTCATCGTTAGATTTTGGCTATGACTATCAAGTACCCGATTATTCTTCCAGTGCTAATGTCACCTTTCAAAATGCGTTTAATTTTATCAATCGTTATGACTTCGAAGAGAAACTATCTGAAAATACGATTGAAATTACTGGCGCATTAAATTTATTTGGTGTTTATGGTGCCAATCTCATTTGGAATGGCAACATTGACTTTTCTGGCGAAGGTGAAATAACCGAAAGCAGAGGCCCTGTCTTACTTTATTTTGATCAACCCCAAATCCCCATGCGTATTTCTATGGGGGAGATGGATACATCATCAACGAATAATTTATCTTCTATTACCATCACAGGGCTTTCTATTTCTCGTAGTCAAAATACGCTAAGACCCTTAGAAACGACGACAACGGCGCCAAATCAGGTTTTTGAATTAACGGAGTCTGCTGATGTTAGTATCTTAATTAATGGTCGTTTATTTAATACAATTAAATTGCGTCCAGGTCGCTACTCATTAGATGATCTGCCTATTTCAAGTGGTGCGAATGACATATCATTAGTGATAAATTATTTGTCTGGAAAACAAGAAATTAAAGAATTTAGTAATTTTTATTCGGCAGCGCCATTAGCCAAAGGGTTTGATGATTTTAATTTATCCACCGGAATAGTTTCTGACTACAGTAGTGATGGATTGAAAGCAACATACCAAGAAACATGGATTGCTTCAGGATTGTATCGTTATGGACTCACTGATGGGATAACCCTAGGTGCTATTAGTACTTATCATCCTGATGCTCAGATTGTCGGGCTTGACCTTGTATTCACATCTTCGTTAGGTACATTATCCCTAAGACCAAGTATCAATTTATTATCTGAATCTATAAATGACAATCTAGCGCTCAAAGGTTTTGCTGGGGGAGATGAATCATTGGCATTAAGTGTAGATTACTCTCAGACATTTTTTGCAACCACCACTTTTACCGGGACAGATATTCGATTGAATGCGAATTTCCTACAAAATTATTCTGCCCAACCATGGTTTTTAAATAGTGACCAATTCGACACCAGTAATACTTATATTGTCAGCATTGGTCAGGGTATCACTGAGCAACTAAGTTTAGATTTAAGTGGGCAGTATCAAGAATTGTACTTTTATAATGATACCTATAATGGCAAGGCTTTATTATCTTTTCAATGGGATAGTTTAACCGCTAAAACGGGAATCGAGTATTATTCTGATTCTGAAAATTTCACGGCGGAAACCCGATATATCTTTAACGTCACTTGGAGTGGAATGATTTCAGATTCATCTATTTATGGCTCATTATCTTATGATCAGAGAGGAAACTATACTCGAGCAGAACTGAGTTCGGATTCGGCTAAATATGTAGGCGATCTGGATGGTTCAGTTTCTTATACATACGTCGATAATAACTCTTCAGCTTCGGTTGAATCAAATTATATTGCGAATCGGTTTAGAGGCAGAATGAACTATAATTATAAATTAAATCAGGATAAAGAGTCATCATCTTCGTTAACCAGTAATATATCGACGACTTTTGCTTTTGTTGATGGGCGAGTATCTTTATCTCCACAACCCATCGGAGCGCTTGCAATGGTTGATGTTCATGATTCTTTGACTGCGGATGTCTTAATTAACCCTTCAAGGGATGAATATGAAGGCGTTGCCAGTCGATATTTATCGACACATACGGCTTTAAGTTCGCATATAACAAGTAGAGTCATTATTGAATCACCAGACGCACAGGTTGGTTATAATTTAGGGAGTGGCTCGTACAATGTCACCCCTGGTAGTTTAACTGGGCATATACTAGAAGTCGGCTCTGATTTTTCTAATACCGTCATTGGGCAATTTATAGATCAAGATTCAAAGCCAATTGCATTGAAGGTTGGAAAGGCTTATCAGGGCGATCACTCGGTGAGTTTTTTTACTAATAGTAATGGCAGGTTTGCTTTAGAGGGGGTTTCAACCGGTATTTATAATGTCGAAGTCTCTTTTGACGGGCAAGTATTTAAAGGGAAATTGGATATCCAACCTGAATCTAATCTTTTGTATAGAGCAGGTACTGTTATCCTTCAACGGACTCAAGCTCCATAAGGGGGTAGATATGCATAATGTATTAAAAATTTTTGTTGTTATATTATTTTCTACTATGAGTATGAAAAGCTTGGCTCAATGTGAGGTTAATTGGAGTATTACCGAATCTCCTGTTGGAGTGATATTGCATCAAGGTAAATATGTTTTACCTGTCAAGGTTGTGGTGAATAGCACAAACGAAAGTTGTACGACTTACTTAGCTTTAAATGCTAAAAAAACAATTGTTTTCCGGTCTGGTCGAGATGCTTTTAAAGCTAAAATTCTAGATAATCAGATGAATAGGATACCTATTTGGAATGAAAAGTTCCTATTACCGTTAAAAGATAATGAAGCACATGTCTACCTTGTTCTTCGTTCACCATTTGAATTAATGCCAGGAAACTATTCTACATTCTTTGATTTTTTAATTTTTGATGCAAAAAAGAAAATAGTTAATACCTCTAGCGTATCATCTCAAAGTGTCAGTTTTTCAGTTGAACCAGTTGCATCCGTACAAGTAAGAGGGAAAAGGCAAACCAATCATTATGGTAACTATGAAATTGATTTTGGTAATCTGTATAAAGGAAACACACAAAAAGTAATGCTATTATTTAACAGTAATACATTAACTCAAGTTTCTATTGAATCAAAGAACGGAGCATTAGTTAATGCCAGAAATAATGAATACCGCATTCATTATGAAGTGATGCTTGATGTGCGACAAAAATTTAAGTTTCAGCCGTCAAAATCAAATAAAACAGCAGTGTTTGAAAGGGTATCAGGGAAAGGCAAGAAGCTGGTTAAAATGCAAATGCGAATTTTAGATGACACTAAATCTGCACTTGCAGGTCAATATCAAGATAATTTAATTTTGACGATTGGACCTCAACTTTAAATATTCAAAAGTGCTATTTTTGACAAGCTATTATTTAAGTTGGATATGAAAATGGCGTTAAATCAAAGGATTAACGCCATTTTTAAATAAATGATTTGTTAGTTTTACTTCTTACGGCAGTACTCAGCAATTAAGTACATAGATTGACCGTTTGCTTTACCTGAAATCAAACGCGGATCAGCGTCTAGGCTAATGTTACGAACGACAGTACCTTGTTTGATAATAGTTGAAGATCCTTTAACCGGTAAATCTTTAGTAACAGTCACATCATCACCTTTTTGAAGAACAACGCCATTGATATCGCGCGCTTTTTCTTCGTCTTCATCCATGCCGATTTCTGCCCAGTTTTTGGTTTCTTCTTCGATATACATCATATCAAGCAACTCGTTAGCCCAAGTTTCACCTTGACGAGATAGGTTGGTCAGTTGACGCCAAGCCAGAACTTGCACTTGAGGTACCTGACTCCACATACTGTCATTTAAGCAGCGCCAGTGGTTAACATCCATGCTTTCTGGTGACTCAACCTGTGCGCGGCAAGTACCACAAAGAATGGTAGCGTGATCGACAGTGATGTATGTGTGAGGCGCTACAACAAAAGGAGCAAGATCAGAAGTAGAAGAGCAAAGCTCACATTTTGAGTCGCAACGAGCGAGTAAAGTCGATTCAGTTGACATAGATATTCACCTAAAATTTATCGGGTTTGTTTTCAATCCGCTATTATCCATGTATCACTAAAGCACTTCAAGGCGAAAGATTTGTTAATGACAGTATGTATAAAGCTAGGTAGACGAATTGTTTTATTTGTGTAAAATTAGAGCGATAAACTTAAAGATAGAAGCAAGGAACACAATGACCAAGCTAATATTTGGAATTATTTTGATTGCGATGGGGGTTGGTCTTGGTATTAAATATCAAGATCCAATCATGGATATGCTGAATTTAAGACAAGCAGAAGAAATTCAAGATGGCTATGAAGATGCCAAAGATAGCTTACAGTCAGGTATGAGTTCATTGTCGGATACGGTGAGCCAATTAGCTCAATAATACTTCCGATTAAGAAATAACATGACGGAAAATGTCATTCACAAAAAAGAGACGTTGCTTAATCGTAACGTCTCTTTTTGTATCTAATGGTAATCCTCCCATTTCTAACTGTTGTTAAAAGTAGAAGTTAAGCGACCATCAATGGTGGTCTACCACCATTGGCTTTATGAGGCCGTTCATTATTATAAAACCAAAGCCAATTGGTTGCATAGTCTTGGACATCTTCCAATGACTCGAAAATGTGCTTACTCACCCAACTGTATCGAATGGTTCGGTTATGCCTTTCAATATAAGCATTTTGTTGTGGATTCCCCGGTTGAATGTAATCAATCCGGATTCCATGTTGTTTTGCCCAGTTAGTAAATTCATGACTAATGAATTCAGGCCCATTATCACATCGGATAGCGATTGGTTTTAGGCGCCATTCTAGAAGTTGATCCAACGTGCGAATAACTCGTAAAGCAGGTAAAGAAAATCCTGCTTCAATTGCTAAACCTTCTCGACGATAGTCATCAATCACATTAAATAAACGGTAATTTCGGCCGTCCGATAACTGATCATGCATAAAATCTATAGACCAAACTTGATCAGACCGGAGCGGTTCCTTTAATGGTTCTGGTTTATTACGTTTTAATCTTCGACGCGGCTTAATACGAAGATTTAAGGCTAACTCACAGTAAATACGATAAACGCGTTTATGATTCCAACGATAGCCTTTTACATTACGTAAATAGTCAAAGCACAAGCCAAACCCCCAATCACTTTGAGTTGATGTGAGTGAGATTAACCAATCAGCAATTAAATCATTTTTAGCACTCAGTTTAGGCTGATATCGATAACAGGTTTCACTTACGTGAAACCATTCGCATGCTTTTTTAATACTGACTAAATGTTTCGCCACCGAACTCTGAGCCATAACACGACGCTCACAGGGCTTCACCACTTTTTTGACATAGCATCTTGAATAACTTCAGCTTTTAGCCGTTCTTCAGCATACATTTTTTTGAGTCGACGATTTTCATCTTCAAGCTCTTTTAATCGAGCCATTAACGAGGCATCCATACCACCATATTTTGCACGCCATTTATAAAAAGAAGCGTTACTCATTCCATGCTCACGACAAAGCTCAGGCACAGGAGTGCCTGCTTCAGCTTGTTTTAGTATGGAGAGGATCTGACTGTCCGTGTATCGTGATTTTTTCATATTGAATCTCCTACGTTTAGATTACGAGAAAATTCTACTTTTGCCAGCAGTTATTTTTCGGGGGGATTACCTAATCTCTATTAATGGGCATTTTGTCCTGTGTGTGTAAACCCTTCATAAGCTAAAAACATGCCTAAGCCAATTGCTGGTAATAAAATCACAACATTTTTTAGAAAATCTAATTGACTATAAAAATTAATTGGATTGAGTAAATCAGGCGATTGGACAAGGTAATGATCTGGAGAACCAAGCATGGTAAGTATATACACTATTGCTGGGACACCAAAAATACCAAAGATGAACCCAACGACAGCTGCTAATATTTTATTTAACATATTCATATTATCACCCCCGCTTTTCAACACCATTATCGTTTTTATTGATGGCATCAATATACGACTGTCTTTAGTTGAAGAACTGTTGATTAGTCCATTTAATTTCTATGTTTTTTAGATTACTCCTGTTATAAAAAAGTAAATTCGGGATAGATCACAAAGGTTAGTTTCTATACAAAAAAGATCGGAGATTGGTCACAATCAGCGATCTTTTATCTATAAACATAGGTACATTTTCTACAGGTAAACTAATCTTAGTTAATCCAATCTAAGTGACATTAAGTATAGCTTATTGCTACAGATTGTTTGACATTCGGCGTTATAAATTGCCGCCGATACCAATGCTAGGGTTGACATAGACTGGTCCAATTTTAAATGGCGCTCCAATGTCTAAATTGGCATAAGGAGTACAAGAAGCCAAAAGTAATACAGTTGCTGTTAACGCAATAATTCGTTTTAAATTCTTCATTTTTTGCTCTCCTGTATGACAAAGCCTGCGCCAGCAGGATCACGGATGATGGCAACAGTACCATTGCGAACGGCTTTCGTTGGGGCCATTAATACCACGCCGCCATTTTGTTTTACTTTCTCAATCGTCGTTTTTACATTATCGACTCTTATGTAGTTAACCCAAGTGGTACTGACATCAGCGTTAGGCTTTTTAACAAAACCAAAAGCAGGTTTGTTGTTAATCGTTAAATACTGATAACTATTTTTCGCCAGTGTTTTTTCACCGCTTTTATACTGCCCAAGTTGCTGATAAAACGCTTGGCTTTGCGCGACATCTTGGGTCCACACTTCTTGCCACATCCAATTACCTGATTGTTTCGGCAGTGTAACTGGGTCGCCTGATACGGTATTGAGAACAGAGAATACGGCCCCTTGAGGATCTTGCAATACGGCAATATCACCACTACACACGTCCTTTTAAAGTGGTTTTCTTAATTAAGGTTTTGCCACCGGCTTTTTCTGACAAGCTTACGGTTTGGTCAATATTGTCAGTTGAAATAACCGGTAACCAATAGTTGGTATTGCTGTTCGCCGGCAGTTTTTCCATACCGGCAATGTATTGTTCTTGATATTGGATCAGGCTGTAATCATCGTTAATGGCTTCAAATTTCCAGCCAAAACATGTTGGTAAAAAGGTTTAACTTGCTCTGGATTGGTGGTTGCCAAATCGCGCCAAACAATCGTGCCGGGGGTTTTAACGCTACTATCGGTTAAAGCGGGAAAGGTCATGGATGGCGATCCACTACAAGCAGCAAGCAATAATGTTATTGCACCTGCAATGGGCAGTGAAAACCATTTTTTTGCCAGTATTTCATTATGTCTGTCCTTGTTTGGTTAAAAATGTAATGGTTTAATGATCTTGGAGGGTTCTATAGCCTATAATTGACTGCAATATAGGAACCTAACTATGAATATTAACACTCGAAAAAAACGACTAAATTACACACATAAACAAAAGCACGAGTACGCCAGATTGATGATTGAAGAGCATTATACCAATCAACAAATTATGGATATATCAGGCGCTGGCGCTACTGCGGTTGCTCGTTGGAAAAAGCAGTACATAGATGAACAGCGTGGTGAATTCGCACCCGATAAAGTGCCTTTAGATGCCGATAAACGATTAATCGAAGAACTGAAAAAAGAGTTGGCAGAATCAAGAGAAGATGTTCGATTGTTAAAAAAAGCAACCGCCTTGTTCATACGCGACAATCCAAACTTGAAGTGATTCAACAACTGAGCAAGGCAGAGCCTAAAATTTCTATTCAGAGATTATGTGGGCTGCTTGAGTTACCCATATCAAGCTATTACTACACGCCAGTGACTCGAGTTGCCGATGAGGTGCTCGGGAATAAAATGAAGACTATTTTCGAAGACACTTTTTATTGTTATGGAAAGCGACGATTGGCTTTTGAGTTGAATAAAGAAGAATCCGTCACTGTTGGTTTATTTAAAACCGCTAGGCTAATGAAAACATTATAATTAGTCGCTAAGCGACCGAAGAAACCACACTATTATGCTCAGGGAAAAGAACGACCGACTACACCAAACTTATTAAAAAGAGCATTTAACCCGACTGATTTGAATACTCATTGGGTTGGCGATATTACGTTTATTCGCTCACATCAAGGTTGGAGCTATTTAGCCACAGTGATGGACTTGGCGAATCGAGAAATTGTTGGTTATGCACTGTCGAAAACACCGGATGCCCAGTTGGCTAAACAAGCTTTAACGAATGCGATTGCTCAGCATAAACCAACAACGAAGGGGTTGATGTTTCACTCCGATCAGGGTGTACAATATACGGCAAAGTTATTCCAAGAAACGCTTCTCGATCACAACATGATACAAAGTATGAGTCGGCGAGGGTGTTGCTGGGACAATGCCGTACAAGAACGATTCTTCCGCAATTTGAAAACGGAATATCTGAACGACCTAAGCTTCATCAATCACCCATCGGTGGTAACCGCCGTCGAACGGTATATTAGCTTCTACAACTACAGACGATTGAACTCCGCGATTGATTATCTAACGCCAGTTCAAAAGCGCCAAGAATTACTAAAAGTGGCTTAGAACTCCTACAGGATTGCTTGACCATTACAAAAGAGCGAATCGAAGGAAGGGGTAAAAATAGTGTCATGTCGAAGATATTGAAATTATATGGGATTTTTTTGCTACGGGTAACTGTTTTAATGTCGCTTACCTCAAATAGCGAGCAAATTTCCTATGTCACTTCAAATAAAGAGAATATTTCTTAAATAATGTAAGCACATGTATATTCATCAACTATTCTTAATTGTGATGGAAGCTGGTTGTTTTCTTTACCAAGTTAATACTAAAAGTAAAGTCAGCAACTTTCAAAACAATCAGGATCAGATGAGATGCGTATGTTTAAACAATTATGGTTAGTCAGTTTAGGGTTATTGGGTTTCGGAGTTATCCCAGCGACAGCTCAAGCGGATGAGCAATATGATACCGGCCAGAAAAAAGCCGCGGTTTGTATGACTTGTCACGGTAAAGCGGGGGTCTCAGATATCGCTATTTATCCTAACCTGCAAGGGCAGAAATTTGAGTATTTAGTCACCACACTTAAAGCTTATAAACGACGTCAACGAACAGGGGGGCTTGCGTTAGTGATGTATGAACAAGCCGATAGCCTGACCGAGCAAGACATGAAAGACATTAGTTATTTCTTTTCCAAAGTCACTTCTCAATCCATATCAGAACCAACTCAATCCAAACCTGAACCTAGCGCACAATAGCGTTAAAACGTGATGGATGGAGATAACAAGGAGGTGAACAATGGAAATTAATTACGATATGAAAGTGGTGAAATATTTCATCATTACCAGTTTGATCTGGGCGCTACTCGGTATGACTGTTGGGTTAATACTTGCAGCGCAACTTTATTGGCCAATACTCAATTTTGATTCTGAATACTTTCAATTTGGTCGATTACGCCCCTTGCATACTTCTGGGGTTATTTTTGGTTTTGTAGTCAATATTTTGATGGGGACGTCACTGTATATTGTGCAACGTACCAGTAAAACGACACTGTTTAATAAAAGTTTAGCTTGGATGGTGTTCTGGGGTTGGCAATTAGTCTTAGTGCTGGCGTTGATCACATTGCCATTAGGCTGGACCAGCTCAAAAGAATACGCTGAACTTGAATGGCCAATTGATATTTTAATTGCCGTGGTTTGGGTGATGTACGCAGTATTATTTTTTGGCACTATTGGCCAACGAAAAGTACAACACATCTTTGTGGCAAACTGGTTCTTCGGCGGCTTTATTATTGTGATCGCGATGATTTTTATCGTTAATAACTTGGAGATACCGGTTAACTTGACTAAATCGTATTCTGTTTATGCTGGCACGCAAGACGCCATTGTTCAGTGGTGGTGGGGGCATAACGCGGTTGGTTTCTTGTTAACTGCAGGGATCATTGGTATGAACTACTACTTCATCCCTAAAGCGTCCGAACGACCTATCTATTCCTATCGACTTTCTGTGGTTCACTTTTGGGGCTTGGTAGGTTTTTATACTTGGGCAGGTACTCACCATTTAATTTATTCTTCTGTGCCAGATTGGTTGCAAAACCTCGGTATCATCATGTCATTATTATTATGGCTGCCATCTTGGGGCGGGGCATTTAATAGCTTAATGACACTGCTTTCAAATAAAGAAAAACTGAAACATGACTATGTGATGCTGTTCTTCCTTTCTGCGGTTATTTACTACGCGTTGGCAACCTTTGAAGGTCCACTATTAGCGATCCGCTGGTTTAATATGATCGCACATAATACCGAATGGATTGTTGGTCATGTGCATTCTGCCGCATTAGGTTGGGTGGCAATGTCTGGCTTTGCAGTGTTCTACTACTTTATTCCGCGTTTATGGGGACATAAAGACATGTGGTCACGTCGGTTGGTCAAATGGCATTTTTGGTTTGCACATATCGGGATTGCGATTTACGCGGTTGCACTTTGGATTGGCGGGATCGGTCAAGGTTACATGTGGTTAAAACAAAACGATGATGGCTCTTTAATGTACACCTTTGTTGACGCCATGAACTTTGTTGCGCCATGGATGCTTGCGCGCTTTATTGGTGGAGCGTTCTTTGTTGCTGGGGTGATATTGATGATTTATAACCTTTATCGAACGCTTTCTTTGCCGCTCAACGATACAGACAATGACGTTAATAACAAAGCGGCTGGTTTAGATAACGGTAACTTAGACACGAATAACTTAGGCGCGAATAGCTTAGGTGCGAATAACATCGCCACGAAAACCACAGACCAAGAGGGTAAAGCTTATGTTAAATAAAGATTTTACTCAGTCGGTTTGGATCCTGATTTTTTCTACCATTGGGGTCGCGAGCTTCTCGTTACTGGCTTGGGTGGTGCCAGATCTGTTTATGAAAGATGAACAGATCAAAAAATCGACTGTACTCCCTTATACCGCTTTGCAGTTAGCCGGACGAGATATTTACATTAGTGAAGGTTGTCATACTTGTCACTCGCAGATGGTGCGTCCATTACCTGCAGAAGTAGCACGATATGGCGAACCAACCAAAGGTGAGGATGATATTTATGAATACCCAAATCTCTGGGGTTCTAAACGTACCGGTCCTGATTTGGCTAACGTTGGGCGTAAATATTCTGACCGTTGGCATGAGATCCATTTAATGGATCCTAGGAATGTGGTACCAACCTCAATCATGCCTTCTTATCCGTGGCTATTTACTAAGGTATTAGACGGTGAAGATATTGCCGACAAAATGGAAACGCTTAGGATCTTAGGCGTGCCTTATACCGATGATGAAATTGATCGGGCGCGTTTGCAGGTGAAAAATAAAACCTATGCTGATGCATTGATCAGTTATCTGCAGAGTCTAGGGGAATAAGGAGGCAGCATGTTAAGTACATTTTGGAGTGCGTGGGTCATTATTCTTACCGTGATTTTCTTGGTCATTATGGGGTATGTCATTTGGCATTATTGGCATAAAAATCATGAGGCGGATGCGGATAAAGCGTTACATGTTTACGATGGTATTGCGGAAAACGATGCCAAATTACCAATGGTATTGCTGTATTCATATTTGATTGCCTTTATTGCCAGTGCGATTTTCTTTGTGTTGTATCCGGGGATGGGAAATTGGCAGGGTTTAATGAATTGGCATTCAACCGATGAACTACAACAATACGATACCAAGATCATTGATAAAAAATTGGCGGCGTTACAGTCCGATTCAAAGACATTAACCCAGTTAAGCCAAAACGAAGACATTGTCGGTTATGGTGAAAAGCTATTTAATAACCACTGTGAAGCCTGTCATGGTAAAAATGGGCAAGGGCAGTTGCACTTTCCTAATCTCGTCGATAATGAATGGATTTATGATAGCAGTGATGCGGGGATCATAAGTTCGATCACCCATGGTCGTCATGGGGTGATGGTCGGTTGGAAAGATGTATTAACCGAGCAACAAATTGAGGATGTCTCGACCTATGTTGCCAGTTTACAAACCAATCGCGCAGTTCCTGCGGCAAAAGTGCAACGCGAACAAGGTCAGCAACTGTTTGAGTATAATTGTGCCGCGTGTCATGGCGATGCTGGCACTGGTAACACTCAAATTGGTGCCTACAACTTAACCGATGATACTTGGGTTCACGGTGGCAATATTGCGCAAATACAAACGACGGTACGCGAAGGGTTAGATTCGGTGATGCCTGCCTTCGATAAGCAATTATCCAAAGCGCAAATTACCGCCTTGGGTGCTTATTTGACCCATCAACGGTTAAAAGGGCAAAAGCAAGTGACTGCGCTCGATGCCGATATGGTTAAACGAGGTGAATACCTAGCTTATGCAGGAGACTGTGTGGCTTGTCATACCGCTGAAAATGGCGAACTATTTGGTGGTGGATTGGCTTTCCCAACCCCATTTGGTGCCTTGTATTCAACTAATATTTCGACTCATGTTGAGCGAGGGATTGGCAGTTATACTTACCAAGAGTTCCATGATGCGGTGCGTTTAGGCGTGGCCAAACACGGCAACTTATACCCAGCAATGCCGTACACGTCTTATCAATATATAACCGAGGAAGATACTCAGGCGTTGTGGGCTTACATGCAATCGTTGACCCCAGTGAGCAGTCCAAATATACCAAACGGTATGATATTTCCGACCAATATTCGATTGGGAATGTGGGCGTGGAATTTGGTGTTCTTTGATGAAGATAAGCTGACCTACCCACCAGAGGCTAGCGATGCTTGGAAGCGAGGAAAGTATCTCACTATGGGCTTAGGGCACTGCGCTGAGTGTCATACGCCGCGTAATGTCGCGCAAGCATTAGAAGAGGATAATCCTTTCCAAGGCAATATCATTGATCATTGGAATGCGCCGGATATTACTGCTAATGAGTTACATCAACATGGTTGGGAAGTGAAAGACATTAGCGACTTCTTAAAAACAGGGCATTCCTCTAAAGGAACGGCGTTTGCTGGTATGGCCGATGTGGTGAAAAACAGTACTCGTTATATGACCCGTGATGACTTGGATGCGATTGCCGAATATTTATTAACCGGAGATGAAGGAAACCGCTTGGATCCTGCTACGAAACCATTACAACCAAGTGGCTTTAGTGTGGCGGATAAACAAACCAAAGAGTATCAAATCTTTGCCGAAACTTGTGGTGCTTGTCATGGACCAGACGGTAAAGGACGCAAAGATATTGCTCCAGCACTGTTAGGTAACGGTATTATTGCTCACTCAGAACCTTACAACACGGTTGCAGTAGTATTGCGCGGTTTATCACCGGATTATCTTGAGCCGAATCGTGATTACATGCCAATGAGTAGCTTTAACGATATTGCAGGCGATGCTGAAATGGCACGCATGATCAGCTTTATTCGCGATAAGCTTGGCGCTCGATCTGAACCTGTTACGAAAGAGATGGTAAAAGAGATCCGCATTAGCCTTGAAAAAGGAGGCGTTACGGGAGGGGTCCATGAAACAGGCAAGTGAGGTCACACAGTGGAAAACCGATAGCGTTTGATACGTTGGCTAGCTTAGCCGGTTGTACGCATCAACAGTAAACATGATTATTTATAAACATGTTTACAATAAACATTAAAACCATCAGTGAGGTAACTTGCTGGTGGTTTTTCTTAGAATAGAGCACGGTGAATGCTTTCTAAATGGTGTGTATTAGAATAAAATACGCCGCTTAAATTCAATCGAGATACCAATAGATGACCAAAATAAAAAACTTTCCCACTCCAGTTGCAGGCTTAGCATTAGGGATCTCAGCTATTGGTTGGTGTTGGGAAAATTATGCACCGCATTTAGGTTTGATCCAAAATACCACCTCCGCAATCGCGTTATTATTAGTGTGCGGTGTGATGGCTAAATTTATTCGCCATCCAACCAAGTTATTTGAAGAATTGCGTCATCCGATTGTGGGGTCGGTGCTGCCAACCATGTGTATGGCACTCATGGCGATTTCTTACGATCTTATTCATTTTCATCAACTCGCGATTACTGGCCGAGTAGTCTGGTATGGCGCAGTGATCCTTCACTTACTGTTTTTCATCTCGTTTACTTACCATCGTTGTAAAGGCTTTAAACTTAAAGACATGATCCCAAGTTGGTTTATTCCGGCAATTGGTCCGATTTTAGGCTGTTTAGCGAATCCCGGTGCAGACACATTATGGTTAGCTAACATCTTATTGGTTTTAGGGGTAGGTTCGTATTTTGTGTTATTGCCACTGCTAATGTATCGATTAACTTTCCATGAGCGATTACAAGCGGCTGAAGTACCAACCTTTGCCATTATGGCAGCGCCGTCTAATCTGATCATTATTGGTTACTTGGGGGTCGCGACTGCGCCGATGGTGAATATGCTACTGATGCTCAGTGGTGTGGCAATACTATTGAATGTGGTGTTTTACTTGTCGCTAGTACGTCTGCTAAAACAACCCTTTAGTGCGGGGTTTTCAGCCTATACTTTCCCGCTTGCCAGTGGCGCAACCGCGATGTTTAAAATGGAAGCACTATTAACCAGTCACGAGTTGAGCAATGGGGTGGGTGTGTTTCATTATTTAGCCATTTTTCAGCTTTATGTGGCCAGCCTTATTATTGCTTATGTGGCATTTTGCTTTATCAAACATTACCGCTTTAATCTGATTGGCTTGTTTGTTAATCGTGCTTAGAAGGTGGATTATCCAGCCGTTTAGTGAATACTTTAACGGCTAAATGGATTAACTTTCAATCTCTAATCTCTAATCTCTAGCTTCTAGGCGCTTAAGCCCCTAAACTTTAATTTAAGCCACCAAACCATTTCGAACTAACCCGCGGCGCACGTTTTTACATAACTTACCAAAGCGGTTTAGTTCATCAAAATCAGGCAGTTGATCTTTTTTCAATTGCGATTCCCAATAGATCAATTCCCCTTCAACTAGCTCGAGCAATTTTCTTGGGCAACCGACGCAAGTATCACCACAAATAGAGGCTTCAGGCGCATCGAGTGGAAACTCGCTTTTGACCGTTTCGATGATCTCTAGCATAACGGTTTTACGATCAGGTTTTGCCATGACTTTGCCCTCTATTATTGGTTTATTTGATTATATCAAAAATAGTTGAGCGATTAATATACTAACTAAGAGGTAGCTTTTCTCAAACGCCAAAGGAAGGAGCAGTGTCTTTCGGGGTATTCAGATTGGACACATATTAAATGGAATGGGTATAAGCATAACCCTGTTGAATAACGTGAACGTAAAGCAAAAAAAGCCAGCTCCGAAGAACTGGCGAATAGGGCATCTGTGTATGAAGACTATTTAAATGAACAATATAAGGAATAGATGGGAATTGGTCGGAATAAATGGGATGGATTTGGTTTGAGGCTAGGAAAAACAAAGGGTTTGAGGCGTTTTGCTTCAAACCCTTTTTTGTATTTTAGGTGTTGATGGTGGAAATTTCAAAATGAACAATTTTTTGAAATTATGAAAATCAGCCCTAGTAAAATGAACAATTTGGAAAAGGCTTTATTTTGTTTTTAAAGTGCCTTTAAATTTTTAAATCAGTTGCCCAGGTCTTTAGCGATGTGAACCACTTGGCCTATCACTTGGAACTGGTGCTGCTCTTCTTTTTTGATGTCCATCATGCTGTAAGCTTTGTTGTCGCTAATTAAACGCCACGTGCCCACCATGCTTTGGTAACGCTTCACAAACAGCTCCTCACCGTTTCTAAAAACATATATGTGCCCATCTTGTGGAACGGTGCGGCCTAGGTGCACCACTAGCGTGTCGTTGTTGTTGATCGTTGGTTCCATGCTGTCGCCTTTGGCCCATACAATCGCTAAATCCTTTTCGCTAAAGCCTCGCCACTTCAACCACTTGCGCCTAAACGCTAGGTGTCTGCATGGTTCTTCTTCACCGCCTAAAGGGTTTGTACCGTGTCCGGCTGAGACTTGAATTCTATAGCCAGGAATAAGAACAAACTCATTATAAAATTCGAGCATTTCATTAGAGGCAGCATAGCTTTCTGCTACATCACTGATTCCGAATATAGGCTTCATAGGCTCATCTATTGCTAGCATTTCGCCTCTGCCTGTCGCTAACCACTCTAGGTTAACACCCTCTCTGCACGCAATTTGGTGCGCTATATTTAGATTTGGAATGGATCCGTTTTTGACATAAGCATTTACGGTAGATGCTCCAATCCCCCAATCCTCAGCTACTTGCCTCGCACTTCTGCCTTTCATCAAAAGCAAAATTCTTTCTGATAACGATCCATTTCCTTTGTTTTCAATCGGATCGTTAGAAGAATTTGAGTCTTTTTCGACCATATTCTTTAAACCCATTGTCGTATCTAGCCTGAGCCACATTTAGCCCAAAAGAAACGTAATTTAGAAAAAGATCTAAATTTAGCTGTTGACAAGAACTATATTTAGATCAAGAATTGATTTTACGAACTAAGTTTAGTTACTTAGTGCATGTAGTAATAAAGAGATACTAGCAGATTGGGGGCTAAGAATGGAAACAAAAACCGATATGCCACGAGCATTGATTGTTGCTCACTTAAAAATGAAAGGCTGGAGTGTTGCCAAATTATCTATGCACCACGGGTATCACAGAGGAACATTAAACAATGCTTTATGTGCTCCTTGGCCGAAGGGTGAACGTCTAATTGCAGATGCACTAAATATGGCACCAGAAGATATTTGGCCGAGTCGTTACCCTGAAGTTGAGACGAAAGGAGTAGCTTAATGTACTTCACAGCCAAAGAAATAGCTGGCGTGACGGGCATGCCAAAGCTAGAGCGAAATTGTTTAGCCAGACTGAATAACCTATTTAGTCAGCGAGATCTAAATCCTGAATTTAAACGCAAGCGGCAAGGCACTAAAGCGTTCGAATACCACATTTCTATTTTACCGCTTGCCACACAAGCTGCGCTTTACAAGCGTGAAGGCAAAATCAAAGTGGGTGATCAGGTTTTCGATTTACCAAAACCCAAAACCACTTCTTACTGTCGCGAAGCATTATGGGTGCGTTGGAACAAAGCTGGCACTCGTGCGCAAGAAAAAGCGCAAGGTGTACTAAAAGCCGTGCAGACCGTTAGCGAACTTGTGCGCTCTGGCATTGGCAAAATGGCCGCTTATGAAACCGTTTCAAATGAATTCGGGATCAGCAAAATGAGCCTACGCCGCGCCTGTTCCAAAGTGAAAGATTTTGCACCGGAAGACTGGGCACCTGCATTGCTTGATCGCAATAAAGAAGTCGCGTCTGAAATCAAATCGAAACGCTTTGCCTACATCACACCTGCTGCGTGGGATTTTTTCAAAGCCGATTACCTACGCCTAGAACAACCAACTATGGCCGCTTGTTACGAGCGCTTAATCGAAGCTGCTCCACAACACGGCTGGAAAGTACCTAGCCTAAAAAGCCTAGACCGCCGTATTCGCCATGAAGTACCACATCAACAACGAGTGATGCTACGCAAAGGTGAGCACGCATTAATGAGTTTATTCCCAAGCCAAGAACGCAGTGTTGATGGCTTGCATGCCCTTGAATGGATTAATGGCGATGGTTACCAGCACAACGTGTTTGTGAAATGGTTCAACGGTGAAATTCTTCGTCCTAAAACATGGTTTTGGCAAGACATCTACTCGCGCAAAATTGTGGGTTGGCGTTGTGACATCAGCGAAAACACCGACAGCATTCGCCTATCACTTATGGATGTGTGCGAGCGCTACGGCGTACCAAAAGAAATCACCATAGATAACACCCGCGCAGCGGCAAACAAATGGATGACTGGCGGCGTTCCTAACCGTTACCGCTTCAAAGTCAAAGAAGATGACCCACTTGGCATCATCCCGATGCTTGGTATGAAGCTGCATTGGTCAAGCGTGATCTTGGGTAAAGGTCACGGTCAGGCAAAACCTATCGAACGTGCGTTTGGTGTGGGCGGCCTAGATGAAATGATCGACAAACACCCACTGTGTGCAGG
Organism: Vibrio algicola; assembly: GCF_009601765.2. Classification (NCBI taxonomy): domain Bacteria; kingdom Pseudomonadati; phylum Pseudomonadota; class Gammaproteobacteria; order Vibrionales; family Vibrionaceae; genus Vibrio; species Vibrio algicola. The sequence continues at coordinate 292,423 of NZ_CP045700.1, forward strand.
TGCCTACACTGGCCCTAACCCAATGGCAAAGCCAGACAACTACGCAAGCAAAGCGATTGATGCAGAAGAGTTCCTAAAAGCGCTCGCGGCTGGTGTTGAGATGTACAACAGCAAGCAAAACCGCCGCACTGAAATCTGCCAGGGCATGATGAGCTTTAACGATGCCTTTAACGCCAGCTATGCAGAAGCACCAATCCGTAAAGCGACTCAAGAGCAGCTGCAATTGATGATGCTACAAGCGGAAGCCATCACGGTGAACAAACAACACGCCACCATCACGCTTGATGCAGGCGGCAGCTTGAAAGGTCGTAAGAACCGTTACCACCATGAAGCCCTGTTTGATTACGTAGGGCAAAAACTGGTGGCACGTTTTGACCCACTCAAACTGCATGACAGCGTAGAAGTTTACACCCTACAAGGCGTGCGAATTTGTACAGCGGAATGTTTAGAGAAAGTCGGCTTCGGCGACACTCAAGCCGCTCGCGAACACAAACGCAAACGCACTCAATTTACCAAAGCCAACAAGATTGCCGCACAAGCGCAAACCGATATGGATGCGCTGGAAGTGGCCGCCATGATGAAGCCGCTTGAAGAAGAGTTCATCCCAGAAACCAAAGTGGTTGAGCCATTCCGCCCTGTGTCCATTGGCAACACCGCTGCACAAGTCCATGTGGATGAAGATCTGGATGAAGACTACGAAGCCAATTATGCGCAAAACCTTTCGTATCTTGTGGAACAGAAGAACAAAAACCGCCTTTAAAACCAATTTAAACCGCCGATAAACGGAGCAATTTATGACTAAACAAATGGAAAACGTGATCACTTTAGGCCAACCCCAAGCGACTGAAACCGATGTGTTAATGCGTGTTCGTACTTTGGTTGACTCAAAAGTGGTTACATCATCGCAGCTAGCGAAAGAGATCAGCGTGTCGCCTGCCACGCTAAGCCAAATCATCAACAACAAATACCAAGCCGACCCTAGCAAGATTGTTGAGAAGCTTGAGAAATGGTTGCGCATGCGTGAATCACGTAAAGCAACGCCAAGCCAAAACCCGGCTTTGTGATGACAACCACAGCACAGCAAATCACTAACGATTTGACCTACGCCCAAGTGACCGAATCGATTGTCGTGATCTACGGCGCATCCGGTGTCGGCAAATCAGAAACCCTGCACGAGTACCAAAAGCAAAACAACAACGTGTGGATGGTGACCGCTTCGCCAAGCCGTTCAAGCCTGACCGAATGCTTATATGAAATTGCGATGGAGCTAGGCATGGATCAAGCGCCACGTCGCAAAGGCCCATTAGCGCGAGTGATTCGCCAGCGCCTAAAAGGTACAGAGGGTTTGATCATCATTGATGAAGCCGACCACCTCGATTACCCAACCCTAGAAGAGCTGCGCATTCTGCAAGAAGAAACAGGCGTAGGCATGGTGCTAGTAGGTAACAACAAGGTTTATACGCAGCTAACGGGTGGCCGACGCAATGAAGATTTTGCCCGTTTGTTCTCACGCATTGCGAAAAAGCGCGGCATTCACAAAACCAAACAAGCCGACGTTCGCGCCATTGCACAAGCGTGGAATGTTCTTGGCGAAACCGAAAACAGCCTGATGTTCCAAATCAGCGAACGCCCGGGTGGTTTACGTCTATTAAGCAAAACCCTAAAGCTTGCGGCCATGTATGCCAAAGGCGGACAGATTACCGAAAAAGGCTTACGCACTGCGTTTGCTGAATTAGAAACCAATGAGTGAGGTGTGAGATGACTGTTGTAAACAAGAGTAAAGAGACTATCGCAACCCACAACGGGGAAGCTTATTTATGGATAAAGGACTCACAAGGCCAAGTGTTCAAGTTTGATCGCGTTGCGCACATGGTAGACGGTGGCGTGGATTTAGACCAAATGAGACCTGATGAGTGCTTGTTGGCTCCCGGTCACATCTATCGATTTGATAAGGAGTTAACCAATGATGCACTTTAACGAAAAACGCCGCGCGGTTCGCAATGCCATTGAACGCTTAGAACGTGAAGGCGCTGCTGTGATTGGCTGGAACGTCAAACTCGCTATTCCAACCATCACTATTGAAATGCCGCCTGTGTCGTTGATGACCAAAGCCTACACGGTCACAGAGCGTAAAGCAGGCAAGCGTGTGACTAGCCATGTCGCCAAGCTTAGCGGCTGCTTAGTTCGTTGGTACGACAGCGAACTACCAGAAGCCTTTTTTATCACTCAACACCTAAACCCATACGCGCCAGAGCTTATCGCTTCATGGCCGACGAACTTATAAGAGAAACGACTATGACTACCCAAAACCCAAACCAAGCACCTGAAGGCTACCGCTTTAACGCACAAAGCCACCTAGTACCTGAGAGCCAAATCAAAGCGATTGATCTCATTCGTGATGATGTGGTGATGACCATAGTGCAAGAAGCTCGCATCCAGCAGCAACGCCTTGCCACTTTTAAAGCAGGAGCCATGAACAAGGTCGCCGACTTTGTAGACCTATCCGCTGAAGAATACGGCGTGAACTATGGCGGCACTAAAGGAAACGTCACACTGGTTTCATTTGATGGCCGCTACAAATTGCAACGAGCTATGGGTGAACACCGCGTGTTTGATGAACGCATTCAAGCCGCGAAAACCAAGATTGATGCGTGTATTCAACGCTGGTCGGAAGGTTCAAGCGACCAAATCAAAGCCCTTGTGGATCATGCTTTCCGTGTGAATAAACAAGGCCACATTGATGTAAACCAGGTGCTGAGTTTGCGCCAATTAGATATTGATGATGCGGAATGGTTAGACGCCATGGAAGCGATTGCCGATTCAATTCAAATCACTGGCACCAGTTCTTATTTGCGCTTGTACGAGCGTCAAGAGAACGGCGCTTATACACAAATCCCACTCGACATTTCAAAACTGTGAGGTCGTTATGGCTCAGTCAAACCAACTACTTGATTGCCCGATGCGCCGTGAGTTCTTGCTAAAGAAAATGCAAGAACGCACACCAGACGAGTTAATTGAGCAAATTCAACAGGCGGCCAAAGGCGACCCGCGCAAGGAGTTCAACAAAGGCGTTGCCGCTACCTGCCAATGGTTACTTGGTCTTGGTGATAAACCCTTTGGAGGAAATGACGATGCCACGCAGTAATGAGCTTATTCCTTGCATCATGCTGCACAACCGCATGAGTAAAGAACAAGCCGAAGCGTGGGCAGACAAACATTGTGGGGATTGGCGCAATACCCCACTACCCAAAGCGAAGCGGATCAAGTCAATCGCTTCAAATGAAAAGGAATGGGAAGAATGAATAAACAAAAAATATTAGATGATTTATTGAAAATTTTTGATGAACAAATCGAAGCTGAAAAAGAATCACGATCAGAAAAAGATAAAGACTCTATGAGCCAAGGTGAAGTTTCAGATTGGCATTACGATGATGGCCGTGTTGATGGTGTCGATACTGGTCGATTTTTAGTTGAAGAATATTTTCAAGGATTAGAAGAGCAGCCAAATGAATAACCCTTACACCTGCATACACAGCAAACAAGCAATAGAAAACCAGTTGGAACTTGCGGAAGAAAAACACCACAGCGATGTGTACATGCAAGGTGTAGTCGATGCCCTGATGTGGGTACTAGGGCAAACCCCACCGCCAGCCGAAGACTAACCCGAACGAAACAGATAGCCGAACAGTTAGCGGTTATCTGTCTATCTAGCGTCGTGGCTAGGTACTGATGAGTAGCGAAGAGGTTTTTATGAGTACAGAAATAACCAAAGAAATGTGGAAAAAAATTGAAGATGAAATGTCTGATGGTTGGGTAAGTATCGTCTTTGCCTACAAAGGATATGAAGTAGGTGTTGAGCGCGTTCGAGCTTCTGAATCTAAAACATGCCTGCAAGTTTATATTGATGGGATCATTAAAGGTGAATGGGTGAGCTTTTCAGGGAACGATGGCATTAGTGATAAAGCGCCAGCGATTCTAGCTGATGTGTGGTGTAAGAAGACCAAATCGAAATACGACACAAAATTTAAAACTAGCATGACGAAAATATGGGGGAAACGTCGAGTTACAAAGAAATATCCAGATCTTAATGATAAACATGTTTTCCATGTTCCAACGTTTTCTAAAGCTTCCGTAGTGTGTCGTCAATTTAAAAAGCTTGAAGGCATTACTTTGGTTAAGTCTAAAAGCTCTTTCACGGGAGATTTGTAATGAAAGCCAAGTCCTCAACAGAAAAGCTACGTGAATATGTAGACTTATTTTTAAATAGCCCAACCTCAAATGTCCATGATTTAAAAATACTACCCAATTACTTTAATGCACAGTTATCAGGAGCTAAGCGTTTTGAGGTTCGTTGTGCAGATCGTGATTACAACGTAGGTGACTTTTTAGTGCTTAATGAATGGGATGGTGAAAAATACACAGGCAGAAAGCTTGAAGTAACGATCACTTATATCTTGGGTGGCTATGACTTTGATGGTCTAGTTCCTGGCTTTGTCATTCTTGGTACAAGTGATGCAGTTGAGGTGAAGCAATGAAACTCACCCGTTGCCCTGTGTGCCACTGCAACATTCACTTGGATGCGTTAATCCAAGACCAAGCAGGTCGTGACTTGCTTGGTGATGTGGCGGCACTGCCTGATTTTATCGCTCGTCCATTGTTGAATTACATCGGCTTGTTTCGTCCGCTCAAGTCAGATTTATCCAATGGTCGTGCGCTGCGCCTCATGCGTGAAGTCACCGATGAATACAAAGCGGATCATCTACTTGCTTCCGCCTTGATTGAAACGGTCAACAAACTGCGTGAAAAGCGCATTCAGTTTCAAGACGTGAAGCCACTCGCCAACCACAACTATTTAAAGCAGGTATACAAAAGCCTAGCGGTAAAAAATAACGTAGCAATGCCTACAGAAAACCACACTCACCAAGGCAAAGCGGAAGCGGTACAAACCACCAAGCCTGATGATAGCCAATGGTACATCGAGCAAGCCACTCGCATGGTGAAGATGGGCATCGACCCACTCGGTGAGAAAAGCACCATTGCAAATAAGTTGAAAGAAATGAACTGGAGACCGCCATGTCAGCAATGCTAAAAATGGTACAGATTGGCAAGCGTCAGTTGAACTTAGATGATGATGTTTACCGCGATATGTTAGAGCAAATTACAGGCCAACGAAGCTGCAAAGGCTTGAGTGACGCCAAGCTAAAACAAGTGGTCGATTGGATGAAAACCAAAGGCTTCAAAGTGAAGCGCAAGCCACGCCCAAGAGCGGAAGAAGTCACGGTTATTCGAGCTATTTGGATCACCATGCACCAACAAGGTTTTGTGCGTAACCCCAAAGACCTAGCAATAGACGCCTACTGCAAACGCATGACCAAACAGATTAACGGCAAAGGCGTAGAACGCGCTAACTGGATGAACCAAGAACAAGCCGCTTATGTGTTGGAAGCGTTAAAACGTTGGCATGTGCGTTTAATGGATGAAGCGTGTATTGCGAACGGCTGGCGTAAATGCCGCAATGAATACGGGAACTTACCCAGTCATGCCGTAATGAGCGCGCATTACGACATAGAACATCGAAAACATAACCCTATCGACTAACCAAAACGCCCAATTCAACGGGCGTTTTTTTATTGCCTACCTTTCTCATTATTTCCCATTCCGGAACATCTATACGATATCGGTTGACGTGTTTTTAATCACCGCTAACAATTCCCATATTAAGTGGGAATAAGCGAGATTAATAATGACAGAGCAAAACCTTGATATGTTGGGCTTTGATGACGTGTCGATTGAAGCGATTAAAGATTTAGACACCGAAGATTGCCGATGGCCGGAAGCCATGCGCCAAATGTACGATATTTTAAAGCATGAGCTTATCGAGGCTGGCGTGAGTGAAGAGTTAGCCATTCGTCAGTTAAGCAGTATTTGTAAAGCCTTTGGTGGCATGCAGTTCTACTTGCCACGAGGCAACCAACTTGCAAACGAGATTAAACACTTGCACATTTGGAACGAGTTTACAGGCAACAATGTCACTGAATTATCTCGTAAATATGATGTGAGTATGCAACACATTTACCGAGTTATTGCTAAGATGCGTAACCGCGAAGTGAAAAAACGACAACATGATTTATTTTAGAAGGAATTATTATGACTATTTTTGATTTATTGGTAGCAATTATCGTGGGCTTAATTACCGCATTCCCTTTGTGTAAAGTAGCGCAGCGCGTTGGCTTGAAATCTGATTGGTGGGTAATGTTGGTTCTAGTTCTTATTCCTGTATTACAGTTGCCATATCTTTACTACATTGCTCTAAGTCAGTGGAAAAAGTGAGGTAATCATGGCCAAGAACTTAGCCTTTGATTCTGCTTTTGATTTTGTTTGCAAGCAATTAAATGTACCGAGTGCAGCGTTAAAATCTTTGCATAAGATTCTATCTAAGAATATCAATGACAGAAGAAACGCCCTAAAACAAGCAATTGAAATTTTACCTTATAACTGGATGTGTGAATCTATTTCGCCAATTCTAATTGGTAACAAGAAAGATGATATAAGTAAAAACCATATTGATTTTTTAGTATTTAGAATCATATCTTTGACCAGAGTGAATGAGCAATGGGATCGCATTCATAGAACTAAGCGAGTAATGCCAAACCTGTTACTTCAGCGTGGAACATTTATTCTAGATTGCGCTATCCACGAACCCGATAATGGTAAGGTATTTTCTGTCGATGATGAATATTGGACTACGCACCCATTAAATGAAGATCTGACATGTAATTGCTCTATTAGACAATTAAGCCGACACGAACACCCATAAACAACAACCAACGTTAATCCGCTTACCCCCTTAATAAAAAGCACAATCGAGTAAACAACTTACTCGGCGGTGCTTTTTTTATGTCTCAAGATTTTCCATTTAATACTCGTGATTACTCGCTCTCTTTCTGCCATGCGTTAATGTTCGTGTTAGAAAAAGAAGGTGGGCTAACGGCTGATGGCGGCTATGTGGACGACCCTCAAGATCGTGGTGGTGAAACCAAGTTTGGTATTAGTCAGCGTGCGTTTCCCCATGAAAACATTGCTGATCTAACCATTGATGACGCCGTTGCATTGTATTACGCCCACTACTGGTTAGTAGCAAGCTGTAATGATTTACCTGACCCTCTTTCGTTAGCCGTCTTTGATGCTGCTGTGCAACACGGCGTTCGTGCCGCCATTAAGATGCTGCAAGAAGTCGCTGGCGTGGTAGCCGATGGCATTTATGGCCCTAAAACCCATGAAGCGGTTTACGCCAAAGACGATGAATACCTGCTTTCTGTTTATCACCTACGACGTGCTCGTTTCTACGCTCGCATTATCAAGAAGAACCCGACACAAAGTCGCTTTATTGAGGGCTGGCACAACCGTCTAAGTGATTGCTTAGAAGCGGCTTGGGAGTTGGTGTGATGTCTTTTTATAAACTCAACCCCGATCTAAAAAATGCCCGAGCCTTTGAGCGATTCAAAGATGGTCGTAAAGCTCGCTTTAATGATGAATTAAATGACCTTCAAAACGGGATTGAACCGCGTTTACACAAAGCACCTTTGTACAGCCATAACTCAACTTGGCAATCACAATTTCGCCGTGGTTTTGAAAGCGTGACCGCCAATGACTTAGCCCAGTTTCGTTATCGCTATGCGGAAAATCAAAAGCAGCAAGAGTTAAAAACACCACTGCATCCTCGTATTCAATCGATTCTCAGAAATCAAAATGAAAGGAACGCTCATGCCAACCACTAAACCCAACGCTTTAAAAGAGCTGTTTACCAATGACGACAACCGAACCAGTACCACAGGCACTTTGCATGTGCTTGGGTTCTTCGTTCTCTCTGCCGTGCTTTTGTATTCGGTGTATTTAGACCGCAGCTACGTGCCGGAACTGTTCACCACCTTGGCCATTTTTAGCGGCGGCGCAGTCGTGACCAAGGGCGCTGTCTCTGCTTACAAATCCAAAGTGACCAAGGTGGGTTCATGAGTTTTTCAATCATGACGTATTTGATTGCGGGTGCTGCCGCTGCCTTTGTTTTCCTGTTCTGGCTAATGAACTACTACAAAGCCAAATCGAAACGCATTGCGGGGCAGCTAGAGCAAGCGAACGTGATGAACGCACAATTGCAAACGGAGATAAAGCATGTGCAAATTAAGCAAAAAATTGAAGCAGATAACTTTGCTCTTGATGGCGATCAGCTTGATGAGCGGATGCGCGAGAAAGGTTATTACCGTCAGCAATAGCGGCTGTACCAGCTTTGGGTTGATTTATGCCAGCCCACAAGACACCGATGGCACCAAGCGTCAGGTGTTAAACCATAACGAAACTTACGAGGCCATTTGTCCTACAAAGCCTCTGAACAAAAAAGAGAGCAATCAATGACAGATGTAATCGACCAAGCCGCCAAGTTAGAACAGCGGCAGCGAGATGCTGCTATTGCCCGAGCAAGGCAAGTGACCGAACAAAAACCGCAAATGATTGATGGTGACACTATTGTGTGTGCGTGTTGTGGTGAGCCTATTCCATTAAAAAGATTAGAAATCAACCCTGCTGCCACTTTATGCGTAGCGTGTAAATCACAGTTAGAAAAGGAACGATGAGTGGACATTAATGATTTAAAAGTTTGGTGGCCTATTGTCTGGGCTGGAGTGTTGAGCGTAGTACAAGTGATTCAAATGCTGTTATCTAAAACTTATGCAAAACGTGAAGATTTAGAAACGGCAAATCAAAAAATTAATAAGATCAATAACTACATTTCGTCACTGCCGACACATGATGATAACCACAAACTCCGTTTAGAAATGGAAGTTACTCGTGGCGAAATCAAAGAATTACGGGCGGCATTAAAGCCAGTTGATCACTTAACCAAGTTATTGCTTGAAAAAGAAATGAAGGAATAGTCATGAGCATGCATGAAGTTTTACAGCAAGACCGCCGTCTTGTGATGTTGCGGGTGCTGAATGAGTCACCTGCTTATACGGCCAATGAGTCTATTTTAGATTCTTCGCTCGATGCGTACGGTCATCGTATCAGTCGTGATCTTGTGTTGTCTGAAATGCACTGGCTACAAGAGCAAGGCTTAATCACCTGCAAAGATATGTCGGGCACCTTGGTCGCCACTATCACTCAACGCGGTAGTGATGTTGCTGAAGGCCAAGCCACTCATCCTGGTGTGAAACGTCCGCGCCCTTAGAGATTGTTATGAAAAACAAACATGTTAAACCGATGATCTGCTCTATTGATGATGGATATAAAGGTAAGTTTTGGCACCGAGGTAAATTGATGCATATAAGAGAACATCTTATATCAGCACCAACAATGGATGAGGTTTGTTTTTTTGGGGCAATATCAGTTACCAGAAATCAATTAAGAAGAAAAAGCGGCGCTTGTTCCAGACTCTCTTATATAAGGCAAGAACAATATGAAGCACACCAAAAATCGACTGAGTAAGATAGACAAACTGCCAGATGACATAAAGTCACAGCTCAACATGTTGTTGCGTGATGGCCGCATGACCCAAGAAGAGATCCGTAATCAGATAAATGATTTGATTGCCGAGCAAGGTGTACTGGCGGAAGAACGTGGCGATGAAGAGTACATCAAGCGCAATGCATTAAGCCGTTATTCCAAGTCATTTCATAAAGGCATGGAGAACTACAAACGCGCCCAAGAGATGACGAAACAATGGGTGCAGCAGTTTGGTGAAATGCCACAAACGGATATTGCCCGCACGTTAATTGAAGTGGGTAAAAGCCAGATTTTTGATTTTCAAATGGCGGCGTTGGAAGAAGGCCAAACCATCGACCCGAAAACTTTGGGCCAAATGGCACTGGCAATTAAGCGTCTGCAAGAAGCGCAAACAGGCAGCATTAAGTTGGAGTCTGAAATTCGTCAGCAAGCGTTTGAAGAAGCTGCCGAGAAGACCGAAGCCGTCGCTAAGAAAGCAGGCCTTACTTCCGACACGGTGAAAATGCTCAAATCTGAAATCTTGGGGATTTAATTATGGCTGAAACCGTTACCTTGCCAATCGTGAACAAAGTGACTGAAGACATCCTTATCGAGTTTGATAAGGATGAGCTTTTACTTGGTTATCAGAAGCGTTGGATTGCTGATGACTCCGTACTCAAGATTGCTGAGAAATCACGCCGAACCGGTTTAACCTTTGCCGAAGCTGCCGACTCAGCCATTAGCGCAGGAACGGCCAAGGGCGAAGGCGGTAACAATGTGTTCTACGTTGGCTCAAATAAAGAGATGGCGCGAGAGTTCATTGATGCGGTCGCGCTGTGGGCCAAGATATTTGATAAAGCCGCAGGTGAAGTACAAGAAGATGTCTTGAACGATGAAGACAAAGACATCTTAACCTTTGTGATCTACTTTGAATCCGGCTTTAAAGTTCAGGCGTTATCGAGTAACCCCTCTAACCTACGTGGTATGCAAGGTACAGTTATCATCGATGAAGCTGCTTTCCATGAACGCCTAGCCGAAGTCTTAAAAGCCGCACTTGCTTTGACTATGTGGGGATCTAAAGTTCGACTTATCTCTACCCACAACGGTGTCGAAAACCTATTCAACCAACTCATTCAAGACAGCCGCGCTGGCAAAAAGCGTTATTCCATCCATACCATCACGCTGGATAATGCTTGTGCTGAAGGTTTATATCAGCGTATTTGTCAGGTCACTAAACAAGAATGGTCGCCTGAAAAAGAAGAACAATGGAAAGCCAACTTACTCAAAGACACCGCCACCGAAGAAGACGCACTGGAAGAATATTACTGTGTGCCGAAATCTGGCGGTGGTGCTTATATCGCGCGTTCGTTGCGAGAGCGAGCAGCAAAACTCGATGCGCCTGTGTTGCGATTTACTGGCTCCGATGCGTTTAACCAAGCAGGTGAAGGCGCACGCATGCGTGAAATGCAAGAATGGTTGGTTGAACATGCAGGGCCAGAGCTAAAGAAACTCCCGCAGAACTTGCGCCATGCACTCGGTGAAGACTTTGCACGTAGTGGTGACTTAACCGTGTTTGCTCCTGTCATTATCAATGATGACACCAAGCGTAAAGTACCGTTCTTGGTCGAGCTGAAAAACGTGCCATTCAAGCAGCAAGAGCAAGCGTTGTATTACATTTGTGATCGCCTGCCTCGTCGTGATGGCATCTTCCTCGATGCGCGTGGTAACGGCCAGTACCTAGCCGAGCAAGCGCACTACAAATATGGTGAAGAAGTGGTTGAAGTCATGCTGTCTACCGCTTATTACCGTGAAAACATGCCGAAGTTTAAAGCTGCTTTTGAAGACGATGAACTGGAGCTGCCAAAGCATGAAGATGTGATCACCGACCTTGGGCAAATTCAAATGATTCGCGGTGTGCCTGGCATTGATGATTCACGCACTAAAGGCAGCGATGGCAACAAGCGTCACGGCGATAGCGCGATTGCTATTTTCTTGGGCTTCCTTGCGTCTAAAGCCGATTTAACTCGCTATGAATTGCACACCATTTCCCCTAAAGGCGATGAGACTCACCGCCGATTCTTTGGCAGTGCTGAAGAAAACAACCGACACGATGACGCATTCGGTGAACGCACCGACCTGCGTGGTAAAGGAATTCGATTATGATTTTAGATGCAAATGGCAAACCGTTTAAAGTTGAGCAAGAAGTGCTGTCTGAAGACATTGCTCGTGCTTATACCACCAGTGTGCGAAACCCTCGCCCGAGCAGTGTCGCCAGTACCTTAACCCCGCAACGTCTAGGAACGTTAATGCGCGCAGTGGTCGATGGCACTGACCTTGAAGCCTTCATGACGCTAGCCGAAGAAATGGAAGAGCGCGACTTGCATTATGCCGCCCAGCTGCGCACCCGTAAGCTGGCAGTGGCGGCATTGCCTCCGACCGTGGAAGCGGCCAGTGAAGACGAAAGCGATGTAGAGCTAGCAGAAAAAGTCCGTGACTTACTCAATGACGATCAAGTTCCTGAATTATTCTTTGACCTTCTTGATGGCTTAGGAAAAGGCTTATCGGTCGTGCAAATCTTATGGAACACTAATGCGACACCATGGAAACCTAAAGACTACAAATGGGTTGATCCTCGTTATTTACGCGCCGACCAAGACACACTCGAAAGCATTTTACTCATTAGTAATGACTACCCAAGTGGCGCACCGTTAGAGCCGTATAAGTTTATTGTACACACGCCTCGATCTAAATCTGGCAGTGTATGGCGCAATGGATTGGCGCGCTTGGTAGCCGTGATGTACATGCTGAAATCGTTCACGGTTCGCGATTGGTGGGCTTTTGCGGAAGTGTTTGGCATTCCGGTGCGTGTGGGTAAGTACGGCCCGAACGCCAGCAAAGATGACATTACCACGCTAGTGAATGCGGTTAGCCGAATTGCCAGTGATGCAGGCGCGGTTATTCCTGAGTCGATGAAACTAGAGCTGATTGAGACGGCTAAAGGTAATGGTGGCAACACTCTATTTGAAAACATGGCACGCTGGTGTGATGAGCAAACCAGTAAGGCGGTACTCGGCCAAACCATGACCGCCGATGATGGCAGCTCGCAATCGCAAGCGAACGTGCACAACGAAGTGCGTATGGATATTGCGAAATGGGATGCACGCCAACTGGAAGCCTGCATCAATGAGTACCTAGTTAAGCCTTACATCATTTTGAATTGGGGCGTACAAACTCGCTACCCGAAAGTACGCATTAAAGTACCAGAGCCAGAAGACTTGAAGATGCTGGTTGATAGCATCACGCCATTGATTGATCGTGGCATGAAAGTCTCAGCCTCTAGCATGCGTGAAAAGTTTGGTTTAACAGAACCGGATGAAGAAGACGAACTGCTGCAAGCTGAAACACTCATTGCCATGAGCGCGACGCCACCGCCTGCGTTAAACCGTAGCCAGAAACATGCCGATGTTGAGTTAGGCCGCAATAAGCAACGTGTTTCGATTAACCGTGTGACGCAAACTTCTGACCAAATCATTGATGAACTCACCGACGATGCGATGGACGATTGGGAAGAAGTCGCGGAAGACTTCATGAACCCGATCATGCAACTGGCCGATAGCGTAGACAGCTATGATGCGTTCTTGGCTAAGCTGCCAGAACTGCAAGACCAATTAGGTGCAGAGAACTTTGTCGAACAAATGGCGAAGTACATGTTTGAAACACGCGCACTAGGAGACGTTCGTGATGCCTAGTGATTCAGACAAGTATGATTTCGTGCCGACGGATGTACTCAACTGGTTTAAGAAGAAAGCCATTGAACCTAGCTTTGATTACAAGGATGTGTGGAAGCAAGAGCACACCAATGCCTTTACCGTTGCCAAGATGCTCAATGCGGATTTGTTGGTGGATGTGAAAACCTTGGTGGAAGATGCCATTGAACAAGGCCAAACTTTTGCCCAGTTCCGCGACATCTTAAAGCCTCTGTTGGTTAAGTCTGGTTGGTGGGGCGTTCAAGAAATGGATGACCCGCTCACCAAAGAAACCAAAACCGTCCAGCTTGGTAGCGAAGGTCGAATCAAAACCATCTACCGTACTAACATGCGTACCGCACGCGCAGCTGGTCAGTGGGAACGCATCGAGCGCACTAAGCGAGCCATGCCGTACTTGTTGTATCAGCTTGGCCCTTCTGTGGAACACCGTGTGGATCACGTTAAGTGGAAAGACTTGTTGTTACCTGTGGACGATGAATGGTGGCAGCAACACATGCCGCCTAATGGTTGGGGCTGCAAGTGTTGGATTCGCCAGGTATCAAAATATGAATATGGCAAGCTGACTGAAAGCGACAAAGTTTCAACCACTGCGCCACAAGGCAAAACCAAGCAATGGGTAAATAAACGTACGGGTGAAGTGGAAACTCTACCAGAAGGCATTGAACCAGGATGGAACTACAACCCTGGTCAAGCTCGTGAACAAGCTATGAAAGCCGACTTAAATAAAAAAGAGGCTCGAATGCGTGAGACGTATTCTAAGCCGCTTTAGGTTGATATTGGCTACAAAGTTACTAATGAAAATGTTTAAACAAATCTGAGGCGATTTAAACGGGGTTTAAACATGGTTATAAGTGTTTGTTAGCGGTAGAATTTCGTTTTCACAAAATGAACGATTGAAGGCGGAGTTATGTTATCGAGTGTTTATGTCAAGGAAGTGCCAGAGCTAACACTTATTACATCCACGGATTGGATTGCTATTGGTAGCATGGTCGTCACCGTGATTATTGTTGTATTAGCTGCTTGGTTTCAAGTTCATCAAGCTAAAAAGTTAGCTGAGCAAACGAAACAGCAGATGGAAGCAGAGCAAGATTTAAAACGTAGGCAGTTTATTGCGCAGAGTAGACGAGAATGGATTGCTACATTACGTAATGAAGTATCTGGATTTTTATCAGCTTCAGGAGAATATCATACTTATATTATAGGTACCTACCATATGGCTTATCATTTGCCTCCTCAAAAAAGGGAAAACGGTATAATTTTAAATGCTGTAGTACTAAGCAATGAATTGATTAATACAAGGGTGCGTATTGAGCTACTTTTAAACCCTGAAGTAAATGATCAAGCAGTAAAAGTGAAAGTATCCATAAAGGATTTAAATCTTGATAATGAATTAATATATTCATTAAATAAAATAATAAAGCAACTTTCAGATATACGAGAATATATTGAAAAAGAGCCAGATATTGATTCTTTATCACAAGGAGTTGATGATATGAACAAGGACTATGTACAACTTCTTAATGAAACCAAGGCATATGCAAAAGTTATTTTAAAGACAGAGTGGGAACGTGTGAAAAAACTCGAAGGCTAATCCTAAATCATCCCAAACTAAAGCAACCAACGTTAATCCGCGTCGGTTGCTTTTTTTTTGCATGCTTACTTCACACAAGATGTTTCATACCAACCCGAACCCAAGGAGGTTGTTATGTGATCTTCAATTTTGGAGTGAGTAATGAACCAAGCATTAACTGCATTATGTTTTTCCTTACAGCCTACCTCGGTTGCAGAAAATGCAACGGAACAAGGCATTTGGCTACCGATGATCCCTGCTGGCACATTTGCAGGTGTCGATAGCCGTTCCTGGACAAACAACAACCCAGAGCAAGTCATTGCCCGCTTTACGCAAAAGCGCCCATTCGATATTGAACACTCAACCCATATCAAAGCCCCGAAAGGTGAACCTGCTCCGGCGTACGGTTGGATTACCAAAGCCGAAAACCGTAACGGTGAAATCTGGGGCTTTATCGAGTGGAATGATGATGGCGCACAACTGATTGATGAGAAGAAATACGCTTTCTACTCGCCTTCCTTTACGTACGACAAGAGCGGCCAAGTGCTGGCGCTTGTGAGTGCGGCTTTAACCAATGACCCCAACCTTGATGTTCCTGCATTAAACCAACGAATGGAGAACGCCAATATGCCGTTGCCAAAAATCGTTTTGGATGCGCTTGGCCTTGCCGAAGATGCAACACCAGAACAAGCCGAAGTGGCTATCAACTCTCTTAAACAAGAGAAAGATGTCGCCCTAAACCGTGCTCAGACCGTGGACTTAAACAAGTTCGTACCAAAAGAAACCTACGAAATTGCGCTAAACAGTGTATCGAAGGCAGAAGCCCAACTGGCTGCTATTCATGATAAAGAGCTTGAAGCACTTGTCGATGATGCCATTGAAGCTGGCAAAGTTGCCCCAGCTAATAAGGATATGTATTTGTCTTTGTGTCGTGCCGAAGGTGGCGTGGATCAGTTTAAGTCTTTTGTTGAAGCCGCCCCTGTAGTGGTGGATAGCAAAGAAAAGAAAAAGCCAGCAGTAGCAACAAACAGCAAGCTGGATGATGTTGAACTGGCGATGTGTCGCAAGATGGGCGTCTCTGAAGAAGAGTACCTAGCGGCTAAAGCTGAAACGAATAAAGGAGCGAAATAATGGCGACTGAAGCACAAGTACTTGAAGCTCTTCAAGTCAATATGTCTGCGGCGTTTACCCGCGGCTTACAAGCAGCAAACCCGCAATGGCAGATGGTAGCGACGAAAGTACCTAGCTCGGGTGCGGCAAACTTTTACGGTTGGCTAAAAGACTTACCTGGCATTAAAGAATGGGTTGGTGATCGTCAACTGGCTGACATGGGCCGTCACGGTTATTCGGTTGAAAACAAAACGTGGGAAAGCTCGATCTCTGTTTCTCGTGAAGATGTCGATGATGACCAAATCGGTCACTACTCGGTTATTGCGCAGAACTATGGTGATCAAGTTGCCATCTTCCCTGATGAATTGTCTTACGGCTTATTAGTCGCTGGTTTCACAACACTTTGTTATGACGGCCAGAACTACTTTGATACCGACCACCCAATTGAATCAGATCCAGCAACGACGTTCTCGAATGTGATTGGTGACCCAACCACAGACACTGGCGAACCGTGGTTCTTGATTGATGATACCAAGGTGCTGAAGCCTATCGTGTACCAAGAGCGTCGTCCGTTCGTGTTTAAGAACATGCAGCCAAATGAAGAATATACCTGGTTCAATAACAAATACGCCGCTGGTGTAGATGGCCGTTGTAACGTGGGCTTCTCATTCCCTCAGTTGGCGATTGGTTCTAAAGGCGTGTTGGATGAAGACACTTATGCCGCAGCCAAAGAGCTATTAGGCACCATGAAGAAAGCCGATGGCACACCAATTGGTACTCGCGCAACCAAGATTGTGGTTGGTCCGAAAAACGAATCGGCAGCGAAAAAACTATTGGCTCGCATGTTGGTAGAAGGTGGTGACTCCAACATCTACTACAACGATGTAGAGATTGTTGTGAGCCCTTACATCACGGCTTAGTTCTTAAAACGTAAACGCCTATCAGGTGCAAACTGATAACGGGCTGGCGGTATTCAGTTACCGCCACGTTTAAAGCCACTTTAACCTCGATTTAAAAGGAGTTCACCGTGAGTGGAACCGCTAAAAAAACAGGTACATCAACTGCGAAACAGACGGCAGCAGCGAAGGCTAAAGAAGCAGCTGCAAAAGCTGATGAGCAGACAGCGAATGCCAACAGCCCCGAGCAATCTACCACTGGAACTACTGAGCAACCAGTGGAACAAGCTCAGCCCGCTGATCAAGCGCAAGCCGAACAGGAAGCGTTGAAGGCAGATTCTGATATTCAACAAAAGGAACAAGACGATGTTTCGAAACAAGCAAAAGATGATGAGCCACTTCTCAGCACTGATGGTGATCCTATTGGTGTGCTTGGTGCCCTTAAAGTTCGCTCTGTCTCAGATGCTGGCTTTTGGCGCAGTGGCGTTAAATTTCACCGCTTACAAGAAACATTGGTGCTTGTGGTGGATGGAGAACCGCAAGGTCAGCCTGCGGCAGTGGATGTTAAAGACTTCCCACCTGAGTTTGTGGTGTTCATGTCTACTGAAAAGGCAAAGCGCGTCCACGATGAGCCTCGCTTAGTGGTGGAGACTGTCGAACTTAAAGATGTAATCGACATTCAAGACTAGCCATTAACAGACAAGAGCTAAGGAAAACCGATGGCAATCTACGCAACAAAACAAGACTTAATGGATCGCGATGAGCAAATGCTTTGGAATTTTGCCATTGATCGCAATACCAACGAGTTAAATGACACATGGATTAACCAAGCCCTAGAGCAAGCCGATGAAGAGATCGATTCTTTTCTGGCGCGTCGCTTTGAGCTTCCGTTACCGACTGTGCCAGGCATGTTGAATAAGATTGCCATTACCATTGCTTTCTACTGGCTGGCCGACCGTGACCAGCAAGCCACCAACTTGTTGGAAGAACGCTACAAGATGCAGCTGCAAACCCTGCGTGACATTGCTGACGGTAAGCGCGAGCTCGGTTTGCCAACCTTGGATGACAACAACCCAACCGAAGGCAGCGTGGGCAAAGTAGAACTGGTGCAAGAAGGCGAGCGCCTGTTTACCCGCAACAAACTTAGAGGCGTCTTGTAATGGGTATCTCGGTTCAAGTCACCGGAACGGAGGAACTGAGACGCTATGAAGAGCTGCTTCAGCGCTTGGCGGATCCATCTCATAAGTCTGAGTTACTTGAATCCCTCGGCAGTGTTGTTGAGAGCCAGACCCGCAGACGAATTGCTGATGAAAAAGAATCCCCTAGTGGTGTGTCTTGGCCTGATTGGTCAGCGGATTACGCCAAAACACGCCATGGAAATCAGTCCTTGTTACAAGCTGATGGCGGATTGCTCGATTCCATTCAGTACATCGTACAAAAGAACCAAGTACGAATCGGCTCGCCGCTTGCCTATGCCGCCGTACACCAAGATGGATTTTCGGGTGCAGTGCAAGTATCGGCCCACAATCGGCTAATTACTCAAGCCTTTGGCAAAGCACTTAAACACCCTGTGTGGCAATCGGTAAGTAGCTTTAGCCGCCAAATGGACATCCCACAGCGCGAGTTTTTAGGGCTAAGCAGTGAAAACCAAAACGAAATTTATCAAGTCCTTGGTGACTTCTGGCAGGAGCTAATGTCGTGATGGAGACAGTGAAATGAGTAGACCTGATGTATTTAACATCCAAGGTTCCACGGTGTGGGCTACGCAAGAAATTGTTAAGTACTTAAAGCCTGTGCTTGAAGGTTCAGAACGAGATATTGACAAAATTCAAACCGTAGAGCGTCACATTGGCCGTTTTGATAAACCGGAAGATGTAAAGCGCTGGCTAAGTAACCGTGATGGCAGCGTACGTATTACAGCTTTACGTGTCACTGAGTATGAGAACACCGCAGGCAGCTTATTTGGCAAGGTTAATTTTGTGGCCTATGTGTTCACCACTGACCAATACGGCTATGCCAAAGACCAGCGTTGTGAAGTGGTTGCAGGTCAATTAGTACAAGCCATTATGCAGCGTGGTGCACTACCTACGGCACGTAGCAATGTAGAGGCAGTTCGTAGTGATAACTTATACAGCGGCAGTATTGATCAATTAGGTGTCGCTATTTGGGCTGTCACCTGGTCGCAATGGTGGCCGATGGATGAACCACTCGATCCATCCTCATTAGACGATTTTATCACCTTTAGTTTTGAAGGCGATGTGGGTGACGGTAGCCCACCGATTGAAGGTGAAGTCACGCTTCCACAAGATGACTCTTAACCCCGAACACGTATTACAACCGAAAGGAAACCACCATGAAGATCTATGTGAAACCAAATAAAGCGAACGTCAAGGTGCGTAAACCTGACGGTAAGTACCTAGCCGAGCAAGGCGAAGAAGTCACAAAGTCTGCTTTTTGGGTGCGTCGCATTAACGATGGCGACGTTGTTGCTAGTGAGCCAACCCCAACCACAAAACCAAAGAAAGCCGCTGCTGTAGAAGCTGCTGCTAAGAAAGGAGAATAACCATGGCATTGGGTAACATTCCAAACGATATTTATACGCCGTTAGTGTTTATCGATATCGATAACTCAGAAGCACTTTCTGGTACGCCAGCCTTGGTGCAAAAGATTTTGGTGATTGGTCAGCAGTTACCAACGGCGCTATCTACTCCGTTAAAGATCACTCGCATCGGTACGAGTGAAAGTGAAGCTGATGCGCTGTATGGCAAAGGTTCGATGCTTTCTATCATGTTGCAGCGTCTACGCAAAGCCAACAGCTACACCGATGTGTATGCGCTGAACGTGGCGGACTTTGGTGGTACTGCTGCTAAAGGTGAAATTACCGTTACTGCCAGCACAGCTAAGGCTGGGGTGATTGGGTTGCTGATTGCTGGTACGTCGGTTCAAGTGACCGTTAAAGAAGGTGATGCTGCGAGTGCGATCACCACCGCCATTATCAATGCGGTCAATGAAAATACCTCATTACCTGTGACAGCGGCATTGAAAGATGCTGAAACCACCGTAGTTGAATTAACCTGTAAATGGACGGGCCAAACCAGTAACGACATTGATTTACGCCACAGCTATTACGATGGCGAAACGTTACCAACTGGTGTGACGATTGCGTTCACGGAGTTTTCTGGTGGTGCTGGCACTCCTGATATGAGTGAAGTGATCGCCGCTATTCCTGACGAATGGTACAACCATATTGCGATGCCATTTAATGACACCCAAAGCATGAACGCGCTGCGTGATGAATTGGTATCTCGCTATGGCCCACTCAAGATGATTGAAGGTATTGCTTATACCGCGTTCCGTGGCACGTTTGCGGAAACGGGCTCTTATGGCGATGACCGTAATGACTACTTGTTCACCTGTATGGGTACCAATAGCTCACCACATGCACCATGGGAATGGGCCGCATCTTACTGTGGTATCGCTGCATATCAATTGGGTATTGACCCTGCACGCCCACTGCAAACGTTAGTGTTGCCGGGCATTCTACCGCCAGCCAAAGAAAGTGTCTGGGACCAAACCGAGCGCAACTTACTGCTGCATGATGGTATTGCCACTTATACCCGTACCCCCGGTGGTGAATGTGCCATTGAGCGTGAAGTCACTATGTACAACGTCAACACTTATGGCGACCCAGACCCAAGTTACTTGGACATTACCACGCCAGCCACGTTGGGCTACTTGCGTTACTCGCTACGAGTGATGGTGACCAACCGTTACCCACGCCACAAATTAGCCGGTGATGACGTACTACCAAAACTTAACCCTGGTCAGCCAGTGGTGACGCCTAAGCTGATGCGCAATGCCATTTTGGAACTGGCCGATACCGATTGGGTGCCAAATGGTTTGGTGGAAGACTTCGATGGCTTCAAAGAAACGTTAAGCGTTTACCGTGATGACAGCGATGTGAACCGCTTGAACTGTGTGTTTAAACCAGACCTTGTGAATCAGTTGCGTGTATTTGCCGCATTGATGCAATACAAGCTGTAACCTCGATTAATAAAAAGGAGAACGCAAATGCGAATTCTTGGTGAAGTGGTTGTACGTAACAATGGCAACCAACTAAAAACGAAAAAAGGCTCAACACTGAATTCGGGTGGATATACCAATACTTCTCACATTGGCCCTGGTCGTGTTTGGGGTAAATCTCGGGAGTACACCGCACCGACTATTCAGGTAACGATCGCGGCTGCTGAAGATGTGGATGTGATGGACATTAACGCAATGGAAGCGGCCACCCTTACATGGGAAGGTGATAACGGCATCGATTACATGATGACAGGCTGTGCACCGCAAGCCCCATTCCAGCTATCAGACTCTGGTGAAATCACCGGCACATTTGAAGGCGAAAAAGTGGAGCGTGTGTAATGGCGATCATGACGTTTGAATTACCGCATGGCTACAAGGCGGGTGAAACTACCCACCTTGAAGTTGGATTGCGTGAGCTATCCAGTGGCGACTACATCGATGCGCAGCTAGCGGCTGAAAAAGTTGTGATGCAAAACGGTGTGGCTGTCGCCTATACCTCAGATGTGATGTATGGCTTAGAGCTGCTGATGCGCCAAGTTGAATTCATTGGCAGTGTACAAGGCCCACTTTCTATCAAGGAACTACGTAAGCTGCATGCTGATGATTTCAACTTGCTACAACAAAAAGCCAGTGAGTTAGATCAGCTTTTGATTAAGGAGTTAGAAGCTCGGGGGCGATCTTAAGGTACTGGCTGACATGGGCGAGTCTTTACAGCTCGCCATTGCTTCTAAAGTGCCACTCAGTACCACCACTTCAATGCCTCTACGCCGTTTGATTCGGACTTACCACAAAATACGAGAAATGACCCATGGCCAAACGTCTTGAAACTGACATTGTTCTTAACCTAGCGGGTAACTTAGCCAACAAAGCCAAGCAATATGGCAACTCCATGAGTCAGTTTGCGCAGAAAAACCAACGTGCCATGACGTTAGTTAAAACGACTACTGCGGCAGCTGGTCGTGGTATTGATCGTTTAGGCAATCGTTATGTCGGTATGGCAACCGCGTTCGCGACAGGTGCAACCGTTCGCAATGTCGCTGCTTTCGATAGCCAAATGACGCGCATTGGTACTAACGCTAAGTTAAGTGCTGATGAAGTTGATGGGTTAAAGCAATCGGTTCAAGATATCTCAAACAATAAAGACATTCGCGTCGATGCTGGACAATTGGCGTCTGGTGTCGATGTGCTTCTTGGCAAAACCGGTGATCTGAAATTCGTCACAGATAACCTAGAAAATATGGGCTTGTTTATGCAGGCATTCGGTGCAGATGCTCAATCAACAGGCGCATTATTTGCCCAGTTTAGAGAAAAAGGTATTACCGAGTCTGAAGCCGTGATGGATACCATCGACAAACTGTATGGTCAGTTTGCAATTGGTAGTGTCAGTGTCAAAGACCTTGCGGGTATTTCTGAGCAGCTCTTTGCCACTTACCAAGGCAAAGGCCCAGAAGCTATTCAACAAATGGGCGCGCTCGTTCAGTTGTTTGCGAAAGCTAAAGGCAATGCCAATGAATCGTTAACCTCAATTCAAGCTGTGTTCGCGACCTTTTCCGACAAGAAGAAGGTTGAATTTTTAGATCAGCAAGGCATTGAGGTGTTTAAGAAAGGCACCAAAGAGTTGCGAGAGCCTGCTGAGTTGCTACTAGAAATTTTAGACAAAGCAAAAAATGATCCGTTGAAATTGGGCGATGTATTCGACCAAACATCACTACAAGGTCTAGCGTCTCTTTATAGTTCAGACAACAAAGCGCTATTAAAAGAGATGGTTTCTGATACCACTGATGTAGGAGCAACCCAGAAAGCAGCAGCCACCAATGCGGCTACTTTTGATAGTGCGCTCACCTCCCTAAATAACTCTTTTGAAAAGTTCGCTAACATGCGACTCGCTGAGCCGATCCAAGATTTGGCGGATGCCATTAATAGTGTTGATGATGACACCATTCAAAACTGGCTAGATTGGGGCGAAGCTGCTGCGTGGGCATTAGGCGGTTTAGTCGTTGCGAAAAAAGGGTTAGATATTGCCGCATCGGTTAAAGGTGTATTCGGTAAAGGTGGCATACCTGGTTCGGGTGGCGTCGGTGGCAAAGGAGGTTTTGCAGACTTAGGTGCAACCCCTGTTTATGTCGTGAACATGCCAGCGGGTGGTATGAATAATTCTGGCACATTGGGCGGTGGGAGTAATAAAGGAACCAAAGGAAGCAAAGTGAAGTCTGCCGCAGGTAAAGCGCTTGCAGCTACGATTCTATATCCTATTGTCGAGTCAACAATGGATGCCTTAATTGGTGATACTGCATTTGGCAAATGGGCACAAAACACCACGTTAGGCTCTCTATTTTCAAGTGACGATAAAGAATCAAAGTCAGTCACTCAAGCCGTCAAAAACTACCAAACCAATGATGGCACAACGCCAGCCACCTTACCTTGGATGATGGCCCCACAACCGCTAGGTATTGGCGGCAATATCAAAGTCGATATTGGTGTCAGTGATGATCGCATTACTAAGAAAGTCACAGGTAGCTTCCCTGGCTTAACCGTTAACCCAGATTCAGGCATCAATTAACCCACCATAAAGGAGCTTTAAATGGCATTTGAAGAACGTTTAACGGCCTCTTTTCGTGGGGTTGAATTCTTACTTGAAGGTGCGGATGGTGAAAGTGGCCGCCGCGCCATTCCTCATGCTTACCCTAAAAAGGAAAGCGGCTGGGCGGAAGACAACGGCAAGGTGCTGCAATCAGAAAAAATCAATGGTCGCGTTCTTGGCGATGATTACGTCACCCAATTGCAAAATATTCTCGATGCGCTAAATCAGCTGGGACCAGGCGAATTCATTCACCCTTGGTTTGGCGTGCGACAAGTTCAAATTGGTAAGGTGAGCCATAAGCTACTTATCAATAAAGACCGAACCGCGAGCATTAGCTTTGAAGTGTTTGAGGTGGGTGAAAACCTTTTTCCTTCGGCTCAATCAGACACAGCCAGCGACCTACAAGATAAAGCCGAACAATCTCAAGATGCTGCTAACTCTGCCTTTGAGGGTTATTTTGATGTCGATAATGTGGAAGGCATTGGCGGCATGGTGGATCAGTTTTTAGATGATTTAGACGAGTTCACTCGAAACTTACCTTCACTACCAAGCGAGCTGCGTGAATGGACAAACCGCTTGATTCGCACAAAAGACTCGATTGGTAACTTGTTGGCTTACCCTGGCGACTTGGCGGTTGAAACAATGGGCTTATTAGAAGATGTGAAGTCTGTTGTTACTGACCCTATTCGCGCCCTTGATGTTTATACCCAAGTGCAAAACCGTTGGGATGGTATGCGCGCAGAATTGGCGGTAACAGGCGGTTTGAGTAGTGGTATTTCAAGCTCTGATGGTGTCGCCAGCTCTGTGCCATTTACGGCTAACTCAGAAAAGAAAGCGGCGATTACCCAAAACAGTGAAGTGTATAAACAGCTGATTTTAAACTCTGCGGCCATTTCTAAAGCGGCAGCGTTGGGGGCTTCAGATTTTAACCAGGATACTGAAGCGGATGACAATGTGATTGCCTCGTTAACAGGCGCTGAACGTACGGCCATTTTGACTGGCCCTCAATTGAAAGCCATGGGAAATGGTGTGGCAAGTGAACTGGCGGTGTTTTCAGAGCAAGCTGTCGAACGTGGTGATTCATCACTCTGGCGTTCTTTGCGTGCGTTGCGCCAGTCTGTGTTGTCTGACACTCGTGCTCGCGCAGAGCAGCTGCCCCAACTTTCTGTGTATACCCCGAATCAAACCATGCCTGTGTCTTACGTGGCTTGGAGCCAGACGGGAGATACAGAAAACCGCCAGTCGATTATTCGCCGCAATGGTCTTTCTCATCCTGCGTTTATTAAGCCTTCTCAATCGGTTGAGATTATCGGGGAGAATGGCAATGGATAAAATCACGCTGAAAGTAGATGGCAAGGTTTATGAAGGTTGGACTAAGGTTCAAGTCACTCGCGCACTCGATAATATGGCGGGTACATTTGAACTGTCTTTGACTTGGAAATGGATGGACAACCAATACCAAGCCGTGAGTGCACCTATTCAGCAAGGTGAAGCTTGCATGGTTGAAATTGGTGGTGAGCGTGTGATCACTGGTTACATTGATGACTGGATACCTAGCTATGACGATGAACAAGTGCAAATCTCGGTCAGTGGCCGCGATAAAACCGCAGACCTTGTTGACTGCTCTGTGGTGCATTCTAGCGGCCAGTTTAACAACCAGACGTTAACGCAAATTGCTAAAACGGTGTGCAAGCCATTTGGTATTGATGTGATCGTGAATACGGATGTGGGCGCAGCATTCCAACGTGTGCAACTCGAACAAGGTGAAACCGCCCATGAGCTGCTTGCACGTTTGGCAAAACAGCGTGGTGTTCTACTGACTTCTGATACGTTTGGTAACTTGGTGATCACTTGTACTAGCAAAGAAAAATCAGGCACCGCTTTGATTCTCGGTCAGAACATTCTTGCCGCACGTGGGCGTTTTTCTTGGCGTGATCGCTTTAGTCAGTTCACGGTGAAATCCACTGGCCCGAGTTTTGGTGAAAAGTGGGATGGTGCTGGATTGTCCTCTGTTGGAGGCATAAAAGCAGAAGTGACTGATAGTGAAATTACTCGTTATCGTCCGATGATTATTATCAATGAAGAAATTGCGACCGCCGATGGTGCAAGCAAGCGTGGTCAATGGGAACGCCAGCGCAGCATTGCACGCTCGAACAGTGCAGAGTACACGGTCACAGGCTGGCGTATTCCTGACACGGGTAAGTTGTGGAACTTTAACCAATTGATTTCAGTTCAAGATCCTATCTTCGGCATTGATAAAGAGCTGCTCATTAAAACGGTGATGTTTAGCGAAGATGACTCTGGTCGCTTGGCTGTGATTAGCGTCGTTCCACCGGATGCAATGGAGATACCAGCACAAATCGAGAAGAAAACAAAGGTGGCTGCAAAATGGTAACAGAGCGCTATATTCAAAAACTGCTTGCCCCGATTCGTCGCAAGATCATGGGCAGTATTGGCCGTGCGTTGGTGACAGGTGTTATCGAGGATTTACAACGTCAAAACATCCAGGTGCAAATACATGCGGATGAGTCTGCCGATAACATTGAGCGTTTTCAAAATTATGGCATGAGTTCAAACCCACCAAAGAATTCAGAAGCGGTCTTGGTTGCGCTGGGCGGTGACTTAGCCAACTTGGTTGCAGTGGCTGTGGAAGATAAAAATTGTCGCCCAACAGGTGAAAGTGGCGATGTTTTTTTATACCATCAAGACGGTCACAACATCCGCCTCACCAAAGACGGCAAGCTAATCATCACAGCAACTGAGGTGATTTATAACGCTGCCGATTCTTTCACTATCATCTCACCAGAAACATTAATTCAAGGCCCCTTGCATGTGACGGGTGGTATCTCGACAGACTTAGGCATATTTGCCTCTGGCGGTATTACGTCAGCCAGTGTGGTTAGCGGTAGCGACTTAACGGCTGGCGGTTTTTCATATCTTGGTCACTATCACAAAGCAGGAAGCACGAACACGACACCGCCTATTGGCTAAAGGTTTTTATGATGAACATCGCACAAGGTATGGTTCAGTTATCCAACGTTATCATTGAAGGTGATGTGGACAGCACGATATCAAACCTTGTGCTGATTTCTTTGTTTACCGATGCTCGTGCTAATTCCTCTGACATTATTCCGGATGGCACAACAGACTTACGTGGTTGGCCGGGTGATACTTTTTCAGATAAACCTTGGGGTTCTAAGCTCTGGCTACTCTACCGTGAAAAACTGACCACTGATGTGCGTAACCGTGCGGTGAAATATGCCGAAGATGCACTGGCGTGGATGCTGGTCGATGATGGCAATGGCTGCATGGCTCGCAAAGTCTCTGTGACGGGTTCTATTCCTCGCTTTCAAACCCTTGCGTTAACCATTGTGATTTCAAAGCCTGACGGCAAGGAAATAACCTTAACTGTGTCTCGTGCTTGGTCTGCTACTCAGGAGTTTATCTATGCCGTTTAACGTTCCTACTCTTCGCCAACTGATTGAGACTGGCAAGCTTGATATTGAGGCATCACTTGATCAGGTGTTGCCTAAGTTTGGTATTGAGCTTGCACTGAATAGTGCCGTCAGTGGTTCGTTGCGTGATGTGTACGATTACCAGTCTTGGATTGTTCGCCAAATTATTCCTACTTCTGAATCTGAAGACCAAACCATTATTGATACCGCACGAACTGAAGGCGTGATCCAGAAGCTTGCCACGGCAGCAACTGGGCCTGTCACGTTAATTGGTGATGTGCCTGTGCCACTGGATACGCAATTAATCCACAGCGATGGCCGCTTATATACAGTGGTGCTTTCTAATGCGCCTATTGATGGTGAAGTGCTGGTAACAGTTGAGGCCAACGAGCCAGGCGCAGACGGTAATATAGATGACGGTGAAGCCTTAACTTTAGTTTCTACTGTGCCAGGCATTCAACCAAACGGCACAACGGGCGAAATTTCTGGCGGTGCAGATTTAGAGCCTGTAAACGAGGTGCTTGAGCGTTTGTTATTCCGTAAGCGCAACCCTCCAATGGGCGGCGCTGTGCATGACTATGTTGGCTGGTGCCGTGAAGTGGCTGGCGTGACTCGCGCTTGGGCGTATGACCGCTACCAAGGAGGCTCAACTGTTGGTTATGCGTTTGTGTTTGATGGCCGTGAAGACATCATTCCGAATAGCTCTGACATTGCCACTATGGATGCTTATATTTATCGACATTCTGACCCTGCAACGGGTGCAGATGTTGGGCGTCCTGCGGGCGTAGAACCTATCAATATCAATCTTCAATTGTTAACAACTGACTTGGGGATTGGCTTAACACCTGACTCTTCCGAGCTTCGTAAATCGGTTCAGACCAGTTTGGATTCTTACTTCAAAACGCTATCACCTGGTCAAACCCTGCTACTTAGCGCCGTTCGTACGGCTATAGGTGGTACTGAAGGTGTGACGGATTATACGCTTGATCTCAATGCTGATGTGCCAGCTGCCGCAAACCAGTTACATGATTTAGGGGTGATCACATGGGCCATAGCGTAGCCGAGTGGACAAGCTCGCTTGTTCTGCAAATGCCTCGTGGTTTGATTTGGAACTACGAGCCAAACAGCACGCTATATAAGTATGTTGCAGGCTATGCACCACGCCTTGAAGCAGCAGAAACGAATGCTGACTTACTGCTTGATGAAATGCGCCCTGAAACGTGCTTTCAAACACTACCCGAATGGGAAACCTATTTAGGCTTACCCGAGTGTAATGTGAGTAACCAAGGCTTTGAATCACGCCGTGCGGCTGTTGTTGAGAAGTACCACCGTAAAGGCGGTTTACAGGCATGGAACATTGAAAAGCTCGCCGCAGATTTGGGCTTTGATATCGAGGTACAAGAAATCTTCCCTCACCACTGCTTACGTGGTTGTACATATCCACTTTATGAAGAGCGTTATCGTCACGTTCTTCGCATTAATGTTTATGGCATCACCCAAGCGTATGCCACCTGTTTAGATAACTGTTTAACCCCGTTGGTATTACAAACCGCTGCGATTCTTGAGTGTACGTTAAACACCATCAAGCTAGGCGGAAAATACTATGAATACGTTTATTACTATGATGAGGAGAGCGTTTAATGCATCCGTTAAATAACAGCTCACAAGTCACGGAAGCGCCAGCCACCAAACCTCGAATTGGTACGCCTGGTTACTTCTCTGAATCCAACGACAGCGGCGCACCAAGTTACCCAGGTGCAGACTGGTTTAACGCCAATATTAAAGAGTTCATGAATGCGCTCAGTGCGTCTGGTGTTGAGTTTGATCCTGATAGGTTTGATCATTTGGCGCTTGCGATTGCCGCAGGTGGTAAAGCTGCAATGTTAGATGTGCTAACAGGCTTCCGCTTTCACGAATCTATCCACGGCTTCGACCGCACACAAATAGCCCTAAAAGCTGACGGCACCGAAGTGCTACGCGCAGACTTTCCAAAACTTTGGGTAATCGCAGAATCAACAGCCGTAGACCAAGCCCTAATTGATGCCAATCCAACCCCTTACGCAGCAAACTATGGAACAGGTGACGGTGCAACGACATTTACTATGCCAAACTACGGCTTAATGCCTTGGGAAGCAGCAGCGGGTATGTATGGTGCGGCAGGAACCACGGTTGAAGACCAGATTCAGAATATAACTGGCTCTGCAAGTATAGCTAGTGGTGGATCTAACTTTGGGTTTGTTGCATCGACATCTGGAATCATTTTTGGGGTTGATCAAACAACAGCACCATCACTTACTGAATCTAGTTCTGGTAATACTAGATATAGATCATTTTCAATTGACGCTTCTCGTATCGCCCGAACGGGTGACTACACCCGCCCAAACACTAACTTTTCTGATGTCTGGATTATTCACGGAGAACATGCAGCATGAAACTAGCACAATATCATTTTGAAACCGGTGAATATCTACGCACGGTTGATGCTGTAAAAAACATCAAATCGAAAGAGTTCATGATCCCACCGTATCACACACCAGACTTTCCTGTTGCCGAGCTTGAAGAAAATGAATACCACGCATTTTTAGACAACAATGGCAACGTACCTCGTGATTACAATGACGGTACTTGGCAAGCAAAAGAACGTTTCGTCAAAGTCACAGCATACAACAAGCAAACAAAGCAGCCGAAAGAGTTTGAAGATAAAACCCTATTTGATGACGAATACACCTTACTTGAACCAAAGCCATTTC
This sequence comes from Vibrio algicola, assembly GCF_009601765.2. Taxonomy (NCBI): domain Bacteria; kingdom Pseudomonadati; phylum Pseudomonadota; class Gammaproteobacteria; order Vibrionales; family Vibrionaceae; genus Vibrio; species Vibrio algicola. The sequence goes on from NZ_CP045700.1 coordinate 322,109, forward strand.
AAAAATGGGAAGGTGAACAATGGGTGCAAGATGATGAAGCCGTTGCAGAGTATAACGCCAGTAACGGCAAAGTGATTCGTGACACTGCAATCAGCTCAGACTTGAACGCGTTAAGTGCTCAATGGGATGTTGTATCTGATGCAGCAGACATTCGGCGTGTGATCAACGATGCAGAAACCATTAACGCCCAAGAAACTGACACTACTCAATTCCGACTTGCGGATAATACTTGGCGCGATACTTCACTAGCAGAATTGCGTGAAGTCTTGCGTGTATTCATTGCTCGCAAGCGTGATATTTGGGATCAGTTCGCGCAATGGGATGCAACCGACAAACTCGAACCGTTTAGTCCTGAGTATTAGAAATGAAAGCAGCTCTAATTTTATGTGCAGCACTCACTCTTTCGGCTTGTTCTAGTGTGACTATTACTGATGGTGAGCAAGATGCCATTATTGGCTCAGATAGGACTCAAGATGGGTGCCACGTAAAAGTAAGTGATGACTTCAAAGGAAATGTGACATATCACTCAAAACGCTGTGACGTAACAATTTCAAAACCGATTTAATCCATCTTCAAATCAACTTTAAATACAGCTATAAAAATAAACAAACCCTAGTATTATGAACAATTCGCAGCGTGTTCACTTTACTAGGGTTTGCGTGTTCATATTTCGCGACGCGCTACAATCTGTTTTACAAAACCCGTGGGTTATAAATTCTTATCATATTAAAAATGGACAACAGCGCTAGCGACGACTGCGCACCAATTGGTACTTACGCGCTAAGTATTCCACTGGTACGGGTAGCCAAGCTTCATACATCCAGTGTGGGGTTAACATACCAAATGCGTGGCCTGCAAATACCCCTAAAATACCTAAATGGAAAAGGTTAGAAGCAATAAACATATAACGCTTATCTTTCGCGCTGCTTAGCATTTGGCTTGATCCTGCGCGCCAAGAATATTGCGCTTGATCATAGCGGATCCAGCTACCAATAAAGAAAATAGCAGCAAGATAGGGGTATACGTTAAAGAAAAACGTATTTAAAAAATCGCTCATTGTTGGCCTCCAGACATTGAAGTCAAACTGTCTTTAGCTGAGTTATCAGACAGGGGTGCAATAGAATCTAAGCTTACATATTGAGGCTGAACACTGCCGGCAAAACTTTTTTGGTGCATATTTTGCTCGGCAGAGGCACAACCTTCTTCGCCTAAAAATTTGATTTGCTCTTCTTCCCACACCGCATCTAACGCTTCGGCGGTATCATCACGTTGCTCTTTGTCAACATTGTCATGCAAGTGCTCAGGACGAACTTGAGTACCTGACAATTCCAATAGCAAGGTAAACAAGGAGCTATAAAGACTGTCACGCTTTTCTAAACGAGCGCCAAGCAGTGCCAAAATAGGCGCGATATCCGCCAAACCTTGTACCGCTTCTTCACGCGCTAGAGTGGCAAGATATTCAAGGAACACCGGCAGATAATCGGGCAATTCGATACTTTCGATTTGCAGACCTGCGGTTTTATATTGTTCCATCAAGTCGATCATGGCTTGACCACGATCTCTTGATTCACCATGAACGTGTTCAAATAACAATAAAGACAAAGAACGACCACGATCAAACAACTCAATATAGTTCGATTGAGCGTCCAATAAATCTTGTTCGGTTAACTCTTCAATAAAAGTATATAAGCGACTCATTTGAGCAGGTGAGAGAAATAACATCTCTGAAATGTCTTTCATTAGCTCGTCTTTATGTGGCTTTGTTGCGTAATTCGATGGAACTAAATGTGAAACTGACGATCAGATCGTTTACTCCCCACTAAACCATCGATATTCATACCAAAACCTCGTTATAAGACCAAAAACTGGAAGTTATATAATCAATCACTGATTAAACGTGGTTCACTGACTTTCTGGATTGATGAAGAAGCTATCCAAGAATGGAAAGAAGCTAAACAAGGGCTGCGTGGTAGACCTCGTATTTTCAGTGATTTAGCAATAACAACAGCGCTTATGGTAAAACGTATATTTTCAATGCCCTTAAGGGCATTGCAGGGATTTATTGATTCTGTATTTCAACTTGCTAATGTCCCGCTCACTTGCCCTCATTATTCTTGTATTAGTCGTAGGGCTAAAGAGGTTGAAGTCTCATTCAAAACGAAAGCTCGTGGCACGATACAACACTTAGCCATTGATTCTACTGGCCTCAAGGTTTACGGCGAGGGTGAATGGAAAGTCAGGAAACATGGAACTGATGGGAAGCGCCGGATCTGGCGTAAGTTACATATAGGTGTTGATGTCGTTACTCATGAAATTATTGCGGCAGAACTCACTTTCTCGAATGTCAGTGACGGAGACGTTCTACCTAATTTACTAAAGCAAACACGTCGAAAGATCTTAAAAGTATCAGGCGATGGTGCTTACGATACTCGACAATGCTATGAAGCCATTCGTATCAAAAAAGCCACCCCACTTGTGCCCCGAAGACTTGGTGCAGTCTTTTGGGAAAAGGGACATCCACGAAATTTATCCGTCGGGTTTCAACAGTTTTATGGTTCTAATAAGCAGTGGAAAACACGGTTTGGGTATCATAAAAGGTCAATTTCAGAAACGGCAATGCATCGAGTGAAAAAGCTATTGGGCGGAACACTCAGCTTAAGAAATTATAATGCCCAAGTTGGGGAAGCTTACGCAATGATCAAAGCTTTAAATAAACTAACAGGGCTAGGTATGCCTAAAACTTACCGAATTGATTGAAATAATACCATTCTAGTGTTGTCACCTCTAAATTTGAATTACGCAACAAAGCCAAATTGATGCCCAATATGATGCGAATAGTCAGAAGGTTGTCATTACCATTGTGGATGATGGGTGTGGAATGCAACAAATTGTTGAACCTAAAAATCACTACGGTATTACTATTATGCGAGATAGAGCTAAGTCCTTACCTGGTCAGTTAAATATTGAATCAAAGCTAGATCAAGGTACGCGCATTAATATCGAATTCTCACCCCAATAAAATAAAAGGCGCTGTTATGGAATTAAAACACACTGATAAATCAACGGTTATTTTAATTGATGATCATCCAATGTTATGTGGTGGGGTGAAACATTTGATTGAGATGAACGGTAACATGCAAGTGGTCGCGATGGCGCACACCGGAACAGAGGGTATTAAATTAGCCAAACAACATGAGCCCGATTTGATTTTACTCGATCTCAATATGCCGGAAATGAATGGTTTAGAAACATTGCGTGAATTGCGCAATTGTCATTTGTCGAGCCGAGTGGTGGTGTTTACCGTCTCCAACTATAAAGGTGACTTAACCAATGCAATCAAATTGGGCGCGGATGGCTATTTATTAAAAGATATGGAACCGGAAGAGCTACTGAAAGCGATAGATCAAGCCTGCAATGGTCAAATGGTGTTAAGCCCAGAGATGGCGCCAATTTTAATGGAAGGGTTACGCAGTAAAAAAGAAGCGCCACGCGGCGTTGATAGTTTAACTAAGCGTGAATTTCAAACCTTAAAGTTGGTGGCAACCGGTATGACCAATAAAATGATCGCGCGTAAACTCGATATTGCCGAAGGGACGGTTAAGGTGCATGTGAAAAGTTTATTGAAGAAGTTAAATTTGCGTTCACGAGTTGAAATGGCGGTGTGGGCACACGAAGAGAATTTGTGTTAATCGTCACTTATCCTCAATAATATTGGTAATAGTTTAAAACGAAAAACGAGCCTAGCACTAAGTGTTAGGCCCGTTTTGTTCGTTATTTAGTTAATTATGTAGCTATTTAACCGATAATTATATTCTATCGTTTAAATAGGCTTGATAATCAGGGATTTCAACATCCACTTCTTGTTCTAGTAATTTGGAAGCAAACAAGAATTTTGCCGTTGCACGGTTGGTGGCGACGGGAATATTCCATACTGAAGCAATACGCAGCAATGCTTTCACATCGGGATCGTGTGGTACCGCATTTAATGGATCCCAGAAGAAAATCATCATATCAATCTTGCCTTCAGAGATCAGTGCGCCCAGTTGTTGGTCACCGCCCATTGGGCCACTCATCAAGCTTTTAATTGCCAGTCCGGTTTCTTTACTCAGCATATTGCCAGTCGTGCCAGTGGCATAAAGAAAATGTTTTTGAAGTTTTTCTTTGTTTTCAATAACCCAACGCAATAATTCTGGTTTGTAATGATCATGAGCTACCAATGCAATGTTTTTATGAGCAGGCATGGTTCGAATTGTTTTTTCCATTATTAACATCCTGATTGGTTTATGAAATGAGTTAATATTCTGTCTACAGCATAATGTAAATTAAGCTAAATAAATAGCGCGATAATGCGGTGTTGTTGCGATTTATTCGACGGAGATTAATAACGCTAAATCATCGTTATGCTCCTCATTTTTAGTTATTCATTAAGCTTATAAAGTGATTACATGACACTAAGATGATGGTTTATTAGGTTTGCGATGGATCAAATTTAGGTCAGTCATTGGCATTGAATCGTAAAAATGGGATCTAAGCTAGAAACTAGGAGGTATTTTATTTTTATAGTGGCAGGAAGCTAAAAGAGCAGAAAAGGATTTAACATGAAAAAATTAGTGCAGAAGGTATTGGTCGTCAATGTTGGCGCGCTGCTAGTGGTGTCGTTTCTATCCAAGGTGGTGCCAGTATTACAACCACATAATATGGCAGAGTTTTTATTTTTCGTTTTGTTGGCGATTTGGATTGTGGCCGCGGTAGCATGGCAAGGCAGTAAGCAGTCAGTATCATGGGATCAAATCTCGGTATGCAAACCAAAAGAGAATAACTTTGGTATGTTAATGACCATTGCCGGTATTCCAGCATTAATCGGTTGTTTAGTTTTGTAATGATGCCTTCATTACACCTCAAGCAACGTTAGAGTTGACTTGAGGTGTACGATATTAACGATTCTCAAAACGGTTGTAGTCAAGTAACCCTGCCTCAATCGGCTGATCATTTTGATACCATTTGTTTAGTTTATCGCTGAACGCCCAAAAATCAGCAGAACCGCGTCTAACGCCATATTTGTCTAAAATGGCAACATAATCGTCATCATCTTCTAGCTGTGAAAGTTGTCGATAAAAATCTGCAATATCCGATTCTTTCAACTGAATGAAGGCGGAAGGGTAACTGCCCAATACGCCTTTCACTAAGGTTAAATCATCGTCCTCTCTTATCCGATTACTTTCTTCATCAAATAAGCTTGAAATGTTGCTGTGTGCGTTGTTGTGTATCAAGGTAAAAACTTGTTCTTTGCCATTTTCCAATGTGACCATAATGGAGATTAAAGGAGGAATACGATAAACCCCTTTACCCTTTAATAGGTCAATTTTATTTAGAATAAATTCATTTTTTTGCGACAGGCCGGTATTAACTAAAGCGTATCGTTGGGTGAGTACCGGAGCTAACCGCTGTTTTAACAAGGCGTACAATTCTTGCTTTGGGTTATCCGTTTTGTATTCAATATTAGGCGGCTGTTCAAATGGCGTCACATCACGCTGAATAAAGGCACTTAATTGTGGGGTCGGATCTTGATACCAATTTTCCATTTGCTTGTGTCGTTCTTCGATCGGAAGTAACGATAAGAAATTCTCCTCGCCTTCCATGCGTAAAAAATCCATAAACATACGCGTCATTAATTGATGCCCGAAATTACCATATATATCAAAACCATCGACTAATAAGTATTGGATCCTTTCGAGTAATTCATAATCGATCACCCAAGCGGTTTTCGGTGGCTTACCCACTAAGCCTTTTACTACCGATGCACTGTCAATATGACGAAAGATAGTCAATGCGGCATTACTATTTTTATTGTCGCCATCCCAGACAAGCTCAGGCGTTAAGTTTGAACCGTTTTTAAACCATTTATTCATTTGGCGTGATTTTGCTTCAAGGTAACGGGCTTGGCGCTCGGAATAACCCAGCCATTCAAAGGTCGGAACCAAGTTGCTCTGTTGTTCTGAAGGTAGCCGTAAGTTATGAGTTTGCTCGTGATAAAGTTGTTGGACTTCAGGGTTGTTCGCGCTGGAAGGATCAACAAAGAACACCCAAAAGCGATCATTAATGACATTTAAGGCCAACTGCCCACGACAAACTGGACCTTTAATAAAACTCATAATGGTATTTTGAGCATTATTTAACATAAATTGATACCGGGCAGCAACAGGAAGGGATTCAAATGCTGTTAATGGGTTTGCCGCCACGCTCGAATGATAACTTGGTAATCTTTTTACTTCATATTGTGGTTTGATAAATAAAGACTGAATTCGCGCTAACTTCTTATCATTTAATGCGTATGGTTGGTGGGTTTTATTGACAATTGTCGCGGGGTAGGCAACTAAACGGTAATACACACGGTCGGTTTTAGGATCGGAATAAGGACGACGGGTCGCAATGCGATTGACTGGTTGTCCAGGTGGTGTGGTGGAGCGAACCAGCATAAAAAACTGGATTGGGCTGTCTGGTGTTGCTTTTTGGAATTGTGAGAAATAGAGATGAGATAAAAATAAATGCTCGTATATATAGCGGCTAGTAAGTTGCTGTTTTAACGAATCACTATTGAAAAAATCTTCCCATTTATCAATTTGAGCATATTGCTGTTTTGATAATGGTTGATGGGCCGACATTACTGCGCCATCAGATAACCATTGCGTTAATGTATTATGCTCTTTGTCACTTAATGCAGGCATTCCATAAGGCATACCCCAAGTTGGATAGTCGGCGGCATATTGGTCATATTCTTCAATTGAAGGGCATTGTTGTTCGCGATCGATGGCAAAATCAAAGCCTTCAAGCTGATCTTGTTGTGTCATCGGATGTTGCTTTTTCTGTTTAAGTAATCGCGCTACTAAGCCTGCTTCTAAATTGGCTTCAGGGATTTGTGCACGTTCATTTAAAATGGGATGAAAACCAATCTCACGCCATTCTTCGGTAGTTTGTGCATCTTCAAATAGACGCGTTGGGTTTGTCGCGGTTAATCGAGTGCCGTTATACACTAAACTTTTATTGGCGCCACGATCGATACCTTCTACAGAAGAAAATTTTAATTGGCAAGGAGCATCATAACAGGCATGACATACAACACAGCGATTATCTAAAATCGGCTTTATGTCATTGATAAAATGCTGAGCCGCAGGGGTTTGAAAACTGGGCGTGCGAGGGCGAACTTGCTGCTTACCAAAGATATCATCATAATTAAAACCGGTATAAATGGCACAACCCGTAAAGGTAGTAACCATCAATATCAGACAAAATTTACTTAATTTCATGTTCAACTCATTATTTACATTCAGTCTATCTTGCAATGAGACAATAGCAAAAATGAATGGATATGTGATTATTATTTACAACTTTGATAACAACATCTCGAACTTTCAGAAAAGTGTACTATTATCAAACAAGTGATTGCCAAAGGGAATACTTATAACCTTGTCATTCATGGTTGTGATGGAAAGTTGTCGTAATTAATAATAAACGATTTTTTATTGAGATTTTGTGACTACAGTACCTGTTCAAGCGAACAACGCTGATATCAAAAACACCACTATCTAACAAATCGATGCCAACACATTACAAATGAACGTTGCATACGTAAACGGCACTCAAAAAACATTACGCGGCGTTAAAGCTGGCGATTCAGTTACTTTCTATGCTGATAACCAACGTATCACTACCGTTAAAGTTCAAGAGTTAGAAGACTACGTAGCGGCTGCTCAACTGTAAGTCATATTGATTTAATTTGAAGTAACAATACCAAACAAGATGCAGAGTACACTTCGGTGGCTCTGCATTTTTTTGTTTGTCATTTGATGATAAACGATAATTTTGACCAATAAAGCTCACATTATCTAAGATTTACGACTTAAGTCCTACAGCCAACCAATAAAAAAAACGTCATAGTGAAAGCAATACGGTCAAGGAGGATAAAGCCATGATGGAAACAATCGTGTTGGTGATTGAAAAGAGCTTTCTTTTCGTTGGGATTTCACTGATTTTGATGAGTATGGTTCAATATGGAAAGCGTAGCCAAGACTGGAAAGGGCTCGCCACCATCTTTTATAAACGCGTTGAAATGTCGGTAGGGGAATTCAAATATTATAAATTAGGCGTGTCGCTGGTGGTTTTTGCGGTGGTATTGCGGATTTTATGCTTAACCTTTTGGCCTTAATTGTGGGTAAAGTGTTTATTATTAACTAGTTACGGTGCTGAGTGCGAATTTCAATTCGAAGATTGAAGGCAGTTTCCGAGATACTATCTTTCATAAAGTATCACAAAAAAAATTGAAATATCAGACTGGTAACGAAAAAATCTCACCCTATAATACTGAAAACCGGAGCGTCAACAAAACGCTGCGGTTTTTTTGTGCCCGAAATTCGTGAGCCTTGTTGTAAAGACAATTCATTATGATTTTTTGATGTTATCAAATGGCGGGCATGATTATTTCTTTGTTTCAATTTGCCTCATAGGAAGTGTATAGCATGCGTATCGAACAAGAACTGAAGTTAGGCTTTAAAGATGTATTATTTCGCCCTAAACGCTCAACATTAAAGAGTCGTTCTCAAGTTAATCTGGATCGCGACTTCACTTTCAAGCACAGCGGCCGTCAGTGGTCTGGCGTACCTGTTATTGCGGCGAATATGGACTCTGTCGGCAGCTTTGCTATGGCGCAAGCACTGGCTGAACATAATGTGATGACGGCAATCCACAAGCATTACACTGTGGCGGATTGGGCTGAATTTATTCAAACTCATGATGCAAAAGTATTGAATAATGTGATGGTATCAACCGGCACATCGGATGCGGATTTCCAAAAAACCATCGATATTATGGCATTAACAGAAGATATTATTTTTATCTGTATTGATATCGCTAACGGTTACTCTGAGCATCTAGTCGAATATGTATCAAAAGTGCGCGCACAATTTCCAGATAAAGTGATCAGCGCGGGTAATGTGGTTACTGGGGATATGGTTGAAGAATTGATCCTTGCTGGCGCCGATATCGTAAAAGTTGGCATTGGCCCTGGCTCGGTTTGTACTACGCGAGTAAAAACGGGTGTCGGTTATCCGCAGTTGTCTGCCATTATTGAATGCGCGGATGCTGCACACGGTTTAGGTGGCACAATTGTCGGTGACGGTGGCTGTACTTGCGCGGGCGATGTATCTAAAGCCTTTGGCGGTGGTGCCGATTTTGTGATGCTGGGCGGCATGTTAGCTGGGCATGAAGAGTCAGGCGGCGAGCACATTGAGCAAGATGGTAAATCATTCATGAAGTTCTACGGAATGTCATCTCAATCGGCAATGAAGAAGCATTCTGGTGGGGTAGCCAAGTATCGCGCGGCAGAAGGTAAAACCGTGCTTATTCCATTCCGTGGAACGGTACATGATACCATCAGCGATATTCTTGGTGGCGTGCGCTCAACCTGCACCTACGTTGGCGCGGCCAAGCTTAAAGAGCTCACCAAGCGCACCACATTTATCCGAGTTCAAGAGCAAGAAAATAATGTTTACGGGCGTGATTAAATTGTCAATTTAACTCTGAAATGGCCGCTTTTTTAAGTGGCCTTTTTTATGTCAAAAACATATGAGTGGCGATGAAGTGGCGACAGGAAATTAAAAAATTTTGTGGCGACAGTCAGGCACCAATGCCGGCGATTGGGTTTTTTGTTACAGCATCAGATAAATGATCGGGCGCAAAGTGTGCATAACGCATTGTTATTGCAATGTCGGCATGGCCTAGAATATCCCTTAACACCAGAATATTTCCTCCATTCATCATAAAGTGACTGGCGAATGTATGGCGCAGAACGTGTGATGCTTGCCCAGAAGGCAATTCTAAACCTAGTTTATTCTTGAGGATGTAACAAAAGGGCGTGTAACACTCTACAAATAATTTTCCAGATGTTGGTTTGTAGAGTTCGTGGCTTTGTTGCGTAATTCGATGGAACTAAATGTGAAACTGACGATCAGATCGTTTACTCCCTACTAAACCATCGATATTCATGCCAAAACCTCGTTATAAGACCAAAAACTGGAAGTTATATAATCAATCACTGATTAAACGTGGTTCACTGACTTTCTGGATTGATGAAGAAGCTATCCAAGAATGGAAAGAAGCTAAACAAGGGCTGCGTGGTAGACCTCGTATTTTCAGTGATTTAGCAATAACAACAGCGCTTATGGTAAAACGTATATTTTCAATGCCCTTAAGGGCATTGCAGGGATTTATTGATTCTGTATTTCAACTTGCTAATGTCCCGCTCACTTGCCCTCATTATTCTTGTATTAGTCGTAGGGCTAAAGAGGTTGAAGTCTCATTCAAAACGAAAGCTCGTGGCACGATACAACACTTAGCCATTGATTCTACTGGCCTCAAGGTTTACGGCGAGGGTGAATGGAAAGTCAGGAAACATGGAACTGATGGGAAGCGCCGGATCTGGCGTAAGTTACATATAGGTTTTGATGTCGTTACTCATGAAATTATTGCGGCAGAACTTACTTTCTCGAATGTCAGTGACGGAGACGTTCTACCTAATTTACTAAAGCAAACACGTCGAAAGATCTTAAAAGTATCAGGCGATGGTGCTTACGATACTCGACAATGCTATGAAGCCATTCGTATCAAAAAAGCCACCCCACTTGTGCCTCCAAGACTTGGTGCAGTCTTTTGGGAAAAGGGACATCCACGAAATTTATCCGTCGGGTTTCAACAGTTATATGGTTCTAATAAGCAGTGGAAAACACGGTTTGGGTATCATAAAAGGTCAATTTCAGAAACGGCAATGTATCGAGTGAAAAAGCTATTGGGCGGAACACTCAGCTTAAGAAATTATAATGCCCAAGTTGGGGAAGCTTACGCAATGATCAAAGCTTTAAATAAACTAACAGGGCTAGGTATGCCTAAAACTTACCGAATTGATTGAAATAACACCATTCTAGTGTTGTCACCTCTAAATTTGAATTACGCAACAAAGCCGATCTTATTTGGTGTTGATACAGGAGTGTTCCCATTTACACGAGAAAATGATGAATTGATTGATTTGGTTTTACCGAATAAAGATAGTTATACCCATGGTGAAGAACGCCGCTTATTTTATGTGGCCTTAACGAGAGCAAAGCATTTTATATATCTGCTATTTTACGGTGAAAATCGCAGTCCATTTTTAACTGAAATGGAAAATTATGGAATGAAATATGTAGACGTTAAGTTAGCACCAAAATTAAAAAAATGGCATTGTAATCAGTGTAAAACAGGGGAACTTCGCCCCTTAAAGACTAAATATAATAAAACGTTCTATAAATGTTCGTTGTCACCAGCTTGCGATACTATTGTGAATAGTTGTAAGCATTGCAATTCACCTATAGAGACGAGCTCTAAAGGTTTTAGAGCATGTCGCGGCTGTGGTGAAATTGAAATTGGCTGTTTGCGTTGTGGTATGGGGACAATGGTAGCTCGATCTGAAAATGATCCGAATCGAGAGACATTTTACGGCTGTAATCGCTTTCGGAGAGGTGCTGATGATTCGTGTGGTGAAAACATTAAAACCAAAGCATATCAAGAACGAGTTATCCAAGCTAAAAGGTTTGTTACTCATAATCGTTAAGTCTATTTTTATGCTTGAAGCCGAATGCGAAGCGGTTGAATCTTTACAGACTCATAAGCCTGTGATCAATAGTAAGGTTATCTTGGCCTCAATCTAATCACTAAAGGTCAGCCGTTTGGTGTCCTGTCATAAAAAAGCTCATTAACCGAAGAACTTTTAGTTAATGAGCTTGTTACTAGTAATAAGTGTGCTGATTTACGAGAAACTAGTCGCTATTAATAACGCACTATTTATACCAACCGTAATCATTATCTGAACATTAAATTACACTGATAATCCGCACACTACAACGGCGGCATCTCATCTTTATTCTGATGGCCTTTCTTTTTCACTTCTTTCTCGGCTTGCTTGATCAGGTTGAGTAACGCCTTACTGTCATAATCTTGACGGTTTTTGCTATAAAACGCTGCCATTAATGTGCTTAATTCGGCTTTGATTTGTTGGGTTAACTCATCACTGAGGCTTGGGTGCTTAGCCAACCATTGTGAGATCTCACTGTGGATCTTAGCCCCATCTTGGTGTTGTAAAATATGGGCTAAATCGTTATCGGTGGCTTGTAAACTCGGTTGTTTGGCTTGAGTGCTGCTAATTGGAGCTTGCTTATTCTTTTTGAGTAGCAATATTAGAGTAATGATCCACAGCGCGGCAAATAACGCGGTTAAATAAGGCCAGTAGCCGGCGCTAATCACCGCTGGAGTGGCAGCGGTGTTGTTGTCTGTGGTAGCAGCAGGGCTGGGCGTGGTTGAGGCCTGAGTTGTTGCTGGGGTTGCTGCTGGCGTTGCAGTTTGCGCCGGCGCGTTTTCATCAACCGTGCTGGTTAAGGTTAACCCTTCAGCCTTAGCGGTTTCAGCTTGGCTGGTTTGTGAATTCCACCAAGGGACATTAACCGCTGGTAAGGTGATGGTGCCAGATTTTTTCGGCATCAACACTTGTTTGAGCGTCATTACGGTATTGCCTTGTTTATCTTGACCAAACTTTGGTTTTTCAGCATAAACTCGGATTGATTTTGGATAATCAATTTTAATATCAGGCAGGCTTTCAGCGCTCACATCTTTGACCACCAGCGCTAAAATACGGGTGATCGGCTGACCTACTTTGGCGTCAACTTTGCCTGATGAGACATCGATCATATCACCATTGCCGTTTTGCCATCCTTGTCGTAATTCCAGTGATTGAGTCGGTAGCCACACCCCTGAGAATGACGCGGGCTTTTCTAATACATTTAAAGCAATAGGGCCGGAGTGAACATTGACGGGCACAATGCGGCGTGCACCAGTGGCGCGGCTCACATCAATTAAACTGGCCGTCAATCGTGGTGGATTTAATGTGTGCTTTCCAGAAGTAGTGGCGGTCACTTGATAGTTTTGATCGACAATCGTCGCTTGTTTACCATTGACAACACTTTGATATTGCTTAGGTTCGCCAATTGGAGTAATGGTTAAGCCGTCACCCGATGGTGGGATAAGTTTGGTGTTTTGCAATCCACGCGGATCAGCTTTAACCACTAAGCGACTGCGTAATGTCGCCATTTCTTTAGGATAAAGCGTGTGTTTTGAAATGCTATCTTGAAATTCAATCAGATCATCTTGTTTCGGCGCGGTCGGATCTTTGCTGATATGTAAGGTGATCGGTTGGGTTTTGGCACCATTAATGGTAAAGCTTGGGATCACGACCTCACCGACTTTACTGGTCGCTAATGACACATTCCATTCGGTGCGGATGGTGGTATCGCCATTAATGCTGTAACGAGACGTGCCATATTGCACATTTCCCATAGTGAAGTTTTGACCAAGTACACTGGCATCAAAATCATCACGGCTAGCGGTGCCCATGTAAGCGACTTTAAAATTGAACACTTCATCGCTGCGGAGGTGAGTTTGATTGACGGTGGCAAAAGCAGGAATATTTTTTGCCACACTCACTTGGCTAAAGGTGAGTGAGGTGATTAACAGCATAAAGACTGAAAACCATTGCAGGGCGTTTGATTGGCTCATTTGTCGTTTCATTTTTTGCATTACCTTCTGTTGCATTACCATTGTTGACCAGTAGATTGAGGCGCTGGGTTTTGTTGAGCTTCTAATGCCATTTGCGCTTGCAATAAGCGTTTTGCATCATCAGGAATTTGTTGCAGTTTATTGAGTTGCGGATCCACTGCTACGGTGTTACTCGGCTTTTCCTTGTTGTTAGGATCGGCTTGAGTTAATGCTTGTGGCTTACTTTGTTTGCCTTGCTGTTGCTTAGAATCTTGCTGCTTAGCTTGCTGTTCCTGTTTAGCGTGTTGCTGCTTGGATTTATCCTGCTGAGCCTTTTGTTGTTTATCTTGATTTTGCTGTTGTTGCTGTTGCTGTTGTTTATTTTGCTCGGACTGCTTCTGCTGATTATCCTTGTGTTGTTTTTGCTCAGATTTACTTTGATCTTGCTTAGATTTCTCTTGCTCAGATTTAGACTTCTCTTGTTCAGATTTAGATTGCTTCTGTTTTGAGTGGTCTTGTTTTTTGTTATCTTGCTGTTTATTTTGGTCTTTGTTGTCTTTGTTGTCTTTGTTGTCTTTGGATTTTTGATCTTGTTTGTTATCTTTTTGATTCTGCTGTTTTTTTTGCTGTTGCTTTTGTTGTTCGAGCGCTTTATTGACGATATCGAGATTGGTCTTAGCATCATGATTGTTCGGGTTTTGGGCTAAAATAGCCTCGTAACCTTTTTTCGCGTCTGCTAATTTTCCGGCTTGGGCTTGCGCATTGGCGAGGTTGTAGCGCGAATCTTCGTCGCTGCTACCTTGCAGATTATCAATCGCGGCTTGGTAATTACCGGCTTGATATTGAGCCGCGCTTTGCCATGCTTTATTTTCAAATCGATTGGCCGCTTGGGCATAAGCTTTATGTTGGTAAGCATCAAAACCTTGTTGATCAGGCGTTTTGAATATCGAATCAATTAGGCCAGTTTGAGCGGCTTGAGTGACCGGAGCTTTGGATGTTGGCAATGAATAGTCTGCGGCAAAAGCAGGGCGAGGGCTCAACATTGGCAGCGTCATTAAGAGCGCGATACTGAAGATACCACCGCGACGAAACCCGCCTAATGCCAGTAGTAATAAAATTGGCAGTAACCAAAAACCGTTATTGGTGTGCACTTCCAATTCGGGGGATCCTTTATTCGCTTGTGCCGATTTTAATTGCACATGATGCAAGGTTTTGGCGATCGCTTGTACGTCGGCATCATCAGTGCGCAGTGGGGTGTAAATACCATTGCCGACTTTAGCTAAGCTTTGCAGGCCATTGATATTGGTTTTCGCTACCACAGTGGTGCCGTGACTGGTGAACATATCGCCATTGGGCAGTTTAATTGGTGCGCCTTGCTGAGTACCAACTGACATGACCGAGAGTCGCCATTCGGTGCCTTTTAATAGCTTGGCAATATCTTGGCTTTCATTGCGGCTAACATCATCCGATACCAACACAATATCACCTTGCATGTGACCGGCTTGAGTCAACATATCGATGGCTTTTTTTACACCTGCCGCGGCGTTACTGCCTTGAGTTGGCATAATATCGGGCGATAGATTAGGAATTAAATTGGCCAGTGTTTTACTGTCGGAGGTTAACGGGCTGATCATATAGCCATCACCAGAGTAGGCGACTAACCCCGTGGTACCTTCATTTAGGGTCGGTAATAAATCCAACATTTTATAACGTGCTTGGGTCAAGCGGTTTGGCGCTATATCGGTGGCGTACATCGACAAGGTCATATCCATGACGATCACGCGCGCATTATTGACACTAAAGCTAGGCACTTCTTGCTTTTGAAAGCTGGGGCCTGCTAACGCTAATACCGCAATAAGCCAAGCACTGAGGATCGCGCTTGCCAATGTTCGATGCGATTGCTTTTTATCTAAGCCCAGTTGTTGGCTTAAATGACTGGCAATTAAGCTGGTGGTGTTGGCGTGGCGAAATAACCACACACTTAACATCAAAGCAGGGATCGCAGCGAATAACCAATAGGGATGTAGAAACTGAAAATCAGCCATGTCGTCTCCTTAAAATAGCCAAAACAAAAGACAAAATTAGAGCCAGTGCTAATGGATAAGAAAACCATTCACTTTGTGGTCGCCAAGTTTGAGTGGCATTGGTGACGGGTTGTAATTGATTAATGGTTTGGTAGATCTTATCGAGTTGATCTTTATCTTTGGCGCGGAAATATTGCCCACCAGTCATTTTAGCGATCTCGGTTAAGGTCTTTTCATCCAGATCTTGGGAGGTATTGACGGTTCGAGTACCAAAGAAACCATTGGTTTGAATTTCACCTGCGCCAATGCCGACGGTATAAATAATCGCATTATTATCTTTGGCAATTTTTGCCGCTTCTAAAGGCTCAATCACGCCAGCGGTATTGCCGCCATCACTGAGCAGCACCATCACACGTTGTTTCGCTTCGCTTTTAATAAAGGTTTTAGTCGCAATACCAATGCCTTCGCCAATCGCGGTTTGGGTACCAATCATATTGAGCTGTGCGCGGTTCAATTGTTGTTGAACCGTTTGTCTATCGAGTGTTAACGGGGTTTGTAAATAGGCATGATCGGCAAACAGTACTAAACCAAGGCGATCACCTTTTCGTTCACTAATAAAATGATTAAGGACTTGTTTCACCGCAGAGAGACGATCGATATAACCATTATTGGAATTCATATCTTCTTGTGCCATTGAACCGGATAAATCCACCACCAGCATCATATCGCGATGTTTAGGTTGAAATTCAATTGGCTTGCCATACCACACAGGGCGGGCGGCGGCGGTGACTAATAATAGCCAGATCAATAACGCCAATATTTTAAGACTAATATGCTGCGCTTTGGGCACCGCGCCTTGTTCGGGTAACGTTGGCAAAGTAATGGCGGTGCGTTGTTGATGCGCAGGTGCAAAATAATAAATGATTAAAGGCAATGGCAGAGCGAATACCATCCACCACCAATGGAACTCAAACATCGTCCTTTGGCTCCTTACGTTTTAGTGTGGCGGATTCTAGTGGTTCAAAATCGGCGTCTTGTTGGTCGGCATTGGCATCTTGATTGGCGCTTAATTTTTCTGTTTTAGCTACTGTTGTTGTTTTAACTACGCGTGCTTTTGATACCGTCGAGTCCATTGTTTCGGTTTCTGCGGTCGGCTTGAATACTAAGTTCGCCGCTTTAAGTTGTTTTTTACTTGGCGGCAGCGTGCCTTCAACCCATTGTTCAACTTGTTGAATTAAACCAGTCGCTAAGGCATCACTGATCGGTTGCTTTTGATACAGCGCTTGTTGCCATTCGGTTTGATTGGCACTAAATGAAGAGGACGTTGATGTCTCGGCTGCTTGTTGGTCTAAAAATTTATACCATGCATTGCCATGTAAACTGGCCAGCATTCCGCGCGGGTAATACGCTAAACAGGCTTGGCGTAACAGATCGTTAGCCAAGGCCACTTTTTTATTGGGATTGGCCTCACGTTGACACATGTTGGTTAATAATCGTAATGCCGCTCTTTTAGCACGTCGATTTTTCTTATATTTACGCCATGTAAAGAAAGCAATAATAATCACTAAGATAATAATGGCGAAGAGTGCCCACCATCCCCAAGCGAGCGGCCATATTCCGGGTGCTTCGGGAAGATGTAATCCGGCTAAAGGCAATGGCGGTGAACTGCTGGTCGCCGCTGCAGCATGTGCAGAAGCGGTAGGTTGCGCGCCAGAGGCTGCAAGAAGAGTAGGGTTGTTCACGAGTGATTTCCTTGCGAAGATTCAGTTTGAAGGCGAGTGGCGCCAAGTTGAGACAACAAGCTGTCAGCGCTCGATAATGATTGCATCGGTATGGCCATTTTTTTGCACATGTTCTCAATAAGGTTGAAGTGTTCGGTATAACGATTTTCAAGCTGCTGACGAGTGCGTTTAAGACCGAAGTTTAACCACTGGGTTTGTTGGCCATCGGTGACATATTCGCTGCCTCTAAACGGAGTGTCGCCCATTTCTAAAGGATCAAAAATATGCACAAACCGCAGACGATTGTGCTGAGTTAATTGATTCAATAATGGTTTATCTTGCTCACTAAGGCGTTGAAAATCACTAATGAAGATTATATCACTGCCTTTAGGGCACATACGATGCATGGTTTGTAATACCCGTTGAAAAGGCAGAGTAATGTCATCCGTTGACTTAGTGGTTAAACGGGCGGTATCGCGTTCGATTAATTGATTATTTAGCTCAACTAATTGATGACTAATATGCAACGCCCCTTGCTGACGGGCGGTGGGTTTAAGTTCAATTAAACGATCGCCGGTATCAATTAATGCCCCAATACGGTCTTTGTTTTCAACCGTAAGCCAACTTAATAAACTGGCTAAATGGGCGCATTGTACCGATTTGAATAGTAACTGAGAGCCAAAACGCATGGTGCGGCTTAAATCGATATACAG
Organism: Vibrio algicola; assembly: GCF_009601765.2. NCBI lineage: Bacteria > Pseudomonadati > Pseudomonadota > Gammaproteobacteria > Vibrionales > Vibrionaceae > Vibrio > Vibrio algicola. The sequence continues at coordinate 340,178 of NZ_CP045700.1, forward strand.
CATCACCGGTTGCTCACGCTCTTCGGTAAACAGCTTGGTATGAGCTTTACCGGTACGCGCCGTCACCCGCCAATCAATCGAGCGAATATCATCACCGGCTTGATACTGACGAACTTCTGAAAAGTTCATACCACGGCCTTTGTGTTGGCTGGCATGCCCACCGTTAAGTTGCGACCAAATGCTTTTTGCTGGAGGCTGCCAATAAACCGTATGACTTTTATAATTGAGCAGCTCTTTTAAGCTCAAGCGAACCCCGGTCGAAAATGGGGGTAACATTGGCGCACTCATGCACTGCCAACCTGTGCTAGTAGTTCGGCGATCACACGATTAGGTGTTATCCCTTCGGCTTGGGCTTGATAACTCAATAATAAACGGTGACGAAGCACAGGGAAGGCCATGGCTTGTACATCTTCAGGGCTTACAAAATCACGACCCGATAACCACGCATGAGCACGGGCGCAACGATCTAAAGCAATGGTGGCACGCGGACTCACGCCCATTTGTAACCATTCTTTTAATAAGGGGTTGTATTGTTCAGGCTTACGGGTTGCCATCACTAATCGAATAATATATTGCTCAACATTGTCTGCCATGTGGATAGAAATGGCGGCTTGGCGAGCATCGAAGATAGTTTGTTGTGACAACGTCACGGGCTGGGTGGCAATATGCCCTTGTGCTTCACCACGATTTAAACGCAAGATGTCTAACTCGCTGCTGGCATCGGGATAGTTCACTTCAAGATGCAATAAGAAACGGTCAAGTTGCGCTTCTGGTAGCGGGTAAGTACCTTCTTGTTCAATCGGGTTTTGGGTCGCCATCACCAAGAATAATTCCGGTAGTTTATAGGATTCACGCCCGACGGTAATTTGCTTTTCCGCCATCGCTTCTAGCATTGCGGCTTGCACTTTGGCTGGGGCGCGGTTGATTTCATCGGCTAAGATCAATGAATTAAAAATCGGCCCTGGTTGAAAGGTGAACTCTCCGGTTTCAGGGCGGAAAATATCGGTACCGGTTAAATCGGATGGCAGAAGATCGGGCGTGAATTGGACCCGATGAAAATCGCCATCAATACAATCGGCCAGCACTTTTACTGCGCGAGTTTTGGCCAGCCCCGGAGGACCTTCAACCAAAATGTGACCATCGGCTAATAGCGCAACCAACAGTTGTTTGACTAATTCATTTTGGCCGATCACTTGAGAGTTTAGATATTGCTGGAGTTGAGCAAAAGTATCTGAATGCATGGTCAAAATATCTCCATTATTGATAAGGTTGAGCGATGAAAGAAAATTTACAAAAAGTAACGTAACCTTTCCGACTATAAAAAGCAGAAAAAGTTCGAGTTAGATGTGTTTATCTTGAAAAAATGCGATTAAGTGCTTAATCATTAAGCAAAGATGACAGTCGACGGGTGATAATATCAAAATTGATGCTGATTCGATTGTGGTTAAGTTGGCATAAAATGGTTAGAATTGAACTAAGTTTATTTTTGGAAGTGCATTATGAGCAATGATATAGAAAAAGAATTGGCAGACATGGCTGCAGAGCTAGAAGAGTCGCCAGAAACGCCATTACCAAGCCTTGAAGAACAAAAAGCGATTGTGGCAAAGTTAAAGCAATTAGAAGCAGAAGGGAATTTAACCCCAGAAGCCTTGGCTGAACATTTCGAGCAATTTGCCGAAAAGAAAGGTCCACCGGTTCATTAATGGTGAAAAGCAATAATCTTTGCTAGCCGAATCAAGTAAACGCCCGTTGGATCGCTTAAGCCAATGGGCGTTTTAGTTTTTATAGCCATTCCCAGCAGGTAATGAATCATCAAAAAAACGGGCCAAGTATTAAATGGCGTTGGGATTATTGGCGGGAGAATAAGATGTTAGAAAAAGAAAACCTGATCAAACTGGCTCGCATGCCGATGCCATTTGGGAAATACGCAGGGCGCATGTTGATCGACTTGCCAGAAGAATATTTACTGTGGTTTCAAAATAAAGCCGAATTCCCTAAAGGCGAACTCGGCGATTTATTGAAATTGTGCTTAGCACTAAAAGTTGAAGGGCTAGACAGCTTGGTTAAGCCATTAAAGCGTTAAAGCGAATTAATTATCTTGCGCCAAAAGCTCACCAATTACCGTTAACACACCAGAATCACGGTGACTTGGTGCGCTAAAACGAGCAAATTGTTTTACCTCTTGGTGCGCGTTATCGACCGCATAAGAGTGATAACTGGCTTGCAGCATTTCGATATCGTTAAAGTAGTCGCCAAAACTCATGGTTTCTTCATAACTAAAATTTAAGGTATTTTGTAAATGCTTAATCGCATCGCCTTTAGATGCGCTAATATTCATGATATCCAACCAAATTTTTGCGCTCACCACCACTTTATGACTGTGTCCAAAATGCTTATTTACGCTTGGGTATACCTTCTCTTGTGTGCCATCGAAATGACAAATTGCGACTTTAATAAAATCATCTTCAACACTGAGTAAATCTTCAACGTATTGACAACGATGATAATATTTTTTGATCTCTTGTAACGCTTTGGGATCTTGAGTTTCAATATAGGCCGATTGCTTGCCACATAGAACAGTAAAAGCCCCTTCTATCTGACGAACTTGTTTAATGATGTTATGAATTGATGGCGTATCAATGGTGCAACTATAAAGCTCTTGCCCCTGATGCATCACTAAAGTGCCATTTTCGGCAATAAAAAACATCTTGTCTTGCAGCGGTAAAAAGGTTTCGAGCAAGCTGTAATATTGACGACCAGAAGCGGCCGCAAACATAATACCTTTTGCATCGAGCTGGGCAAAGACATCAAAAAAAGCGGCATCTAATTGCCCATCTTGATCGAGCAAGGTGCCATCCATATCGGTAGCAATAAATTTAATAGAGTGTGATGTCATTTGAATACCCATAGAGCAAAAAATTGAGATAGGCCGTTGTAGTGACATGTATTGAAAAGTTTTAACGGCCACGAGAAGGTTAACCATACAACGGCTAGCCATAAATTTGAATTAGTTTCCGCAAGATCCATCACTCAGCTCATCATTCACCAAATACTGAATAATTAAGGCATAGTTCCACGATTTATGCCTAATGAGTGATATGATAAATGCAATTTTTAATGGTGCCTTAGGCCAGTAACCGCATGGATTACAGAGTAAGAAAAACTTATGAAGCAGACAGAACAGCGATTGTTGAAGAGGAGCAAAATGGCAATGAAAAAGCTCGGTATGGTAGTTATTTAGTTAAAACGTTGTCACAAAAGCTTACCCGTGATTTCGGCTCTGGTTTTTCTCAGCGAAATATCAAATATTTCAGGCAGTTTTATTTAGCTTTCCCTGAATTACAAATTGGGCACACAGTGTCTGCCTAATTGAGTTGGAGTCACAACAAGCAATTATTGAGAGTTCAAGATCCTCAAGCTCTGTTGTGGCTAAGTAATATTGGCCATAACATTGTAGGTTCCTAAATTGCTTTCGGGCGAAATCGAGTTAGGATCAGAGCGGGAATTACTAGGGGCTGTTGATCTTTCGTGATTAAATTTTGTTCGAGATAAAAGCCTTTTAATCGAGGCAAGTCGATTGAAGCCTAGTTATTCTAAGTAAATGAGACTTAACGAAGAGTAAAAGGCTTTTAGCCGAACCCTTCGGGCTGCGTTTGTTGGTCTTTTCTACTTCGTCATCGGCTTTTCGTGTAGCCAGCTACACCACAAAGCCTCTTCCTTGTATAAAAACCCAACAATTCGCAGCAAAAACAACCATGAAAGATCAACAGCCCCTAGTTTCAGCAAGATTCATAACGGGGTGAAAAATGTCGCGAGGATCAGACTTCCCGTTTTTTTAAATGCAATATTATATTTCGATGCATAAGCCCAAAGTAACGTTGAACCCAATGATAAAACTGCCTAGGATGAAGGCAATCGATTTTCAATATTCAAAGGAGTCAGCGGTAAGCTGAAAAGGAATATGACGACAATAAAAAAAGTACAAATCGCGCCACAAGGGCCTGAATTTTCTGAATTAGTTCAAGGTTACTGGCGCTTGGGGGATTGGAATATGACCCCGCAGCAACGATTAACCTTTTTAAAGCAACACGTGGAACTTGGGATCACGACCGTTGATCATGCGGATATCTACGGATATTACCAGTGTGAACAATTGTTTGGTGAAGGATTAGCATTAGATAAAAGCATGCGCGATCAAATTGAGATCGTGAGTAAATGTGATATCAAACTTTGTGGTGATAAGAATCCAGACTGGAAAATAAACCATTACAACACCAGTCACTCGCACATTGTAGAGTCGGTCAATAATTCACTTAAACGCCTGCAAGTAGAAAATTTGGATGTTTTGTTGATCCATCGTCCTGATGCATTAATGGACGCCGATGAAGTAGCAGATACCTTTAATCAGCTTAAACAAGCCGGCAAAGTGAAGCACTTCGGGGTATCGAACTTTACCCCACGTCAATTTGAATTGCTGCAATCTCGCCTTGATGCGCCATTAGTCACCAATCAAGTAGAAATCAATCCGCTTAATTTTGATGTTGTGGATGATGGAACGTTAGATTTATTACAGCAATTACGCGTAAAACCAATGGCATGGTCTTGCTTAGCGGGTGGTGATATTTTTAATGGCTTAGAAGAAAAGCATGTACGCGTGCGTGAAGAGCTAGAAGCCATCGCCAAAGAAGTGGGCGCAAAAAGTATCGATCAAGTGATTTACGCTTGGGTACGTCGTTTGCCGTCGAATCCATTGCCAATTATAGGTTCAGGTAAAATCGAACGAGTGAAAGCGGCGATTGATGCGTTAAGTATTGATTTAAGCCGTGAGCAGTGGTTCCGAGTTTGGTGTGCCTCGAAAGGCCATGGCGTGCCATAAAATCAACCTGCGTATTTGAAGCCGCAGCGTTGTTGGCTGCGCTCACTCACCCTAATCACCTAGACGTGGGCTTTCGTTTATAAAAGAAAGCTCATAGGGCTTCGTTCCCTTGCCGCCTTGCTGTAACGCCAATTACTTTGACTGGTCACCTGCGCATTTGACTGGATGTATGCTGAAGCTACAGCTTCGTTGGCTACGTTCGTTCACCCCAATCATTTAGGCGAGTTTTTGGTTAAACGCCTTTTTGTAATGATCAATATTGTAAAATAGTGAGTAATATCTATGTAAAAGAGCCATATCGACCCGTGCGATGGGCTCTTTTTTGTCTATAAATCAGCAATTTTATTTGATTAATTAATCGCTTTTTCGACACTTTGACAGATGGTTTCACGCATCCATTGGTGGCCTTTATCTTGGTTATTGCGCTCATGCCATAATAAGACATAGGCCATTGGCAAAAATTCAAAAGGCAGAACCAGTTGGGTGAGTGGGTAGAGGTTTAAAGCGTGACTGGCAAAACTTGAGGGTAGAGTGAAAATTAAATCAGTATGGGCGCAGACACTGGCGGCGCTATAAAAATCGGGTACTGTGGCGCTAATATTGCGATGATGACCTTGATCAGCCAAATGATAATCGAGTGCCCACCATTCCTTTCCCTCACAGCGAACTTGCACATGTGTCATGGTTAAATAGCGAGTGAGTGTCCAATCTTGTTGTGCTATTTCCTGCAAAATAGGGTGGTCGTTACGCACTAAACAGACTTGTTTATCTTCATATAAAGTATGTTGTACTAAGCCTTCGGGTAATTTATTGCTGTCTAATCCTGATTGAGGGTGGAGATCTCGCCCTGCAATACCAAAGTCAATTTGCCCTTGTTGTAGATCGTGGAAAGATTGTCCGGTCCATAAATAGAAATCGAGTTTAATGCTCGGCGCTTGTTGCAACAGTGAGCCAATAAACGAAGGAATGAGCGTTTCATAAGCGCTTTCGACCATCGAAAAAGTAAATTTACGTTGGCTGGTGGCGGGATCAAAAATAGGTGGCAAAGTCAGTTGATATAAATCTTGCAACGTATTGGGTAATAATTTGGCTAACACGAGGGCGTGCGATGTTGGTCTTAATCCATGTGAGGTACGCTGAAACAAAGGATCATCGAGTGTTTCCCGCAGGCGATTCAAACTTTTGCTTAATGTCGATTGGCTGAAGTTTAAACGATGCGCGGCGCGGGTGACGCTTTGTTCTTCAATCAAAACTTGTAAGATCACCAATAAATTGAGATCGATGCGGGATAGTTTGTCTAAATTCACCTGATATTCCTTAATGGAAATTAACTGGCGCAATTATATCATTTCTATTCATATCATCTAGCCATTACAATGCCCACCCAGATCACACTTCTTTTTTATTTATCGTTCGAGAGCCGTATGAAACGAAATTTATTACCCATTTTAATGTCGATGGTGCTACTAAGCCCGTTGGCGATTGATATCTATTTGCCATCATTACCGACGATGGCGCAAGACTTTGCCGTGTCGAACAGCCAAGTACAATCCACTTTAATTCTATTCTTATTTGCGATGGGTGTTGGGCAAATTATTATTGGCCCGTTGGCAGATCGCTTTGGTCGCCGTCCGATCGCGCTATTTGGAGTGTGCTTATACATTTTAAGCAGTTTGTTGGCGGTGGTATCAAAAGAGTTTCAACTATTGCAATTGGCGCGTGTATTACAAGGTTTAGCCGCCTGTTCTACCTCGATTGTGGTGTTTAGTGCGGTGCGAGATTGTTATTCAGTTAAAGATGGCGCAAAAATTTACAGCTATTTAAATGGCGCTATTTGCGTGATCCCAGCATTAGCTCCAACACTCGGCGGCGTATTAGCGCTGCATTTCGGTTGGCGTTCCACTTTTGCTTTTATGATGTTGTACGGTTTGATCATGTTGGTGGTGGTGCTGTGGAAGTTTCCTGAAACCCGTCCGGCGAATACCATTACCGATGGTGCGCTGTATCGTTGGGCGCGTTACAAACCTGTTCTCACTGAACGCCATTTCTTGTTTTATGCGATTTGTTGCATGACAGGAATGGGGGCGATCTTAACTTATGTTTCGTATGCACCAGTATGGCTAATTGGTAAATTAGGCGTATCGGAATTGGCCTTTAGTGGTTTATTTGGTGTTAATGCGATCGTTAATATCGCCGCCTGTTTTGGCGCGCCTTGGTTAATTAAAAAACTGGGCAACCGTCCAACGGTTATTTTTGCGCTAGCTTTATTGGTTGTCTCGGCGGTATTGCAATTTTTAGTGCAAGAAATTGGACCGCAAGCCGGAATGGCCGCCGCGATTGGCTTTATGTTACCAATGGGCTTGCTGTGCATTGGTTTCGCGTTATTACTAGGCCCTGCCACCAGTATGGCGCTTTCTGCCTTTGGCGAACGAGCCGGAACCGCAGCGGCAATGTTAGGCTTTATTCAAATGAGTGGGGCATCGTTATTAGCCGGTTTAATTCAACAAACCTCGCTTACTGCGCCATTTGCGGTGATCACCGTGATGGGCGGTGGGGCGATTATATTGTTGGCGGTGATGTCGATGAAGCGGATGAATGCCTGGCATGTTGAGCAAGTTGTTCACGATTAAATACCCTGCTTACTTAAAGCTGAAACTTCAATTAATTTGGGTATACATTGTATTACTTAAAGCTGCAGTATTGTTGATTACACTTGCTATCATTTAACCCAATAAAAAAGAGTGAGCCATTAACGGGCTCACTCTTTTTTTAGTTGCTGAATCTAATGGATTGAATTAGATGAAAGCAAGGAATGGAGAGATACATAACAATACACCAGTGGCAATAATAAGGTTAGTTGCCGTGCCTTTGTATTGGTGTAATGACGGTACTTTGTGCACTAGGTAAGCTGGAATTAAGCAGCCAACCAAGCCAAAGATAGGGCTACAGATTGAAGTGAACGATAGGATTGGTGCATTCAACGCGATAGCACCCCAAGCGATCAGGATAGTGAATAGCACCACACCCTTATCAATCAAGTTTTTGTTAATGTTCTCTTCTTTGTATTTACGCTTTAAGAAGTTAAGCGCAATACCGTTACAAGCTTCACGGAAGGCTAAGAAAACACCAAAGAATGAAGTAACAACAGCAAAGATATTAATAACGATACCTGCAACCGTTACCCAGCTACCAGGGTAGTACTTAGCAATAATCGCAAGCGCAGAGATATTTTGTGCCATCGCAATATTGGCTTGTTCTTGGCTAATCGCGAAAGTGAACGATACTGCAAAGAAGAAGACAACAAAGAAGAGAATCAAGAAAGCAATCGTCATAGCGCGAGTGGCTTTATGACGTGCAACTTCAATGTTTTTCTCATGGGCGCGGTATGAAATGACCATCGGGCTTAATGATTGAATAAACAGGATGGAAGTTAATGTAAATGGTAGGGTAATGATGGCATTTTTCAGCATCGGTAAGAAAGTACCCATGGCTGGAACGTTATTCATATCCCATTCAGACATCAGTAATACACCCATCACCGCAACTAAGACAAGCACGGTTGTTGCCATTACACCAGATAATTTAAAGAGTAGTTTTTCACCTTTACTGGCAATGAAAGCTAAAACACAAATTAGACCTAAGCCATAAAATACGTTTTCATTTAAATGACCTTGCGTGACACCAAATGAATGTAAGTAAGAGGCACTGTCATTGGTAACGGCTAATGAGTAAACCAATACCCAGATAACCAACATTAGGAAGTAAAGCACGCCTAATGCCATGCCCCAGTTTTTACCTAGGTAACCGGTGATAACGCCTGGGTAATCAGTACATTCTTTGGATTCCGCTAGCGTATTAATGAACAATTTTTGGAACAAGTACATTGCAGGATAGCCAATTATAGAGGAAAGTAAGAATACCCATAACCCCATAATACCTACTTGGACGGGTAGAAAAACAATCCCCGCACCAATTGCCATTCCGATGCTCATTACGATCCAACCGATATCAACACTGTCGAATTTGGTGGCTTGTTTCCATTCGGTTTCAGTCATGCCCGCTTTGATGTGGCGAGGCTGCTTTACGCTGCTTTTTGTTTGAGAATCTACTGCTGTATTTGTAGTCATAATGTTGATCTCGTTATTGTGTATTTCTCAAATATATTTGAGAAGGATGTAAGCAAACAATAAAAACCGTATTTATTCAGTGGTAATTGAGAGCTCGAGCATAAAGTGAGCATAGTTTGTGAAGTAGATCACCTCTATCTAGTAACCAAATATTACCAATTGCAAAATTTTCAGATTAATTTGAATTTTTAGATTAAATGTTCGTCAGGAATGAAAATATAAACTCCAATTTTTTTGATTATTTTAATAAAGATTAGTGAAAAGTGTGATCACTCTCTTTGTTGTTGCTAATCAAGCTAAGGCAGAATCAACGCAATAGCTTACTTTTAGCTTGAACGTGCGGAAAAGACGTTAAGGATGCACAGTGGAACTCAGAAAATTAACCCAAGCAGATCATGATATTTTGCATGCGATGGAAAACGTGGTGGATGGGATCGCGAAAATGTACGGACAACACACCGAAGTGGTGCTGCACAGTTTAGATTCTCAATCCCCGTCAGTAGTGAAAATCGCTAACGGTCATATCACCAGCCGCAGTTCGGGCGCGCCGATCACCAATTTGGCTTTTTTGAAACTCAAAGAAGGTCGCGATGTTTCCGATTCTTACTTTAGTAAAACCAGCGAAGGTAAAACGCTGCGATCAATTACTACGATTGTGAGAAATCGAACCGGTGAAGCGATTGGTCTGTTGTGCATCAATTCTGATATGGATGTGCCAATGCATGCGTTTATTCAAACCTTACTGCCAACCGATCAGACCGTCAGCTTTACCGATAGCGCATCTCCGGAAACTTTTGCGCAGAATATTGATGAGACCATCGTCAGTACCATTGATACAGTAAAACAAGAGATATGGTCTAACCCAACCGTTTCGCCATCAAAGCGTAATCGTGAAGTGGTGACGCGTTTATCTGAATTAGGCATTTTCAAATACCAAGACAGCAAGCAAACCGCCGCCGAGGTTTTAGAAATTTCACGCGATACGGTTTATCTTTATTTGAGAGAGCTTGAGCATAAGTAGCTTGAGTATAAGCAGACAGCTACGATAACGGATTGAGCCAAATAGCCCTTAAATAAAAGAGGGTCACATGTCGAGTTGGTATCAAAAGAATTTAGGTGAAGCTTTAATGGCGATCCCAGAATTTGAAGCACTGAAAACTCAAGTGGCTAAATTAAAAGCTGAGCACAGTGGCGCGGTGGTCGATCTTTATTATCGACACCAGTCGAATGGTCAACTTCATTGTGATTTGATGGTTTATTTATATTCAGATAATAAAAGGATCATGAACGAGATCCAGGCCAAAGTGTGTGCTAAACCAAGCCAATCTGGTTTGTCTCGGCTCGATTCAGATTGAGAAAAAAAGCAATTTAGCGTACATTCAACGGCAAGATTAATCACAGAGAAATTCCCATGATCACGTTACAAACTGGGCTGTTATATTGCTTTATTATGAGCCTTGTGACCTTCATCGTTTACTGGAAAGATAAACGCGCGGCCCGTAAAGATTTATGGCGCACTCCCGAAAAAACCTTACATATTTTGGCCTTTGCTGGTGGTTGGCCTGGCGCCTTGATTGCACAGAAAGTGTTTCGCCATAAAACCCGTAAATTGAGTTTTCAAATTATTTTTTGGTTGATGGTTATCCTAAATTGCATCGGCACACTGTGGATACAAAACCCGAATTTTTATCTTAACTAGATTGATGCCTTTGGATACCTTATTGTTGATGCGATGATTTTGGAGGAGCTCAGGTTTTTCTCTCGCTGTTAATAACGACGGAGATTTGCTATTATTTGATGGTTATTTCGACACCTATGAGCGTGCTCAATCATCCAGACTGGTGCTCTCTAGGTGATGGACCACAAATAAATGGGGCTCCACTTCTATGAATATTAATCAATCGAGCGATAATCTAAGCACCACTCAATTAGCCAATCAAGCATTTGATATTAAGCTTACCGATGCTCATATCTCTAAAATTCCCGATCAGGTATGGCCTCAAATTGAGCAAATTCAAGAGCAGGCGTATCGTGATGATCTGGCCGAAAATATCGATATTCTTAAAATAAAGTCCGATGTTTCCCCTGAAACCTGCTTTGTCTGTATGGATGATGAAGAGCAAGTGCTTGGCTATGTTTTGGCTCATCCTTGGGAAAGCTCGGTTCCACCCTGTATTAATCAAGATATTTCTGAACGTGGTGAATTGGTATCACTGGAAGAGGCTTCAACTTTGTATCTGCATGATTTAGCCATTAGCCCTGATGCGCGTGGTGCGGGTATTGCTCAAGCATTGGTTGAAAACTTACTCAAGCATGCACAACGATGGAATATAGATAAAATCTCTCTTGTTGCGGTACAGGGTATGGCAAGCTTTTGGGGTAACTACGGTTTTAACTCGGTTAAGTCAAACGCGACCGACAGTTATGGCGATGATGCTCAAATGATGGTAATCCAACTGCCTCTTTGATCGCCCGCAGGTATTATAATCAAAGTAGATCCTCAATTCCTAGATCAATAAATTTCTCTCATTCGATACCCTAAGTCTGGTATGTCAGCTTTGATTGGACAGGGTATAACACAAGGATAGATATCATGAATTCAACTCACCCGATGGTGACTCCTACATGGCTTTTTGACCATTTCTCCGATGATAATGTGATCGTGCTTGATGCCACGACTATCGATGCGGTAGCAGGTGAAGCATTACAAGGAGCACGCCGATATCTACCTAACTCACAAGCATTTGATATTGAAAAAGTGTTTGTTGATTTAGATAATCCGCTACCCAATACTATGCCAAGCCCCGAAAAATTTACCCAACAAGCTCAAACCTTGGGTATTAATCAAGACAGCATTGTGGTGATTTATGATGAGCGAGGCTTGTATTCCGCGCCACGTGCATGGTGGATGTTTCAATGTATGGGGCATGCACAAGTTTATGTATTAAACGGCGGCGTCAATGCTTGGCAAGCAATGGGTTATCCTATTACCGATACGCACGGTGTCGATTTATTTGCCAAGGGTAATTTCATCGCGAAATATCAAGCCGAGAAAGTGTATAGCGCACAAGATGTTTTGGCTGTAATGGATAAGCCTAAAACCTTGATTGTTGATGTACGTGGCGAAGGGCGGTTTAATGGAACCATGCAAGAACCACGCGAAGGCATGCGCTCAGGACATATCCCATCTTCTATTAATTTGCCGTTTGGTAAAGTATTAGTTGGCCATCAGTATTTGCCATCTCAAGAGTTAACAGCCTTGCTTCGTGAATACCACTTTGATCAAGCTGACAAATTAATCTTTAGCTGTGGTTCTGGTTTAACCGCTTGTATTGTTCTGCTGGCTGCTTATAGTGCAGGCTATACCAATTTGGCACTGTATGATGGTTCATGGAGTGAATGGGGCGCCGATCACTCGCTACCGATTTCACAGTAACGGCATTGATTAACTGTAGGGAATATTATGAATAATGAATCTGTTGATATTTATCCAGTAAAAGGGCAGTGCCAATGTGGGCAGGTCACTTTTAGCTTAAAAGCCGCGCCAAAAATGGTGATAGCGTGTCATTGCAAAGAATGCCAGAAGTTATCCACTAGTGCGTTTAGTATTACAACCATTGTCGAAGCAAGCAATATTGAAATCAACGGCGTATTACATGACAGTTCTCGCGTAGCCGATTCAGGCAGTGTGAATGTCGGAAAATTTTGTCCAGGTTGTGGCAATCGTATTTATCAGATCAATCCGGTAGCGCCTGAAATGATCAAATTTAAAGCCGCTGGTGGCTTAGACAATACCAGTATGATCATTCCAACCATGCATGTTTGGACCCGTGAGAAACAAACTTGGTTTACGATTCCCGAAGGTGTGCAACAGTTCGAAAAACAACGTTAATCGCGCTTTATCTTTTGCACAGTCTGCTCATTACTTGCTTAATGGGCAATTTCCTCCAACACTAAAACCATCGACTCTTTTTAACTCAATTATTTGGGTATCAATAGGATCATTACGATGGCGACTAATCATTATTCAAACCAAGAAAGCTCTGTAAATAAAATTAATTCTAATCATGATCAGGATACGTCGGATTACCGAATTGAACACGACAGCATGGGAGAAGTTCAAGTACCCACCAGTGCCCTCTATCAAGCGCAAACTCAACGAGCAATAAATAATTTCCCTATTAGTGGGCTAACATTGCCGATTCGCTTTATTCAATCAATCACTATGATCAAGCAAGCCGCCTCGGTGGTGAATCTTGAACTGGGATTATTGGATCATCAACGCGCTCAAGCAATAGAAGTTGCCTGCTCGCAAATTATTGAAGGCGAGTATAACGATCAATTTCCGATTGATGTGTTTCAAACCGGCTCGGGCACTAGTACTAATATGAATGTTAATGAAGTGGTGGCAACTTTATCTAATCGGACTTTAGCCAATCAATTCCCACACGAAGGCAGTCAAATTGAGCAAGTTCACCCCAACGATCATGTCAATATGAGTCAAAGCAGTAATGATGTGATCCCCACCGCAATCCAATTAAGTTGTTTAACCGCTATTCACACCCAATTGCTTCCCGCTATGTCTCATTTGATCAGCGTGCTAGAAACAAAAGCGCTGCAAAATGACGATATAGTCAAAACGGGGCGCACTCATTTAATGGATGCGATGCCAGTGACTCTTGGGCAGGAATTACGCGCATGGAAAACACAAGTGCAACGCGCGCAGCAACGCATAGAAGACTCATTACCCGAACTGCAAAGCTTAGCTCAAGGCGGCACCGCAGTCGGTACAGGCATAAATGCACCAGAGACGTTTGCAGCAAAAATCGCACAACAACTCAGTGATATGACAGGGATAAGTCTGCATGCCAGTGATAATCCATTTTATAATTTAAGTTGCCAAGACAGCAGTGTGGCCTTATCGGGGGAATTAAAAAGTTATGCCGTGGCATTAATGAAAATAGCCAATGATTTACGTTGGATGAACTCTGGGCCCTTAGCAGGGATTGGTGAGATTGAACTCGCCGCATTGCAACCTGGTTCGTCAATCATGCCGGGTAAAGTCAATCCTGTGATCCCAGAGGCCGTTGCGATGGCTGCAGCGCAAGTGATAGGCAATGACACCACCATTACTGCAGCAGGGCAATCGGGAAATTTTCAATTAAACGTAATGTTACCGCTGATCGCTTATAACTTATTGCAGAGTGTCGAATTACTCAGTAATTGTTCGGTGCTATTGGCGGATAAAACAATAAAAGATTTCAGCGTTAGGCAAGATAATCTGGATAAGGCGTTAGCTAAAAATCCTATTTTAGTCACCGCATTAAATCCCATTATAGGTTATGAACAGGCGGCTAAAATTGCTAAAAAATCCTATCAACAACAAAGATCGATTTTGGATGTAGCAGAACAAGAAACCTCCTTGAGTCGAGTGGAATTGGAAGCGTTACTCGATCCAATCAAACTGACTCAAGGAGGGGTAGGCAAATCATTTTAAGCCCACAATATATGACCAAGCATTGGCGCTAACAGTACGGTCACGACACCAGCCAGCATCATCATTAGACTAGCAATCACGCCAGCTTGATTATCAATTTTATAAGCGGTGGCCGTTCCTGCTCCATGAGCGCAAGCGCCAAGGCCTGCGCCTTTCCCATGGTGCGAGTTTATGGTTAATAGCCCTAAAACTAACTCCCCAACAATGATGCCAATCACGCCGGTTATCACCACAAAAACGGCAGTAAGATCAGATTTGCCACCAATAGATTCGGTTGCCGCCATCGCAAATGGAGTGGTAATGGATCGCATTGCCAAACTACGCTGTAACATCTCAGACAAATGAAACCATCTACTGAGCAATAAAGTACTACCAATGCCTGCGACAACCGCGATCACAACCCCAGAGCTCAACGACAGCCAATGCTTAATGATTAATGAACGATATTCATAGACAGGAACTGCAAAGGCTAAAGTAGCAGGACCAAGCATCCAAACTAACCAATGAGAATCAAACATATAGTCTTGATAAGGAATGTTTAATACCAAGACTAAAGCGACGATCACAATCGGTACAAATACCAAAGGAATAAAAATGAAAATCGGGAAGCGGCGATGTAACCATTTACTGAAATAATAACAGGCAACAGTGAATACTAAGTAAGTCACGATCAGGACTTGATGCAGAAAAGGAGAGTAAGTCATTATTTATTCCCTTGCATTTTATCTGCAATTAATTGTTTTAATGCTATTTTTTTAACTTCATAACGGTAGACTTTCTCAACCACGAAAGAGGTTATCCCTAGTACAAAGCAGGTACTTAATATTATTACTGCCATGATTTTTAAGCCTTGATGTAGAAATAAATCTTGATAGTTAATGATCGCAATAACAGCAGGAATAAAAAACAATAGCATCTCGGCCAATAACCACATTGAACCGGCTTTTAACCACTTCACATTGACGATGCCTGTAAACATCAAAGCCAGCAAAACGAGTAAGCCAAATACATTCGAAGGCATAGGGATATGCAACAAGCGAACCACTTGGTCTGAAAGTAACCACAGCAAGCAAAGTTCGATAACTTGGATGAAAACAAGAGATGTATTTTTTACGCTGAAACTAGACATGATAATTAATAAGCCCGCTTTAATTTGATGTACTCATTATAGGTGAAGATATCAACTTTCAATAAATGAATAATATAACTATAATCTATTCCATATTGGAATGGTGGTGGGTTTTAGGGCTAAGTGATTCGCTATGCTGCTGAAATGAAACGTGAGGTACGCGAAAATGAATAATAAAGAACTGAATTATTTTGTCACTTTGATCCGAGCAAAGAATTTCACTCGCGCATCTGAGCAACTATTTGTCACCCAACCCACCATAAGTAAAGCATTGAAGTCGTTAGAAGCATCGGTTGGAGAACCATTAATTCAACGCAATAACCGAGACATTCAATTAACCGAAGCCGGAGAAGTGGTTTATCGTTATGGTGAATCTATATTGCAGCAATTTACCGATATGCAAACCAAGCTCCAAGATCTTAAACAATTGGAATATGGGCAGCTTTCGATTGGTATCCCGCCAATGGTTGGGCATCTCTATGCTAATACATTGCATCAGTTTAACGTGGATTACCCTAATATTGATGTTTCAATTATAGAGTTTGGTAGCCGAAAAATTGAAAGTGCAATTCATAAAGGTGAGATCGATGTTGGCGTCACCATGTTGCCATTAGAAAATGAAAAACTACAAACTAAGACCATAGTAGAGCATCCAGTACTTGCAGTAATGGCTAAAAATAATGGTTTTGAGAATAAAAAAAATATTGATATCACCGAGTTAAAAAACCATACCTTCTACCTTTATAGTGAAGAATTTGCACTTACCGCGGTGATTGAAAAAATGTGTCAAAAGTATGGTTTTCAGCCGAAGATTGGCGTGCGAAGTACTCAATGGGATTTTTTGGCCGCGATGGTAGAAAATGGGCTTGGAGTGACTTTTTTACCCGCGCCAATTTGCGCAAAGTTAGATCCAAAGCATTATGATTTTTTTGAGTTAAAACAAGAGATAAAGTGGGAGTTAGGCATTAGTTGGTCATCTCAACGCTACTTATCGCGTGCCGCTGAGGCATTCTTAAGCTTAATCTAAAATAAAAAACTGCACTGGACTCCTCCAAATGCAGTTGATATTTTTATTCGCTGCTAGAGATTATTTTCTTTCGTAGAAAACTTCAACACGGCGATTTTTCTCACGTCCTTCGGCTGTCGCGTTGTCAGCAATTGGGCCCGTTTCGCCTTCACCTTTTACCACAATTCGGTTGGCATCGACATCTTGAGACACTAAATAGTCAGCCGCCGATTGAGCTCGTTGTTGTGATAATTTTTGGTTATAGGCTTCACTACCACTAGAGTCAGTGTGACCTACAATTTCTACGGTTAACTCTGGTTCAGCTTTAAGTTTATCAGCAACAGGGTGCATTGATTCTTTGGCTGCAGGAGTAAGCTCGGTTGAATCGTGAGTAAACGCACCAGTAGAAAGGGTAACAGCTAATTCTTCTTTTGGCGCTTCTGCAACCACGGGAGCTGATTCTTGTACAGGTTCTTCTACCATAGGCTGATCTTCAACAGGTGCCGCCATTGGCGTAGCCTCTGCCACCGCTGCTTGGCCAAAGTAATAAGCAATACCGACAGAAACATAATTAACATCTGGCTGCGCACGATATCCTGCACCATCTGAAACATTATCACCAGCATTATCAAACCATTGATATTCACCGCGTAAACGCCAATTATGACTGATCTGATACTCAATACCGGCACCTAACATAAGTGAAATGTTATTGTCATCACCAGCAAAATTACTGGCTTGAACATTGTTATAAGCACCACCAAGTTTACCAAATAGGTTCCAAGAATCGGTAATATTCCAATCCGCCTTCGCGCCTAACTCAAAATTTTGTAGTTTGGTCTTTTCTGCATCGTAATGGGATTTACCTAAATAGTTATAACCACCTTCTAAAGACAACCAAGTGTTAAATTGATAACCACCGTACACACTGCCAGCCCAAGCATCATCATCGACATTACTAGCATCAGCAGGATCAAAGTCAAAGTTAGCCCAACCAGTTTTAGCACCTAAATAAAACTCACCAGCATTTTCAGCCGCTGCATTTACATTTGCAGATAACAGCAAAGAAAGAGAGAGAATTGAGGTAATTGAAGTAGAAAGCAAAGTCCGTTTTGTATTCATAATGTCACCATATATTTAAGGTTAATTTTCGTTGCCGATACCATGCTGAATAATCTGGTATCGATAATAAGGATGAAAATTGAGTTATGTTTAAACCTAGTTGTAATAATATGGTCAAATTGTTGCTTAAGCAATGTATTTTTGTTAATTGATTGGTGTGGTGCATGCATTGGGAGGGCGAAATGCGGGAATAATAAATTGTAGGTTAAGGTGAAAAAACACTGGTACTAAGGTAATTGAAATGGCAGCGTGTGTGTCCATTCAATTACCTTGATTTAGATACAATCAATCCTCATTGGTCGAACTGATCTTATGGAGTGATAAATCGGCGCCGTTGTACTCTTGTTCTTGAGTTAAGCGTAATCCGGTAACTTTATGAATGGCGCCGTACACAATAAATGAACCCAGCACCGCAATGGCAATACCGGCAAGAGTGCCGAGAATTTGTACAGGTAAACTCACGCCGCCCATGCCACCTAATGCTTGCTGACCAAAAATACCGGCTGCAATACCACCCCAAGCGCCGCATACTCCATGCAATGGCCACACCCCTAATACATCATCTATTTTGGTGCGATTTTGCATAAAGGTGAATAACCAAACAAACACAGCGGCGGCTATGATCCCAGTGAGTAGGGCACCAATCGGATGCATCACATCGGAACCTGCACACACAGCCACTAAACCGGCCAATGGCCCATTATGAATAAAGCCGGGGTCATTTTTACCGACTACCATCGCAGTGATGATCCCACCTGCCATTGCCATTAATGAATTCATGGCAACTAAACCACTGACACCGTTAATTGCCTGCGCCGACATGACGTTAAAGCCAAACCAACCAACCGATAAAATCCAAGCGCCTAATGCCAGGAACGGGATATTAGAAGGGGCAAAGTTAGTGTGTTTACCTGCGCGCACGCGTCCATGTCGCATGCCAAGAAAAATGACTGCGATGAGAGCAATCCAACCGCCGACGGCATGAACCACCACAGATCCTGCAAAATCATGGAATGGGGCGCCAAAAGTGATATCAAACCAATGTTGTAAGCCAAAGTTGCCATTCCAAATCATGCCTTCAAATAAGGGATAAACAAGGCCGACAATAAAGAAAGTTGCAATCAGGATCGGATAAAAACGAGCACGTTCCGCAATACCGCCAGAAACAATCGCCGGAATGGCGGCGGCGAAGGTGAGCAAAAAGAAGAACTTGACTAATTCATAGCCGTTGCCTGCCGATAGAGTTTGAGCATCAACAAAAAAGGTATGACCATAGGCGACCCAATAACCAAAGAAGAAGTAAGCAATGGTTGAAACTCCAAAGTCGGCTAAGATTTTGACTAACGCATTAACTTGGTTTTTATGACGAACGGTGCCCACTTCTAAAAATGCAAAGCCAGCGTGCATCAAAAACACCATGATGGCACCGAGTAAGAGAAAAAGCGTATCAGAGCTTTGAGTGAGAGCTTGTACTGCGCCCGTGACCTGAGTAATTGGATCATCCATGAAACTTTCCTTTGAATATTAAAATTAGATTGTAAATACCCTGTCGCACAATATGAGTGCGCTACAGCTCTGTAATGGAGCAATTTTTAATTGATAAGGATGTTTTAAGCAAAAAATAAGCCAAGTTATAAAGGCATGGTATTTTTAGAGGTATTAAAATAAAACTAGCATAGTAAAGGCGTATCAAGAAGAGATGACTTTGATTGGTGAGCCATGATGAGTTGCAGTGCACGAAAATAGTGCAATAAAGCAGACTGGTGCAAGTTGGTGGTGCGGATTGAATTGCCCAATATTGGACAATTCAATTTTGAACACTCTTTTTGTTATTCGTTTGAATGACGCATGAACATTTAATAGGAATGTTTGTTATTTAGATCTTGGTTTGCGTGCTGCATTCTTTTCAGGTACGCGCTTTTCAGGTGAGCGATCGGCTTTGGGCTGAAAATCTTTAATGCTGCGTTTTTTGGCGCTACGGCGATTGGCCTGTTTATCTTTGGCTGGGCGTTTGGCTACGCCCGTGCTTGGTTTATCCGTCACCGGAAAGTCGCTGAGGGTTTGTAGAGGCATGCGGTTTTTGGTTAGCGCCCGAATAGCGTCTAATGCTTCAGTTTCGGCGTGGCAGACCAAGGATATCGCCGAGCCTAGTTTGCCTGCGCGCGCAGTACGTCCAATTCGGTGCACATAAACAGGGGCATTATCTGGTAGGTCGAAATTGATCACAACCGGTAGCGCATCAATATCAATGCCACGCGCTAGGAGATCGGTCGCCACTAATACTTGGATGGTGTGTTGTTTAAATTGATGCAGAGTGGCTTCTCGCTCTATTTGTTCTTTATTACCATGCAGGGCTTTTACGTTAATGTCGGCTTTGATTAATTTTTTGACTAGGGTATCCGCATTGTCTTTGGCATTAATAAAAATCAATACTTGTTTTGTCGGTTGCTGTTTTAACAATGAAATTAACACTTTGGTTTTGCTGCCTTTATTGACTAAGAATAACTGCTCATTAATCCCATCGACCACACTGTTATTGTCATTGGTTTTAATTTCAACTGGTGAGGTGAGAACCTTCTGTACTTCAATCGCCAAGGTCTCGGTCAATGTGGCTGAAAAACATAAGGTTTGGCGCTGGATAGGAATAAAGGTTAATAGCGCTTGAATATCACTCCAAAACCCCATATCCAATAAACGGTCGGCTTCATCTAATACCAAGTGTTTGACGTTAGATAAATCAATCTTGCCTTCTTTTGCAAGCGCAAGCAGGCGACCAGGCGTAACAATAATAACATGTGGCAGTTTGGCTAATTGCTGCGCTTGAGTGACGAGGTCAACGCCACCAAATAGTGTGGCAGTTTGAATGCTTAACGCTTTAGCAATGGGTTTTAATGTTTGCGCAGTTTGTCGTGCCAGTTCGCGAGTTGGGGCAATAATAACGGCTTGAAGATGCGCGTTTTTATTGTCGATCATTTGTAAAACAGGCAAACCAAATGCAAGGGTTTTGCCACTGCCAGTGTGGGCTAAAGCCAGTACATCGGCATCGTGTAAAATAGCAGGGATCGCTTGTTGTTGAACGGGGGTTGGATTGGCAATGGTTGAAGGTAGTGCGTTAATAATATCGCTATTTAGCTGAAGTTCAGAAAAAGTCATGAGAGAACCTGTATAAGGAAAGCGTGAGAATAAAAAGGCCCTAAAGTGGAAACTTCAGGGCCTTGTTGTTGATTATGAATGCCGAGGTTGTTACTTAACCGCTTTTACCATACTTTTAGCGGGTGCGTCTTTCACGTCATCAACTTTACCAGAGACATTGTCTTTAGTGTCGTCGACTTTGTCAGACACGTTATCTTTGGTGTCATCGACTTTGTCCGATACGGCATCTTTGGTATCGTCAACTTTATTAGTGACTTCTTTCTTGGCCTGTTTGGTGGTTTTTTCCACATCACAACGACCATTAACACCAACAGATGATTCAAGCGCGGCATTTTTAGCCGCTTTACTTGCATTACAATCTGGCTTAATCACACCAGCGTAACTCATGCTTGATGCAAGAGCGAAACCAAGCATAACCAAAGCTTTAATCTTCATAAATTGACCTTTATTTTTAAGCCTAAGCTTTGTTTACTTCACGAACTTTTAGGTATTCTTCATAAGTACCACGGAAGTCGTGGATTGCACCATCACGAATTTCAAGCACGCGAGTAGCCAAAGAGGATACAAACTGACGATCGTGTGAAACAAAGAACAAGGTGCCTTTGTAGTTTTCAAGCGCCAAGTTTAATGATTCGATCGATTCCATATCCATGTGGTTGGTTGGTTCATCCATCAACAGCATGTTTGGTTTATGCATCATCAACTTACCAAGCAACATACGGCCTTGCTCACCACCTGAAAGGACTTTTACGTCTTTTTTGATATCGTCCTGACCAAATAGCATACGACCTAAGAAGCTGCGGATAACTTGCTCGTCATCACCTTCTTGACGCCACTGGGCCATCCAATCAAATACTTTGATGTTTTCGGAAAAATCATGTTCGTGATCTTGAGCGTAATACCCAATGTTGGCGTTTTCAGACCACTTAAACTCACCCGATCTCGGGGCTAATTTACCGGCAAGAGTGTTAAGCAGGGTAGTTTTACCCACGCCATTTTCACCGATGATCGCAACACGCTCACCTACTTCAAATATAGCATTAAAGTTGCTGTATAGATCTTCTTCAAAACCTTGAGTCAATTCTTCAACGATTAACGCGTTACGGAATAGCTCTTTTGATTGCTCAAAACGGATGAATGGGTTTTGACGGCTTGATGCTTTAACTTCGTCTAATTGAATTTTATCAATTTGCTTAGCACGAGAAGTCGCTTGCTTTGCTTTAGAGGCGTTAGCAGAGAAACGAGACACGAAAGTTTGCAGTTCAGCAATCTGCGCCTTCTTCTTAGCATTATCATTGAGTAGACGTTCACGCGCTTGAGTCGAAGCAAACATGTAATCATCGTAGTTACCAGGGTAGACACGTAACTCGCCGTAGTCGATATCAGCCATGTGGGTACATACTGAGTTCAAGAAGTGACGGTCATGCGAGATGATGATCATGGTGCAGTTACGTTGGTTTAGCGTGTCTTCCAACCAGCGAATAGTATCCATATCCAAGTTGTTGGTTGGTTCATCAAGTAGCATGATGTGTGGGTCAGCAAAAAGCACCTGTGCAAGTAGTACACGTAGTTTCCAACCTGGAGCGATTTCGCTCATTGGACCCCAATGTTGCTCAGTTTCAATACCCACAGAAAGCAGTAAATCACCGGCGCGAGATTCTGCGGTGTAACCGTCCATTTCTGCAAATTCAACTTCAAGGTCGGCGACTTTCATCCCGTCTTCTTCGCTCATCTCAGCTAAAGAATAAATACGGTCACGCTCTTGTTTTACTTCCCAAAGTTCTTTATGACCCATAATCACGGTATCAAGCACAGAAAATTCTTCGTAAGCGAATTGGTTCTGGTTTAGTTTTGCTACGCGTTCGTTAGGATCAACGCTCACATTACCACCGCTTGGCTCAAGCTCGCCGCTAAGGATTTTCATAAAGGTTGACTTACCACAACCATTGGCACCAATTAAACCGTAACGGTTACCGTCACCAAATTTTACTGAAATGTTTTCAAATAATGGCTTGGCACCAAATTGCATTGTGATATTAGCTGAACTTATGATAACGGCATTCCTCTAGTTTATCTTTTAATTTCATAGACTTACAATCCAGAAGGTAAAAGGTTCTGAATTGACTTTATTCTTGGGCTGCATTATAGACGATAAATGACTTATGTGATACTAGTCTAACTTTTTGTCTTAATAGAAAAGGGAATGTTAAGACAAAAAAATAGCGTTTAGCTTATGGTTAAACCGCTAAACGCTATGATTTTTAATCTTCTGCGACGGGGACTAACGCTTTAAATGCATGTAATTCATCAAGCGAGATAGGACTCTCTAATCCCTTTTTCGTTTTAATATTATAAATATAATTTTTATGTTGGCCTGAACTTGTCGTCGAGGTTATATAAAGCTGATTATCTGAGCTTAGGTTAATTGTATCGATTTCTTGATTGTTCAGAATAGTCGTGACTGCATTATTGTTATTACGATCGATGATAGAAATTTGCGCCGCTTCTTTGATCACAATGTAATCGTCATTAACCCATAGATCGTTTTGCTCGCCGTTACTTATTTCATCATCAGAAGTATCGGTATTGAAGCCGCTATTTGATAATGGTGAGGCATCTAAGTTACCCAGTTTATTTACAGATATAGAATATAGGCATTGTTTGCCATCAGGACAAATAATGCCGTTGAGATTATTGTTTAGTGTTGTACTAAGTAGAAACGCATCATCGCCATTTTGTGCTGATTCACCATCCCAACCACCTGAATAATTTTTATTTAATGTATCACCATCCTTCAATAGCCCTATATTCAAAAGAGTTAAATCAGAGTCTGAAATTGGAAGGATTTGGTTTACATCGGATAAATTTTTGATTCTGTTGTGTATCCCAATCATATTTGATAACAAGCCATCATTAATTTTGGCAATGGCACCTTTACATAATGCTTTTTGTGGCAAGGATAATTTATCACTTGTACAAATATTCCCATCAAAAGCCGTTTTTTGACCTTTTGATGTTTCAATTAACACGTCACCCAATGTATTACTGGTTGACAATAGGCTATCACCGCTCATTGCTGTCACTGACTTGGTTTTTTCAATGGTTTTATTTTCAATTAATTGCTGTAAAACTTGTGCGATCGATACATCGGGATCATCGCTGGTGATCTGGCTAATAGCATCAATGATAGAAGCCTCATTTAAATCCAAACTATTATAAAAATGACCATGTTTGAGTGTGTCGGTAGCGAAGACTTCACCATTAGAAAATATTAATGATCCTTTACTATTTTCACCTAGAAACGATGGGCTATCCTTCTTATCGGTAATGAGAAAATAGTCGCCATTGGGTTGCACATAATACCAAGCAGGGTTTCTCATGGTTTGAGAAACATCCAGGACAGGTTTATCGCCAGTGATGGCGTCAATCAGTTTATTGAGGGCGTCCTCATTTGGATCCTCAACCGGTGCTAAACCTTGGGTGTATTTATAAACCGCGTTATGTTTTTCTGTAACCTGAACAACAAATCCGCCGTTTTTGGTTGGGGTAAAGTCATTCACGCCATAATTAGAAATGTCATATTGCGCGCCGGAGCTATCAAAGCCGATCAAATGCTGAGTCGAGAGGGTGTTTTGAGTGTCAGCTTTATCATTGTCATCTTGCAGGCGAGCAAGACTGGAAACCGTGTCAAGATTCGAGAATTGTAGTACCGCTAATTCAGCTTTTGGTGCGCTGTCATCATCGGATAAGTCGTTACAAGCAGAAAGGGCAAAGCAGCAAAGGGTGGTGAATAATAACTTCTTGATCATGAGGGCTCTCTATTTTTTTTGTGCGGTATATTAGCTTATGAGAGGCCGCTTTTTACAGCTTACCTGTTGGGGGAGAGGAAGCAGCTTGGAATTATGGCACAAAAAAAGGCACTAACCAGAAAATATTGGGTAGTGCCTTATTTTTTATGTGATGCGAAATTTGGTTTTCGCAGGCTTTTATTTTTAATTATAAGCGCGAGCAAAAGTGCCGTTAGTGTCAACTTGATATTGCGCGGCGCTTAATGGAATAAAGGCCGACTGTCCTTTGCTGATACAAAGCTCAACGCCTGATTGATGACGCAATATAACATCTTGATCAATGGCAAAAATAATTTCAGCGCTTTGACATTCAATCTCACTATTTCCCTGGTAAACACTGAAATTAAAATCGGCAACTGGAATCGGATAATGCTTGGCATTGCCCTCAACGCGTGGCGTCATTAAAATTTCATCATTGGGTTTTGGCACGCAAATAGTGTTGGCGATAAGCTCTGGCACATCCATATATTTAGGGGTTAAACCGGCGCGTAAAACGTTATCGGAATTGGCCATGATTTCTAAACCTGTCCCTTTGATATAAGCGTGTGGGGTACAAGCATCAAGGAACATAGCTTCGCCTGGTTGCAGCGTCACCACATGCAGCATTAGTGGTGCGAATAAACCGACATCGCCTGGATATTGCTTAGATAATTCAAGGATCAATCCAGCGATTTTACAGCTTGCATTCTTTTCAACGTGAACCATTAAGGCATTGAGAGCAGAGGCTTTACGCTCGCCTTTAAGTGATAAAATGGCTTCAAAAAAGGTGGTTAAACCTTGTTGCGTTTGATTGGCTTTAAATGTAGCAACTTCCGCTTCTAATGCTGCAATGCCAATGTTTTCGAACGGTTTAATGATTGCAGGGTAAGCTTTAAAGCCATTCATGGCTTGATATGGAGTTAAAGCATACACCAATTCTGGTTTATGGTTTGGATCTTTGTAGTTACGGTTGGCGGCTTTAATATCTATGCCAGCTTGGTTTTCTTTTTCAAAGCCAATTTCAGCCGCTTGCTTACTTGGATGAACTTGAATTGATAGTGCTTTTTCTGCTGCTAATACTTTAAATAAGTAAGGCAGTTCGTTAAAGGTGTCGGTGGTGGCTTGACCTAAAATAGCCACTTTATCTTGTTTGATAACCTCATCTAGATTAAGCAGTGCACCATCAATTTCGATTTGAGAACAACCATTAGGGTGAGCGCCCATCCAGATCTCAGCTTGTGGGCCTTGACTTGGGTTCGGCATATCAAACAATTGTTCAATCGAAGTTGTGCTGCCCCAAGCGTAATCTTGGATCACGTTTTTCATCAGGGTAAATGGAGGTAACTGTTTCATAAAAGACCTTAGGTGATGACCATTTTGTACCGATTGTACTGACAAGTGGTTAAGAGGTATAAATCTAGATCAAAAAAAGTAGATAACAAATTCATTATCTACTTTTATTGATTATGGTGTTTTAAGTGGTAATTAGGCTGCCACGGCGTTAGCGGCTCTCGCTTTACGCATTTTTTTCAATGTAACACAAACGACAGCGGTAACAATTGCGCCAGTCGCCATACAAATCAATGCCATGACGGGTTTGTTCATCGCGCCCAGTAGCGCTACCACAGGACCACCGTGAGCTACGCTGTTAGTAATGCCAAATGAGAATGCCATCACTGCGCCAACCATTGAGCCAATCACGTTAGCCGGAATAACCGATAGCGGATCTTGCGCGGCAAATGGAATTGCACCTTCAGAGATACCCACCAAGCCCATTGCGCCGGCGGCTTTACCTGCTTCGATTTCGCTAGCTTCAAAGATATCAAGTTTGCGACCAATAACAGTGGCAAGTGCCATACCGAGTGGTGCAATTGGGATCGCGACTGCCATTGCGCCCATAAATTGAGTTTGGCCACTGGCGATCATGCCGACCGAGAATAGGAATGCCACTTTGTTAAATGGACCACCCATATCAAAGCCTGCCATGCCACCAAGGACAATACCTAATAACACCACGTTACCAGTACTCATCTCAGTTAGAACGGCACTCAACCACTGCATTAAATCAGCAATTGGCGCGCCGATAACAAAGATAAATAATGAAGCAACAAATACCGTACCTAAGATCGGAGCGATCATGATAGGCACGAGTGGGGCAATCATTTTGTGGTAATTACGAGTCGCAATAAAGCGCACGAAATAACCAACTAATAGACCGGCAATAATAGCACCAATGAAACCAGTACCAGCGTCAGCGCCATAAAAAGAACCGGTATTGGCGATCCAACCACCAATAAAGCCAGGGGCAAGTGCGGCGCGATCACCAATGGCAAAAGCAATATAACCGGCAAGAATTGGGATCATCAGTTGGAAGGCAACCACACCCACATCTAACACATGTTGCCATAAACTGCCTGCTGGAATTTGCATCCCACTTGGGGTCGGTTCACCCCCAATCGCCAGAGAAAGCGCGATCATCAAACCACCAGTGACCACAAATGGGATCATGTGTGATACGCCATTCATCAAATAACGATAAAGGTTAGAGCGGCCAGAGGTTGCGGCTGATTTTTCTTGTTTAGAACTGTCTGCATCAGCATGATAAGGGGCTGCATCGAGCGCTTGCTGAATAACGCCTTTACCATTACTGATAGGGGCTTTCACACTGGTTTGGATCAGTTTTTTACCATTGAAACGCGCCATATCGACTTGTTTATCACAGCTGACGACGATGGCTACCGCACGCTCAATTTCTTCGGCGGTTGGCGCGTTTTTAACGCCAATTGAACCGTTGGTCTCAACTTTAATTTCGTAACCCATTTCAGCCGCGGCTTTCTCTAAACCTTCGGCTGCAAGATAAGTATGCGCGATACCAGCAGGGCAACCAGTGACACCAATAAGGAAACCTTTATCAGCAGCAACGCTATTGGTCACTTCTTTTTTCTCAAGCAATAATGCCAATGCCTCGGCCGGTGTTTTGGCCTGCATAAAGGCTTCAATAAAGCCGTCTTCAATCAGCTTTGATGATAATTCAGCGAGTACCTCAATATGGTGATCAGCGCCGCCATCGGGAGATGCGATCATAAAGAACAGTTTAGAGGCTTCGCCATCTTCTGCGCCATATTCAATCCCGCCGCGACTAATACCAATCGCAACCGCGGGCTCGCAAACTGCCGCACTTTTGGCATGGGGAATCGCGATGCCGTCTTCAAAACCGGTATTGCCGATTTCTTCACGGGCATACACATCTTTTAAAAATTGCTCACGGTTATTGAGTTTGCCTTGAGATTCTAATACATCCACCATTTCATTAAAGACTTCATCTTTGCTGGTGGCGGTTAGATTCAAGCGGATCAGATTTTCATTAATCAGCTGAGTAATCATTATCATACCTATATGGGTTGGGCTTTGTTATACGCGATATTGTTGGATATTTCGGTCATGAAAAAAAGTGCACATAAACACCATTTACTGGATTATTGTAACCTAGGGTTAGGTTTGTGATCTTGATCACCTAGCTTGGTTGGCTAGTGATATACCCAGTAATAAGCAAGGTTTACAATGTGTGTATTATCTTAAGGTTACTTAAAGTCTCTTAAAGGTAGTCCAATATTCAACAATAAGTGAAAAAATGCCCATGAGCCAAGTTTTTATCAATGTGTTAGAAGGTGTATTAGCGGAGAGGGAGCATTTTAATCGCGTGTGGTTTGCCAGCGATCACAGCACGCCACCGCCTTTTAGTTATCAAGTCAATTTCCCGCGGATGGAGTTTGTGATCACCGGTGAGTATATTAATACCATTGAAGATCCTGAGTTTGGTATCACCCAAGTGAAAGTCTTGCCAGGTGACATTTTGTATATTCCACCCAATAGTTGGAATAATCCAGAATGGGATACCGATTGTTGTGTCTTGAGTTTATTATTTGGTAAGCGCCAACTTGGGTTTAGTTTGGTGGAAAAACGTAAAGGGGAGGCCACGTTTTTTGATGTGCAAAAACACAGTGTTAAGACTCGTACTGGCCATGCTTTAGACCATATTTTAAGTGGATTAAATACTTTAGCCACAGAGAAAATACAGCATCCAACTGGTGGACATTTACTGATGGCATTAATGAGCTATTGTCACAGCATGTTGTTATCACCAGAAAGCTCAACCCAAAATCGCAGTGAAGATTTGTATCAAGGAATTTGTATTTATATTCAGGAAAATTTTCACCGAAATATTACCCGTGACAGTATTGCCAGCCGTTTTAATGTTAGCCCCAATCATTTGTCGCGTTTATTTCGCCAACAAGGGCACATGCGGCTAGCCGACTACATTACTTGGGTGCGGTTAGAGCGGGCAAAATTTATGCTTACGCGTTATACCTTTAGATTAAGTGAAGTGGCACTACGCTGCGGTTTTAATGATGTGAATTATTTTTATCGGGTGTTTAAAAACAAACTTGGCCGCACTCCAAGTGAATTTAAAGCCATGCATACGGTTAAAAATGGCGCGAGTAGAGATTAATTTTTAAGCTTTCCAATAACCAATAACCAATAACCAATAACCAATAACCAAGTTTATTTTGGCATCATTAAACAAGTTAAGATCGCTTGCAGTTCACAAGGGTTATGATGGGCGCTAATAAATTGGTTTTTCTCAATATCAATTAAACTTACCGCCAAATTACGCACCGCTAAAATGGCATTGTTACTGCATGGTTTTGGCAGCAGCAGCGCCACAACATGAGTGACAAGGCCATGCTTAGATTGCCAATTAATAGGGGTATGAGAAGTTAAGCAGATCAGTTTAGGTTGTGATACTGATTCAGTGATCACATGGGGAAGCGCGACTCCACCTTGCATTCCAGTGGACGATACTTGCTCTCGCTGGGCTAATTGTGTTTCGATAGCTTTATAGTTTTCGAGTGAGGCTATTTTCGCAATGCGTTGTAATATATAAGACTTCTCTGCTTTTGAGTCATCTTCAGAGGGGGTCATTAAGCGGTAAAGGCGAATAAAAGCTTCCAGTTGATCTTGAATAATATCATGGTGAAATTGGAAACTACTCGAATGTAAATTCTGCGAACCTTGTGGCTGAGCGGAGCTTGGACTCTCGAGTAAGAAGCAATCTTGTTGTAAGTAAAGGCGTAGAGTAGCGGCATAGGTTTCAGCTTGTTTCCCACACAGTGTGATCTCACATAAATCAAAGGGTTGAAAGGCAAAAGTGAGAGCGCTTAAATATTGTTGCACGTTTACCCGTTGCAATGTGTGCACTTTGATCAACTCAGAATAGCCTTCAAATCCTCTAATTTGCTGGTGGATCCCTTTAATCAACCAAGCCGGTAAGCCAACTTGACCCAAGTAAAAAGTGACTCGTACTGTAGAGGTCTGTTTTGATGACGTGACTGAGGTTACTGGGTGAGTATTAGGCAAAGGGATTATACCATTCAAATTAGTTTCAAGCATGTCTAACATTAAACTGGCTGTAATATTTTACTACCGTGAGTTTAAACCGTTGTTGAGATTAAGCTTCAGTTTGCTCACTAAAAACCATCAAGGCAGCGTTTAATTACCGCATCTGGATTGGTTAATACCTCTTCAATGTTCGATTTAATCACATGGCATTGCTCAAATCGTTCTGCTTGCTCAATTTCAATATCTGATGCAATAAGCGCGATGTCGGCATGGCTAATATCGTGATAGCTTAATTTATTTTCTATCCCCATTGCCCCTTGAGTTTCGACTTGAATATTTATTTTTAAATGAGCAGCCGATTTAACCAAGGCTTCGGCGGCCATATAAGTATGTGCAATACCAGTAGGGCAGGCGGTGACAGCGACTATTTTCATGTTACATTTTCCATTTATTCTTTAGTGAAATACGGCGTTGCGTATAGCAGTCATGCTATTTGCTACTTATGAATAAACGGTAAGTAGCATAAGTTAAATAAAATTATTTAGCGTTTAATACAAACTTTTCAATTGCTTGAGCGACACCACTATTGTCATTGCTGTCGGTGATATAGTTTGAAATCGCTTTGGTTTCATCGGTGGCATTTGCCATTGCGATACCGAGCCCAGCGTAAGTGAGCATGTGGTGATCGTTACCGGCATCACCCATTGCAATCACTTGTTGCTGCTCAATACCAAGGTGCTGGGCTAACGCTTCAACCCCTGCGCCTTTATCACTGGTTTTGTGCATTATCTCTAAAAAGAAAGGTGCACTGCGCACTATGGTAAATTGTTGATAAAGATCGTTTGGTAGTTGTGCTACGGCTTTGCTCAGGATCGGCTCTTCATCGACCAGCATCACTTTTAAAATCGGGGCATCATCACTCAACTCAGAAAAAGGCATCTCTACTACGTCAATACCATTGATAACACATTCATGATTAGTGTATTTGCTGTTTTTAGGCGTGATCAAACCATGCTCAATCGAAAAAGCATGCACATTAACATTTAATGTTTCAGCCCAATTAGCGATCAGTTTGGCATCGGCGCCAGTTAATATTTCTTGGCGGATCACCGTCTTTGAATCTGCAGTTTGCACCATAGAGCCGTTATAGCTGATCACATAATCTTGATCAGTATTCATCTCTAATTCTTCAAGCGCGGCAAGCATGCCATCGAGTGGACGACCAGAAGCCAGTACCACCGTCACACCCATCGCGCGAGCTTGGCTAATGGCTTGTTTATTGTGTTTGGTGATCTTGTGTTCGCTATTAAGCAGTGTGCCATCCATATCCAGTGCGATCAGTTTGTACATGATTCTTCTCGTTCTAAAATTAATTTAGATGCATGTTAACGGTATGACATGGGTGACACAATCGATATATACCCATGTTACTTGAAGCTGCGGCTTTTTTGGCTACAAAGTTCACTTCAATCACTTAGACAAGCCAAATTCATGGACTTATGTCGATAATCTAGGGTTTAGTTGCCGCCTCACTGCAACTTCAATTATCTTGGATATAGAAGGTCAGCAGGATGCCGGTTTGAAAAACAATCAATTATTGCCATTGGCCATAGTGATCACTCGTTTTAAGATCCGGCGCAGCAATTGGGGTATTTGTTCTATTCCTTGTTGTTCACAATACTCTGCTATGCTCAGCGCGACATCGGGTTTGGCGTGTTTTTTTAATACTCGATTAATTACCTTTTTCGCGGATACCGGTTGATCAATAGGAATATTAATTAAATCGCGAAAGAATTTTTCAAAGCCATGATGATAGAGGAAGTTTTCGATATCTTTATCTGGCAGCTCAGTTAATCGATGCTGTTCAAGATCTTGTTCGAGTAGAGAACGCACCGTCGTGGCGTATTTATTGCCGGCCGCGTCGCCATCGGTCACCACATGCCAATCAATCTTTAAGGCTTTAGCGACTTTGATTAACGATTTCAAGCCAGACTGAGCAAATTCAACCAGTTGGATCCCTTCATTGGCGAGTTGGTAACCGCACACTTTGGCCAATTCATTAAATAACCAAAATTCCGTTTCACCTTCCACCAATAACCAACTGCGAGCAAAAAGCGCATTGGGACGATGAAAACGAATATGAAAACTAATACGGCGTAATTCATCATGACTGAGTAAGTGGTGCGGAATCGAAAGGGCGACGGTTTTATCTGATTGCCTGACTAACCGGCGTATGGAGAAAAAAGGCACAGCACTGAGCAATATACCACTATTGGTGGTGACAATTTTTTGCATAGGGATCATTTGTAATAACTCCCATGATTTTAATAAATTGGTAGGGTGCAAGCGACTTTCAGGATCTTCTAAAATCATTATAGGGCGAGCAGATTGGCTAATGTCAGCAGCCCCTTTGGCTTGAAAGTACGCATTAAGTAAGCCCATTAACAGCAATTTACTTTGATGATTTTTATTGCTTTTTAATAAATGAATTAAACTGTCTTTATTGGGGTTAATTGATTCACTCAGACCACTAAAAAGACCGTCTCTTGCTTCGCGTGGATTTTGTTTCGGCTGATTTTGAAAGGAGAAATAATGGTCAATTAAGTGTTGCATCGCATTGATGGTGCTTTTTAGTTCGGCTTTATTCACATGGCCCGGCATAGCGGATAAACGACGATAGGTATTGTTGACTCGGCGTTCGATCTTTTCTTTGTCATTGTCATCGCTAAATATGACTTCTTCATTTTGCTGGTGCAATCGTCGAGCATCGCGTAAACGGATCACGGGATGCAACCGACTTAACTCAAGGGCCAATTGCTCGCAATCGTGAATAGCGAGCACATTGCCTTCCCAATCTAAAAATTGATAATGCGTGCTGACTTTATGCTCATTGCGGATTGCGCTGATCTGAAAAAGAAAGCTTTTTGTGTCTTCGGAGTCGGAGTTTTTATCATTATCCGCATGATCAGAATCGATCCAAATTGGTTTTAAGCGGCGATAACGAGCGCTAAGATGTTCCGATTTATGCTGAGTGCGCCATTGGGTTACAATTTGAATATGTTGGGTTTGCGGTTGTGACAAGGCGTAATTGACATGAAAATCTTGGATCTGAAAAGGATATAACTGACCATTATGAGGCAGCGCAATACACAGGGCATCCAGTAGAGAGGATTTACCCCAAGTGTTTTCACCTAGCAATGTCGTGATCTCATCAAAGCCGATGGATAAACGTTGAATACCTCGAAAACCCACAATTTCAATTCGTTCTAATTGCATATCAAGTCCTTATCACTAAGCCATCCACTTTAGATTATAGGAATCAATCCAATCAAGAGGGTGTTTTGCTCACAAATTTGAAATAGTCATAGAGTTGTCATGCTTGAAGGCTTATGATTAAGAGTAAAGAAAAGAGCATAAGATTGATCTTAAAAAATACAGATCGTGATGACAGATACAACCATAAGAAGAACTATGACAGATATAACGCACCATTCCGTGAGCCTAACGCTTGCGCATATCAACGATACCCATTCCTATTTTGAACCAACATCATTGCAGTTACAGCTTAAAATTGGTCAACAAACGCTATCTCCGTATGTGAGCGCGGGTGGATTCGCGCGTATTGCCACTCGATGTGATCAATTGAGAGAACAAGCAAAGCAAGACAATAAAGGTTTCTTGTTTTTACACGCCGGTGATTGCTTTCAAGGCACATTGTATTTTTCCTTATTCAAAGGCAGAGCCAATGCCGACATGCTGAATGCTTTAAACCTTGATGCGATGGCGCTGGGTAATCATGAACTCGATATGGGGAATGAGCCGGTCGCACATTTTCTTAAACGAATCGAATTTCCATTGCTGGCTGGCAATTGGGATGTTTCCAACGAAGATAAAACCAAAGCCTATAAAGTGAGTGACTCAACTCAATTGCATAGCTTTGCATCGCAGCATCAACACGCCACTTGGGTTGAAAAGCAAATCAACGGCGAGCGCATTGCTATCTTTAGCCTTGCCTTAGATAAAATGGCCGATATTTCTAACCCTGATGTGGATACGCCTTTTATTAATGCCATTGATGTGGCTAAGGCAACCGTGGCGGCTATTCACAAACAAGGTATAAATAAAATCATTTTGCTCAGCCACTTAGGTTATGAAGCTGATTTAGAAATGGCAGCCCAAGTCGATGGTATCGGAATTATTGTGGGTGGGCATTCGCACCGTTTGCAAGGTGATTTCTCCGAGCTTGGTTTAGGTAAAGATGATGATTATGGCCAAAAGATCAATGATACATACGTGGTGCAAGCCGGCTTTCATGCCCAAACGATGGGACATTGTGACGTTACCTTTGCTGCCAATGGACGGGTGAGCGACTTTAACGGCAAGAACGAATTATTACTCGGACGCCGTTTATGTTTAGACGCCACATTAAGCCAAACACATGGTGATAATGCTCATGCCAAAGCGTGTCAGTTTGTGGCACAGCACCCTAATGTGGTGGTGTGTAAAAAAGATCGTGATGTGCAAAGCATTCTGATTGATAAATACATGCCGAAAGTTCGAGCATTGCAACAAACGGTCGTCGGTAAAACGGATTATAAATTGCGTCATGTTCGCATTCCCGATGAACAAGGGTGCAGTGAACTGGCGCCATTAGTGGCAGAATCTTTCGCATTTACCTTAAATCAGCAAGGCCATAATATTGAATTTGCCGTTCATAATGCGGGCGGAGTACGGTGCTCTTTAAATCCTGGTGATATAACCATTGATGATGTGGCAGGAAAATTATTGCCCTTTGCGGTACCGATTGGGTTCTATCAAATACAGGGGCGCTATATTGGCCAAGTTCTGGAAGGTGCCATTAATAATGCATTAAGTAATGGTGTGGTTGGAACGGGATCAGGCAGTTACCCTTATGTGCATAATTTGCGTTTTGAATATTGCGCAGAGAAACCGTTAGGCCAACGAATTCAAGCTTTGCAGATTTATTCCTCATCAAGTCAGTCGGAGAATAAGTGCTGGCAAACTATTGATGATAAACGTTTTTATACCGGTTCTTCCTCGGCTTACACCATGAAAGGAAAAGAAGGCTATGGCGCAATAGTCAATATGAAGCAACAAGGTCAAGTCACCTCGTTTTCGATGGCGGATTGTTTTATTGAATTCTTAAAACAAAATCCACAGCGTTTACTTCAATCGCAATTAATGGGGCGAGTTAATCGCAATCGTTAATATCAACCGTTAATAGGTTGGTTGACCATTTCGCGTCAAAAAAAGGCTGATCCCACTTCTCATTAAAAAGAGCATGTCAGGTATCAGCCTATTTTTTATTTGTTCGGTTTGCCGAGCTTTTATTTGCTCGGGTCACCGCGATTTAAGCATAAAATACGGGAGCAAACTGCTGAATATAAACCGTTTCGCCAGCTTCTACTTTACCGCGCTCTCTTTCTAGAATGATAAAGCAGTTGGCCAGGCTCATTGAACGGAACGCACCAGAGCTTTGATTACCGGTGCTACTAACTTCAAATTGACCTTGCTCGTTAATCGTATAAATACCACGTTGGAAATCGGTACGACCAGGCGCTTTTTTAAAGCCAGTTAACGCTTTGGCAGGAATACTTGGTTGGGCTTTCCAATCGGCATGTCCTGCCAGTTTTGCTAATAAGGGTTGTACTAAAATATACAAGGTTAAAATTGCAGAAACTGGGTTACCAGGCAGACCACAAAAAATGGCATCAGCGCTATCATCGGTTGCCAATAGTTTTCCAAACGCAAAAGGTTTACCCGGTTTCATGGCAATCTTCCAAAAACCAATTTGTCCAAGTTCTTCTAAAATGATTTTAGTGTAATCGGCTTCACCTACACTAACACCACCAGAGGTTATCACCACATCAGCTTGCTGTTGTGCTTGAATAAAGGCTTGACGCAGTTGGTCTTTATCATCAGGGATCACGCCCAAGTCAATCGCTTCACAACCAAATTGTTCTAGCATGATCTTAATGCCATAGCGATTACTGTCGTAGATTTCACCTTCTTGAAGAGGTGTTCCTAATGGTTTTAATTCATCACCGGTCGAGAAAAATGCCACTTTAGGTTTGTTTAATACTGTTAAGCTTGGAATGCCTAAGCTTGCGATCATTGGAATATCGCGCGGGGTTAAACGATGACCCTTTGGCAGCACTAAATCGCTTTGGCCAATATCTTCACCTAATGAACGGATATTTTGTTGATCACGAACTGGCAGAGCTTGGCTAAAATCGACAATGTTAGGAGTAGTGGCATCTATTGTCGCTTGTTCTTGCATGATCACAGCGTCACAACCGGCGGGTATTTTGGCGCCCGTCATAATGCGAATACAGCTTGCTGGTGGCCATTCACCTTTATATGGAATACCGGCGAAAGATTTCCCTACGACTTCTAACGTGGTTGTATTGGAAAGATCCGCGATACGAACCGCATAACCATCCATCGCTGAATTATCAAAAGGCGGCACATTAAGTGGAGAATGCAGGTCTTGTGCTAAAACATAACCAACCGAATCGGAAAGCAATTTTTCAACAGTACAAGTGACTGGGGTAATGGATTTCAGCATATTGGCTAAAGCATCATCAATTGGCATTAGGCCGGGAGTGCTACAAATGTCCATAGTATTTCCTGTTTAAAATTGAGACTGGTGGCGTGAGTCGGATTTAACTTGTTGGCAGCATTTATAACAACAAATAGGCCTTCAAAAATCAAAAGAGCACACGCAATTTATGGATGTAATTATGCTTGAGAACGAGTATCCTTGTCATCAACTCAATAGTGGTATTTAGCTTCTAGTCGAGTTTTTATAGATGTTCGATTCGAACGAAAGGGAGTAGTGATGGGATCTCAAGCAGTGAATAAACAAGGTTTAAGCGAATCAGCGTTGTTAGTGAAAGCAGCATTACAACAGCGCGGAATTGAAACACCAATGCGTTTAAATGACATTCCTCGCCAAGAAAAAAAACAACGCATTGAGCATCACATGCGAGAGATTTTAACGCTGTTAGAGTTAGATTTGAGTGATGATAGCTTGGAAGAAACCCCCCAGCGCATTGCAAAAATGTATGTGGATGAAGTATTTTCGGGGCTAGATTACAAAAACTTTCCTAAGATCACTATGATCGACAATAAAATGTCGTGCAGTGAGATGGTTCGAGTAAAAGATATAACCGTCACCAGTACCTGTGAACATCACTTAGTGACGATTGATGGTCAAGCTGCCGTGGCTTATATCCCGCGCGGAAAAGTCATTGGTTTATCTAAAATTAATCGTATTGTGCGTTTCTTTGCTCAACGCCCACAAGTTCAAGAACGCATGACTCAGCAAATTTTAGTCGCGTTACAAGCACTACTCGAAACCGATGATGTTGCCATTACTATGGATGCCACTCATTACTGCGTAAAATCTCGCGGCGTGATGGATGCTACCAGTGTGACCACCACCACAGCCCTAGGCGGCATTTTCAAATCCAACCCAGCAACCCGTGCTGAGTTTTTCCATGGTTTAAGATAAGAGCTCATGGTTTAAGATAATGAGTTTCACGGCTTAAGATCAACACATGGATAAAAGAAGAAAAACGCCCGTCATCCCACACATGAGCCTAAGCGAAGAAGATGCGGGATCTCGCTTTTGATTTCCTTACGCATATTGTCAGCTCGCGGATACTTTTCACGTTATACCAATACAAAAAATCGCACCTTTGAGTGCGATTTTGCTTATTAAATTTAATATCTAGCAATTACCACTAATAAGAAACTTTACCGCGCAGTTGTTTTTTTTGCCCTTGTTGTACTTTCTTATCGGTACGCTTTCTTTGCGATGAGCGAGTCGGCGAAGTGGCTCGGCGCACCTTGACGATTTTCGTCGCTTCTAATATCAACTCTTTCAAACGCAGCAGTGCATCTTCTCGATTTTGTTCTTGAGTACGATATTGTTGCGCTTTAAGCACGATTACGCCATCTCCGGTTAAACGCTTATCGGAGATTTTAAGCAATCGTTCTTTATAGAAGCCAGGCAAGCTTGATGCATTAACATCAAAGCGTAAATGAATCGCAGAAGACACTTTATTGACGTTTTGGCCACCCGCACCTTGGGCACGAATTGCCGTCAGTTCAATTTCATTATCAGGTATTTCGACATTATTTGA
The DNA here is from genome assembly GCF_009601765.2 of Vibrio algicola. Taxonomy (NCBI): domain Bacteria; kingdom Pseudomonadati; phylum Pseudomonadota; class Gammaproteobacteria; order Vibrionales; family Vibrionaceae; genus Vibrio; species Vibrio algicola. The sequence continues at coordinate 378,486 of NZ_CP045700.1, forward strand.
GATTTTGAGCATAGTTTTATTAAAAATTGATGAATGAATGTAGTTAAGTTATCGAATTGTTATTAACACTAATGATATGCTATATCGTATTCGATAGACAGCGCTAGTATGAACGCGGTTTTGAAATGTTCGACAGTGGTGTTTAAAAAAGCAGTAGACTTATGTGATTGGTCGGTTGGTATTTATTGTATCGACTAACATATCAGTGCAATGGATTTAAGGTGGTAATATGACCGTAGATGTATCTCATTATAAAGCACTCATTTTTGATATGGATGGCACTTTAATCGATACCATGCCATCGCACTTAAAAGCGTGGCAACAAACGGCAGAGCAATATAACTTTCCATACGAACAAGAATGGATCCACAGTATGGGAGGGATGCCCACCTTAAAAGTGGCTAAGCAGTTAAATGCAAAGTATAACATCGATATCGATCCCGCAGTGGTGGCACAAACTAAGATAGGTTACTTTGCCTCTCTTATCCATGACGGAAAAGTTATTGATTGTACTTACCAAGTATTAGAGCAGTTCCAAGGGCTGAAAAAAATGGCGATTGGCACCGGAAGTAACCATAACAATGCCATGAAGTTATTAGAATACAACGGTATGTTGCCAATGATAGATGCGTTAGTTACTTCGAAAGATGTGACCAATCATAAGCCCAATCCCGATACCTTTTTATTGGCAGCAGAACGCTTAGGTATCGAGCCAAAAGATTGCGTGGTATTTGAAGACACCGAGATTGGACGCCAGGCTGCTATAGCGGCAGGAATGGCGTGTATTATGGTGGTTGATGGTAAATTAGTTGAAAGCAGTACTCAAGTCGCTTAGTGTCCATTTTTTCGATCATTAAACATCTGTAATGGTTTGCTCTTGTTCAGCTGACACTAATATTAAGCAGACACAAAAAAACCTGAAAACGAAAGCTCTTTCTAGCTAACAAGTTTTCAGGTTTTTTATGCCGAATTCTAGATTTCTGTCAAACAGAAACTACTTAACAATATCTAATAATTCCACTTCAAAAATCAAGGTTGCACCAGCAGGGATAGGGCCGCTACCCGATTTACCGTAACCCAGTTGATAGGGCACAAATAAACGGATTTTCTCACCGACAACCATGTGTTGTAGACCTTCTTGCCAGCCCTTTACCACTTGATTTAACTTAAATTCAATTGGCTCACCACGTTTGTATGAGCTATCAAATTCCGTACCATCGAGTAATGTACCTTGATAATGAACGCGCACTTTACTGTTGGCGCTTGGGTGTTCTTCACCGCTACCTTTTTCTAATACCAAATACTGCAAACCGCTTGGGGTTGTGATCACGCCTTCTTTATTGGCATTATCCGCCAGAAAGGCTGTACCCGCTTTGATATTTTCTTCTGCTGCTTTTTGATCATTCATTGAACGATACAATAAAAACAGCACGCCTAGAAGTAACAGTACAGGCAATAAAATCTTCACTTAACTTAATCCTTTAATCGATTTATGGTTGTTTTAACAAGTAGTTTATCGTGTTTGCGATATCTTGAATATCTTTATGACCAGGAATGAGAACTTGATATTTACCGTTAACGATAAAGGTAGGTACTGCATCAAATTTAGCTTGGTTGGTGATCGCCATTGCGCCTTTTAAGTACTCTAATAATGCTTTCTTTTGCAGTTCATCAAAGTTGTATGGACTAATGATATGACGAGAGGTGAATACTTGCTCAACCGCTTGTTGTTGCTGAGTTAAGGTCGAACCTTCACCTAATTGAACCGCTGCGAATAATTCAGACATCATTTTTTCGTCTGGAATATGGTTTAGCTGCATTACCCCTGCATAATAGAATAAGGCTGCAGTTTGAGCTTGGTCGTTGAAGGTAACGTGTACCTTGCCAAATTTTTGATGAGTTAAGCCTTCGAGCTCAGCAAGGGACGGTTCTAAATTACGGCAATGACCGCAAGTTAACGAGAAAACTTCGGTTACCGGTTTAATATCCGGTTGGGTTAATGCAGTTGGTAATTTCTTATATTGGACACCTAACTCTGGCTTGCCATTATCAGAACAAGCAGATAAAAATGTTAAGGTTATCGCAAATAAAAACAGACTTTTTAAATGTTTTGGCATGAGATTCTTTATAAAGTTAAGTTAAGAGACAAGCAAGTAGAGCGCAAAGCATAAGAAAAGTTCCGCTTGATGTAAAACAAAAACGATAGGTTGTGATCTTAATAGGCTAGATTTACTTTATTTGCCTAAATAACTCGCTATTCAAACATGATTTGGTGATAAATTAGCTAAATGGAAGCGTTGGTAAATGGAGCCAACAATAAGAGACGACATTATTTTTTAGATGAATGGATTTTAAAAGCATGGATGTGATGAAATTTTTTACGGTATCAAATACCTCAATGTGTTGTGCTTTAGCACTAAGCGCAAATGTCTACGCCAATGAAGATGCGAAGGGCTACTCAATTGTTCCTTATATCATTAATGGTAATGAAGCGGATGTTGCTGCATTTCCTTACATGGGGCTATTGCTCAAAGACTATTTAGATACCACAACCACAGAATATCCTAATGGTTATCTTGTTACTTTGTGTGGCTCAACTGTACTGGACGAACGTCATGTGTTGACCGCTGCCCATTGTGTTGAGGCGATCACTGATGCTCAAAAAGAAGAAAACAAAAGATTGGCGGTGGTATTTAAGGTGCAAAATATCAATTCCGATATATTTGCTAATACTAAGTATTCGGTTGAATCTATCTATTATCACGATGATTACAACATCAATAATAATTTATCCCATGATATTGCAATTCTAAATCTCTCAGAGCCCATTAGCAGTGATGATGTTTCGCGTAATAGCTATGTTGCAATAGCGGGGAGTGAGAGTGACTACCGTAGTAATGATTTTCAATTTACTCTGATCGGCTACGGTAATACCGGGCCTGCAACCTCCAATCCAAATGAAAACAATTCTAAAGTATTACAAAAGACTAAAGTCAGTTATATAACAGCAGATGAGTGTCAGAAAAACTACCCTGATGTAGATGATGCACAAATTTGTGTAACAGGTTCCATAGCGAATATGCTGCGTACAGGAGCCTGCCAGGGAGATTCAGGTGTGCCATTGCTTTACAGGCGAAATAATACGACATACCAAGCTGGTTTAGTCAGCTTTGGACCTGAATCGTGTGGTGATACCAGCCAAGTTGTCCAAAGTGTATATACTGAACTGGTGGATTATCAAGGCTGGATCAGCTCGGTATTAAATGGTACGGCTACCCCAAAACAGGCTATGAATGAAACCGATGATGATAGCAATAACGAATCCTCTAATAGCAGTTCTGGTGGTGGCTCTTTAGGTGGTTTTGGATTGGCATTGTTAGGTTTGATTTATTGGAATCGTCGTCGTAGGTAAGAAAATCAACAAACTCAATAATGCAATTGTGATTATTTGGTTGCGGTGTTTTTCAAGGTAGTAGTGATAATTTTTCAAGGTAATTGTGATAAACTGATTTAAAACAATATGAATTTAAAGGAATAAAATGAAAAAGTTAATTGTGGCTCTAAGCTTGGTGACCATTTTAGCAGGGTGTGATAACAATGAGGTTGGGGATGTGTCTTTAGGGCTATTCACCACCAAAGATATTAAATTGAACACTTTAATTGATCCAGAAGTTGCCGGTGTGACCTGTCATATAGCCTCAATTGAAGCGAATTTAAGTTTATCTGATCCGAGTGATAGCTCGATTTCTTGCCGTCAAACCGGAGAAATTACCCCTGAAATGATTGCGGGTATTGATCGCTCAGAATCAGGTGAAACGGTCTTTAAAAAATCAAAAAGCGTGTTCTTTAAGACCATGAAGATCCGCCGTATTTTTGATGCTAAGAGCCAAACCTTAATGTACCTTTCTTATTCGACTAAAGAGACATCGGGCAGTTTCAAACATAGCCTATCAACGGTTCCTCTATGGGGCACGAAAGCGTATAAAACACCAGAAATGCTGGCGCAAGAAAAAGCCCTTAAAGATGCAGAATAAAGCAAGTTAAGTCTTGGGTTTAAATTCATGATCAGATTAATAAATCATTGATTTTAAATAGCAACTGTTATTAGTGATCCTAAAAGCCTAGTGAATATTTACTAGGCTTTTTTATTGGCAAGTATCCTGTTACTTATTGCTTGAAAGTGCTATGGTCATTGGCTCTTTCTGATCAGAAAAAATTTGATGGATGATAGGAAATATTATGGAGTCGCGAGTATCTCAGTTAATTGCACAAAAGATACAATGGTTATCTCACCATGTTGATGTAGCATTCCCAACGCCAGAAAGCCTACAAGGGCGAGAGTTATACCTTGCGGCGCAAGCGACAAAGACCTTTACTACTCAAATTTCTAGCGAGCTATTATCTCAAGCCAGTCAATATCCAATTTGGTTAGATGAAGTGGTGTTGGTTGATTTTCATCGCTTAACCATTATGTTTTCGATTCTGCAAGCAAAAGCGTGGTCACAGCAACCAGAACAAGAAAAGTTGGTGATCGAGTTTTTAACTCAAATTATGTTAGATGATGATTACCAATTGTACATGGGGTTTAAACAAGGTGAAGCGGTGGCAGCATTGATTGTACATAAAAGCGTGGCAACGACCGAAGATCCTTCTGAGTATTTATTGCTTTCAGATGTGTATTTATCAAGCGGCTATCAAGTAGAAACAGCATTACCATTTTTTGCCTCTGTAATTGATTTATACCAACAGCCAAATGATAAAAAAACAATCATAGTTTATCCATTATAAAGTCATATTAACCATATCAATGGGATGTTTGCTCTCCTTGTATTGTTAACAAAAGTGATCTTGTTTGAATTTCTAGAGTTTGATTCGGTTTGATCTAACAGTTTACCTAACCTTTGCTTTCTTAATTTATCTCTCAAAGCCAGACTGAAAGTATAAATTTTAAAAGAGGGTAGCAAGGATGTCTCAATCCCAGATCAAATGCGTTATATTTGATTGCGATGGCACGCTAGTGGATAGCGAAACGCTATGCTGCCAAGCATTAGTACAAGTATTTGCCAATTACGGTGCTAAAGTAAGTTATGACAACTGCATGGCGAACTTTCAGGGCGGGAAAATGTTCGATATTCTCAAAGATATCAGTGAGAGTGTCGGGTTGACTATTCCAATGGAAATACTGGAGCCTCAGTATCGTGAAGTTATGCGTCAATTATTTACCGACCAACTCAAACCTATCCCGCATGCGCTAGAAACCGTTCAATATCTAATTAGTCAAAATATTGCGGTGTGCGTAGTTTCCAATGGACCAACCGCGAAGATGCAACAATCTCTTGAACTGACCGGAATGTTTGATCTTTTTGAAAATAATATCTTCAGTGCATTTGATATTAATTGCTGGAAACCCGAACCCGATTTACTGCTGTATGCGGCCATGCAGATGGGCTTTAAACTTGAAGAGTGCTTATTTGTGGATGATACCGAAAACGGAGTAAAAGCGGGTATCAATGCAGGGATCCAGACTATTCATTTTACACCATTAGAAGCTAAAGTGATTCAGCACCCATTAGTGAGTCATATTGCGAATTTATCTGAACTGCAAAAATTACCGCTATTTCATCATTAGCTAATATTATAAATACTCAAACTAATCAGGAGATCTATCATAATAGATTTGTGAGGATTGAACAAAGGGTCGTGTGTGATGTTATATCGCCAAATTTCACTACCTATAAACGACCGTTTTGATCGTTAATTATGTTTTATCATCTTTAATATTTAAAGCTTCACCATAATCACCAGCAACCTTTTTCGCAGGTTTATGTTCATCGGTTAGCTCCGTTGAGATTGCGGATTCAGTTGTTGTCGCCTTAGTCTCATCAATATCAGTTTTTACTTTTACTACTGGCGTTGTAATTGGAAGATCACCACGCTGTAATTTGGCTTTCTTCAAGGTTCGATGTAGTAATTGGGTGTAAATAGGTTGTCCACCGAGTAACTGCGCCATGATGGTCGCGCCCAAAGTGGTAATGATCAGTGGCAAGATCAAATGATAGTTATTAGTCATTTCAATAACCAGTAAAATACCGGTGATAGGGGCTCGAACTGTTGCTGCAAACAATGCCCCCATACCTGCAATCGCAAACATTCCAGGTTCAATGGGTAAGCTTGGGTCAATATAAAGGGCAAATTGACCAAAGAAGGTACCAAATAATGTTCCTAGTGCCAGCATCGGAGCAAAAATACCACCTGGAGCACCAGACCCAAAACAAATTAACGTTGTGGCAATACGCGCAAGAAATAGGATCATTAAGAAACTAATACTGTAGTCACCATTAGTTGCACCAGGAATAAGCTCAACCCCACCACCGGTTAATTCAGGTAAGTAAATCAGTAATAAACCAAATACACCACCAATAACAGTACCAGTGATCAAGTAGCGTTTACGTTCATTTCTATGGATCAGCGCGAACATATCTTGCGCCCAAGTAACCAAGCGATTGAAGGTGACACCAAAAATACCAAACATCAGACCAAGAACTAAGAAAAGCCATAAAGTGTGTAATTCTGGAGGGTTGTATTGCGGCATGGTGATCACCGCATCTTGACCCTTTATGCTGCGAAATACTAAGGTCGACATTACAGAGGAAATAATAACGGCTTTAATTGACAATAAGTTGTATCGAAAGTGAGGACGCATTTCTTCAACCACAAACATGATACCCGCGAGAGGAGCATTGAATGCGGCAGTTAAGCCACCAGCGGCACCACAAGCTAATAAAGAGTGTCGTCCATCAGGGTCTTTTAAGCGAAAAATATCAGAAACCATACGTCCAATATTTCCGCCCATTTGTACTGTAGGACCTTCACGGCCTAATACCATCCCCGATCCAAGTGCACCTAGACCACCAAAGAATTTTACTGGTATAACACGCCACCAGCGAACGGGGCGAATATCATCCATCGCGCCTTCTATTTCAGGAATACCAGAACCGGAGGCTTCAGGAGCAAAACGGTTTACAAGGTAGTAACCGACAAAAGCGAGTGCAGCACTAACAAGGATGGCGGTTAACCACAAAGGCACAGCGGAACCAACTTCTTGCTTTAACCATTCAGTACGAGTCTCTGATATCCAAGTGACGGCTATTTCAAAAAAGGTGCCGACAAAACCAGCTAAAATACCAACGATGGCAGATAATAACAAAATCGAAACGGGGGTTTTATCCCGAGTTAAAATTACTCCGACAAATTTTTTCGATTTGTATTGAGTAAAAGATTTTTTAAACGCTTTTGTTTTAGCCATTAGGGTTTGAGATTCCTATGATGATGAGGAAGTGATAAAAATGAGATCCAGATTATAAAATATTATGAAATAATTACATCTAATTGTTACGAAAAGTAAGTTTACTCATAAAGTAGTAAAATAGCACAGATTTTATCAGAAAATATTATTTTGGATCAGCTTGTAATTTGAAAGTTATGAACCATACTTTTTATAGGTAGAAGACATACTTTACAGGGAGGGAATAGCTTCTGCAGGCGAAAGCCAAATCGACACAGTAATACGTTAACTGACATAGCGCGAAACACTTCAATGTTGTTAGATATTTAGATTTATCGTGACAAAGTAAAAAGAGATACCGCAACAAAATACACAGTAAACGCTACACAGAAAGACGTGACAAAGGCTACATAGTAAAAGGCTACATAGTAAAAAGTGACAAAGTAATATGTACACCGCTACAAAATAGATACAAAGCAACAAAGCAACATAACAACAAAGATAAGCGCTAGAAACACATATGTTAAAGACACAAAACGTTTCAAGATACATGCTTTAAAGTAAAAAACACGTGTTAGTAACAAAGAGTACAATGTGGAAAGTGTAACGTAACAAACTGAGAAATCCTCGACCTATGGTCAACAGGATATATTACCTGATTGACTCGCATACTCACGATTGAGTCTCGAGGGGAAAGCGCACTGCAATTGGTGCGCTTTTTACTGTCTAGCATTCGATACAGAGTCATTAATTATTGTTGAAATATAGATGTTAGGGTGTAACCCGACCAATGGATTAACGGGATGAATTGTGGAGGTTATAACCGAGCCCTCCATCAACTAATACTGCAATTCAACCAATAAAAGTATATACTGCCGGCTCTCACAAGGAGCATCTATGTCACAGCGAGTCGCTACAAATATCATTACCGGTTTTTTAGGTGCGGGTAAAACCACCACCATCTTACATTTATTAAAGAATAAGCCTAAAGACGAAAATTGGGCGGTTTTAGTTAATGAATTTGGTGAAATTGGTATTGATGGTGCCTTGATGACCGAGCAAGGCGCGATGATCAAAGAGATCCCTGGTGGGTGTATGTGCTGTACCGCTGGTGTCCCAATGTCTGTGGGTATTAATGCGCTATTACGAACCAAGCCCGACCGTTTATTGATTGAACCAACGGGACTCGGTCATCCCAAAGAAGTGACTTCCAAATTACTCTCTGAGCAATTCGCTCCTTATGTTGATCTAAAAGCGACCATTGCTTTAGTCGATCCTCGTCATATCTCAGATGAAAAATATACGGCTAATCAAAATTTTAATGACCAACTTGACTCCGCTCAAATTATCATCGCCAATAAAGCGGATCAATCATCTGAACAAGATATCGATAATTTAATCCTTTGGTTTGAACAGTTTAAACTCAAGCATCCATTAGGCGCTGAACGATTACAGCTAGTGACAACGTCACAAGGTTCAATTGATTTAGTTTTACTTGAACAGGTAAGAGTCGCAGAAGCGTTAACGGCATCAGAACATTCAAGTCATAGCCATGGTCATTTAGATCCACAATTTGGCTTACAACCAGGACAAGAATACGTTCGTAAAGAAAATAAAGGACAAGGTTATTTTAGTTGTGGTTGGTTATTTGGTGCAGAGTTTATTTTCAATTTTGATCAACTATTTTCTATGTTGTCATCGCTCACTGCCGAGCGAGTCAAAGCGGTAATGAATACCGATCAGGGCTGCTATGCGTTTAATATGTCGAATGGTGTTGTATCAGTCAATCAAATGACACTGGAAGGTTATGAATCTCGAATTGAAGTGATCGATAGCGAGTTAATGCCATGGCAACAACTGGAAGATGTTTTATTATCTTTAATTATCAATAAATAGACCAATGAAAAAAACACTTTCAAATAGCGAATTACTTATCGGTTCGTTGCAAACTGAATATAAAACCTTGCAAGCAATGATTGGCATTTATTGTCCTGCCCATCATGCTACTAACTTGGGTGATAAAAATCATCAGGGGTTATGCCAAGAGTGCCAAAGTTTGTTAGATTACGCAGAAATGCGCTTAGATCGTTGCCCTTATGGTGAAACCAAACCAACCTGCAATAAATGCCCAATCCACTGTTATAAACCAGAACCAAAAGCTCAAATGCGTGAGGTGATGATTTATGCGGGTCCTCGCATGTTAATGCCACATCCGATCTTGGCGATCCGTCATTTAATTAAAGAGCGTAAAAAAGCGGCAGGGAAACCCGCCGCGAATCAATCAAACCGTGCTAAAAGAAAAGCAAACTACGAGCGCTCAGGAAATAACTAGCGTTTATTACGCAGATAACGTTTACGGCGCTCTTCTTTTTTCTTAATTTGTGCTTCTTTTTTACGTTCAGCTTCAATTTCTACATCAATCAATTCTTGAGTGATCATTTCTGGTCGCTCAAGAGTGATTTTTCCTAATGTACCGCTGCGTAATTCATGCAATAAAATTTCAGACGATTTGTGTAAATCAATTCGGCCACCAGCGCGCAATGCACCACGTTTACGCCCAATCTCTTCCATCAACTCAATTTCTGTTTGTGGTAATTCTTCAATATTGTAGCGCTCTTTCAATAAGTCTGGGTATTCCTTGGCAAGGTATTCCACTGTATAAAAAGCCACTTCATCATATTCCATTGCCGTATCTTTAACCGCGCCAGTTGCGGCTAAACGAAAACCACTGTGCGGATTCTCAACTTTAGGCCATAAAATCCCAGGGGTATCCGACAATACTATGCCGTTTTGTAGATTAATACGCTGTTGGCGACGCGTTACCGCTGGCTGGTTACCCGTTTGTGCAATCATGCGACCGGCCAACGTATTGATAATCGTTGATTTTCCTACGTTCGGTATACCCATGATCATGGTGCGAATATCTTTACCAATATCACTACGATGTGGCGCTAACTTTCGACATAACTCCATGATTTTAAACACTTCTTGCGGGTTTTCAGTGGTGATCGCCATGGCTTTAACGCCTTGCTCTTTTTCAAAGTGATCGATCCATAACTGGGTTAGCTCCGGATCGGATAAATCACGTTTGTTGAGCACTTTAATACAAGGTTTATCACCGCGCAGATGTGAAATTAACGGATTTTCACTAGAGAACGGAATACGCGCATCCAGCACTTCAATAATTACGTCGATTTTAGGGATAACTTCTTCTATTTCTTTACGAGCTTTGTGCATATGGCCCGGAAACCATTGGATGCTGTTGTTAATTGTCGACATTGAATCGCCTTTAATTGGATGCAGTATTAAGATTTTTTAATTAAGGCGGATATTAACACCTTCTTTGGTTTTAGGGGAGTTTTGCCTACTCTTGCATTCAAATCATCACAAGAGTTTACTCACCTTGTGATGATTTAATCACAGATAATTTAATGTTTGTCACACTTATGCGACTAATGGCGCTAGTACTTGTAAAAATCGCTCAACATCTTGACGATTAATATCTTTATGCAAAACAAAGCGCATCGGTTGGCTACAACTAATGGTAATGCCTTGTTGTTGAAGGCTTTGTTTTAATGCGGCTTGATCAATGTTGTCATCGATTTTGGCGAATACAATATTGGTATGCACCAGCTCAGGCTTTAAACTAAAAGCGTCTAGGGCATTTAAGCCTTTGGCTAAGATCTGAGCATTCTCATGATCGACTTTCAATTGTGAAACTTGCTCAGTTAATGCCAATTTACCCGCCGCGGCTAAAATGCCAGCTTGACGCATTCCGCCACCCAGCATCTTACGAATACGACGGGCACGCGAGATAAATTCTTTAGTACCCAATAATAATGAACCGACAGGGGCCGCTAAGCCTTTGGATAAACATACCGTCATTGAATCAAAGTATTGCGCGATTTCTTTTACATCGACATCCAGTGCAACCACTGCGTTATAGACACGAGCGCCATCAAGGTGCAGCTTTAGATCATGTTTATGAGTAAATTCACGTGCTTGCTTTAAATAATCTAAAGGCAGTATCTTGCCGTTGATGGTGTTTTCAAGGCTAAGTAATTTGGTTTGAGCAAAGTGAGCATCATCGGGTTTAATCGCACGCTCTAATTTTTTAAAACACAAAGTGCCATCAGGTTCGTTTTCGATCGGTTGTGGTTGAATTGAGCCTAATACCGCCGCGCCCCCCCCTTCAAATTTATAGTTGTGTGCTTGCTGGCCACATAAGTATTCATCACCACGCTGACAATGCGCCATTAATCCAAGTAAATTGGCTTGGGTGCCCGATGTCACAAACAATGCCGCTTCAAAACCGTGTTGTTGCGCCGCCCATATTTGCAGATCATTAACCGTAGGATCGTCGCCATAAACATCATCCCCGACAGCGGCGGTTGCCATCGCTTGACGCATAGCTTGAGTAGGGTGAGTAACAGTATCTGAACGGAAATCCATGTTAAGTCCTTATATTATTTAGAAAAAATAGATTATGTGGTGCTGCTTCTTGGTGTTAGTCAGCTTTGTTATATATAACTAATAATGGGTTAGCGATCAAAATAACCGCATAGCTTGGCTTTACTGATACAAGTAATGGTTTTGGCATCGGTGAGTACATCATCGCAGATCCATTGTTCTACTTGTTTCAAACTGGCTTGGGTGACATCAATAATTTCATCGTTATCAAGTTGCTGTTGCGCAGGGGCAGATAAGCGGGTAGCAACAAAAAGATATTGAATCTCATCACAAAAGCCTGCCATTGGGGTGCATTGCCCAAGTGGGTGTATCTCTTGTGCTCGATAGCCGGTTTCTTCGGTCAGTTCCCGTTTTGCACAAGTGAGCGGGTCTTCGTTATTTTCAATGGTGCCAGCAGGTAATTCTAAAATCCATTTATTAAGGGAAGGGCGAAACTGCTTAAGTAAAATGATTTCGCCATTCTCGGTGATCGGTAAAATGACCGCCGCGCCAGGGTGGATAATCGTGGTGTGACAAATCGATTGACCGGTTGGAAGCGTCACCTCTTTTTCAATTAATTGAATATTTTTCCATTGATGTAAAATTTGCTGGCGCATACTAAGATCTAATAAAACACAAATGAGGCTTTCATAGTGCCATTTAGGCTGTTAAATTCAAAGGTAATTGTTCAAGCCATGGATAGCTCTCAGTTTTTCTTATTACTGTTTCTTATTACTGTTTCATATTACTGATTGATGAGCTTTATCTTTGATTGATTATGTATTCAAAATTGTTTTTAAAAAGGGAAAAGCATGGATCGCACATCATCTTCACAACTATCAAACTCTCAAATCCCAAACACTCAACCAGTCAAGCGCACCGCTTCACAGCGATCACTGCTCTCTGAGCGTATCAATCAACTGGTGAGCGCGTTATCCGAAGGCGTGTACGAAAGGGAAGATACCATTAAGTTGTGTCTGCTCGCGGCGTTATCGGGCGAAAGTGTGTTTTTATTAGTGCCTCCTGGTATTGCCAAAAGCTTGATTGCGAAACGTTTAATTCAAGCGTTTGATAATAGCCGATATTTTGAATATTTGATGACCCGCTTTTCCACTCCTGAAGAAGTGTTTGGCCCATTAAGCATTCAAGAATTAAAAGATAATGGGCGCTATGTGCGCTTAACTGACGGCTATTTACCGACTGCGCAAGTGGTGTTCTTAGATGAAATTTGGAAAGCCGGTCCCGCTATTCTTAATACCTTGTTAACGGTTGTGAATGAAAAAACTTTTAAAAATGGTAATGATATTGAACCGGTGCCAATGCGCTTATTGGTATCTGCTTCGAATGAGTTGCCTGACGAAGACAGCGGATTAGAAGCATTGTACGATCGAATGTTGGTGCGTGTGTTTGTTAATCGCATTCAAAACAAACAAAACTTTCGCGCCATGTTAACGGTAGGAACCAAACAAGAAGCGGTGATCCCTGAAGGGTTAGCGATTAAAGATGATGAATACCAACAATGGCTGCAAGAGTTAGATCAACTTGATCTGACCGAAAGCATGTTTGAAAAACTATACCAATTAAAATCGATGCTTGAAGCGAAAGAAAATGCCGCCGGTGATGCCAATGATGAAATGTATGTCTCGGATCGCCGCTGGAAAAAAGCAGTTAAGTTACTCAAAGCCAGCGCCTATTTTAATGGTCGTGATGAAATCAATGCACTTGATATTCTGCTGCTACAAGATTGTTTATGGAACTCGCCACATTCGCGTTTAGTGGTTCGAGAATGTGTGTCTAACTTCGCAACCCAGTATGCCTATGATCAAATCTCGATCCAACAAAGTGTCGATCAACAACAAATAAAGATGACCGAACTTGATGAAGAAATCGTAAAACAATATGCGATGAATTTATCGGCCGATACTGAAGGGACGATACGCCGTAAAAATATTTATCAATACGATCTTTCTACTGCTAAGCGTTATAAAGTGGGTAACACCTCGGATCTGGTCAAATTAGTGTTATTACAAAGTAATATGTCGGTCAGTGAAAGTGATTCTGGTGACAGCCGTTGGGTGTATGTGCCTTTTAAAGAACTTGAACAGCTGATCCGCGAAGGCGGCGGAGATGCTTACGGTTTTGTAAATAAAAAATCCACTTTGTGCCGCTTCCGTTTAGAAGTCGATCATAAACAACATCTAGTGATTAAAGATATTGCTAATCGATCTATATCGGTAGCGGTTGCGACCACTCAAGGTTTTAATAAAGACAAACTTAATGCTTGGCATCAATTGGCAGAACAAGTGACCAAGGCATTAAAAGAAGCCGATTTTAGTGTGCGCCAGTCAAAAAATGCCTTCCACGCTTCGTTACCACACAGTTTCTTAGATAAAAACATTCCATTGATGATTGAATCGAGTTTGCAAGATCTTAGCGGCGCGATTGAGTCGGTGGCACAATTGAGTGAACAAGCTTTAAATAAAGTGACTCGTTTAGATGAAGCGTTTGAATGAGATTATTTATGATGTACTTGAGCTGTAAAAATTTCGAGCAGCCAAAAGGCAGGGCTAAATTATGCTAGGTATTGACGCGCTTGATATCGCCACCATTTTAGCTGACGCGGAAGTGATTGAGTCAGCATTGCACGATTTAATGGCTCGATCACAACTTATGCCATTGATTCAAGAGAATAAAAATGTTGCGACCTTAGTGCGCAATCAACTGGATAAATGGAAAAAGAAAGTCTCTAAAACCGTAATCAATGTGGCACCGTCGCAAAACTTGCAAACCGAATTGGCACTCTATCAACAAGTGATCCGCTGGCAAGAAACTGAATTTGTAGAGCGTAGCGATGATTTGCTGCTGCAACTAGAGCCTATTTCGTCGTTTTACCCTAAAGCGCAACGCTTATTATCCGAATCTAACGCCAAGATTAACCCGATGTTACCGCATTATTTTTGTCACCAGTGGTATCAAAATATCCTTGGGGAAGTAAAACAAGCGCAACAGGCGGCATTAGAACAAGAAAAAGCTGATCAATTGGAAGATTTATATCAACGTATCGATACTTTGCAAAATATGGATAAAGTCGATCCAGATATCAATAATGACTCTGTTGCAGGGCGCTTGTGGGATATGTCGTCGGCAACCTTATCTAAAGCCGATTGGTCGGTGATGAAAGAGCAAGCCGACTTCTTAAAGAAACACCCTAAATTACAAGATATTGCACAAAGTTTAGGTCGAATGGCGAAAGAAAGCCTCGATCCCGAACAGCCAAAGCAATATGCCCAACAAATCATATATCAAGAAGAAGTATCACAGCATGCGACTGACGATATTGTGGGCATTCATGAGAGCGACGATCTTAATAAACTTCTACCCAATGAGACACTCTTTTTAGCCTATCCAGAGCTGGAAGTAGTTTTCTATAAGCATCTTATTGATAAGCGCTTAATGAACTATAAGATGCAAGGCAAAGCTCGCAAAGTACGAAAAGTAGCCGCGCAGCAACCATTGCCAAGTAAAGCAGACGAAGATACCGGACCGTTTATTATTTGTGTCGATGCTTCCGGTTCGATGGCGGGTTTTCCCGAGCAATGTGTCAAAGCGATAGCCTTCGCTTTAATGCAAATTGCGTTAGCGGAAGAACGCGACTGTTTCGTTGTCTTGTTTTCTACCGATTACGTGACCTATGAATTAACGCGTCCAGACGGCCTACGAGAGGCAAGCGACTTTTTATCTTATACTTTTCATGGTGGCACGGACTTAGCACCCGCTATTACCGCGGCATTAACCCAAATGGAAGGGGCAAGATATAACAATGCCGATTTAGTGATACTGTCTGATTTTATTGCGCCTAAGCAATCGAAAGAGATGATCGCCCATGTGGATGCACTTAAACGTAATAAAAACCGTTTTCATGCGATTAGTTTATCCAAGTACGCAAATCCCGAGTTAATGAATATTTTTGACCATCATTGGGCGTATGTGCCAACGGTAGGGCAGAGGTTTGTGAAGCAAAAATAAAATTTAATCGCGGCAGGATTGATGGTTTAGTATACACTTTGTTGGTAATTCGATCGGCTCGGTATGCTTTTTAATCGGTTGAATCAAAAAAGTAAAATTTCTTATTGACTCATTTTTGTAATCAAGTAAAGTACATCTCGTTCCCAAGGGAAAGCAATTAAAAGCTTCTTGAGAAAATAAATTGAATGATATGGCGAAAGCGGTATCAAGATGGTGTCTTAACTTTGCAGTTAGGCGCATCGCAATAAGAATTGCGTGCCCTGGTGGTGGAATTGGTAGACACAAGGGATTTAAAATCCCTCGGCGTTCGCGCTGTGCCGGTTCAAGTCCGGCCCGGGGCACCATCTATAACGAAGGCTTACCAGTATTGGTGAGCCTTTTTTATTGGCTATGATTTAACAAAATGGGAATTTAAAATCCAGTCAGTGGTTCGCTCTGTGCAGTATCATGTCAGTTCGAGAGCACCATCTATAACGAAGGCTTACCAGCATTAGTGAGCCTTTTTTATTACCTGCTATTCAAGGAAAGATTCAAGAAAATGTTAAACGTTTGCGTCTAAGTTGATGGAATTAGAGAAGTATTGGCTTTTATGACGGATTGGTAATTTATACTATAATTCCAAGTCATAAATTTATTAGTGAATCATTGTTTTATGTCAATTCGATGTCAAAGAGTGGATTTTTTTAAAAACCAAGAAAAAGCATAACATCATGTTCTATATGATTTTTTGTTTTTAAGGATACGGGTGTACGCTCGAAAGTATTTGCACCGCTTTGGGAAGTACTTCAAAATTAAACATAATTGAGCAACTGGTACGAGTTGTAATAGAAGATAAAGGGCAAAGACTCATTATGAAAGTCGTTGATATTATAAAACATAAAACAGACTCGCTAGCGAAGCATCAGTTTGACTTAAAGGAATTGATGTCACCAGTATTAAGAGCCTACTGGACTGATTTTATTAATAGAGCGAATTCTCAACAAATTTTTCCTTGGTTGAAAGAACACCAAGCACCAGCTGTTAACGAAGAAATCGCACCGACTTCACCTATCATTGAACTGTCTGCAGCAGCGGAAGCACTTTATGTTGAATTACGCACGAAAGTTGGCGAAGAGCTTCATGTTGGTGACTGGTTAACGGTGGATCAAGAGCGGATCAATGCTTTTGGCCAAGTGACTGAAGATATGCAGTGGATCCATACGAATCCCGATCGCGCAGCAGAAGAATCACCATTTAAAACCACCATTGCACACGGTTTTTTAACTTTGTCTTTGCTGTCTCGTTTAACCGATAGTGTCGATGAAAAAAATCCACCATTTCCGACCGCTAAAATGACGGTTAATGTCGGGTTAAATGAAGTTCGTTTTCCTTACCCTGTAAAGTCGGGTAACCAAGTACGAGCTCGCAGTAAATTATTAAAAGTTACCCCGATTAAACGTGGGTTAGAGATCGAGCGTGAAATCAAAGTCGAAATCGATGGTATCCGTCGCCCAGGTTGCGTGGTTATTTCGGTTGTACGCTTGTACTTTTAATCATTCGAATTTAAAATCGATCACCCAATTTTAAGCAGCGCTGACTCACCTCAGCGCTGTTTTATTTTATCCAACTTATTACATTATTAATTATCGAGGCCTTCCAATGGCAAGAACTGCAGCAGCACTACATATTTTAGTTAAGCATGAATCTCAAGCACAAGATATTATTGCCCAACTTAAAAAAGGCGCTAAGTTTCAAGCTTTAGCAAAAAAATACTCTACTTGTCCATCGGGTAAGAAAGGTGGTGATCTGGGTGAGTTTCCAAAAGGTGCGATGGTACCTGCGTTTGATAAAGTGTGCTTTTCGGCAGAAGTATTAACGCCGCATCTAGTAAAAACCAAATTTGGTTGGCATGTGGTCAAAGTGCTATACAGAACTTAGTCGTTTTACTTTCATAAAATCAGCTGAAATAAAAAAGAGTTCCGTTATGTTTAATAACGGAACTCTTTTTTGTATTTGAGATTACTGGTTAATCCTAGAGCGAAAACTCGATCATGCTGCAACAGGGATCATAGGTTCTGGCATTGCAAGGAAATAGCCTTGATACATATCGATATTAAGAGAACGCATGCTATCAAGTTGCTCTTGGCACTCAATGCCTTCAATCACGGTCTTAGCGCCACAATTATGGGCTACTTTTAATGCATCGAGTAATTTTTCTTTAGAGCCTTGCATAAACTCAGTCAGTAGACCACGATCAATTTTTACAATGTGTGGACTAATAAGATTAACGCGATCTTGATTGGAATACTCTTGACCATAATCATCGATTGCAACATGAAATCCATGCTCGTTGATTTTTTTCACCGATGCTCTGAGCTCTCTGACATCATCACAACGCATTTCGAGTAGTTCTAATACAATTTGAGATGAACTGACATTTAACTGCTTCAGTTGATTAATAAAGCGAACTTCTTGCTGGCACTGACTATTAATTTTTTGTGCTGAATTTGGCAATAGGTTTAGAAATAATTGCAAATCTTGATATTGTGAATTGGCAAAATTATTGACATGAAGGATGCGGCTAATTAAATCAATCGCCATTTTATCAATATTGACTGGGTTTTGATCTGAAAAGTAAAAGCCAGGACAAACCCGATTGCCATTTTGATCTTTGATTCGGATCAGTGCCTCAACCCCAATGATATTATTATGTTGGTCAAAAATTGGCTGAAACACGCTGCTAAGGAGCATCTCCTTATATTTCGCAAAGTGATTACCAATATCATCCTTGAAAAAGCGCATTTTAAAATTATTGGGCATGGATTCGAGCTCAAAGTAAGGTTGTTGAAGTGGCACAATTTAACAGAGAGTGCATTTGGTAGCTATAAACTAATATTTAAAATGCTCATTTAATCAGCGATCTCTTAATTTAAATCAAACTTCTGTGTTTGCTGACATTTTGATAACTTTGATTGTCAGTACAAGTGAGTATTTCGTGCTTGTGGCTGAGGTTCTGATGCAAGTTGACCCAACGAAACCGTCTAGAAAATTGTGAGAAACAGTCACTTATTAATGCGTTTTAACCTTAAGCCAACGTCTAATTTTTTGCTGACGTAAGTAAAGTAACAAAAGACTGATCATAAGATAAATCACGGGCTCGACAATGCCAGATTTGACGGACCAATAATAATGAATAGGGGCCAGTATTGCGGCAAGGTATACCCAGTTATGCAATTGCTGCCATTTTTTTCCTAGCTTTCTTTGCATCGATTGAGTTGAGGTCAAAGTCAGTAAAAACAAAATAATCCACACACTTGCACCCACAACAAGATACGGACGTTTAATAATTTCACTGCCGATTAATTGCCATTCTAAGGCTAAATCAAACCATGCAAAACTTGAAAGGTGTAATAATGCCCACACAAAACAATATACTCCCAACAGACGACGTACTCGGATCAATGCACCGAGTTTGAATTTCTGCGTAACAGGTGTGATCAGTAGCGTGAGTAATAAACTATTGATCGCGGTTTTACCAGTAAAGTGAATAATAGGCTCAACAGGATCTGCGCCTAAATAACCATTCACAACAGCAAAATAGAGCCATAAAAATGCAAAGATATGCCCAGTATGAATGAGCACTTTTAACCATATTGTATGTTTAGGAAGTAACGTCATAGAGGTCTGCCATCGAATGGTTTAGGATTAATAATTCTTGGTCAAATCGAGGTTTTTATACAGTGATGCCACTTGCTCACCATAACCATTAAACATTAAGGTTTTTTGTCTGCGCGAGCTAAATAAACTGCCTTCGCCAATAAAACGTTCGCTGGCTTGACTCCATCTTGGATGATCAACATTCGGGTTGACGTTGGCATAAAAACCATATTCCTCAGCGGCCAATAAATTCCAAGTGGTAGGGGGTTGTTGTTCAAGTAAATGAATTTTCACAATCGACTTAATGCCTTTAAAACCATATTTCCACGGCACGATTAAGCGTAATGGTGCGCCATTTTGTGGTGCTAAGGTTTTACCGTATAAGCCGACCGTCATTAAGGTTAAAGGATTCATAGCCTCTTCAATGGTTAAGCCTTCAACGTACGGATAATCGATACCACCACCAAGAGAGTACGAAGCTTGCCCTGGCATTTTTTTAGGATCATAAAGGGTTTCAAAAGCGACATATTTCGCTTTGCTGGTGGGTTTTACTAACTTAAGCAAACTGGCGAGAGTAAACCCAAGCCAAGGCACATTCATTGACCATGCTTCAACACAGCGATGGCGATAAATTCGTTCTTCAATCATCATGTTTTTCATCACATCATCTATATCTAACGTGACACTTTTGGCGACTTCACCGGTAATTTCGATGGTCCATGGTCGAGTTTCAAAGCCTTTGGCTAATTCCGCGGGTTGCCCCTTGCTAGAACCAAATTCATAAAAATTATTGTAGGTTAATACTTTGGGCTCAGGTGTCAGTTCAAGATCAGAAGTTGAAAGGGATGATGGACGACCGACGAGATCTTGGCGAGGATCCATGACTGCAACCGGATCTTTCTTAGCAGAGAAAACATCAAATAGACTGGCTTGCGCGTTAGATGTAAAAGGAGTGATCGCCGCTGCAAGACCCAGTTTTTTAACAATATCTCGGCGTTGTTTATAAATAGTCTCGGGCGTGGCTTGGTTTTCTTTTAACTGCCATGAAAGCGGATTTTTTATCAACATAATAAACTTCCTTTTGATAACGTTTTAATTACATGTTCATCGCAATACCAATGAGTTATAAATTAAGACCTGTCGTTTTCAAATTTAATTTCAATTACTTGTTGGTGAATTTGCATTCTTTATACTTTAGGTTAAATGTTACATAAATTTACAGGTACTTGTTTGGGTTAAGCGCTATGATAAAGTTATTAACAAGGTAAGTGATGGTTGTTAACAATTTTGCGGTGAATGTATTATTACTCATTATCCGAAATATTTATTCAATGTGGTCGCAAGATGAACAAAGAAGTAAAAAATTACCATTGGCTTACAAAAATAAATCATTGGGCTGCCGCCGTTGTGATCATCAGTTTATTCGCCTCTGGATTATGGATGGTCGAGCTCGATTACTACAGCAGTTGGTATCAAGATGCGCCGCATTGGCATAAATCGGTCGGTTTACTACTGGCAGGTTTTACTTTGTTTAGGTTGGTGTGGAAGCTATTAACACCTTCTCCTGTAATCGAAGGCACAAAATTTGAAAAGACAGCCGCGAACATCGCCCATGGGTTAATGTACCTCTTAATGTTCAGTATTTTTATTTTAGGCTATTTAATTTCGACATCAGATGGCAGAGGTATTGATATTTTTGATTGGATGACAGTGCCGTCACTTGGACTGCTGTTTGAAGATCAATCGGATATATCCGGTTTGTTACACTATTATTTTGCTTGTGTACTGATTGCTTTAGCTGTGGTTCATGCCGCCGCTGCATTAAAGCATCATTTTATTAATAAAGACGATACTCTACGAAAAATGACAGGAGTCATAAAATGATCAAGATGAAAAAATGGTTAACAACTGCAGGTCTGTGCGCCTCTATGGTTTTACCCGTGAGCGCGATAGCGGCAGATTATGCAATTGATACCAAAGGGGCGCATGCTTCGGTGAACTTTCGTGTCAGCCACTTAGGTTACAGCTTTACTCAAGGTCGTTTTAATACTTTTGATGGTACGTTTTCCTACGATCCGAGTAATGTTACTGCGTCAAAAGTGAATGTTGTGGTCGATACCACCAGTGTAGATTCTAATCATGCTGATCGTGATAAGCACATTCGTAGTGATGATTTCTTAAATGCGAGTAAGTTTAGCAAAGCAACGTTTTCAAGCACCAAAGTAACCGATAAAGGCGATGGGAAATTAGTCATAGACGGTACATTAGACTTACATGGCAAGAAAATGCCTGTGACAATTGATGCACAATTTATCGGCGGTGGTGAAGACCCATGGGGTAAAGAGCGCGCCGGATTTAAAGGTACAACCCGTTTAGAATTAAAAGATTTTGGGATCAAAGAAATGGCAGGGGCGACTTATGTTGATCTTGACCTATATGTTGAAGGCATCAAGCAGTAATACGAGATAGAGCCAAAAAGAACCGTGACAATTTGAATAAAATAAAGGCTGCCGATTGTAATTAAACTCGGCAGCCTTTTTTATTTTATATCATCACGTTAATCAAAAGAATGATTAGTGTTATTCGTCATCATAAATCGTGGGGATAGGTTGGCGCTTATGTTGAGTCTTGGTATAAATGCTCACCAAGCGATCGGATGCTTGCTTAGATACTGGTTTGCCTTCTAAGAAATCATCTATTTGATCATAAGTCAGCCCTAATGCCGCTTCATCGGCTTTTTGAGGATCGAGCTCTTCTAAATCAGCTGTCGGCACTTTTTGCACTAACGTTTCTGGTGCGCCTAATTCAGCCGCCAGTTGACGAACTTGGCGTTTGTTTAAACCAAACAATGGCGCAAGATCGCAAGCGCCGTCACCAAACTTAGTATAAAAACCGGTGATATTTTCTGCCGAATGATCGGTGCCTAAGACTAAACCGCCAACATATCCTGCCACTTCATATTGGGCCACCATGCGAGCACGCGCTTTGACATTGCCTTTTACAAAGTCGAGTTTTTCTGCGCTTGTTGGTAGTAAATTAGTATGCTCAAGGGCTTGATGAGTCGCACTGTTCATGCCATCGACACTTGGTTTAATATTTACTGAAATAGAATGGCTTGGCTGAATAAACGACAGAGCTAATTGCGCTTCATCTTCATCTTTTTGTTCGCCATACGGCAGACGTACTGCAATAAATTGGTAGTCGTTGGAGGATGATTGCTGGTTGAGTTCATTAATTGCTAATTGCGCTAATCGACCGCAAGTGGTGGAATCAACGCCACCGCTGATACCCAAAATTAAAGATTTGCAACCCGATGATTGCAGACGATTTTTGATAAATGCAATCCGACGTGAGATTTCAAATTGCGCATCGATAGAAGGCTGAACGCGCATTTCTTGACGAATTTGTTGCTCCATGATGATTCCTTATAGCCACAGATGTAAGACGTTTTAATCATATACTTAAAAGGGGGAAGGTTACTAGTTCAAATCTAGTTCGAATCAAGCCTTTTCGGTGTTAAACTCATGCATTAAATATCATCTTAGTTGTTTACAGAGATCCAATATGACCACCATAGCAGTGTTTGGCAGCGCATTTAATCCACCGAGTTTGGGGCATAAATCGGTGATCGATTCATTAATGCATTTTGATCGTGTGTTATTAGTGCCAAGTATTGCGCATGCGTGGGGTAAATCGATGCTGGACTTTGATGTCCGCTGTCGCATGATTGAAGGGTTTATCGATGAAATCGGGCAAGAAAAAGTGCAATTGTCACGTATTGAGGAGGCGCTCTATCAACCTGATGGGGTAGAGGATAACCGGAGTGTTACCACCTTTGATGTGCTTGGCGCTCTGCAACAACGTTATCCAGACGCGGTACTAACTTTTGTCCTCGGTCCTGATAACTTGATGAATTTTTCCAAGTTTTATAAAGCGGATGAGATTGTGCAACGTTGGTCGGTATTGGCGTGTCCTGAAAAATTAGCGATCCGCAGTAGCGATATTCGCCAACGCTGTATCAATAATCAAACCATTGCAGAGTTCACCACGCCATCGGTTCAGCGTTATATTCAGCAAAAAAAACTCTATATTCAACAATAAGCAGTTATAAAAGTTGATCGGCAACTAATTGGCAAAGTTGATCGGCTTGAACCTCGTTACCATTGAATAAAGTGGTAATAATATTGGCGCGTGCTTGACCTGATTTTTGCATTTTAAACGCTTCTCGTACCTTGAGTGCTAGCTGCAATGCTTTATCTTCTGATTTGTCGTTTAGGTTTTGGCTTACGGTTGGGTGATTATTAGCAAGCTTAGGCGCATGTTCTTTTTTATGACAACTTGCGACTAATTCTTGAATAAACACGGTATACAAAGCTTGCAACGATGGATTATTCGCCTCAAAGCGTAGGGTGCGAAACTTGTTGACCAATGCAGTCAATAACTCGGTTGGATTGAATAAACCGGCTTGATGTGGATAGGCGTGTTGTGAGCGGATCGAAATGTTGATTTCAGTGATCCGGCTATTGGGTAGATAACTTATTGCCACTAAGCACTCAATCGGCAGCCACAACAATTGTCCGGCAGTAAACAAGTATTCCTCTTTGCCTAACCGCACCGCAATCTCGCCTTGTTCAACAGAGATCAGTTTATGTTTGCTGGTCTTTTTTCGCGCAGTGGTGGTCAGAAAAGGATGTTGAGTACTGGTATGGGAAATAAGATAATTCATGTGTTAAGTTCGGCGTACGAGTAAGATGGGCTAAGACTAGCGTTTTCTTGATCCCGATGCCAATTTTTGTGGCTAAAATATCAGAATTTAAACATAAAAAGGCTCAATATGGTCATTCTGGACGATGTTGTTATTCACTATTGGCGCTATTTCAGGTACTTTACCTGTCCAGTTTTAAGCTTTGTATGGTTGAACTCGCTAAAAAATTAAAGCGATTTTTCAAGCGTACAAATTATGTTCTATTCATAACAGCAGTAAATAATGAGTATTGAAAACGATCCGTATAAAGAAATCCGTCCTTACAACGATGATGAAATCCCTGCCGCATTAGATCGGCTGATCAATGATGATGAGTTTATCAATGCCATCATCAAATATCGTTTTTCCGAAAAATCGGCTTGGTTTAAAAAGCTGGTGTCCCCGATCTTGAAGTTTTATCTCAAACTGAAATGGTCCAAACTGAAAACGGTTAATGATATTCAAATCGAAATCGAAAATTTCATGGGCTCGACATTAGATAAAACAGCCAATGGCATCACTTATACGGGGCTGGAAAACTTAGATCCGAAACAAGCGTATTTATTTGTTTCCAATCACCGTGATATAGCGATGGATCCTGCGTTAGTTAATTTGGGACTGTTTAATAACGGCCATCAAACCGTGAGAATTGCGATTGGTGATAACTTATTAAAAATGCCTTGTGCGACCGAAATGATGAAGTTAAACAAAAGCTTCATTGTAAAACGTTCCGCTAAAGGTCCGCGTGAAATGATGAAAACACTGGGTCAATTGTCCGGTTACATTAAGCATTCACTTGAAACCAATAATTCGATTTGGATCGCGCAGCGTGAAGGGCGTGCCAAAGATGGCAATGATATGACCGAGCCGGCGATTTTAAAGATGTTTCATGTAGAAGGCCGTCGTCAAAAAATCCCATTTGCGGATTACATCAAGTCATTGAAAATTGTGCCGGTGTCTATTTCGTATGAAAACGATCCACTGGATGTCGCCAAAGCCAATGAGTTATACCAACTCGAAACACATGGTCATTATCAAAAAACAGAATTTGAAGATATTGAAAGTATTGTTAAAGGTATCATTGGAAAGAAAGGGCGCGTCAATGTTAGCTTTGGTGACGTTGTCACTGGTAACTTTGAAACACCAGATTTATTAGCGCAAGAAATTGATCGTCAGATACATGATTTATACCGTTTGTACCCGATTAACTTGCTTGCCGCTGGGAAAAAAAGTGATTCGATCACCGAAGAAACCAAAGCGACATTGGCAGAAAAACTGCGTCAATTACCTGAAGGTGCGCAAGAAAAGCTGGTTGCGATGTACGCCAATCCAGTCGAGAAGAAGCAGTAAAAACGAGAAATAAACAAAAAATTAAAGACAATAAAAAAGCAACCAACTGTGAAGTGGTTGCTTTTTTTATTTCAAAAATCGATGATTATTTTAAACCGCGATTAACGGTTTAATGAGCGACTTTTGAGTTCGAAAATTAATTTTTCAGCGCTGCATTCAAATTTAATACGAGCGGTTAAGGTCGTTGCGTCATCCGCCATTGCTTCAATTTCATGTTGGAAATCGGCATTCACTTCTTTTGCTAATGCAAGGTAAGGGGCAAAGTGAGCCAATAAGGTCTCTTTGTTTGGTCCTTGGATATGAACATCAGCCACATCATCACCTTCTTTGATGATAAAGCCCATTTCTGCACTGCAACCACATGCTTCACAAACTTCGTTTTCACCAGATACTAATTCGAGTTCTTGTCTTTCATTGCTCATTATATTTTGCCTTTTAAGTGACTAATGCGATTATTTTACGCTTCATTTTTTGGCAACACTAGTAAAAAACTATGATAAAGATTAAAAAAAAGTTGATGGTTGAATAAGTAACTAAAACAACTTAGCCCGATGATAATTGAAATAAGCTGTTCAACCATAAACTTAGATCAAATTTAAACGGGGTGTACTACCGGAAAATCATAGTGAGGATGCGCTTGTACTAAAGTTTGATAGCCATACACTTGCAAAATATTGTCAGGGGTTAAAGTGTGCCAAGGCGCGCCATCGGCGACAATATCGCCTTGATTTAATAACAAGATCCGATCGGCATATTGAGCGGTAAGATTAAGATCATGCAACACGACAATCACGGCTGCGCCTTTACTTGCCATCGATTTAGCTAACGCTAAGGTATTGTGCTGGTGGGCGAGATCTAAGGCCGACGTGGGTTCATCCAACATAAAAATACAGTTATGTTGCGCGTGACTGAGTTGGGTTAATACTCGAGCTAGATGGACTCGTTGCTTTTCACCTCCCGATAGCGAGGGGTAGGAACGCTCACTTAATTCAGGTATACCGACTTGTTGCATCATCTTGGTTGTGGTGTGTTTTAAATCGTGGTTATTGAGGCCTAGAGGGATCCCTCCGAGTTCGACCACTTCTTTAGCTAGAAATGGAAAGGTGAGGGTGCTGTGTTGCGGCAACATGCCAAGTTGCTTCGCTAACTGCGATTTCTGCCAATCTTTTTGCGCTCTACCAAAGTAATGCAAACTCGGCGTTTTACCTGCATGACGATTTATTGGGTTGGACAGGGCTTGTTCGCCACCCCTGCCAGTAACATTACCGTGACAGACGTACCAAATTGACTGGTTCCAAGTTTGTAAATCATGATGGTGGTTAATGCGCCACCTAAAAAAGCAAATACCGGTACGGCGGCAAGATCCATAAACAGCGGATAATCTTGCTTTAAGCCCGCAAAACAAACAATCGCAAACGCCGCGCCGAGTGCCGCGCCAGAGGATACCCCAATAATGCTAGGCTCAGCTAATGGATTACGAAATAGCCCCTGCATCACAGCGCCACAAAGCCCAAGGATCGCGCCAATGAATAGACACAATAAAGTACGAGGCAAACGAACCTGCTGAATGATTAGCTCAACATGAACCGGCAATTGGTTCATTGTTGGCATGATAGCGGTTGGAAATAGGCGCTCAATGCTGCTTTGTAGAGCGTGGCTAAAGGAAATATTCATCGGACCAACTGAAATCGACATCACGATCATGCTGCACAGTAAGAATAAAAAGGCAGCAAACAAAATACGAATGGGAATATGGCGTAACATGTCATGTCCTTATGGATAAATTGCTGCCTGCTGGCATCGCAAAGGCTTTTTGCTGATCGAATTGAGTGAACATCAAGATGTGCGCACCAATCGCAATGCTTGCCGCTACTGTATACCGATTGAAATTCACAAAGTGTCCTTACTGGTAGAGAATGTTAAATAAATGATCGAGGTGATCATTGATCAAGATGCAAATAATATCAATTATCATTTGCATTGTTATTTGGGTGAAATTAAGATGCATCTCATCAACACGATCAGCAACATTGTGATAACAAATAAGAGAAGGTCTTAATGGAAGAGAGACAACAAATGAATAGCGCAGTGATGAGTATGATTGACAGCGATCCGAGTTTATTGCCAGCCGCTATCGCACAACAACTGAAGATTTCAGAGCTTGAGGTGGTGGTCGCATTACCAAGTGAAATGGCGGTCGTTGTCGATGGGAAGCACGCCCAAAGCCTGTTAGAGCATTTGGTCGGTTGGGGGAATATGACCAGCATTGTGCATTCGGGCGGATCGATTTTTGAAGTAAAAGCACCGTTTCCAAAAGGGAAAGTCGCCCACGGATATTATAACTTAATGGGGCGCGAGTGCGAGTTACAAGGTCACTTAAATTTATCCAAAATGTCTAAAGTCGCTTTAGTCTCTAAACTATTTCGCGGTAAAGAAAGCTATTACTTTGGCTTTTTTGATTTGCAAGGAGACAGTATTTTTAAAGTGTACTTAGGGCGGGATAACAAACGAGCCTTGTTGCCAGAACAAGTTGAAAAATTCAAACAGTTGGTGGTTAAGTTTACATCCTAAACGACTTAACCATTGGAAATTATTATATAAAGATTCAGTCTATCGTTATCGAGTAAACAGCAATAAAGCAAGATAGTCACTCTAATACTAGCTAAGGGAAGAAATTATGGAAAATGAAGTAAAACAACAAAGGTTGCAGAATCGACTCGGCCCAGAGATCCAAGAATTTCGCGATGAGCGTAAAACCATTCAACTGGCGACTATTGATAAAAACGGGCAACCGAACGTGAGTTACGCGCCATTTGTGTCAAATAAGCAAGGTTACTTTGTGTTAATTTCTGAGATAGCTCGTCATGCGCGTAATTTATTAGATCAGCCGAATGTTTCATTGATGTTGATCGAAGATGAAGAGTCCGCCAAACAATTGTTTGCTCGTAAACGTTTAAGTTTTGATGCAAAAGCCAGTGTCGTTGAGCGTGATACAGCGCAATGGCAAGGTGTGATTGAACAAATGGAACAGAGATTTGGTGAGATCATCACCAGCCTTAGCCAATTAGAGGATTTTAAACTGTTTTGTTTAAGCCCGCAGCAAGGCCTATTTGTAAAAGGCTTCGGACAAGCATTCCAAGTCTCGAGCGATGACCTAGTCGATGTAGTGCATTTAGAACAAGGGCATAAAAAGTGGTGAGTAGCTAAACTCTATTACGATCTTAATAATAGACGGTTTTAAGATGAGAAAAGGGTCAGTTCGCAGTGAACTGACCCTTTTCCCTTTTTTGCAAGCAAAGGTGTTTTACGTTCCCATCGAGGGGAATATTGTTGTTCGGAAATCATACACCTTTTTGGTTATCAAAACCATACAAATTATCAATAGATTGGATATGTTTTGTATTTTGTGAATGTTCTTATAATTTGAGCCATTTTAACCGCATTTTGGGGCAGTTAGTGGGTATGAGTCTGTAAAACTCTGTTGAAATAGTATTGTTTGAACTATCAGTATTTAAGTGGTCACCTTGCAGTTCACCTTAGATGATAATATCTTAAGCCAAATAGTTTGTTTTGTGCAATTGGAGCACAGAGTTTCAGACCAACAACAGATATACCACAAGGAATGCACATGATTTGGAAGAAACCCGTTACTCTTGAAATACTGAATGCGACGTCTAAAAATACCATCATGGAGCATTTAAACATTGTGTATAGCGAGTTAACGGAAGACAGCATTTCTGCCACTATGCCAGTTGATCATACTACCCATCAACCACTAGGCATGTTACATGGTGGCGCTTCGGTGGTACTGGCAGAAACATTAGGCTCGTTAGCGGCTAATATGTGTGTTGATGATAATGCGTATTGTGTTGGGCTTGATATTAACGCTAATCATATTCGCGCTAAGCGTCGTGGAGTGGTGACAGGCACGACTAAACCTATTCATATTGGCGTGTCGACTCAAGTGTGGCAGATTGAAATTGTGGATGAAGAACAACGCTTATTGTGCACCAGTCGTATTACTATGGCGGTGAAACAACGCAAATGATCATAGAATTTACTCACGGTAAAGTTATCGCCAATATGCATGAAGTGGTGGTGCGATTAAACGCTGGCGGGCAGGTAACTTTGCAGGCTCAAATCGATGCGTTAACTTTAATCGGGCGTGGCGCGAATGTGATCACCGCCTATGACATGCAATGCCAGTGGTCAGTCGCATTAGATAACGATGTACAGCTGCAACAAGTAGCGGATTTTATTGGCGTTCCGGTTAAACGATAACAATAACGCTGGCACTTAAACGCAGAAACTCACTCAGATAGCCCGCTTGGTTAGGCTTAAAAGAGGAAATCCACCCCCCAATTTTTTTAGATTTAATCAAAGAAATTCCCAGTTTTGCGTGCTAATCTAGGAAATATTGTTATCACCCAAGATAGTTGAGTTTCCTCTTTATGAGCAGTCCTCGTTTACGCATTCAATTTGAACGTTTATTTGAGCATTTTCAAGGTGAAGATGCTTCCATTCAACTCGAAGAACTGACGGACATTTTATGCTGTACCCGCCGTAACACTCGTATTGTATTAAATAAACTGGCGGAAGAAGGTTGGGTGGAATGGATCCCAGCAGCTGGACGTGGCAAACAATCTCAATTGATTTTTAAACGCAATAAATACGATGTCAGTGAAAATCTTGCCAAGCGTTATTTAGAAGAAGGTAAAATCGAGCATGCATTATCGGTGCTGGATAACGATCCAGCACGTTTAACTCAAATATTTCAAAGTTACCTAGGTGTCAGTCATTTAGAAGGGCAGCAAGTAGTGCGCTTGCCTTATTATCGTCAACTGGCCAACTTAAATCCGGTTAAACCGACTCGTCGCTCCGAGCAACATATTATTCACCAAGTATTCAGTGGATTAACTCAGTTAGACGAACATGAACAAGTTCAACCTGATCTTGCCCATCATTGGGAAATGCTCAGCCCGACTCATTGGCGTTTTTATCTTCGCTCCGGTATTCGTTTTCATAATGGCGATCGTCTACAGATCAAAGATATCATTGAAAGCATTGAACAAATGAGTTCGATGTTATTATTCAAACATATCGAATCTGCTTCCTCATCGGCAACCAACACGCTGGATATTTTACTCAGTGAAGCCGACCACCATTTGCCACTATTGTTAACTGAGACTCTGGCTAAGATCTTGCCGAGCAGTTCAGAGCGATCAGATAATTTCGATTTAATTCCTAATGGCACTGGGCCTTACCGAGTGACGCGTAATGATAATATGCGTTTGGTTTTAGAAGCTCATGATCAGTACTTTGGTTTTCGTCCATTAATTGAACGGGTTGAAGTATGGGTTATTGATGAAACTCACTCGTCGATGGTGTATCCGAGTTTGACCAACCCAATGAAGCCCAAAGAAGGGCAATTTATTGATGTTGAACTTGATCCTGGTTGCACTTATTTACTGCTTAATCAAATCACCGGTCTGGCAAAAGATCCATTATGGGCAGAGTATTTTGCCAGTCGTTTGAATTCTTTTAGTTTATTGCGTGAAATCCCCGATCAAAAAGTGATTGAACTGGGTCTTTTGCATGCGCATGGTTTAAAACCCGGTTGGCATCATAGTGGTACCTATCATGCTGATATTGAACTGCCATTTGAGCCAGATACCACCAAGCCCGTTATTACCGTGGCTTATCATGCGATGCACCCTTTGTTTCCTCATGTGGTGGCAGCAATCAAATCACTACTTAGAAAAGATGGCATTGCGATCCGTACAGTAAAATACGATGTAGAGGTTGAAAATCCTCAAGAAATCGACATTTGGCTTAAACCTATGGGGCTGGCGAATAATCGAAAAGATGCCTTGATGGGCTGGTTACTCGGCTATAGTGATATACAGAAGATGAGTAAACCGGAGTTATTTCAACGATGGCAACAATTAATCAGTGATTGGCGTGGGGATAATAATGTTTCGTTTCCGGCCAAAGCATTGGCTAAAGAGTTAGTGCAGAGTAAGCAATTGATCCCGATGTTTCATTGCTGGTTAGGAGTGGGGCAAGATCATTGTGGTTCGTTACAAAACGCCACTTGCAACGCATTAGGTTGGTTTGACTTTAGTCAGGTGTGGGTTAAGCCTGAATAGCCAAGCCAATAGCCTAATCTAAGCCAGAAAAACATGAGAATGAAGGAGATAGCCGATGAGTGTTATTACCGAGAGTGATATTCACAAAAGTGACCAAGGTCGTCTACAACCTTGCGCGGTGGTATTAACCACCACCAACGATGATGAAGTGCGGCAGTTATTGATTGAGCAATTGCTCGAAAAACAATTGGCGGCTTGTGTGCAAGTGTTACCTATTTCCAGTTATTACCAATGGCATGGCGAGATCAATCAAGATAAAGAATCACTTTTGATCATCAAAATGGTTAAGACCCAGTACAAAGCGGTCGAACACTTAATACTGAGCGTGAATACCTACCAAGTACCACAAGTAGTGATGCTGCCAATTGAAACTGGGTATGCGGAATACTTGCAGTGGATTAATAAGCACGCTCAACCTGATGTTTTATAGTTACTATTCAAATTTGGATTTATATGCAAACTGTTTCGATTTTAGTAGATGTACAAAATATTTATTACACCACGCGTGATATTTACCATCGTCACTTTGACTACAATGCTTTTTGGGCCAAAGTCATGAAAGATCGCACCTTAGTACATGCTAATGCCTATGCAATCGCGCGCAGTGATGATAAACAAAAGCAATTTCATAATATTTTGCGTGGCATTGGATTTGAGGTGAAGTTAAAGCCGTTTATCCAACGTCAAGATGGCTCAGCCAAAGGCGACTGGGATGTGGGTATTGCACTCGATGCCATTGAACTGGCTGAAATCTCCGATGTAATTGTGATCGCATCAGGCGATGGCGACTTTGATTTATTGGCAAAACGTATTCAGCAGCGTTACGGTAAAAAAGTTGAAGTGTATGGCGTGCCGGGACTGACGGCGAATTCTTTAATCGAAGCCGCCGATGAATATTTTCCGATCCAAGCTGATTTGTTGCTTTAAGGCTTCAGTATGTCAATAGAGCTTAACGCTACCCGTTGCAGTCACAAGAAGATCAGAGAGTGACGACAATAAGTATTAATAACGGATGTAGTCCATAACCTGAATAAGCTGCATCCGAATGTCATTACTGGTTTGACTGTGCCAATAACCGCCGGCAAAAGCCAGTAATGGGATCCCAAACATGATCACCAGCACCAATATCATTAAGTGCTTGCTGGATAATTGCCAACCGTTACGAGTTTTAAACCCTAACGCTTCTTTTTTAGGGCAAGCGGAAACACAGCGCATACAAGCTTGACATTCATCGGTGCGAATTTGGCTTGCAGTATGAATAATAATATTGGATGGGCAAGCTCGAGTACATTTATCGCAATTCATATCGCCACGTTCATTTAAACAGTGATTCTTTTGACGACGAATTTTAAATGGGCTGGCAAAACTGATTAAGCCTAATAGCGCACCGTAAGGGCAAAAATACCGACAAAAAGCGCGTTTACGCCATGCTGCCATTAATAAAATCACTGCAAATACCACCAAGGTAATCGTACCTGGTGCGACAAATACCCATGCGGTTTTGATATCGGCAATCTTGTGATAGTTGCCATTGAGGTAATAGGGAATATTAGCTGGGTGCATGCCTAAAGAAATAAACGCAAAAAAGGCCAATAATAAGTATTTCATCATCCGCAATGGCCAATCTATCCAGGCGGGTGGTAAATAGGCTTTTTTGATCATTTTTAAACGAAGCTTATAAATATATTCGCCTGCCAATCCCAATGGGCATATCCAGCCACAAAAGGCGCGTTTGCAGACAATACCAGTAATTAATACCGTAAATAACATCACCGCGCCAGCAGGGTGGGTTTGATCCCAAAATCCTAAAGTAACAATCGCTTTAAGCTGAATGGCGGCGGCAATTGGCAAGAACGCATCGGTGACATCAGGGCGTAAAAAACTCGGAGAAATCTGCGCGGTTAATAATGCGGTATGAACGGCATATTGAATGGCAACAAAGAAGAATGACAGTGCCATTGCATGTTGGCAAGCATTGCGCAGAATATCGGGCCGTTGGCTAGCTTGGGCAAACTCAGGACGAATTTTGTGTACGCCAGTGATCACCATAACAGCCATCAGCAATGCGACAAATAATGGCCAATAAAGAGTGCTTAGCGCCGCCGTGAGTACAACGATAGTGGCTATCGCCGCACCTAATTTTTTACCACTGGTGTAGAGCAAGCTAACGCTGTACACCAAGGCCAGCATTAACGTAAAAGATTCGATAAAAGTCATAATCGCACCACTTGAGTTTGTGATGCCATTATAAGAAGTTTGAGGATGCAGATCTGGTGATAAAATCAGCATCTGCACTTTCTTTGATGTGAGTTAAATTTTACCCGAAATACGCTACTACTTTAGAGTAGAAATAGGCCTAAAAGACGGAGTTGTAGAGCGGGTATTAGGGTTTTATTGCCGCGAAATTAACCGCGACGACAAACCTGCTTGTTACTCTTGTTCGATTTGTTCTTGTTCGATTTGTTCTTGTTCGCTTTGTTGCTGAGCATCGACTTGTTGATCGTTTTGCTGCTGCGCTTCCAGTACTAACTTTTCACGATCGGCTTTTGATACGTATTTAGGTTTATTCGAGGTGTGAAGTTTTGAGTTCATCTTCTTAATACGTTTTTTTAAGATCGAATTGATTTTCTTCTTACGATTCATGCTTCTCTCCAGTAAATGTCTACCCTCGAGTCAGCCGATGGTATTGATGGGGGCGCATCATAGCAATAAACCCAAACCCCTGCTAATGAAATTTAGGCGCTATCGATTGCTTTGTTGTGCTAAAAATGAGCAATAAATGCATAAATCGAGCATATATCTTTATTTATAAGGGCAGTATCTATATATTCAGGCGCAAAGAGCATACTCACTTTGCTAACAGTAATAATAAGCAGTAAAGGCTTTGAGTATTGATCATTCCATCTATTCAACTAAACGGTAACGTAATGACTTGTGAAATTTATAAAGACTTTATTTTTGAAGCCGCGCATCATCTACCCAATGTACCAGCAGGGCATAAGTGCGGCCGTTTACATGGTCATTCATTTTTTGTGCGTTTATACGTCAAAGGCGAAGTGGATGCGACCACAGGTTGGGTGATTGATTTTGGTGATATCAAACAAATATTTGCGCCAATTTATGATCGTTTAGATCATTATTATTTAAACGATATTGAAGGGCTTGAAAATCCAACCAGCGAAGTCTTAGCTAAATGGATTTGGTTACAAGTCAAACCCGCGCTACCCCAACTCAGCAAAGTTGAAATTAAAGAAACCTGTACCGCAGGTTGTATTTACGTGGGTGAATAATTGTGTATAAAGTGAATGAAATTTTTCAAACTATTCAAGGTGAAGGTCATTTTACCGGCGTACCTTCAGTCTTTATTCGTTTGCAAGTTTGCCCTGTTGGTTGTGCGTGGTGTGATACCAAACAAACTTGGCAGGCGTTAGCGCAAGATCAAGTGAGTTTTGGTGATATCATCATTAAGCAAGTGGATAGTCCGACATGGTGCTTAGCGTCCGTAGATGAAATAATTTCGCAATATCAATCGCTTGGTTTTACAGCCAAACATATCGTGATCACTGGTGGTGAGCCTTGCCTTTATAACTTACTTCCTTTAACTCAAGCGTTTGAGAAGATGGGGTGTCAGTGCCAAATTGAAACCAGTGGCACCTCTGAAATTATCTGCTCTGATAATACCTGGGTGACAGTGTCACCTAAAATTGCCATGAAAGGTAAATTACCCGTATTAACTAGCGCAATGCAACGAGCGAATGAGATCAAGCATCCGGTGGCAACCCAAAAAGATATCGATCAACTTGATGCGTTATTAACGGCGACCAATTGCCAAGCTAAATCGGGCATTGCATTACAACCGATCAGTCAAAAACCGCGAGCGACCGAACTGTGTATGCAAGTGTGTATTGAGCGCAATTGGCGTTTGTCGATCCAAACCCATAAATACCTGAATATTGCATAACGCTATCGGTTGAACTGCTATTTTTGCAACGCTTGCTCTAACCACTGTTTAAATTGAGCAGGAGGAAGTGCGCCATTAATTGAATCGACACTTTTTCCGCCTTTAAACACCATTATGGTGGGGATGCTGCGTATTTGGTAGGAAGCGGCAATATTTTGTTGTGCTTCAGTATCCACTTTTACAAAGCGTACTTGTCCTTCGAAGGCTTGAGCAGTTTGTTCAAACACGGGAGCAAAGCCGACACATGGATTGCACCAAGGGGCCCAAAAATCAATCACGATAGGTTGCTTTGATTGAAGTAAAGCTTCGATATTACTTGAACTGGCGGTGATCGGTTTACCATCAAATAAAGGCTGTTTACAACGGCCGCAAGTGGCGTTATCCGACACCCGCTCAAGTGGCAGTTTGTTGTTGCTTTGGCAATGTGGGCAAGGCGAAGTAAATGTGGTCATGATATTCCCTTATGGACTGTGAAGTATGAACGTATCGGTTTGTTAATAACTATCGTATAATCGAGTTATATTCAATTAAAAAATAGCGATACCCATTCCATACTTGGGCATACATAATCAAATATTAGGATGTTTTTATGGCGAACGTTTACGCTGAAATTACAGGCTGGGGCAAGTGCCTTCCACCTGCGACGTTAACAAATGATGATCTGAGTACTTTTCTAGAAACATCAGATGAATGGATCCAATCTCGCACGGGGATCCAAAGTAGAAGAATTAGTCATGTTGAAACCTCAGATCTCGCCACTGTAGCCGCGAAAAATGCCATGCAGGCGGCGGGTATTAGCGCTCGTGATGTGGATTGTATAATTGTTGCGACCTGCTCACCAGATACACTGATCCCTAATATAGCCTCTAAAGTGCAACAAAATCTTGGCATTCCTGCCGCGGCCGCGTTTGATTTAAATGCCGCTTGTACCGGATTTTTGTATGGCTTAGAAACCGGTACTCGTTTAATCCAAGCGGGTAACTACCGTCATGCCATTATTATTGGCGCAGAACATTTAAGTTTTTACCTTAACTGGATGAAGCGTGATACCGCCGTTTTATTTGGTGATGGCGCTGGTGCGGTGGTGCTTTCTCGTCGTGAACAGCAACAAGCGGTGGGCTTACAACAAGCCTCATTGGGTTGTGATGCTGAAGGTCGTGATATTTTAGCCGTGCCAAAATTTGGTACTGCTATGGAACGTTTTGATGAGCAAAATGGTAACTGGGATTTTGACTTCGTTGGACGTGATATCTTTAAACGGGCAGTAAAAGGCATGAGCGCGGCTACTCAATCAGTGATTGAACGCTCTGGTTTAAGCAAAGAAGATATTGATAGTGTCATTCCGCACCAAGCCAATATTCGCATCATTCAAACCTTATGCGACTTTGCGGGTATTCCACAAGAAAAAGCGTTTGTGAATATTCAAAAATACGGCAACACCTCAGCGGCAACCGTTCCTATTGCCTTGTGTGAAGCAGTAGAGCAAGGCTTTATTAAACCAAACCAAAACATCTTAGTGGCTGCATTTGGCGCAGGCTTAACCTGGGGAGCGGGTTTAATTAAATGGGGTGAGCGAGTGACACCATTAGAAGCGCAAACGGCCGAGCTTCCTCCTTGTGACCAAACCGCATTAGAACTGTTAGAGAAAGCGATTGAGCATTGTCGTACTTATAGTGAATAAGAGATGAGGCTATTCTCATAAGATAAAACCCCGCATCGCTTCAATTGAGTGGTACGGGGTTTTATATATGAATCTATGGGTAAATATTAATTGTATTAAGCGTTAGCCGCTAGGTAGGTACGATAACCCCCGATAAGATTTTTGGCTTTAAAGCCATTGTTGACGAGTTGACGATACGCAACATTACCGCGTAACCCAACTTGGCAGTAAACAATGATTTCCTTGTCTTTTGGTAGTTCACTTATCCGTTGACGTAATTGATCAAGCGGAATATTGATATCCCCAATGATATGGTTATTGTTTTCTCTCTCGCCAGGGTTGCGAACATCAAGCAATATCTGATCATCATTTAAATTGTTAATTTCATCATAATGGATAGGTGCAGCATCACCATTTATAATGTTATTAGCAACAAACGCAGCTTGGTTTAGAACATCTTTGGCACTGCCATAAGGGGGTGCGTAAGTGAGTTCAATATGTTGTAACTGTTCAATTGTCATACCTGCCCGTTGTGCTACTGCTATGATATCAATTCGTTTATCAATACCATCTTTTCCGATGGCTTGTGCACCAAGAATTTTGCCATTATTTGGGTTATAGATAAGCTTTAAAGATACTGTTTCTGCTCCAGGGTAATAACTAGCATGACTTGCGGTATGCACATACACTTTTTGATACGGTGTCTTCATTTGCTGTAATTGCTTTTCATTTTTTCCTGTCGAGGCGACGGCGAGATCGAATACTTTACAAATCGCAGTCCCTTGAGTTCCTTGATAGCTTTGTGCTCGGCCAAACATATTATCTGCTGCCATTCTTCCTTGGCGGTTTGCTGGACCAGCAAGAGGCACTAAAGTTGCTTTTCCGGAGACAAAATCCATTTCCTCAATAGCGTCACCTACCGCATAAATACTTGGATCGCTAGTTTGCATCATTACATTGGTTTTGATGCCACCAAGTTCTCCAATCTCTAAACCGGCTTGTTTGGCGAGAGTGATTTCAGGCTTAACACCAATAGCCAAAATGAGTAACCCCGTTTGTAGTTCCTCACCATTACTTAATGATAGTGTTAATAGGTTATCCTTCGACTGGTGTTGTATAGACTGCAGCGAAACGCCTAATCGTAAATCAATGTTTTTAGCTCTGATTTCTTGGTGAACGAAACCCGCCATTTCACGATCTACAGGTGTCATCACTTGATCCGCCATTTCGATCAAGGTCGTTTTAATCCCAAGCTGATGGAAGGCTTCCATCATTTCAAGACCAATAAAACCACCACCAACCACGGTTGCATGTTGTGGCTGATATTGTTTGAGACTTGTAAGTATGGCGTCCATATCTGGAATATTCCGTAAAGAATGCGTTAATGGATTATCAATACCATTAATCGGTGGAACAATAGGGGAAGCGCCAGGGCTTAATAGTAAAAAATCGTACGACTCTGTGTATTGGCTACCTTGTAAAAGATTAGTGACCGTAACGCTTTTATCTTCTTTATTAATCGCTACAACTTCATTCATTACCCGGACATCAACATTAAAACGGGCTAAAAAACTATCTGGTGTCTGTAATAACAGCTTATTTCGATCAGTAATATCACCACCGATATGATAAGGGAGACCGCAGTTTGCGAAGGAAACATGAGGACCGCGCTCAAACATAATGATTTCAGCGTCTTCACTTAATCTGCGCGCCCTTGCTGCCGCTGATGCACCTCCAGCTACTCCACCAATAATGATAATTTTCATCGTTACCTCAGTCGTTAGTTTTTAATGAAAGAAAAGTATACATAATAAATTAGATATTGCTAATATATAAAATACTAATATACTGGTGAGAAATTGCAAAAAGAGAGTAATAATATATGCAAATCCCGTGGTTTTCTTTAGCTGGTGGGCTGTTATTAGGCGTCTCGGCGACATTATTGATGTTGTTTAATGGCAAGGTCGCCGGAATAAGTGGCATTGTTGGTGGGTTGTTTAATCGCCAGCAGGTGGATAAATTATGGCGGGTGTTATTTGTGCTTGGCTTAATTGGGGGTGGAGCGATCGCCAATGCTTTTTCATCGAGTGCTGGGTTTTCAGGTATTCCACAGCAATACGTTACCAGTTTATTGTTAATGCTGGTGGCAGGGTTTGTGGTTGGCATCGGGACTAAATTAGGCAATGGCTGTACCAGCGGGCATGGTATTTGTGGCATGGGACGGTTTTCAATTCGATCCATCGTTGCCACTTGCGTATTTATGCTGGTAGCGGCAGTCACTGTTTTCGTTCGTATTCATCTTCTATAGGCCACAATTCAGGTAATTAATATGATGAACTTTAATAAAATGATGCCACTTATTGCGGGCCTATTATTTGGTATGGGCATGGTGATCTCAGGTATGGCAGATCCCGCCAAAGTGATTGGCTTTTTGGATGTAGCGGGCAATTGGGATCCGAGTTTAGCCTTTGTGATGGGCGGGGCATTACTTGTGTTTACCCCAATGTATCACTGGGTGATAAAACCACGTCAACAAGCGTTAGATAATACAAAACTGTGTATTCCAACCAATAAAAAAATCGACAAAAAACTGATTGCTGGTGCGGCTCTTTTTGGTATTGGTTGGGGGATCGCCGGAGTGTGCCCTGGACCTGCTATTTCATCATTGTCAGGATTTAACATTGGCATACTCGCCTTTGTTGCCGCTATGATTTTTGGCATGGTGCTTACCACTAAAATCTTTAAACGAAGTTAGCGATTCTGTGCGGATAGAGATTAGATGTAAGCGGAGATCGACGAGGACAAGGAGCAGGCGAGAAATTGACTATCAACTATACTTATAGCGAAGTTACTTCAATAAATGAGTTATTTTTGATGACAAAGGAGCATTAAATGGAGATGCATAATCACAGTCTAAGCTCACTGTTCGATCAACTCGGTCTTGCTAGCAACGAAGAAGAAATAAAAGGCTTTATTCGACAGCATCGTATTCACTTATCAGGTGGAGCCAAATTACATCACGCTGATTTTTGGAATGATTCCCAAGCGGCATTTTTAAAAGAAGCGAAAGCCGAAGATGCCGATTGGTCAGATGTGGTTGATCAACTGGATGTATTGTTACGCACCTCGAGCGAAGAATGAAATGGGCTCTTGTCATTATGATGACGTTATTAATAAACACTTAATGTTAAACTTAACGATATTCGGTTGTGCTTAGCATTAAATAGGCTAAAATCGAATCAATTTCTTTAATATTGAGGTGGTTATGTTGGTATTAGTTACGGGCGGAATGGGATATATCGGCAGTCACACCTGCATTCAAATGATCGAAGCCGGTATGACGCCAATCATTTTTGATAATCTTTATAACAGCAAATCTAGCGTACTTGATCGCATTGAAGAAGTGTCGGGCCAACGTCCAATCTTTGTTGAAGGTGATGTGCGTAACAAAGCTGATTTAGATAAAGTGTTTAGCCAATATGATATTGAATCGGTTATTCACTTTGCAGGTTTAAAAGCGGTGGGTGAGTCGGTCGCAATGCCACTTGAATATTATGATACCAACGTTAATGGCTCTTATGTATTAACCGCTGCCATGCGTGATGCAGGCGTTAAATCATTAGTGTTTAGCTCGTCTGCTACTGTATATGGCGATCCTGCTTCTGTGCCTATTTTAGAAAGCTTTCCTACTAGTGCGACCAATCCTTACGGCCGTAGCAAGTTAATTATTGAAGAGTGCCTGACGGATTTCCAAAAAGTTAATCCAGATTGGAGCATTACTTTATTACGTTACTTTAACCCAGTAGGTTCGCACCCGTCAGGACGATTAGGTGAAGATCCTCAAGGGATCCCGAATAATTTAATGCCATTTGTTTCTCAAGTTGCGGTCGGCCGCCGTGAGTTTTTATCGGTGTTTGGCAGTGATTACCCAACCGTTGATGGAACTGGTGTTCGTGATTATATTCATGTTATGGATCTTTCTGATGGCCACTTAGCTGCGCTTAACCATGTTGGTAAAAAAGCAGGTTTGCATATCTATAACTTAGGGACGGGTAACGGCAACAGTGTATTAGAAATGGTGGCAGCGTTTGAAAAAGCGTCGGGTAAACCGGTTCCTTATAAACTGGTTGAACGTCGTCCTGGTGATATTGCAGAGTGTTGGGCCGATCCGGCTAAAGCTAAAGCCGATTTAAAATGGCAAGCAACTCGCACCTTAGATGATATGACGCAAGATACATGGCGTTGGCAATCGAATAACCCAAATGGTTATCCTGAAGTCTAAGACGTTCTCAACTGTGCATTAAGATGCATGCAACGGTAGATTAATAAATAACAAAAATTGCAGTTATTAAAAACCATCAGAGTGGTTCATCAAGATCAAAATATCTTATGAACAGCAATGATGGTTTTTTATTGAACACAAACTGTTAGCTTTCTCTCAAAAATCAAACTGTAACTTGTTATTACTAGGTGATGAATTAAAATGCACTGGCTATAACAATTATATTACTTTTTATTAACTTGGGGGTTCCTAATGTCATTAGGTCTTATTATCATGTTTATTCTTGCTAGTGTTGTAATGGTTCGACATGAAATGAAAGATAAATCATAAAGATAGTTCGTTATTTAGCATAGAAATCAATACCTTTTTAATTAAAAAATTTAGATTTCTACTTTTTAAAGTCAGCCTAGGCTGGCTTTTTTATTGCGTAAAAAACACTCTTCATACAATAAAAGCCAATGAAAATACCAAAAGTGGCAGTTTCATTGGCAATAATATTAGCTTCATCATCGATTGATTAAAAGAGCCTTAGATTGATAATCTAAGCTAACGCCCCAGTTACGACCTGATTGAGTATAAAAGTCTTGATTTTCGCCCGATTTTTTACCGTTCAGTTCAGAATATAACCAATATTTTTTATCCAAAGCATTAAATAATCCTGCACGTAAGGTTAAGTCCTGGATAGGACGATAATAGGTGGTTAAATCGACTAAGCTATAACCTGCCGCCACAAAATTATCATCTTGTGACCAATCATTTTTACTCGCCGCCATTGTGATATTAACTAAACCACCAAAAGTATGATTGACACTGTCATAGCCAACGCCAACATTACCGGTGAGTGGGGCAACAGAATCTAGGTGATCGCCACTGTCTTTGTCTCGACCTTCGGCGTAAGCCACCGAAAATTTACTGTAGATACCTTGCGGAGCGTTAAAAGCTTGATCAAGTAAAATAGTCGATGAAAATTCGACCCCATAGATTTCAGCATTGGCGATATTACTTTTACTGTAATGATCTTTATTGCCGACTTTACCTAAATATTGGTCAGTGATGAAGTCACTGTAATCATTGTAGAAGCCAACTAATTCAAAACGCGCGGATTGACTTTGTCCACGGACTCCTAGCTCATAAGATAAGCTTTTTTCGGGCTGAAGATCGGGATTGGCATCGACGATAGCACCTTGATTATAAGAGTAATAAAGATCGTAAACCGTCGGTGCTTTAAAACCTTGGCTAATTTGCGCAAAGCTGCTGAAGTGATCACTAAAATGATAAACAGTGCCTATTTTTCCGGTAAACGAGTCACTTTTATTTTCAGGATATTCAGTGGTAAAACCGTCGTCAGTCTTAGGTGAGGTTTTAAAAGAATCGTAACGCAAACCTGCCGTTAGAATGACACGTTCATCGAGTAAAAAGGCTTGGTCTTGAATAAACGCGCCCCATTTAACTAAGGTAGCATCCGGCATACCAGTGTTGCCAGGGCCGACGGTGGCGAGATCATATTTATGGTCGCTATTATCAATTTTAAACTTATTGTGCATAAAGTTAGCACCATAAGTGAGCTGATGGAACCCATGATTTGCTTCGATTAATTTATCAAATTGGGCATCAAATTGAATGCTATCATCACTGGCATCACGCTTACGCATGCGCTTTCCAGTCCCCATCATACCTGTGGTGGTATCGTAATTTTTCGATAAGGAATCCGACATTTGAGAGTTGATTGACCAAGCCAGTTGATCGGCTAGTAGGGTATTCATGCTC
The DNA here is from genome assembly GCF_009601765.2 of Vibrio algicola. NCBI lineage: Bacteria > Pseudomonadati > Pseudomonadota > Gammaproteobacteria > Vibrionales > Vibrionaceae > Vibrio > Vibrio algicola. The sequence goes on from NZ_CP045700.1 coordinate 421,795, forward strand.
CAATCGTGCGAGAGTCCAACCCGAAGACGTTCGCTGGTATCTTGATTATAACTATCATTATAAGTGATCAATGGCATCGGCATGCTAGGTATAGTCATTGAGTAGCCGTCATAAGACAATTCATCTTCATCATATTGACGTTGGTAGTATTCAACCGTTAAGCCAATTCGGTGAGCATCATTAATTTGGTAATAAGCTTTACCTAACACATTACCAATGTTTTTATCGGCGGGATCGGCCGCGCCACGATCAGGTCCTGAAATATCGGCGCCATCACCGTAGGTTTCTGTTTCATACCCATCGGCATAAGTGACCATCAATAAGGTTTCTAACTTACCTTGACGCATTGCCCAAGTTAAAGTGTTTTTAAAGGTTTCATCGGCTGAAGTGTAGCTCGATTTAATCCCAAATCGATTTTCGTTGCCATCGTTGATCAATACATCAGAAGGGTCTTTGGTTTTAAATAGCACTACACCACCTAAGGCATCGGAACCATATAAGATTGAAGAGGGACCTTTGTTAATTTCGATGGCCGATAAGGTATCGATTTCGATATCATTGGGATAGAAACGTTGCTCATTAGACCCTGGGTTGTACGAGGTGGGTTGTTGGACACCATCGACCATAACCTTGACGCGACTGTCTTCCATACCACGGATGTTATAACCTGAGATCCCAAAGCGACCACTGCCTTGTGCATCCACACCTGGTGTGTATTGCAGTGCTTGTTTAGGATCGCTGGCCATAGTGTCATCGATCTCGTTATTTGAAACGGTTTCGACAGAAGCGGAAACATCGTTAATATTTTGCTCGGTACGGGTGGCAGACACCACAACTTCGTTTAAGGCACTTTTTTCTGCCGCTATTAATGGTGAGGAAAATGAGAAAGCAATCGCAGTAGCCAATAGGTTAGGTTTAAAATTGAAGGTAGACATATAGTTATCCGTTACTATGTTAATAAATAAGTTCGAACGGATTCCATACAATAAGAATGATAGTGACTATCATTTGCATTGGTGGTGAGTTTTATTTGCGTCTACTCTATGAAAGTAACCATTTAGATTCATTAAATCAATGAATTGCTATCAATTAGTTATGTGGAGGTAGCGGTGTTGTTAATATTTTTAGGTTTTAAATTTGTGAGATAGATCACAATGAATATGAGGCATAATGACTTTTTTTTAAATAAATTATGGCGGCAGAAGATATAAAAATGGAGCTCGAATATATAAAAAAAGCAGGACTTTGCGCATTTCAAATGTGAATTAAAAGTACGCAAGGTCTACAAGGGCGAAGAACCCCTAGTTAATTAATGGATTAGTCGCTAGGAATGGCCTTGTTGAAGTTCGAGTAGCATATCCACCAGGTTATCTTCAAAATGAATCGTGGTATGAAAATTCAGCTTACGAGACAGCCCAATCATGCCTTTATTGGAAGGCATAGTCATCCCCACCATTCTATGCGAGCCTTTGCTGCGACTATAGTTGATTAGCTTTTCAAGTAATATCCGCCCAAGGCCAATGCCTTTTAGATCAGATCGAACCAAAATTGAGAATTCAGCATCATAGTTATGGGGGTCTGCGACCACTCTGGCAACCCCGATAATAAACTCTTGGCCGTTGCTATCATATTGTGTGGCGACAAAAGCCATTTCACGGTCATAATCTATTTGAGTCAGATTGGCTAAGGCTTCATGGTTGAATTTTCCAACATCGGAAAAAAAGCGTTTATACAGATCTTCACGCGATACTTGGGTAATGAACTGCGCCAATTGATCTTCATCTTCCGGCAAAATAGGGCGCAATAAACACGATTCACTGTTTTTTAACCTTAACGTTTGTTCATGCTCAACCGGATAAGGTTTAATCGCTAAACGTTGACGAGCAGCGCCATCTTTAGCTTGGAGCTCTAATCTGGCATCAATCACGGTAAACTCATCTCCAGCCGCGAGTAATGGATGGAGATCTAAACTGATGATCTCAGGGCAATCAATCACCATTTGCGATAAACGCACTAGCAAACGACATAGGGCCACCGTATCTATAGGGTTGGGAAGTTGCTCAAGACGCAGTTTACCGACACGCATCGCACGAATAATGAGGTAGCGGGCCAGCGCCATATTCAGTGGCAGTAAGGCGACAGAAGCATCATGCGTTTCATCCCATTCTGAGCCCCCTTGACCTAATTTTATCACCGGACCGAAAACAGGATCACTATCAATTTTGATGCGTAATTCTTGCGAGCCCGCATGACTCACCATAGATTGAATGGTTAAACCTTGAATTAATGCTGACGGATAGGCCAGTTTGGCGCGATCTAAAATCGCTTGTGCTGCATTGGATACTTCGGTGGCATTACGCAAATTCAGCATAACCCCTTGTATTTCAGATTTATGCTTTATATCTGGTGAACGCACTTTAACAGTGACAGGGTAACCTAAGTTCTCACTAATATGTACCGCTTCACTTGGATCGGCGGCAAGCCATGTGGGAAGCACGTTGATACTGTAGTTGTGCATTAAAGCCGTTATATGATGGGAATCAAAATACGTATGCTGTTGCTCAACTTGCTGGGCAATCCATTGCTTTGCTTGAGCTAATTGTGTCGGTTTTCGTAACTCTACTGACAGTGGCGTTTCCATCAATTGCTTTTGGTTACGTCGGTATTCGACCAAATGCATATAAGCGCCCACCGCACCTTCTGGGGTACGATAGGTAGGAATGCCTGCTTGGGTGAATAAGTTACGCGCCTCTTTAGCGGTTTCTTCGCCAGACCAATTGGTGAGGATATTAAATTGTTTGCTCTTTTTGTGGTTATTAATCGCATCAATCACCGCATTGGCAGTTTGAGTCGGATGTGAAATAGCCGAAGGGCTGTGCATGATCAAGATGGCATCGATCTCATCACTATCAAATAGGCAGGTAATGGTATCAACATAACGTTGAGCATCGGCATCACCGACCAGATCGATCGGGTTGCTATGAGACCAACTCGTGGGTAACAATGCAGTTAATTTTTCTAGGGTTTGATCGGTTAACTGAGCCAGTTTTCCGCCTCGGTCAATCAATGCATCGACCGCCATGATCGCAGGGCCACCACCATTAGTGACAATCGCTAATCGTTCGCCTCTGAGTGGAACCGAGTGGGTTAAGGTTTCTAACGCCGCAAATAATTCATGGGTATTGTTTACCCGTAACATCCCAGAACGTTTTATCGCAGAATCATAAATGATATCTAAAGTTTGCTCACCGCGAGTATGGGCAAGCACCGCCTGTTGTCCGGCATAACTGCGACCACTTTTTAAGACCAAAATACGGCGATTACGCGAGGCGCTTCGAGCAGCCGACATAAAACTGCGGGCATCTTTAATAGAATCGACATACAGCAAAATTGCGGATGTTTTACTGTCGACCGATAAAGTATCTAACAGCTCGGCATAATCAATATCAATGGCATTACCCAGCGAGATAAAAGCAGAGAATCCAATGTTTTTATCGTTAGCCCAGTCAAGAATGGTGGTGCAAACAGCCGCTGACTGAGAAATAAACGCAATACTGCCTTTAGAAGCAGTAACCGGAGAAAGTGACGCATTGAGGTTTAACCATGGCAAGATCATGCCTAAGCTGTTTGATCCTAAAATACGCATATTGGCTTGATGGGCAATGGCTAAACATTCTTGATCTAATGTTTGTTCGCTCTCAAAGTTCTGATACATATCCGCGGAAATGACAATCACCGCGCCAACACCTTTGTAGGCTAATTTCTGAAAAATATGTTTATTATGCTTTGCGTTGGTACAGACAATGGCTAAATCGGGCGTTAGAGGCAAGTCATCGATATCTGAATAAGCTAACACACCACAAACCGACTTATAGCGAGGAGTCACCGGCATTATCGCGCCGTGAAACCCACCTTGTAATAAATTGTTCATTACAATAGAGCCGGCACGAAAAGGGCGAATTGATGCGCCAACAACGGCGATAGAGGTTGGTTTTAGTAATTTGTTCAGGTTCAACATGATTAACCACCGTATGACAGCAATAAAATGTACCCATTAACATGACGTTACCACACTAATTTCTGAGGGTAGAAACAGAAGTAGTGCTAAGGTTCTAAATACCATCATAATCAAAATAAGCTCAAGCATTAACCTACAAATGCGTGACTGTGATCTATCGCTATTAATAGACTAATTTGATGCAAATAATTGGCTTTATAACCGGTTTGATGGAAGATATTTCTAGCAACGTCAGAATATTGATAATTTTTAGATTTCTGTTGGTTTAGACCTTGATATTCAATAGATCTATGGGCATGATTAAAGTAAGTTTTTAATGGATATATGGCCTCTCATGAAGAAAGTAGTAATAATCTCCCTTTCTGCGCTGTTATTAGCAGCTTGTTCGTCTAGCGATTATGATTCAGATGTTTCAACTGAATCTTATCAAGAAACCTATAAAACTGACGAAGTCGCACAACCTATTACCGAAAGCAGTGCCGCGCCAATGGAGCAGGATGTCAATGCTGAACCATCGATGATAGAACCTGCAATTGCTGCTTCCGATAAAGAAACATCGGCTGCGTCAGCGACAGAATCTAACACCGACACCAACAAAAAAGTGGTAAAATTGAGTCCACAATCAAAAGAGGTAATAGATAATAAAGCTGAAGAGAAAAAAAGTAGTGAATCTACCATTCGTGTTTTCTACCCAGATAATCTATTAAGTAGTGCGACTCAACCGGGTGAAGATAACTACTTAGTGCAAATCGCGGCATTAAGTACCGAGCACAGTTTGGTTGCCGTGGCGAAAAACCTACCATCAAATCAGCCTAAATGGGTAAATAGCAAAACTGTTAATGGTAAACAATGGTACACATTATTGTTGGGCAATTATGCAACCGCGCAAGATGCAAAAGATGCTATTTTACGACTATCAATTGATATGCAAAACCTAAAGCCATTTGTTAAAAGCGTAAAAGCAATCAAAACATCAAAATACCCTGAGCTTAAAAAATTACCCTATATCGTTAAATAAAGCAGGTTAATCAAGGAGTTCAATATGGGCTCCTTTTTTGTGTGTCGATAATTAAACAAAGTGGCGACCTTTTCACCTAAAAAAAGTGAAATTCGGCTCTTTTAACAACAGTATTAAAAATGAAAAATATCCTACTTTTATGTGGTGGTGGTTCTTCTGAACATGAGGTATCACTGGTCTCTGCTCAATATTTAGAGCAACAGCTGAAGTTAATCACTGATTTTCGAGTTATTAAAGTTGAGTTAACTAAAAATAACGGCTGGCAATTATTTGATGAGGTAAGTTCGAGTACCTTATTGGTTGAACTTGATATCATGCATGGTGCGCTAAAAGGAGATGATTTCGCCTCTGTTGTGATCGATTATGTTGTCCCTTGTATTCATGGTTTTCCAGGAGAAACGGGTGATATTCAGTCTTTGCTTGATCTAGCAAACATCCCATACCTAGGTTGTGGTGCAGAAGCAAGCTCAAACAGTTTCAATAAAATCACCTCAAAGCTTTGGTATGACGCGCTTAAGGTGCCGAATACGCCTTATCGATATTTAACCGAGAATTCTCAACAATCCATTATGATTGCTGAGCAAGCCTTTGATCTGTGGGGGAATGTATTTGTAAAAGCCGCAAGACAAGGATCATCTGTTGGTTGTTACAATGTCACAAATCGTAATGAGCTCACCTCAACGATTCAAGATGCATTTCAATATTCCGAGCAAGTATTGATAGAGAAATCGGTTAAACCTCGTGAACTTGAAGTTGCCGCTTATCAATATCAAGGTGAGTTGATTATTACTAAGCCGGGTGAAGTGATTGCACCAGACGGTGTGTTCTACACCTATGATGAAAAATACAGCGCTGGCAGTCATTCAACCACCACACTTGAAGCACAAGGCTTGAGTGATAAGCAATTAGCCGATATCGATCAGTATTCACGTAAAGTGTTTACCCACATGCAGTTAAAAGATTTATCTCGGATTGATTTTTTCTTAACCGAAGATGATGAAATTTACCTAAATGAAGTTAATACTTTTCCGGGGATGACGCCAATTTCAATGTTTCCTAAGTTAATGGAACATAACGGCCATGTTTTTTCTGCATTCTTAGAGCAAGCGGTTCGTGGTGCGATTAAGTAATACGGCTGTATCGGAACGATAAGTTACAGAGGGCATTATACTCATTAGACTTTGATTATGCTCATTTATAAAAAAGCTGGGACTGAAGGCATAGTCTTTTAATCCCAGCTTTTTATTTGTCTAAATTTCATTTGTTCGCTATCCGAGAGCTGATACTTTTCTAAATATTGCGCCGGCATCACAGGGCTCATCCATCGGCCAAAATCTTGGATTTGTTTTAAGTTATAGCCTTGGGCGTACAAGTCTTTAGTGGCACCAATTCGGCTTGATTGTCCTGAAAATTGCAAATGCTTGGGTAAACGCAATAGTTCACTAGCACGTCGAAATACACGGTAAATAGAAGAATCATCGAGTTGGGTGTCGCCTAAATTTTCATATTTATCAATACGACTCAACAGATAAGTGTGGTGGCTCGGGATAAAAGATAACCATTTGTGCAATAACTGAGTTAACGCTGGAGTTAATGAATATTGATGATCATTAACCATTAATTGAATGGTTGGATAGCCCGATACTATTAAGTGTTCGAGTTCCACTGCACGTAATTGACCACGTTTTAAAGCACATTCAAACATTAAATGATAAATAATGAGATCGCGTAGATCTTTGATTGAATCAGAATGTTCTAGTTTCTGAGTCAATTGCGATAAATGTTGACGAGTAAAAGCAGTTGCTTGAGTCGCATCGCCTTTTTTTATCTGTCGCAATTGGGCAAGAGTAAAGTGGATTTGACGGTGATTAGTAGGATCACTAAGGGCATGCAACCTATGGATCAGACCTATGGTTAAGCTATAACGACGCAGTGTGGCGTATTTTCTCTGCTGACTTTCCTTTTCCAAAAATAACCGAATCGCAGTGATAGAGGCGGGCAGAGGACTTACATGTTTTGTGCGGCAAAAATGACTAAAGCGATTCCAATCATTAAGCATAGAAAGCAAAGAGTTATGCGAATACTGCTTATGGGTTAAGGCATCTAATTGTTCATAATCTATCGGCAAAGCAAAGTTAAGTTGGCTCTGCTTTAATTGCTCGGCATTATTACTAATAGGAATGTTTTTTCTCATAAAAGCCGCCTTTAGTGCACTATAACTTAATTAATCATAGCAAAGACTTGAACCAATCCCAAATACTATTATGATTAAGCTAATCTATTTTTAGTATTACAAGACACAAATAAGAAGGTTCACTATGTCACTCGTTTATTCCACCGATCTTGGTCGTATCAAACCCGAAGAAAAAGTCGAACAAAGACCAAAAGGTGATGGTGTGGTTCGAATCCAACGTCAAACCAAAGGACGTAAAGGAAAAGGGGTTTGTATTGTGACAGGTCTTGATCTCAACGATACTGAATTAAAACTTATTGCTGCAGAATTGAAAAAAGTGTGTGGTTGTGGCGGCAGTATCAAAGAGGGCACGGTTGAAATTCAAGGTGATAACCGCGACAAAATCAAAGCCCATTTAGAGAAAAAAGGTCACACAGTAAAACTTTCAGGTGGTTGATACAAACAGCTTGACCTGTCATGTTAACTCTCCGATCTAATTAAAATTGCGATCTGGCAACAAATGATACCGGCATATTGTGACTCTAACGGATAATTTAATCATTTAATTAACATTACCACTATAAAAAGTAATGAAATAACCGCTATAATCAGAGAGTTATTTTAATCATCTAGAATTATAAATGAGAGATAAATTTATGTATAAAAAACTATTGATTGTTAGCGTAGGAGCTCTTTCACTTATGGCTTGTAGTTCAACTCCAGCACCACAAGACACTCAAGCTGCCACTAAATGTGAAGTGTTGACATCGAAACCTGGTGGCTGGCAAAAAGTATCGATCACGCCTCAAGTCACTGAAGCAGCAACGACAGCTGTCGCAAGTATTGATGGAAGTCATAGCCTGAAAGAAATTCAAAGCGCAACTGAGCAAGTGGTTGCAGGTATGAATTATAAAATAAACTTTACAACTGAAGATGATACTGCCTATGTTGCAGTAGTATATCGTAACTTAAAATCTGAATACAAAGTGGTTAGCTTAATGTCTAAAGAAGACGTTGCGGATTGTAAGTAATCTTGCCGACACAAAACAGACATTAATACCAAAACCAGCAATTGATTGCTGGTTTAATTGTATAGTAAGCACCATCGCCTGATACTTTTAAGAACTTTCGACGTGTTTGCTTTAGTAAAATGCGTAGACCGGCGATGGGATCAAACTTGTTGTCGGTTTCATCTTTCTAGCGCTTTAAATTCTATCTGATAAGAACAATGTGTGAACATGAACTGAATGTTATTTAACATAATACGTATAATGCGCACTAAGATGCATTAATTATGATACACTGTATTTACGTTATAAATCATAGGCAATATTGCTTATGTTATCATGGCTTGAATGAAATTAATTCTCTGACACATGGAACTAATCATTGTTGTTATGCTCTTACTAACTTATACCCAAATGTCTACGTTAGCTTGGGTATATATCCGTTTTTGGATACTCGCTTTACATTCTCTTTTTTTGGATCAGTACATTTATGAAAAAAATCATCTTACCTTTGGCGTTAACTTTTTGTGCAACGTCTGCATTCGCTGCAAATACCGCTGATTTCACACCAGAACAACAAGCCAAAATTGGTGAGATTGCCGCGCAATACCTCGTTGACCATCCTGAGTTTTTAATTAAAGCGAGTCAAAAACTTCAACAGCAACAACTTGAGCAACAAGCCAATGGACAAAAAGCGGCAGTCTTAGCCCATAAAGATGCGTTATTAAATGATCCAACCACACCATTCACGGGTCCAAAAACGGCTAAGGTAAATGTGGTCGAGTTTTTTGATTACCAATGTATTTACTGCTTTAAGATCTCAACTGCGATTGAGCAGATGCAAAAGCAATATCCAAACGTGAAGTTCATTTATAAAGAGACCCCTATTTTTGGTAACCGTTGGGAGCCTTCAAAATACGCGGCCCAAATGGGATTAGAAGTATTTGCTCAACAAGGTTCAAAAGCTTATGGCGAATACCATAATGGCGTATACGCTACTGGGCTTAATGAAGGTAAATTAACGAAAGCAGTTGTTGATAAACAAGCAAAAGCGGCAGGAATGGATTTATCGAAATTTACTCCCACAGAAACGTATCAGAAAAATATTCAGTTGTTCTCCCAGTTAGGCTTCAAAGGCACACCGGCATTGGTTGTGATGCCAACAAATGGTGCAACGACTGAAAACACGTATGTTATCAACGGTGCTGATGTGAATGGTTTGAGTAACGCGATAAAAACCCTATCTAAATAGAAAATTAAACATTTAACGACAGTACTGAAAAATACTGATAACGGAGGACTCTCATGGAGTGCTCCGTTTTTTTATCTCTTGTTCAGCTCCCTTTTCTAACACCTCAATTACTGTGGCAGTCATGCTCGACACAAACAGCATGATACAAATCTTGAGCAATTATCCAGCATAAAAGTGACACTGTATCTTTTGTGTGTTTTATAAAGAACAAACGAATGCCTACAAAAAACGATTCGAAAAACTTTTTAACTGCAAAATGGTGAAATAAATGCGTAATTTCATAACGGATGCTATTACAACACACTGTACAGTTTGGTTATTTAATTTCATATTGTGCATAAGGTGTGGGTAATAATTAGCATTGAAGACTATTCTTATAAAAAAACCAATAGTCATTCTTTAACTATCTGTATTTTATGGTGTTATTCTCAAGGGTGTAAATATCCAGTTGGTTACACTGTGTAAGTGTGTTTTGTTTTTTATAGACGAAAAAAAGCCCACCAAAATGGCAGGCTGTCGATGATATTACTTATGTCTATCTTATCTTTATCATTTCAGTTTGATCTTGAAATGTCATTACCCTTGGTGCTAATTGCTAATGAGAGTGTTTAGTTATCTAGCAAAAAGTCATCGCTATCACCGTTGTTATCATCATAAGAAGAGGCATCAGAATTATTTTTTACCGTACTGCACAAGGTGTAACTGCGTTTACGCTGAGTTTTATTAAGGTACTTTTTCCAGCAACTTGAATAAGCGCTGTCTATCACCTCCCCTCCTTGTTGAAATGCGGAAGCAAATAATTCTTCATCGGCATCTTGAGCTTCAATAGAGCCCTCGAACAACCCCTGCATGGTACGGCCATAATCTTCAAGGATTTGTGCTTCTTTAATAGTGAATTCACCAGAGCGACTAAAGCCGCGTGCGAAATGTTTATTATCAAAATACTTACCAAGATTTCTCATGATTTATCACTCTATCGGTTACTTTTGTTATAGCGAAAATAGGCGTTTAAACTCATTCTGTACAACAAAATTTTTTGTTCATTTACATAAAAATTTTTTATCAAATTAAGGTATTCTTATACTCAATATAGACAAGATTTTCACTTTTTGAAATTTTGAGGCATCAATGGATACTGAACTCTTACGCACCTTTTTAGAAGTTGGAAAAACCCGCCATTTCGGACGCGCGGCAGAAAGCTTGTATTTAACTCAATCGGCGGTCAGCTTTCGGATCCGACAACTTGAAAGTCAATTAGGCAGTGCATTGTTTTCTCGTCAGCGAGGGAATGTGCATCTCACCCCGGCAGGAGAAAGATTGTTACCGTATGCGGAATCTATCCTGCAAACTTGGGGACGAGCACGTCAAGATGTGGTGTTGTCTGAAAGTTATATGGAACAAATTGCCATTGGCGCGTCATCGAGTGTATGGGAGCTTGGTGGAATTTCCGATTGGGTCAATGATTTACATGGAAACTTACCTGAAGCCGCTTTTCGGCTCGAATCGATCAGTCGACAAGATATTGTGCGAGCATTACTCGAAAAAAGTATTGATATTGCCCTATTAGGCGATCCACCAAAAGTCGAAGGATTCAGCTTAAAACAAGTGGCTAGTTTTGAATTTAAGTTAGTGGCAACCGAACCAGGCTTAACATTTGAGTCTTTAAACACCCAACCTTTGGCTTATTTAGATTGGGGGACTCGTTTTTCTATTGAACATGCACGGATCAGTGAATTACAAAAAATCCCAGTCTTACGGGCATCATCGAGCCGAATAGTGCTAAATTACTTGTTAGCCAATAGCGGCATGGCATATCTACCGGAACCGGTTATTTCTAAAACCGTTGATGCGAATAAATTATTTATTGTCGATGACGCCCCTGTTATGGAACAATCTTTGTATTTGTGTTGGAACGATAGGCATGAAAAAATTGATTTCATACAGCAATTATTAGCGGTCCCATTTGAACTTAGAACCACCACAGACGATTAATATTTTTAATCATCACCTGAAAAATTATTTGTTTTACTGTTTGGTTATATTTTCATAGTCTGAGAGTGGCTTCAAAATAAATTGTGTTTTTGATAATAATCGTTTTGGATAGAATTATGAGTAACTGGGACAAATGGCTTAGTAATGATAGCCGTACTTTAGGAAAGAAACTAAAACGCGATTTTGATGACTTTGATGGTGAAGTCGTTGAAAAAAGTAAATCTAGACGAAAGGCCTATCGAGATAAACATTTTCAAAGGTTTGATGAATTTGAAGAAACGCGATATTAATCAAGAGGGCACAATGCCCTCTTTTTATTTATTGCTACACTTTAGTTATAGTGCGCAAGAATAAAAAGAAAAAGGATCACTCCCCTTTCTTTTCTGCTCGTATTCTAGCTGCGATTATTTTGATTGCCTCCCCTGTACTCATTCCTTGTTGCATTAACTTTTGGATCTCTTCGACTGCTTCTTGTTGTTCTTGGTGGGTTAACGTAGGTATATCATCAAACATAGTGTTCTCTTTTAGTTAGATAAATCATAAGCTTTATTGATGATTTGCTTATATTCAATTGAAATTAAGCCTTGCCATCGTTTATGTGTCATTGAAACATCAAGCAAATAACGATTATTCGGTAATGTGGATTGAGGCAGAGTTTCAGGGTATTTCGTTTCAAAGGCTTGCGACCACACCTTTTTATAATGCCCTTCAATATTTCCATATAGGCTAATATCAAGAATAGGTAGTGGACAAAAGCGATTAAGTAAGGCGGTTTTGTCAATCGCCCAACTGTCTTTAGATACCCATCTAATCGATTGGGCGCTATCAGGTTGCCCTAATACTATCCAATCCTCCCAGCTATTACCTGATTGTGTTTTAATCCGAATTTTATATAAACCATTTCCAATTTCAGTATTGCGATCAATTTGAACACTATAGTTTAGCTTACCGGTGCTCGCGCTATTGTCTTTACTGAGCTTAGCATTAGACAGCAGTGCTTTATCTGGCCATTTAACGAAGCTGATTTCACTTACGTTTGAATTGGTTGATGCTCTAATATTTAAACGATAATTTAAACGATAATTTAAACGGCCCGGACTTTGAATGACTTGTCGCTCAATTACAACATTATTCAACCAACTTGGGTAACCGGAAGTATCAAAGCCTCGGCCACAATCGCTTTCTAGCCCTTTCCATAGCAAACCATTTAAATGATTGGTTACATGAGCTTCTGGTTCATTTTGCCAAGCTTCGACCATCGCATCGAAGCTTTTCTTTAAGTCTCCTGATAACAATGCTTTATGAGCATTGGTAATCGAATCTTGTTGTGTAAACCACTCATTATCCGCCCAACTTTGGTTAGGTAATAAGCTAATACATAAGATCAAAAGACTTGGGTTAATTTTCAACATTTTATTCTTTCATTTTATAACCAACACCGCGCAAAGTTTCTATTTTAATGCTCGGTATTTTTTGACGAAGTTGTAAAATATGGGTATCAACGGTACGAGTGGTTGGGAAGTGATTATAACCCCAAACATGATCGAGTAATTCGTCTCGAGTGAAAACGCGGCCTAAATTGACGGCTAAAAACACCAGTAAATCAAATTCGGTCCGAGTCATGATAATAACTTCATCACCCTCTTTTACCTCTCTCGTGGTTTTATCCATAAAGATATTGCCAACGGTAACTTTGCTTCCGTCATCTTCTGAATCGGGCGATCTTAACTGTGCTCGAATACGAGCAAACAACTCGGCTTCTGCAAAAGGTTTGGTTAAATAATCATTGGCTCCCGAATCTAATCCCGACACTTTATCTTTTACAGAGACTAACGCGGTTAAAAGAATAACCGGTATATCTTTAATTTGTTTCCACTCGGCTAAAAAGGTGACCGAATCACCATCGGGTAATTGTCGATCCAAAATAACAAGATCGGCTTTGTCCCATAACGCTGCCACATCTTCAGCGCGCTCTACATGTAAGCATTCATAACCCGCCTGTTCTAAACTGACTAATAGTCCATCTGCAAGGTTGCGATCATCTTCAACGAGTAGCAATGTCTGTTTCACAGGGAATCTCCAATTTAAATGTTGTCGGTGGTCCACTTAGGCTCATTTTGCCATCCATACGAGCAACCATCGATTCTACAATAGTTAAACCAAGACCCAAACCACTTTTACTAACAAAGGGTTTGCGAAGTTTCGCCCAATCTTTTTTTGTTAATAGCCCTTGATCAATAACTTCAAGAACCAATTTATTTGAATGTGTCGTCGCTTTTAATAACACTGGTGCTACGCCATATTTACAAGCATTTCTAACTAAATTGTCAACACAGGTTCCTAGCCAATAAATATTAATTTTCACTGCTAGATCTTGGTTCAACTCAATGGCGATATCAAATTCTGATCCCTCATAACGATACCGTAACCATTCCCCCACAGAGGGTATCCATTCTGTTGCTAGGGTTTGGTTATCCGACTGTAGATAATCTTTACTCGCTTCAGCCAATTGCCTTAAACGACGAGTGTCTTCACATAAACGTCTAAATTCATCGTAAACAGTATCCGGTAAATGTTCAAATTCACGTCGAAAACCTTCTACCGTCAGTGACAGACTTGCGATCGGTGTTCTTAATTCATGAGTTAAAATTTGCAAAACCAACATTCGGCTGCGAAGATCTTTACGTTTGCTTAACCAACGTGAATAACCCCAACTACAGATTAGGATAATATTGACGATAGCTAAAGCTAATATACTGTAAAATAACGTATCTGAGTTATTTTTATTATCCCAACATACATTTCCGCTGCGAACATAACAGTGTTCGGTTTGTGAAAAAGGTTTTACCACCAATTCTGATTGCTCAAGGTGCTCTTGCCACATCTTAGCAGGAAAAAGATAATACTCGGTACCGCGACGTAACCAAATTTCATTTTGTGACAAAATAGTCTCGGAACCCGAAATCAAGGCGGCGACAGCATCGTATGGCATGAGCTGCAATCGACCTAATAATGTATTCTTAGCCGCTTTGGGACGCTCTTGGATATGCATAAACGGCAATAATTGTTGATATTTATCAGGGTGTTTTTTCACATAACGAGCAGCATAAGTGCCTCCACCGGGGTGGATCAGGTTGGAGCGGATAAACCATTTAAGTGGTAATGCGGTGCCTTTACACATTGCCCGAGAAAAGACTAAAGGTTGAGTTACCGATGGACTTAACGGGTACTTCCCCTTACAGGTAGTGGCAATTTTATAAACTTGTTGTAAATCTTTAAGTGGGTATTGAGCAGTCTGAGGAAGTATGCTGTCTGGTGAGAGTAAATTGGTTGGGTAATCAGTTTGGATCACTCGAATATCGTAAACCGCCACCGCTTTATTGTCGTTAAACGATTTTTTAAATTGAGTAATACGTTCCGGTAACGTGTTAGCTTGAGCAGACCACGCTAGACAAGAAAGCCCCAATAGTAAAAAATTTCGTAAATTCAAAAAGCTACCTAATTGATATAGTGAGTTACTGATAGTCATTCTACATCAAAAATAATAAACACTGTGCACTTCCATACATTTTTATAATTAATTAACCTTTATCACTATAAAGTTTGACCTAACTAACACTCCATTACTGCATAGTAGAGCTATAAATCATCCCATCACTCTGTAAGTTACACTGTGATAAATTAATGCGTTCATATTTCAGTCACACCAAGGGTTTATAGAAAGCGAACCCAGATCGCTCGCTTCCACCTTTTAATCAAAAAAAACCAGCTCGAAAGCTGGTTTTTTACTTTATCCAATGAGTTTATTAATTAAAGAGCTTTTGAAATTGCATCGACACTGGCTTTAGCATCACCAAACAACATTTGAGTATTTTCTTTAAAGAACAATGGGTTTTGAACACCAGCATAACCTGTGTTCATTGAACGTTTAAAGACAATCACATTTTTCGCATTCCAAACTTCCAATACAGGCATACCTGCAATTGGGCTGTTTGGATCTTCAAGAGCTGCTGGGTTAACCGTATCATTCGCACCAATAACAAGAACGGTATCAGTGGTGGTAAAATCGTCGTTGATTTCATCCATTTCTAATACGATGTCATAAGGAACTTTGGCTTCGGCCAGTAATACGTTCATGTGACCAGGTAACCGCCCTGCGACTGGGTGAATACCAAATCGAACGTCAACACCTTGCGCGCGCAATTTTTCAGTAATTTCATGTACTGGATATTGAGCTTGAGCAACCGCCATACCATACCCTGGGGTAATGATGACTGACTTAGAATCTTTCAGCATTTCTGCTACTTCTTCCGCCGTGGTTTCACGGTGCTCACCTTGCTCTTCATCACCGGTTGATGCCGTTGTTGGTGCATTACCAAACCCGCCTGCAATCACGCTGATGAAAGAACGGTTCATTGCTTTACACATAATGTACGAAAGAATCGCACCAGAAGAACCCACCAAGGCACCGGTTACAATTAACAAATCATTCGCGAGCATGAAACCTGCTGCTGCTGCTGCCCAACCTGAGTATGAGTTAAGCATAGAAACTACAACAGGCATATCCGCGCCGCCGATTGACGACACCAAATGGTAACCAAACACGAGCGCGATAGCCGTCATAACAAGTAAAGCAAACATGCTGCCATTGTTATTAACGAAGTAAATCATCAGCAATACAGAAACAACAATCGCCAATAAATTCCATTTATGCTTATGGGGAATATTTAACGCCGATGTTGATACTAAACCGCGTAATTTACAAAATGCGACAATCGAGCCACTAAAGGTGACCGCACCAATGAACACACCTAAGAACACTTCAACTAAATGAATATTCAGTAATGCGCCCGTTAATACACCGTGATCGATATAGCTGTTATAACCCACCAACACCGCTGCCATACCCACAAAACTGTGGAGAATTGCAACTAATTCAGGCATTTCAGTCATTTCTACTTTGCGAGCTAAGTAGATACCTATAGCACCACCAATGATCATCGCTAAAATGATCCAAGTGATACCAGCCGAGTGAGGGCCGAAAATAGTGGCGATCAAAGCGATGGCCATACCTGCGATACCGTAATAGTTACCAAAACGAGCCGAATCTTGCTTAGAAAGACCCGCCAAGCTCATAATAAATAGAACGGCAGCAACAACGTATGCCGCTTGTACTAATCCTGCAGACATAAGTTACTCCTACTTCTTACGGAACATTTCAAGCATACGTTTGGTTACGGTAAAGCCACCAAAAATGTTTATGCTTGCAATTAAAATCGCGATGAATGACAAAAACGACACAATGCCATTACCTTGCCCCACTTGTAACAATGCGCCGACGACGATAATGCCAGAAATCGCATTGGTGACCGACATTAGCGGAGTATGCAAAGAATGCGATACATTCCACACCACGTAATAACCCACAACACAGGCTAAAACAAACACGGTAAAGTGAGATAAAAATTCCGGTGGTGCTACAGTTCCGATCCAACCGAATAAACCTGCCGCGATCACCATCGCGCCAAATTTTTTGGTTGGTGAGACTGGCTTTTCTTCTTTCTTAACCGGAGCGGCTTGTGCTTTAGGCGCAGCTTGTGGTTGCGCAGACACTTGAATTGGCGGCGCAGGCCAGGTGACTTCGCCTTCTTTAACGACCGTAACCCCACGTAAAACCACATCTTCAAAGTCAATATTGATGTTGCCATCTTTCTCTTTGCAAAGCAGTTTTAGCAAGTTAACTAAGTTGGTACCGTAAAGCTGAGAAGATTGAGTCGGAAGACGGCCAACCATATCGGTATAACCGATCACGGTGACACCATTTGGTGTTTTAACCACTTTATCCGCTTCAGTGTATGCACAGTTACCACCATTTGCGGCGGCAAGATCAACGATCACGCTGCCGGCTTTCATGCTATCGACCATTTCTTTGGTGATAAGCTTTGGCGCAGGACGACCAGGGATCAATGCGGTGGTAATAATGATATCGACATCTTTGGCTTGCGCAGCATACAGCTCTTCTGCTTTCTTGTTAAAAGCGTCCGACATTTCTTTTGCGTAACCATCACCAGCACTGGTGTCTTCTTTGAAATCAACTTCTAAGAAATCAGCGCCCATTGATTGAACTTGTTCTTTTACTTCAGGACG
This sequence comes from Vibrio algicola, assembly GCF_009601765.2. Lineage (NCBI taxonomy): Bacteria > Pseudomonadati > Pseudomonadota > Gammaproteobacteria > Vibrionales > Vibrionaceae > Vibrio > Vibrio algicola. The sequence goes on from NZ_CP045700.1 coordinate 439,402, forward strand.
AACATCAAATGCGCGAACAATCGCACCTAAACTGCCCGCAGCGCCAATAGCCGCAAGACCTGCAACACCAGCACCGGCAACCAGTACTTTCGCTGGCGGCACTTTACCTGCCGCAGTAATTTGCCCTGTAAAGAAACGGCCAAACTCATGCGCCGCTTCTACCACTGCGCGGTAACCCGCAATGTTTGCCATTGAACTAAGGGCATCTAACGCTTGAGCACGAGAAATACGAGGAACCGAATCCATCGCCATCACGTTAATATTTTTAGTGGCTAGTTTTGCTAACAACTCTTCATTTTGAGCAGGCCAAATAAAGCTGACCAAACTCGCGCCGTCTTGAAGCAATTCAAACTCATCAACGCCGGTATCAGCATTGATTTGAGGCGCATTCACTTTAAGAATGATCTCTGACTTCCACACATCTTGCGCAGAAACCACAGACGCTCCAGCCGCTTCAAATGCAGTATCATCAAAACTGGCAAGTGCGCCAGCATTCGATTCTACCGCGACAGTAAATCCTAGTTTTAATAGCTGCTCGACCGTTTTCGGCGTGGCAGCGACTCGCGTTTCACCCGCAAGTATTTCTCTCGGTACACCAATCTGCATAGTAATTCCTTGAACATTGGCAATAAAATTAGTGGTTATCTAACTTGTGTAAATATGAACATTAGATAGTAATCGTAAACATCATGTAATAAAAAAACTAAATTTTATGACTTATAACGCTAAGTTAGCTTGATTCTCACCTTTATGAAGTAAAAAAACAACAAGATAGACAAGAAAACAGGTCATACCTGATATGCATTAAAATCATGTGGATACAAAAACAACACCTATCGTTCCTTAATTAATCATAATGCGAATTCATAACTTAAAACATGGACGAACCAGATTGTTCGATAAAAAGTTTTGCCTTTTTCAGCATCAATTGATTTGCATCATCTTGTGATGACAGCACATCGGAACGAATGAAGCGGTGTGTTTTAACCTCGCCATCGATGTGTTTAACAATCCGTCCCGCCACTCGATATTGACTGCCCTCAGAAATTGACTCGGCGTAGATTAAAAAACCATTAAACTCGATCGGTTCAACCTCAACGACTTTTGTTTCCTTTTTACTACCAAACAACTTTGATAAAAAACCCACTCGTTTCTCCTTTAGCAAACAATCTCGCCATAGTAATACGTTTTTTAATATTAAATGACCGGATTATAACGATAATACCAATAGGCAAAACCTATCAAAATAATCATCCATAAACATGACTCACTCTAGACTTAATCTTGGTTAAAGAACAATACGATACTGCCGCCCTTCAATGCACTGCCATAGTTAATGTTGATCCCAATCCCAACGTTATCGACCCAATCACGTAAAATTGGAGGGGTGAGTAACCAACCCAATGAGAACTCATAATAATTATCTGTACCCAATGAGGCAATCGGATCGCCCCCTAGATCAACCCGTTTGAAACTGGTGTACATCGACGGAATATAACCCGCCCAATTACTCAGGTTGTAATTCGCTTTAACACCATTCATCCAATACCAGCCATTTGGGTTACCTGCCTCATAACGCTTTTCTTTGTCCCAAGATTTACCATAAAAATAATTCATTTCCGTGGTATAGCGCCAATAACCCCACTTACGTTGAAATTTATAATCAAATGCAAGGTTAGGCTCAGCTACATAAGCTCGGCTGGAGGTATTGTAAGCCGCGCCATCTAGGATCGGCTTCAAACTTTCACTGTCACTGCTGTTGTATGAATGCTTATTCTTATAATACATAAAATGATTACCAAGACCGTACAATACCCGCCAATTCTCGGTAATATTAAAGGTGAGCTTATAGCCGACATAACCGCTGTAGACCTTATTAATATCTAAATCGGCTTTAATATCAGGACGTTGATTCAGTTTGGTTTCATTTTCAAAGTAAACGTAAGAGGCACGAACATAAAATTGATGATGAAAACGCTCTGTTGCACCATCAAGTTCCCAACTATAAGGAAAAGTGGTGACTGCAACACGGCCACGAAGAGCAAGAGATTGGTCGTCACCCAGATTATCATCTTGAAAAGGGGTAATCGCATTGGGATTAAAATCTTGGATACCAAAAGTGATCACATCACTATTAGTTAAAATAACCGCGGTCGAAAAAGTCTGCTCGGCACGAGAATGCACCGGTTCACTCGCTTTTGCTAATGCAATAAACGTGAGATTAATTACTATAACGGCAATAATTGTCGTTAAATGCGCCATCCATGATCCTTAAACACTGTGTACTGGTCCTCGCTCAGATATAGATGTTATACAAGTTATCACTGCTTGCAAATATTTAGCTGTCATCCATTAACCTTTAAACACAAATTTAGACCTAAGTAACCTCTTTTCGCTATACCCCTCATTTTAATCGGTATTTAAAGCGTAATAGCTATGATAATTTGGGTGCTCATTATGCGAGGTTTCTTATGTCTGCTTGGTCATCTGCCACATTACAATATTCATTCCATCAACTTACCGATGGTTTTTATCATGCCGTTAACCCAATGGCGCTGAATAAACCGGAATGGGTCGATTGGAATGCGGATTTAGCCGATTTACTTTCTCTGCCTCAAGAAGAAAATGCGCAGTTATTAGCAGAGTTTTCTGGTCAAACTATCCCTCAAGAATTTCGCCCGATTGCAATGAAATATGCAGGGCATCAATTTGGGCATTACAACCCAGATCTAGGCGATGGACGAGGATTGCTAGTGGCAGAGATAAAAGGCAAAGACCAACATTTTTATGATCTTCATATTAAAGGCGCAGGTTTAACGCCCTATTCACGACAAGGTGATGGCCGCGCGGTATTACGCTCTAGCATCCGCGAATATTTATGCTCTGAAGCTTTGCATCATTTAGGAATACCGACCAGCCGAGCATTAGGCTTGATCAATAGCCGTACACCGGTTTATCGTGAAAAGACCGAAACTGGCGCTATTTGTATTCGAGTGGCGCAAAGTCATGTTCGCTTTGGTCACTTTGAACACTTCTTTTATACCGGCCAGCATGAACAGCTTAAACAGTTACTCGATTATTGTATTCAGCACTATTTTCCTGAACAGCAACATCAACAAAAGCCCTACCTCGCCATGTTTGAACAAGTGGTGCTTTCCACCGCTCAACTTATCGCAAAATGGAATGCCTTTGGGTTTGCTCATGGGGTATTAAACACCGATAACATGTCGATCCTCGGCCAAACATTTGATTTCGGACCGTTCGGATTTTTAGACGCTTATCAACCCAACTACATTTGTAACCACTCCGATTATCAAGGGCGATACTCTTTTGCCAATCAACCCAATATTGGTTTGTGGAATTTGACCGCCCTCGCCCATGCACTCTCGCCTTTTATTGAACGTGCCGATCTTGATGCTGCATTAGCTCAATATGACCCCGAACTCAATCATGAATACAGCCAATTGATGCGCGCCAAAACTGGCCTAAACAACAAGCAGCCTGAGGATGGTGAACTGTTTAATCAACTATTTGCTTTAATGGCCGAAAACAAAGTCGATTACACTCGCTTCTTCCGCCAACTGTCGATGCTCGATCTACCAGATCTACCAGATCAATCTACTCAACAATCTAAAATAAGTAAAAATGCTCAACAGCAGGTATTGGATTTATTTATTGATAGAAACGCGGCAAAATACTGGTTAGATAAGTACCTGACGCGAGCCGAGCAAGAGCCAGCAAGCACCGAACAACGCTGCCAATCGATGCGACTGGCGAATCCAAAATACATCCTACGCAATCACCTTGCTCAAATTGCCATCGATAAAGCCGAAGATAGCGATTACAGCGAAGTCAAAATACTAATGGAATTGCTTAAAAACCCGTACAAAGAACAACCAAAGTATGATCATTACGCCAATTTACCACCTTCGTGGGCACAAGATCTTGAGATCAGTTGCTCTTCTTAACGCCCTTATACATAATAAGGCATACCTAAATTAATTAGGGTGAACGAATGCCATCACACCGACCCGAAGTCATTGAAGTTTCCGCTTCAGCGACTAAAGGTTTAGATAGCATTTAAATTAATAAGGTATTAGCACATAGATAGTCATGTGTAGCAAAATATTGGGGTTTTATTATGTCAGAACAACAAGACCAAGTGATCGAAGAGTCGGTAGAAGACAACGTAGATTTAAGCACTTACTCGCCAGAATTACGTCACTTAATCGAATTCGAACAAGTACCAGAACAAGCCATCCCTATGGTGACCTCAATTCACGATGTATCTGAAGAAGCCGTACGTGATGTATGGGACGATCTTCCTGCCAGCGCACAGAACATCTTAGATAATTTTGAGCAATTTCATGCCTTGATTTCAGTAGGTCAAACCTTCTCTGCAATCGATCTAATGCAAGAATTTGAAACCATGAAAATGCCTGCCGACATGGATGATGCAGGTAGAGAAGAATACCGCGCGTCATTACTAGATAAAGTATTGCAGAACTGCGTAAAAGATATGATCAAGCAGCTTAAAAAAGCACGTCGTGATCCTATTCTTAAGCGTGACTTCGTGGAAATTTTTGCTAAAGAAAAATAACCACACGCTTGTTATTTGTTAATTTAAAACGCTGACATCTCTTGTCGGCGTTTTTTTATTGCATTCAAATTTCGGCATTAATGAATGACATCCCCTAGATCAGCTGTCGGCTGCGCGACACCTATCCTTATTTGTTATATGTAAACTGCAATAAAATCTATTTTTTCTTAAGTTCTTTCATGAACTTAGTAAAATCAGGTTTAAATTCTTTGAAAAGTTCATTTTTACTGTTTTTTAGCATAACTTCTCCAAAAAGTTTTATTCCTATAGCAAAGGCTGTTGCATCTACTTCATCAAGATCCATTTTATCTTTCATGAGTTCAACTATCTTGAAGATATCATCGTGGTTTCTAACTTCAAACTCTAAAGCATCTGCTTCGACAGAATTACCTTTAGAGTCTTCCTTGTGCTCAATACTGAATTTATATAAGTGACCTTTCATTGGACCTCCAATCGAATTACATATAACGCCTCGCTAAGAGGCAAAAAATAGTTGGTTAAAATAAGCGACGCAGGAGCAAAAACCAACTGTTTTTTGTCCTTTTGAGCGACTTGTTATGTGCGTGATGAAGTTAATGTTTCTACAGCTAATTTTCCTAGCGCATCAGCGGCTAATGGACTTGCTCCTGTAATTAGTAACCGATCACGACACACTGTGTTGTCTGCTTTACTATTTGCCAGCACAACTCCAAACTCTTTTAGTCTATCACTCAACCCCCACGGCATCTTACCCGGTAAGTAACCAATCATTGGACTTTGTGCATCGACTGAATCTGGGAAAACAGCCATTTTATAACCATGATATAAGAACTCTGAATCATTCGTGCAAGTTGATAAAAAAGCGGCAGGACCATGGCAGATAGAAATTGTGAATATATCGTTATCATGAGCCCAATTTAGAATAACACCAACAGATTCATCTTCAGGCAGACCTAGCATTGCACCGTGACCACCAGGGATAAACACTGCTGCATAATCTTCAGCACTCAGCCCATTAGCAACAAGGCTATCTAGACTCGTAGGGCTCTCGAACTGCTTCTTATACTCGCTATATATAGAATTTACATGCTCATCTTTCTTAGGAAATGCCCACATTTCTATAATTGCAGGCTGACCACTAGGTGTCGCTATCTCAAACTCATAACCCGCATTTCTAAGGTGTAACATAGGTACAAGTGTTTCAACTGGGTGATTGCCAGTTGAAAACAGCTTCCCATTTTTCATTTCCATGTTCTTTTGTTCAGTTGCTAAGACTAAGATTTTTTGCTTTGGGTTAGCTACCGAAGTATATGCTACCTCTTTGTAATCTGTCGTATCAGCTGTAGCAAGCTTCAAAGCAACCTTTGAAGGTGAGTATGAGCCATCCGACTCAAGCTTTGGGGCTAACCCCAACAATTTTTTTAACACAATTTTCATCCTTTCAATATATTGATAGCTAGATGTTAGCTCAAAGCACATAACGCCGCGTTAAGTAGTGAGCAACGCTACCACGAAACGCAACCAAGCCACCGAAAACACTGAACCCAACGATAGAATGAAAAATGCCATGCGTTGGGAATCTGTCTTAAACGCTTTGTTATGTTTAAGTTGCTACGACACTACCTTGTACTAAAGAATTATTTGCCACTACAATCTCACTTTCGTTATCAGACGGGTCAAAATATAAGATATTGTCTCGTTCGATAGTGGTGCTTACAACAACGCCTCTTGGTTCATCATTGTACGTAGTAAAGGCAAACTCTTCTGCTTTCTCTTTACTCAAAGTCCAAGACATACCAAATGCCCCCGATTGAGATTCACTTACACTCATACCACGATATCCAGTAACTACAGCTGGTAAATTTGAATCAATCACTTCATCACTCACAATTCTTTGTGTTAGATGAATCCGTGGTCCTTGATTTTCAGCTTGGCGATGTTTAAAGAGTTCAACTAAGCCTCCACAAAAGTACCAAAAGAAATAACACATGATTTCATAAAGATACTCTTCAAGCTCGTCATCAACAGCGAATGAAGCTTTGAGATGATTGAAAGCTCTCTCTTTCATATCGGAACCCTCATAGCTTTGATTCATCGTATCAAGGCAGGGTAACTTTGTCTTCGCTTCATCTTGAAGCAAAAAACTGACTAAAACATCAAAACAAATAGCTTGCGAACCAAATCGCTTGTTTAGATCTTCTTCAAATTCAATAACGTTGATACATAGCTTTTCAGCCAAGTAGTTAGAATTGTTATTTCCAAATATCACTCGAGATTCCTGATTAAACATAACGCCCGCTTAAGCGGACAAAAATTGTTGGTTATAATGTGGAGCGAAGCGGAACGTAGCCAACTATTTTTATTCCGTTTAAAGCTCTTGTTAGCTTTCATTTTTAGCAGAAACGATCAACTCTGTTCTCCATTCTGCTACTAAACTAGATAATTTTTTATAATCATAATTAACTTCTATCGATTGCTGTACTTCATTAATTGGAAATTCACCAACTGCTGAAAATGCAGTTAAAACTTTAGTTGTATAATTATCAGGCCATGCATTTTTCCATTCATCTCGGTGTTTGAAATAATTAGCAGTACAATTTACTAACTCTAATAAAGAGTATCCTTGAACTGATACGTGATGCATTTTATATGCATCCTCTTTCTCAAGTTTAGCAAGACCTAGGCTATCTCTAATTTGATTAATATCCCGGAGACTTCCAAGACAATAAGCTTGAACAGAAACAAATAGAGCCCCCAAAAGGACCTCTCCATATTCATTCATCCATAACCCATCAAATCCGGGCTCCCGGCTATTTCTTTCAAAAAGCTTTTCAATACCATCAAGGATAGAATTTTCTACATCGATTAGGGGGCCAATACCATAATCGGCTTCGAAAATGTTCATAATACTCCTTGAAAGCTAACAGTGTATTAGCAAGAAACACGGATAAATCCGAAGATTATTTCAACACGTTCACTGCTAATCAATTCATTTATCATCATAAGATACTCTAATGATGAATTTTTTACAGCATTTAGCCGATTTTATGCGATGGAGAAAGCGAGAACTGGGTTTAACAAGCCAATTGTAACAATCTCAAACTTAAGATTATTCATACTTTAATTTTAAATCAGTGAGTTAGATTAAAACCGCAATACTGAACAGCTCTTTTTTGTTCTCGCTTTCTCCATTTTAATGGCACTTTGGTCAAAACACCATTATAACTGTATATAAATACAGTTAAGGGGTTATATAATGCCTTCACCATTTATTGAATCTATTCGACAATGCGCCATTACAGTTTAAAAACGGAGAAATCCTATCTCTTTTGGATTCGACAATTCATTCGTTTTCACAAAATGAAACACCCTAAAGACATGTCAAATTCTCACATTGCTACACAGCTTTTACAGTCGGGTTCCGACATAAGAACAGTTCAAGAGCTGCTAGGCCATAGCGATGTTAGAACAACAGAGCTATATACGCATGTGATTGGCAGTAAATTTGGTTTTACTAAAAGCCCTTTGGATTAATACATTTTCCATTACTAATCCAAAGGTTAATCTTATTATGTTGGGTTACTTCGCCTTCGGCCTAAATGGCTTAATGACGCTTTCATCACACTCTAAGAATGGGCCTTCCATTAGGTCGATGCAGTAAGGAATGGCTGGGAATACCGCGTCTAAACATTCGCGGATTGATTTTGGTTTACCTGGCAAGTTCACTAATAAGCTGCTGCCGCGTAAGCCTGCAGTTTGACGTGATAAAATTGCGGTCGGTACAAACTTTAATGACTCGCTGCGCATTAACTCACCAAAACCTGGCATCATGCGATCGCACACGGCTTCAGTAGCTTCAGGGGTTACATCACGCTTAGCTGGGCCTGTGCCGCCAGTGGTCACTACTAAACAACAACCCTCTTCATCGACCATTTTAATCAGTAAGGCTTCGATTTGATCTTGTTCATCTGGAATGATTTGATAAACCGGTTCCCAATCAGAAGTAAGGTAATCATTTAATGTCTCGATGATGGCTTTGCCAGATAAATCTTCATACACACCTTGGCTGGCGCGATCGCTTACCGTGACGATCCCGATTTTTGCTTTGCTCATGACTAACTCCTAAACATTATTAATCTTAAACCTAGCTTTTGGCCTTGCCTTAAAAAAGCTGCGGCTTTCATTGCTAAGTAAGATACCTGTTCAGGTTAAAAATGAACATAGCCATAAGTGATTATCCTGATGTTAAACAGACTAATTGCATTCATTTGAGCCTTTTTACACCACCTTATTAGTGATCCAAACGGTTTGATAAGGTTGAAGTTCAATATTAGTGACGCTTTGTTCAATCAATTCTCTACTAATAATATCTTGCCAAGTATCGGTTTGAATTATGTTCATATCAGCAAGATGCACGCTTTGGGTATCAAGAGTCATATTACTCACGCAGAATATGCTTTGGCTTCTGTCCACACTTTGTCGCCAATAACCAAATAAAGAATCACCGAGATGCAACGTAAACTGCGTCGCATTGGGATCAAACGCCGATTGTTGAGTTCGTATCTCAATTAAGTCGAGCATCTTGTTTAATACTTTATGGTGCTGAGAATGAGGTTGTTCTAGCGCTTCAACCAGTTGAATATAAGACCAACGATGACGATTGATGGAACGGTTTTGGTTGGTATTTTCAACTTTTTCATAGTCATTACTGGTGGCGAGTAAACTATGAATATAAATCCCAGGGATCCCTTCCATTCCAAGCATGATCGTATGCGCGCAGATAAAACGATCAATGCCGTATTTATCTGGACCTTTGTCGGTGCCTTGTAGCGCATCAAATAAAGCCACATTTATTTCATACGGTTTTTGCTCGCCGTTAACCCCAGTACGCCACGATACTTTGCCACCAAATTGCTGCATGGTATTAACCAAGTTTCCAATTTCTTGATCGGTTAATAACCCTTCTGCGGGCCTTAAACCAATGCCATCGTGTGAGGCTATAAAGTTAAAATACGTGGTTCCACGTTGCGCGGGTGGCATTCCCATCATCCAGCGTTTTAAATGCACACAATTACCGGTAATAAGGCTGTTGAGCAATAAGGGTGGCAAAGAGAAGTTGTAAATTGCATGAGCCTCGTTGCCATTGCCGAAATAGGTGAGGTTTTCGTGATTTGGAATATTGGTTTCAGTGATGATTATCGCATCTGCGCGGGCTTGCTCAATGAGACTTCTTAACAGCCGTATCACCTCATGGGTTTGTTCGAGGTTAATGCAACTACTCCCAGCTTGTTTCCATAAAAAAGCCACCGCATCTAAGCGAAAGGTTTTAACGCCGTGATCTAAATACTGACGAATGATCTCAACAAAAGCTTTAAGTACGTTTGGGTTTCTAAAATCAAAATCGACCTGATCATGACTAAAGGTACACCACACATGTTGGGTTCCTTGCCGCGTATTAACCTCTTTTAATAACTCAGAAGTACGTGGACGAACCACTTGAGAAGTATCTTGATCCGGTGGCGCGGTGTAGAAATAATCATGTCCCACCCCTTCTGCTTTAGTAAAGTTTTCAAACCAAGCACTTCGAGCCGAGCAATGATTGATCACTAAATCCGACATCAAATCAAACTCTGAGGCAATTGCTTCAATATCTTGCCAGTTTCCGAGTGACTCATTGACACTGGAATAATCAATCACGGAAAAGCCATCATCCGAGCTATAAGGAAAAAATGGCAGAATATGCACGCTGTTAATATGCGGTTTAAGATATTGATGCATAAAGCGATTGAGGGTTTTCAATGGTGCTTCGTTATCCTGTTGGATAGTATCACCGTAAGTGATCATGATAAGATCTTTTTCGGTCCATAATGAGGTGGCATTATCGTGAGCAACACTTGGACAGGTCGCTGAATCAATTCGCATAATGGCGAGTAATTGCTCCGCGAGTTCTGCATGATTTTCAACTTGTTCCAACCCTGCATAAATAACCTCAAGATGATGGCATAATTTCTCGGTTAATGAGGTACCGGCAATGGATGCGTTTTTTATCATAGCATCGCTCCAAATTCTTGATTATCAAGCTCCACGGCTTCTTTCAGACGTTCCATCACATCTGGCATGGCGCTGATCACTCTGTTCCAACTTGGAATAAACGGCGTTTCCATAGGTTTATCCATAAAGCTTTGCCCTGCAGTCATAATATTTTGCGCAAACATTTCGACCGCTTTTTCTTCATTATGAACATCTAACTCTAAGCCGTTCATAATTGCATCGTTATGATAAGCTTCGACAAAATCCAGAGCGACACGGTAATAGGTTGCTTTTAACGAGCGGAAGGTTTCAGCATTAAAGGTTTCACCTTGGGTCGCCAGTTTTCTAAATAGTGATTTGGTAATATCAATCGACATTTTAGATAAGCCAGCATTGACATCATTAAGCGATAAATCTTGATGCTTGTGATCGTAGGTTGTGGCGATATCGACCTGACAAATACGGTTACTGGCATAATTACGATGCATTTCAGATAGCACGCCAATCTCTAGTCCCCAATCGCTTGGAATACGAATATCATTTAATACATCACGTCTAAATGAGAATTCCCCCGCCAGAGAATATTTAAAGCTATCCATATAATCTAAATACGCGGTTTGACTGGTGACTTTTTTTAATGCTTTAAGTAAAGGGGTTACCAACAAGCGTGAAACACGCCCATTCATTTTTCCATTGGCAACTCGAGCATAATAGCCTTTACAGAATTCGTAATTAAAACGAGGATTGGCGACTGGATAGATTAAACGCGCCAATAAATTACGCTCATAAGTGACAATGTCACAGTCATGCAGCGCCACCGATTCCGCTTTACCGGTTGCGAGCACATACCCCATGCAATACCAGACATTACGGCCCTTGCCGAGTTCTTTTGGTGCTAGACCTAATGCGGCTAACTCTTTATCTAATGCTTGTAAACGCGGTCCATCATTCCACAATACACGATGATGTTGCGGCAATTTACCGAAAAAAGATAAGGCGTGTTTGTACTGCTCGAGATTGGCACGATCCAAACCAATCACAACTTGTGATAAGTACGGAACTTCGGTTAAGTGATCGACAATTTTAGGCAGTGCATCCCCTTCTAATTCCGAAAATAACGAGGGTAAGATCAACGCCATTGGCCGTTTTTCTGAGAATTGAACCAATTCCGCTTCGAGAGCGTCTATTGGTCGGTCGGCTAAATTATGAAGTGTGGTTACAATTCCATTTTGATAAAAATCTGCCATGTTATCTCCTGCATTCCATGCTTGATATTAAGTTGTTTTATAAATGTTTTTTCAGTAGAAACCGAATTGAGCTGTTCCAACCTTGCGGTCCATATTCTGTGCTATCGATAACATTATGTGAGCACGTTAATTGCGGTCGTTCATGATGCGGTGATGCGATCCTAACGGCAATATCCGCTTTTTCTAACATCGCAATATCGTTGTGGCTATCCCCCAGTGCAATACTAATCAATGGTTTAGCATTTGCTTCATGTTGATTTTTATACTGCTCCATAAGCCAGTGCATGGCTTTGCCTTTATCATGCTCGCCCGATATATGTACAAAGCGGCCACCTTCCAAGACGGTTGCCCCTTTAGCTTCTAACCTTTGGATAAATTGACGCTTTTGATCGCGGTCGCCTAGCCATTCAACCGGCATACCAAATTGACGTTGTTTTGCTCGTTGCGCTTCAAGTTGCGATAGCCCAGTTAATTGCGCTAAATACTCGCATGACATCGTGTGAAATGAGGTAAACAAACCTGTAAACTCATGTTCGATTTCATCAAGGATCAGCAACCAGTGTTCGCAAGTTTGACTGAAATTCTTAACCCAATAATCACCAATATGGAGTGTCCCTTGTGGTGGTTGTTTAAATCTAGCAACGGGCAAATACACCGCCGCGCCGTTCTCAACAATAAATGGGCTCGATAGACTAAGCTGCTCGCACAACACTAACAGTTCGGCTTGGGTTTTACTGGTGGTCGGGATCACCTCTATATTGGCGCATTGCAACTGATGCAATAATGGTGCGACCTCAGCAGCGCTGTAAGTATCATGGTCAAGTAAGGTGCCATCTAAATCCGTAAATATGACGGGGTGAACATCCTGTTCAAGCATTAAATAGTGACGTTGATTTCGATCTTGACTCAAAATTTTGCCCCTTATTATTTGCATCATAATGGTGCGAGATAACGGGCATACCGTAAGGGCTTGCACTAAAGATGATCGTTTTAGTTTGTTCTCTTTCCTGTAATGAATTGAAAAATAAAGATAACCACATAATTAACCGTCCTTGTGTTGATTAAGTAAGCCTGCCTTGTATAAATAACGATCAAGAAACGTGCCATCCACTTATAAACGGACACAAAAAAGCCTTGAGAGAGCTTTCACTCTTTCAAGGCTTTATATGATTTTAACATCTACAAAATGAATCTTTGTGAACTATCCTTTACGCGCCATATCTTTATTGGTGAGACGAACCCCTTTAATCTGTGCGTAAACTAATTGCCCAGTTTGTAGTTTGAGGTCATCGTATGCCCAAGCGGTAATATTTGCCCACAGACAAAGATCTTGAGAGTTATTGTCTACCGTACTTTCATCATGCTGTAAACGTAGTAATACCGATACAGGCGCAGAGGCATCGCTGACTTCTGCCACTTTAACCACTGTGGCGGGTAAAATATTACGAATAGAGGTGTTTGATGCGTGCTCTAAGGTGATCGATACATCGCTGGCATGGATCCTTATCCGCAATATTTCTTCTGCTTGAGCTTGAATACCCGACATCCAAACCCCAACCTGTGGCGCCAACTCAACATAAGTGACACTGTAATGATTATGAGTGTGTTTTACCCTTCCTTTAAATAAGGTACTCAATTCATTCGTATTATGCCAAGCGGCTAATGACGTTGAGCGCCATAAAGTCTCGATATCTCCCGCTTCTTTGACTCGCCCATCTTCAATTAACAGCATGTGATCGGCTAAATGTAGGATCTCATCCATACTGTGGGTCACATATAAAATCGGAATATTCACTTCCGATGATAAACGCTCTAAAAATGGCATCACTTCTTGCTTACGAGGTAGATCGAGGGAAGCTAGTGGTTCGTCCATCAATAAAATATCAGGCTCTGAAAGTAATGCACGAGCAATGGCACAGCGCTGTTTCTCGCCACCAGATAAGTCCGCTGGGTAACGATTCAATAAGCTGGATAAATCTAATAATTCAACCACTTGGTTAAATTTATTCGCTTCTATTTTGCCTTTCACACCATAGAGTAAATTGCCTTTTACTTTATAATGAGGAAATAATCGTGCTTCTTGAAATACATAACCGATGTTACGTTTTTCAATTGGTTGATTAATGCCTAATTCGGAATCAAATAAAACCTGATCGCCTTTGGCAATTCGGCCTGATGTAGGATTCTTCAAGCCACTGATTGCATTGATAACACTGGTTTTACCTGCGCCAGAGCGGCCAAAAATCGCGGTGATCCCAGCGCCAGGAATGGTGGCATCAATATTAAGGGCAAATTGCTCGAGTTGTTGTTCAAAACGTAATGTGATCATACTGCGCCCCCTGCCGAATTGGTGACACCCAACTTAGCTTGCGTTCTTTTGGTCAGCCATTCAGAACATAACAACGACAATAGAGCGATCACCACTGAAATAATGCATAGACGCGCGGCTTGAAACTCTGCGCCAGGGGTTTGAATAAAGTTATACATAGCCAAAGGCAGGGTTTGAGTTTGCCCCGGAATATTGGCAACAAAACTAATGGTTGCGCCAAATTCTCCTAAACTGCGGGCAAAGGACAGCATAGCGCCCGTAATAATGCCCGGCAATACCAGTGGCAGCGTGATGGTAAAGAATACTTTGAGCGGCGTCGCGCCAAGGGTTCGCGCCGCTTGTTCTAATTTTGGGTCAACATTGATCAAACTTAAACGAATGGCACGCACCATTAATGGCAATGCGACGACCGCCGAGGCCAATGCAGCGCCTTTCCAATTAAAACTGAAGACTAAGCCAAAAGTGCTGGCCAGCCAATGTCCGACAACCCCTTGTTTACCCATAGTCAGTAACAATAAATACCCAATCACGACCGGAGGTAATACCAAAGGAAGATGGATCACGCTATCCAGTAATCTCTTGCCGAAGAATTCTTTTTTTACCAATAGCCAAGATAGGAATATCCCGACTGGCAACAAAAAGATCACCGCAGTAAAAGAGACTTTCAAGCTTAAAAACAAGGCTTGAATTTCATAATCAGTTAGCGCCAAACTCGCTTCCTTTTGTCTTTTATTTCTGATTTAAAGATAAATGATTAGTATGCCATTAATGGCGTAAACCCATACTTAATAAAAGTTTTGCTGGCCGTTTCCGTCGCTAAGAACTTATAGAATGCTTGGCTTTGTGCTTTATCATTTAACACTGTCATTGGGTACACAATTGGTGAATGGGTACTGTCGGGGAAAGTTTGTACTATAGTCACTTTTTTACTCATCAAGGCATCGGTTTTATACACAATGCCAAATGGCGCTTCACCGCGTTCAACTAAGGATAAGGTTAGACGAACATTATTACTGGGCGCTGTTTTACTCGATAGTACCGACCATAATCCCATATTAGTGAGACTTTCTTTGGCATACATACCCGCAGGAACCGTTTCCGTTTGGCCTACCGCTAAACGATCACTGCCGAGTAAAGTCGGTAATTGTTTAAATGTACCAGCATCGATTTGCGTTTTATTCTCACCACCAGACCCAATTAATACCAGCTGATTCCCGACTAAATTTTTCACTTTATCTTTGGTAGTCATGCCTTTATCAGCCAAATAATCCATCCATTTCGGGTTGGCAGATATAAATACATCAGCCGGTGCGCCCTGTTCAATTTGACGAGCCAGTGTTGAAGAACCCGCAAACACCGACACAACTTCGTCACCTGTTTGTTGTTTAAATTCTTGGCTCAGTTCATTCATCACATCGGTCATTGAAGATGCGGCGTAAACATTCACCTCTGCTGCCATCGCTTGAATTGAAGGAAAAACAAATGCGGCGACAAGCGCAATTTTGTTTAGCTGTTTCATAAAACCTCTAATGAAAATTATAATTATTTTTAAGATATTACATCAGTTTGTTGGTTGGTGACATCAGGTTTTAAGTTGCGGCCACAGTAAGTTTAAGTCTAGATGAGTCTCAATCGCGTCGGCAATGCGATCAATCGCTTGTTGTTTAAATTGGTCAGTGTCTATAACTTGTGATAAAGGCTCGCAACCCGCCCATTGTAAAATGGCCGTTAACGCTTCGGGTTCATCAAACAAGCCATGTAAATAGCTGCCAAATATCTGTCCACAGTCACTGATCGCGCCATCTTTTAGGCTATGTTGGGCGCTATCGGGTGACTCTTCCAACCATTCGATCGGTTGCTGATCATCGGTTTCACTGCGACCGGCATGAATTTCATAGCCTGTAACCGTCACGGTTTGTTGATGCGGTAACGTTAACCATCCTTGCATCTGGCGTAGTTGCTTTTGTGGCTCTAATATCGTGTGTAGTCGTAAATAACCCAAAGCTTGTGATTCACCTGCTTCGCCCTCTAAACCTAATGGATCTAAGATGCATTGACCTAGCATTTGATAACCGCCGCAGATCCCCATTAGTTTGCCGCCAAACCGTAAATGGCGTTCAATATCCTTATCCCAGCCTTGTTTTCTCAAAAATTCCAGATCAGGTCGAACCGATTTAGTACCAGGAAGAATGATAAGATCCGCGCCTTGCAATGATTGACCTTGAGCACGGTATTGAAAGTCAATATCAGGATGTAATCGCAGTGGATCAAAATCGGTGTGGTTACTCATGCGGGTCACCACTGGAACAAATACAGTGAATTTGGCATTGGCCCCCAAGGTTTGCTCTGCGCTAATCGCATCTTCCGCTTCAATATTTAAGCCATGTAAAAAAGGTAACACCCCAATCACAGGTTTACCGGTTTTTTGTTCAAGCCAATCTAAGCCAGATTCGAGAAGTTTTATATCACCGCGAAAACGGTTAATCACAAACCCCACCACCCGATTTTGCTCTGATTGCGATAATAACGCCAAGGTGCCATAAAGATGAGCAAATACTCCACCACGATCAATATCAGCCACAATGATCACTGGCACATCGGCTTTTTCAGCAAAGCCCATATTGGCAATATCGTTTTCTCGAAGATTAATTTCTGCCGGACTGCCTGCGCCTTCGATCATAATACTGTCATATTGCGCGCTTAATTTTTCAAAAGAATCCATCACATACGGCATGGCGATTTTCTTATAACCATGAAAATCAATCGCGTCCATCGATTGCAGCGCTTTACCTTGCACGATCACTTGCGCACCAATATCGGTATTGGGTTTTAACAAAATCGGATTCATGTCAACGCTAGGTTCAATGCCACAGGCAAATGCTTGCACCGCTTGCGCCCGGCCGATTTCTCCGCCATCTTTGGTGACCGCACTATTAAGCGCCATATTTTGAGATTTAAATGGCGCGACGTTAATTCCTTTGCGCGCTAAAACTCGGCACAAGCCTGCCACTAACACACTTTTACCTGCGTCAGAGGTTGTGCCTTGTACCATCAGTGCTTTATGTGTTCCTTTCATTTTATTTCTCAATAGTTCTTAAAAGCAATTTAGTTCAGAGGTTTAGCTATTTATTATCAACGTGAAAGCAAGAATTTATTATTTGAATTAAAACCTAGCTAACACTTTCGCATTCTAACTGCCAGATAAACACAAAGCTATTTGCTTACCATTCTATTTGGCATTATCTTTACTTAACAAACATAACAAAGTGATGACAATTAATGCGAAGATTCCGACTATGGGTAGTAGCTCTCACATTAATACCCAACTTAGTTTTTGCTCTTGAACTTTCTCCATTAAGTAAACAACCGTATATGGGGGATTTACCTGAGTTGAAAAAAAGAGGGGGAATTCGAGTATTAGTGGCTGCCGATCTTGGGTTTTATTATATCGAAAAAGGCCAACCTAAAGGGATCATTGCCGAAATTTTGTATCATTTCGAAAAAGATTTACGTAAAAATAAGTTAAAGATTCAAATCATTCCGGTACAACGTCATCAATTATTACCTTCGCTTAATGCAGGTTATGGTGACCTTGCCGTTGCCAATTTAACCATTACCCCAACAAGGCTACAAAATTATAGCTTTAGCACTCCTATCGTCAATCATGTACAAGAACTCATTGTCACCAATAAAAATACCCTCGAGATTAAAACATTAAAAGATTTAAGCGGAAAAGAGATTTGGGTTCGACCAAGTTCGAGTTACTTCGAAAGTCTCAAGAGTATCAACCAACAACTCAATACAGCAGGCTTACCTCCTATTCAGATCAACTTTGTTGAGACCTCATTACAAGACTATGAATTAATGGAAATGCTCAATCAAAATCTTCTTCCTGCCACCGTCATTGATGGTCACAAATCTAGGCTTTGGGTACAACGAATGAAAAATATTCGTCTGCATGACAAATTCCCGATCCGAACCGAAGGTCAAATTGCCTGGGCAATGCGAAAAAATGAACCTCAACTTAAAAAAGTCGTGAATCGATTTGTAAAAACATCCAAGCAAGGCACTTTACTTGGCAATGTTATTTACAACAAATACCTCAACCACACTAAATGGTTAAATACAGCGTTAAGCCCTAAAAAATTAGATCGTTTAAATAATCTCTCAGCCATTTTTAAACAATATTCTGAACAATATCAATTTGATTGGTTGATGGTCTCTGCGCAATCATTCCAAGAGTCACGCTTTAACAATAATTTGGTTTCTCACGCTGGTGCTGTAGGCTTAATGCAACTTCTGCCAACTACGGCTAATGAACCTTACATAAATATACAAAACATTGAAAAACCAGGAAATAATGTTCATGCAGGTGTGAAGTATATGCGATTCATACAAGACAGATATTACAATGATGACAATATCACCGTTGAAAACCAAATCTATTTATCCCTTGCCTCTTACAACGCCGGTCCCGCTAAAATTCGAAAAATGCGCCGCTTAGCGCTAAAACATGGCTATGATCCGAATATCTGGTTTAATCATGTCGAGGTGATGGCTCGTAAATATATTAGTCGTGAGCCGGTGGATTATGTCGCGAATATCAGTCGCTACTATGTCATATACAAACAACTAGAGAAGATCCAACAGTTTAGAGAGAAAAATCAAACGGAACAGTTTAACCATAGATATCGCTACTTTTAAACATAAAAAACCTCCTAACTTATCGAAAGTTCAGGAGGTTTTATCTTTTCTATTTAGTTGATTAAAGTTTAATTGATGAAATCACAATGAGCACTATGCCCAATCAACAGAGATGCCGTTTTATTTATTGGTACCAATTTTCACTTTAGGCTGTACATATTGACGGCTAACATCAACCACCGCTTCATCGCGGAAGAAACTACGCCCTAGTAACACACCAAAATCCATGTGAGTACGATCCGCTAAAGTAAATTCAGTTTGTACTTTCAGGGTTCCGACTGTGATCCAACCTTTTACCGCATAACGCTCGAAGGTTTTATCTGAGTTAGACTGACGAATAAATTTGGTAGAAGCCACCGGCAATTCAAGTTCTTTTGAACTTTTATTATCATGAGCAAGTTTGAATTTCACCCACTTCTTACCATCACGCTCAAAAGCAACGATATCAATAGCACTGACTGATGAAGTGGTCGCGCCAGTATCAATACGAGCAGGAACGTTAATATCTAGCCAATCAATATGGACCCACTCTTTTTGACCTAAGATCAGCTTGCCTTCTGGCGTTTTAGTGCCTGTTGTGATCGCGTGAGCTTTCTTCGGCGTCACGGTTGGCATTGGCTTAGGCTTTACATTAGGGTGCTTTTCTTTAGGTGACAACTTTGCTGGGTCTGTTTTTGCCGCCGCCGCTTTTTCTGCGTCAGATTTTGATGCAGCAGTATTGCTTGCGGTGGCATCATCTTTCTTTACAGTACTGCTTGTGGTTGTCGAATCGGTTGATGCAGGTGGTGGCGTTGTAGAACAGCCGACCACAGCAACAGATAAGATGACAGGAAAGAGGAAGCCCCATTTTTTCATTATACTAACCTTTTTTTAATTCAATTTTTAATAATGACGACAAACGTCATCATTATTTAGATTTATAGGATTCATTATACACGTTTTTTGGATGTATGATTATCTTGCTAATGTTGCAATCGCGTTAGCAACATACTCTATGTCTTTTTCTTGCAAGCCTGCAATGTTAATACGACCATCACCTACGCCATAAATTCCATAGTCTTCACGCAATTGCAGCATTTGTTGTGATGAAAATCCTAACACAGTGAACATGCCTTTGTGTGACTTTATGAAGTCAAATTGATCCATATTGTGCGTCGTGTTCAATTCTTGGCACAGAGCGGTGCGTAAACCGACCAATCGTTGCTGCATCACCACTAATTCTTGTTTCCAGGTGTGAGTTAAATCGGCATCGGTTAACACGGTTGCGACCAAATCTGCGCCATGATCAGGTGGCATGGTGTAAGTTGAGCGCGCCAAAGTCATTAATTTTCCTTTGGCATTATCGGTGTGCTGTTGGTTCTTTCCTACCACAATCGCTGCGCCTGTACGCTCACGGTATAAACCAAAGTTTTTAGAACAAGACGCGGTGATCAGCATCTCTTCAACATTATCTGCCATAAATTTCACCCCCGCGACATCTTGTTCAAGTCCATCGCCAAATCCTTGATAAGCAATGTCCACAAACGGAGTAAAACCATTTTTATGCGCCAGCTCGGTGATCGCTTTCCAGTCACTCAAGCTAATATCCGCGCCCGTTGGGTTATGGCAACAACCATGCAGCAGTACCACATCATTTTTACCCGCGCATGATAGATCTTGCAGCATTTTTTGGGAGTCAACTTGACGCGTTTGAGGATCGAAATATTGGTAATAACGCACCTTTAAGCCCGCCGCTTCCATCACTGGGCGATGGTTAACATAACTTGGGTTCGAAATCCAAACGGTAGTATCCGGTTGTGCCACCTTGATTAAGTCGCCCAACATACGTAATGCGCCGCTGGCTCCGGGGGTTTGAATGGCTGACACGCGAGAATAAGCCGAAGTATCTTTGACAATCAGATCGATCATGCATTGGTTAAATACTTCGTTACCGGCAAGACCAACATACGCTTTGCTGGTTTGTTGTTCGGTTTGGCGTTGTTGAGCTTGTTTAACCGCTGCCATGATCGGTGTTTGGCCTTGGCTATTTTTATAAACGCCAATACCCAAATCGACCTTTTCAGCGCGAGGATCGGCGCGATAGGCAATTGAAAGCGATAAAATAGGATCTGCTTGAGGCGCAGTAAGATGAGATAACATAAGACACAACCCTGTGAAATGATACAATTAGTGTCAAATTACCATTGGCACAAAAAAAAATCGATGAGAATTTAACTCTCATCGATTTTTTTAATAACGATTAACAATACTTAGCAACGAGACTTCATACGGCTTGCCTTACCTATAACGCTTTTCTCGAACAAAATTGAATCACTAAAGATCAAGTGCGCCTAATCTAGCTCACTAAAGTAGTGAATAACCTGATTAGCACTGCCCTTCCAGTTCAAACTTGGATCGGCTAATTCTTGTTCAAACTTACCATCCACCAGCACATCCACCAATGCCACAACTTGTTGTTGTTTAGCATTCAACTCTGCCAGTGTATATCCACTCCACATCCAGACATCTTTGCCGACACATTCTTTACGAACACGCTGCAATAGTGCCAAGACATCATCAAGATTATCAGGATGAAGTGGATCGCCGCCAGAAAGTGATAATCCGCGGCGCTTTATTCGAGTATCAAGCAGATCTCGAATAATCGTGTCTTGATTTTCTTGGGTGAATAACGACCCCGAACTCGGTGACCAAGTTGACTGGTTATAACATCCTTTACATTGATGGACACAACCAGACACAAACAAGGTACAACGCGTACCTGGGCCATTGATCACATCAATGGGATAATATTGAGAAATATTCATTCACTTCCAAATCCAAAATAACACCACTAAAACAACAAACGCAGCTTAAGGACTTATGCTGCGTTTGGTCTTAGATTTTTCTGTCTATAGCCTAAATAATGAAGTCAACGAAGCTGTAGCTTCAAGTATGACGGGTATAATTATAAATGCTTAACTCGGCGCTTTACTTCTTCCTGCTTACCATCATTAAATGGACGAGCGTCAGGGCTGCCTAAATAACCACAAACTCTACGAGTGACCGATACTTTGGTTGAATCGTGATTACCACATTTCGGACAAGTAAAGCCTTTGCTAGTACATTCAAACTCACCGGTATAGCCGCACTCATAACACTCATCAATTGGAGTATTGGTACCGTAATAAGGCACGCGGTTATAGCTGTAATCCCATACGTTTTCGAGTGCTTCAACGTTATGTTGCATATTTGGGAATTCGCCATAACAAATAAAGCCACCGCTAGAGACTTCTGGATATGGCATTTCAAAGTCAATTTTATCGTATGGGTTAACGGTTTTTTGCACATCTAAGTGGAAACTGTTGGTGTAGTAACCTTTATCGGTTACGCCATCAATGACACCAAATTGTTTGGCATCTAAACGGCAGAATCGATTACATAAATTCTCACTTGGCGTCGCATACAAGCTAAAACCATAACCGCTTTCTTTCGTCCAGCGATCAACTGTATCTTTTAAGCGATTGACGATGCGCAGCATTTTTAGACGCATTTTTTCATCGTCGTATAAGTGCTTTTCTGTACCAAACAATGCGGTAGCGGTTTCATGTAAACCGATATAACCCAGCGAAATCGAAGCACGACCATGTTTGAAAATCTCGGCAACGTTGTCATCGGCTTTTAGACGAACGCCACATGCCCCTTCCATATATAAAATCGGTGCAACACGAGCTTTAACATTTTCTAAACGTTGAATACGAGTGTCTAATGCGCGCTTCGCTAATACTAATTTGCTTTCTAAGATGTTGTAGAATTCGTCTTCACTGCCATGAGCTTCAATCGCGATACGTGGCAAGTTTAAGCTCACAACCCCGATATTATTCCGACCATCGTGGATCAACTCGCCATTTTCTTCATAAGTACCAAGGAAACTACGACAGCCCATTGGGGTTTTAAACGAACCGGTCACTTCCACAACTTTGTCGTAGTTAAGAATATCTGGGTACATACGTTTGGTAGCACATTCAAGCGCCAGTTGCTTAACATCGTAATGCGGATCGCTTGGTTTATGGTTTAAGCCATCGCGGATCGCAAATACAAGCTTTGGAAATACAGCCGTTTTACGATTTTTACCTAAACCCGCAATACGGTTACGCAAAATAGATTGTTGGATCAGTTTACTGGCCCAGCTTTCGCCTAAACCAAAACCAAAGGTCACAAAAGGCGTTTGGCCATTCGCGGTATGCAGTGTATTGACTTCATACTCCAAAGATTGGAAAGCGTCGTAACATTCTTTTTCGGTTTGTTTACGGGCAAACTCTTGTGGATTAGGAATATCCCACTGTTGCGCCAGCTTCAATTGCTTAGCATGGCTAGCATGAACATACGGTTCTAGAATTTCATCAATGCGGTTAATGGTGGTGCCGCCATAAATATGACTGGCCACTTGAGCAATGATTTGCGCGGTCACTGCGGTTGCGGTTGAAATGGACTTTGGGGTGTCAATTTCAGCGTTACCCATTTTAAAGCCGCCCGTCAGCATGCCTTTTAGATCGATCAACATACAGTTGAACATTGGGAAGAACGGCGCGTAATCAAGATCATGATAATGAATATCACCCACTTCATGCGCCGTTACAATGTCACGCGGAAGAATGTGCTGTTTCGCATAATGTTTGGCCACGATACCGGCGAGAAGATCACGTTGAGTTGGGATCACCTTGCCATCTTTATTGGCATTCTCATTTAAAATGTCAGTATTGTTTTGCTCGATCAATCCGTCAATTTCTTTGGTCAAAGCGCTGGTTTTTTCACGCGAAATATCACGATCATGACGATATTCAATATAAGCGCGTGCCAACCCTTTATACGAGCCTTGCATCAGTTCATTTTCGACTAATGTTTGGATTTCTTCTATGTGTATGCCTTGCAGATCTGGATGACACTGAGCCGTCAGTTTGGTTTCAACATTTTGAGCAACAGACTGGGCATAATCTTTCAATGCTTGATCGGACTGTTCCGCCGCGCTTTCTACCGCAGCAACAATACGATCTTGTTGAAATGGCACTTTTGCCCCATCTCTTTTTATTACGATTAATTTAGTCATCAAAACGTTCTTCCTACTGACAAATTCATTATATAGGGTTAAAAACCAACCAAGACACAATATATGGTGCACATTATCGATTTTACACCAAATGAGCTCTTGATTTAGATCAATAAAAGGATGGGTGCGATGAAGATCAATACGATCTTGGTGTTCAAGATCGCGGTCAAGGATGAAAACGCTTTTATTTCAAATTACATACTATTTTATGCGTCACTTAGTCGCTAAACTTAGGTCAATAAATAGTAATTTACCACACTCAAAATAACCTAAATAGCAACTACTATTTTCAGTTTTTAAAGGACTAAAATGCGAAATTTCACCGCTCCAATGCTTGCTTTGGTTTTGTCTGGTTTTTGTGGTTTCTTTGCGCCGACGGTGCAGGCAAATGACTTAAATGTGGCGACTTGGAACTTAGAATGGCTCACGACCAAGCCCAGCCGAAGTATTCCTCAAAGTAAACGCTCTTCGCAAGACTTCGCCCGACTCAATGACAAGTTTGTTGCGATTCAAGCCGATATTTTAGCTTTTCAAGAAGTCGATTCAAAAGCGGCCATCAAAAAAGTGGTGGGGCCTTTTTATCACATCTATCTCTCCGATAGATCTTGGTCATCGAACAAATCCAAGCAATTCTCCGGTGTCAATCAATACACAGGTTTGGCTATTTCTAAAAAATGGAAAGTGAGTGATCCGCGCGATCTGATCATGTCACCCAATTCAAAATTGCGTTTTGGCACTTATGTGGTGTTAAAACGGATCGGTGAGCCTAACGTGCACTTGTTATCGGTTCATTTAAAGCAAGGTTGTATTGGCAAGAAATCGCGCAGTAAAAATTGCAGTCAGTTAAGTCAACAAGGTAAGAAACTTAATCAATGGATGCAAACCCGACTTAACAATAAAGAAGCGTTTATTGTGATGGGCGATTTTAATCACAACCTCTCCTTTCACGGAAATTCATCGAAAAATGATTGGTTATGGTTAACGTTGAATAAAGGTATTGAAAGACAAGTTGAATTGGTAACCGCCACCACAGATGCATTTTGTCAGGTGAAATCGAGAAATGATCCTAATGAGCTGTATCGCTACCCAAGCTTGATTGACCATATTATCATCAGCAAACCGGGGCGCGCCTCGCAAGGTAAACAGGTATTGTTTAGC
This sequence comes from Vibrio algicola, assembly GCF_009601765.2. Taxonomy (NCBI): domain Bacteria; kingdom Pseudomonadati; phylum Pseudomonadota; class Gammaproteobacteria; order Vibrionales; family Vibrionaceae; genus Vibrio; species Vibrio algicola. Next base: position 464,532 of record NZ_CP045700.1, read on the forward strand.
CGAGAAGAAGCGCTATATCATCATTTAAGTGATCACTGCCCTGTTGCGAGCACGGTCGATATCCGTCAAATCGATTAGATACGGCACAGTATGTTGACTAATCATCTCGATTGACACCACCAATATCGGCTAATGCGGTTGGGTAATGCCTTTGCTGTGCTAATTGGAATGCTTTGCTTAATACTTGGCGAAGCTCTAATCGTGCGGACACGGGATCACGCGCAATTGAATCTGAAGCACTCAAATAGCCTTTATTATATAACTCTGCTTCAACTTGTTTCGCCGCTTCAATCGCCGATGACGCTTTTACTATCTCTAAACGTGCATAGTTATCTCCCACAAACGACACACTTGCCGCGCGTAAGGAAATATCACTTCCCGGAACTTGTTGTGCGCCAAATAGTGGTTTTCCGCCGACAGTGGCGCTCGCAAAGCTTGGAATAAACTGCGCCATGTGAGCTATGGCTTTATTGGTACGCTCAATTTGTTGTCTCTCATCCCAACCACGGATCATTTTATTGATCAAATAGGCCGGTAGTTTAGGTTGAGAACTTTCTGCGGTCGATTTAGCCACCCCATCACTAAACAAGGTGATGTCTTCCGTCATCCCGTGCAGTTGAAAATAGCCGTCGGGATACGGTGTTAATTGTGCCATACCTTGCGGGGTTCCACGCTCACCATGAAAAATCACCTCTGGCCACATGCCATCATGCTCTAACCAACGAGACACATAGGCCGCTTTAAATTCGACTAAGCGTGAACGTGGTGCTTTGATCCAATCATCGACCGTGCCAGTTTGATAGCCGGAAGCATTAATCAAATAATCAACTTCAACACTGCGGCTGTGATCCCCCATCCCACTGGTTGGTGAAACGGACGGTTGAAAATGGATATTCCACTTGGTTTTATTGTCTGCATTCCCTTTACCGTCTACATTCGCTTTAACGTCTGCATCGGTTTTAATGTCTGAATTGGTTTTACCATCTGAATAGCAGGATTCATTAACCCCAGTGACGGTGGTATCGGTGTAAACATGACAATTGGGCAGTTGTTGCAGCGAAATGTTCACCGTGGCAGATAAACGAAACACACTTAAGCCATATTCTTGCACCAGCACTACCGGAAACTTCAGGGTATTTAAATCCACTTGTTTGGCAAACGGGATCATCCATTCATCTAAACTTGCTTCACTGATATCATCAGGTTTTGGCACCGCTTGTTTCGCTAACCTTTCAAGATCGTGTTTGGAATATAATTGATAGTAATGATCAGGGTCTCCCAACACTTGATTAGACCGATCGCTCGCCACTAATTGATGGTAAGCCTGTTTGATCACTTCTAAACGCGGCAGTAAATCTTCTGGTTGGCCTTTATCTTGTTTAGGCACGGCAATTACGGTCGGACGTACATTTAAGGTATGACGATATAACTTGACCGTTTCAATTGATTCTTGCAGTAATTGGACACACTGCTGTTGGGAGATCTCTCGATATAAGTTGCCACCCGCATGCAAGTGACAAATCGGTGGACCATCAACCAAGCTTGGTCCACGCTCAAAAATGGAAACGTCTAATCCCAATTCAGCAAAATGCAAGGCGGCGGTTGCCCCTGCAATTCCACCACCAATAATACCAATATGAGGTGCTGACATAGTGTGTTTGATAATCCTAAAGTCATACCTATTTAACTAGGTATATAATCCATAACGAGGACGAGATATTGGTTAAAAACATAATGGCTGGGATGTCAGCCTAAAAGATTTTTTAGCAAAACGAATAAACAAAAATATCATGCTATTTTTAAGCTAGAAACCACGATTTTTTGCAAAAACCGCCCTTAAAACAACCAGCATAATGCAATATTACAGCAGGTTGTAAACTCCTGTGATTACCCTATCATTTTGGTCAGTTTTTTCGAGCAAAATTTGAAAACTTGTCTACTTTTTTTATGAAAAATAACGCAAATATAGCTTGACTCAATCTATTCACTTTTTTGATTTTTAATAAATGTGTATAACCAAATTTCGCTAACAATGACAGCACGTGGCTTTCAAGCCGACCCCCTCAAAAGTACCTGTGAGTTATCCCAATATTTATCCACCGTTTTTGTGGATAACTCACAAACTATTCCACAAAGCAGTTAATCGTTTACTTTATTCATAGGCACCAACAATTGGCTGATCAGTGTTTTCAGCACCAAAGCTAAAGTAACAAAAGCCAATGCTGGCAGACTGAACCACAACCCCCAATGCCAAGTAGGTTCTAACTCAAATCCCCATTTCATGATGCTGGCGACACTTGCTTCTGCCCCAACACAGGCCACTAAACCGGCAATCAATGCCATGATGCCGTATTCATACCAAACAGTGCGGTTAATACGTTTACGACTGGCACCTAAAGTTCGATATAAGCGGATTTCTTGCTGACGTTGCGACAAGCTCAACCGCAACAAAGTAAAGATCAGCAACAATCCTGCGACTACCCCTAACCCCGCCAATACAGTGATCGACCAAACAATTTGAGTCAGTAGCACTTGGATTTTCCCCGCCATGGTTCGAATGTCCATCAAACTCACAGTTGGGTAATCGCGCGATAATGTATTTAAGAATAAATTGCCATCGAGCTGCTCAGTTTCAACCTCCATGTTTTTGCTTTGAGGCGCTTTAAAACTCACAAGCCAAGTACCAGCAATATCTTTTAAAACATCAGGGGTGAAAATAAAGTAAAAATTGGGCTTCATTTCACGCCAATGCACTTTTCGAATCGTATTCACCTTAGCGCTAACGGTTTGACTGCTGATCACAAATGACACGGTATCGCCAATTTTTAAGCCCAAGTCATCAGCAACACCGGACTCAACTGACACACTGCCTGATTCACCCCATGTGCCTTCGAGCAAATCATTACTTTGCGGCAATGAATCGGCCCAAGTAAAGTTTAACTCGCGGCGCAGAGAATCACTCTTATCTTCACCATGGGCATATTCTTTCGCGTCAACGCCATTGATCTGACTAATGCGGCCTCGAATGATCGGATAGGCTTGCGAGCGGATCAACTTCGCCTGATCTAACTGTTGTAGATAGGCGTCTTTTTCATGATCGGCAATATTAAGAGCAAACACATTCGGCGCATCGGGCGGCAGAGTTTGTTGCCAGTCACTGAGTAAATCATTGCGTACCAACCAAATCATAGCAATCAACATTAATGATAAGGCTAATGCCCCAAATTGAATGCCACTGGCAAGCGAGGAGCGATTAATCCGACTTAATGCCAACTTTAACGCCGGTGTGGCGGGTAATCGTTGTAATAAGCGAGCTACCCCAAGGCTAATGATCGCCAGCAATACAAACAGTACCATAATACTGGCAAGCACCATCCACACTAAAACATTACTGCCATACGCAAGCATTAATAACACGAATGGCAGTAATACTAAGCTCCATGCTTTTTTCGATATTTTGGCCGCTGAGTCTTGCATAACAGACGCGGCAGAGGTGTTAAGTAAACCTAATAACGGGATCCCTAATGCTGGAATACCAATGGCAAGACAAGTACCGATAGAGAAAACCAACGGCATCCAGCCATAGCTTGGTAGCGGATCTGGCAATACGTCGGTTAATGGAATGCGTAATAAAACTTCTAATATCACGCCAATCACCACCCCAAACACCATACCAATCACAAACAAACTGCCAATTTGCAATGACAGCCAACGGATCAGCCACTGTTTTTGTGCACCTAAACTTTTTAACATCACAATGGTTTGACGACGACTGGCAACATAATGCTGACAGGTTAACACTAAGGTGATCGCCGCCATGACAATCACAATCGCCACCGTTAATGATAAATATTGTTTTGTCCGCTCAAAAACTTCCGAGGTACGGCTCTGTGAATCTTGATCGATCCAGCGATCGCTTGGGGTCAGTTCAATCTGCTTCTTAAGTGCGTCTATTTGGTTTTGTGAGGCGTTAATAAATAAGCGAAAGCTGACGCGACTCCCGACTTGCACCGCGCCCGTTTTGGCTACATCCGATTGATGAATATACACACTGGGCATTTGCTGGAACGGATTAAAGGCTAAACCAGGCTCTTGTAACACCTGCCCTGACACCTTGAAATCGGCATCGCCAATCGTGACATTGTCACCAATTTTAACTTGCAGTTGATCCATTACCCGAGGTTCAAGCCACAATTGATTGTTATTAACATGATTTGAAATCGAGTTATCGCCTTGTGAGACTGATTTTGGTTGTGATGCTTGTTTCTTTTGTGCTCTTTTTTTTCCTTGCAATAACATTTCACCACGTAATGGATAAGCCGAATCCACCGCTTTCACCGTCACTAATTGCATACTGTTGTCACTAAATGCCATGGTGGAAAAACGGGTTAAAGTCGCGGTTTGAACCGATTTTTTCGCAACATCATCTAGTAACGTTTGCGGCAAAGGATTGGATGAACGAAAAACAGTGTCAGCAGTTAAAGCATTTTTACCTTGGTTCATCACCACTTGATCGAGCCTATCGGCTAAGGCTGCAAGTCCAAACACACAAGCAATGATCAAAGTAAGCGCCATCGCCACTGGCCATAATTGACCATGCTTGATTTCGCGCCAACTCCACTTTAATAAGGCCTTATTAGGCAGAGACCCCGTGTTCGCGGAGTGATGAGAATTACCCATTATTCGCCTCCAGTGGTTTTTTCTTCTAAATATCCCGCTTGCATCTGGAAAATACGATCGCAACGCTGCGCCAGTTCATTATCATGCGTCACCAACACTAATGTGGTGCCATGCGCCTGATTCAATTCAAATAGTTGCTCAATAATTTTAGTGGCAGTGATCTGATCTAAATTACCGGTCGGTTCATCGGCAAACAAAATTTGAGGTTTGATCATAAATGCACGAGCCAATGCAACCCGTTGCTGCTCACCACCCGATAATTGGCTTGGAGTATGATGTATACGAGCCTCAAGCCCGACTTCAGTTAACAATGCAGTCGCACGTTGAATGTCTTCTTTCTCACCTTTTAACAAACAAGGAAGCGTGACATTTTCTAATGCCGATAATGTGGGAATAAGCAAAAAACTTTGAAACACAAAACCAATTGCATCACTTCGAAGCGCCGCTCTGGCTTCATCATCTAAACTCGATAACGGTTTCCCCAGTAAACTGATCTCGCCGCTGGTGGCGGTATCTAGCCCTGCCAGCAAGGTCATTAAGGTCGATTTTCCTGCGCCAGAAGTCCCCACTAATGCCACACTTTCCCCTGCATTAATGCTCAGCGTTACTTGGTGTAAAATCGTGAGTTGCTCTTGTTTGGTGCTGACAACTTTTGCAACGTTTTGCGCCGTGATCACCGCTACCTTTTTAGGATCTGACGCGGTAGACTCAGAGTTAAGAGTCGATGCCTGATTGATTGATGTTTGAGTAGTCGATGTTGTTGCAGATGAATGAACGATAGGTGATTGAGACATGATGAGAATATTCTCCTTAATGATAATGCTGTGTGTAACATCCTTAACACAGATAAATATGGCGCAAGCAAGCCAACAAAATCCAACGATTTTAATCTTGGGCGATAGCTTAAGTGCTGGCTATCAAATGGCAATCGAGCAAAGTTGGCCGTCATTATTACCGAAAGAATTAAAAACCAAAGGCATTAACGCCACGGTGATAAATGGCAGTATCTCTGGTGATACATCGGGTAACGGATTAGCTCGCCTGCCGGCATTATTATCACAACATAACCCAGATTGGGTGGTGATCGAATTAGGCGCTAATGATGGGTTAAGAGGCTTTCCCCCCGCGACCATCAGCCAAAACCTCACTCAAATAATCAAATTAAGCCAAGGTTCCGGTAGCCAAGTAGCATTAATGCAAATTATGGTTCCGCCGAACTATGGTAAACGTTATACCCAAGCTTTCTCTAATTTATACCCTGAATTGGCCAAACAACAAAACATCCCTTTGTTACCATTTTTCTTACAAGATATGATCGTCAAACCTGAGTTAATGAAAAAAGATGGACTGCACCCAAAAGCCGAAGCACAACCGTGGATCGCCCAGTTTATGGCGGCTCAGCTGCAACCTATTCTATAAGTTCAGGTTAAAATGATCCAAGTTCACACAAATTTATAACAGTTATGCAAATCGTGACTTACGCCATATCAATGTGATATGGCGTTTCTTATTCATGATCTGAAACAATTTAATCACATTTATTCAAAAAAAATGCCCTTTATACCTGTTTGGCGCAATAAATTTATCGCTAAACCCTCCTATTCTAAATTTAGAACTTTTCTCATTACTTTTTCAAAGGTAACCAAATCGATTGAATTTACTGTTATTGAGCCGATCTCAATGATTTCACAAGCCGTAATTTCAATTCAAGATGGTTACACCAATTAGATAAATAGGATTTAACATGATCATTGAGCCCATCATTAAAGGCGTTGTTGCCCGTTCAGCTCATCCTTATGGTTGCGAAGCGGCAGTAAAACAACAAATCGAATTCGTAAAGCAAGCTGCTGCTATTAAAAATGGTCCTAAGCGTGTCTTGATTTTAGGCGCTTCATCGGGCTTTGGTTTGGCTTCTCGTATTGCCCTTGCGTTTGGTGGCAGTCAAGCCGATACCATTGGGGTGTCTTTTGAGCGTGGCCCATCAGAAAAAGGGGTCGGCACCGCAGGTTGGTACAATAATATCTTTTTCAAAAAAGAAGCCGAAAAAGAAGGTCGCATTGCGATTAATATCGTCGGCGATGCATTTGCCAAACAAACACGCGCCCAAGTGGTTGAAGCGATTGAAACTTACTTTGAAGGTGAAGTTGATCTGGTCATTTATAGTTTAGCGACTGGAATACGCCCAGATCATAAAACCGGAGAGAAATGGGTCTCCAGCATCAAACCAATCGGTGACAGCGTCACTGGTGCAAGCGTGTTATTAGAAGATGACTCATGGCATGAAAGCACGGTTGAAGCGGCAAGCGATGCTGAAATTGAGTCAACCCTCAAAGTCATGGGCGGCTCCGATTGGGAAAGTTGGATTGACGATTTAATTAACAGTGAATCTTTGGCTGAAGGCTGTAAAACCGTGGCATTTTCCTACATTGGCAGTGAGATCACCGCCCCTATTTATCGCGATGGCACGCTAGGTTGGGCCAAAGTCGATTTACATCAAGCCAGTCATTCTTTGAACTTAAAAATGAGCAACTTTAATGGTTCTGCGCACGCCAGTGTGTGTAAGGCATTAGTGACTAAAGCCAGTGTCTTTATCCCTACTTTAACGCCTTATTTGATTGCGCTGTATAAAGTGATGAAAGAAAACGGTACTCATGAAGGTTGTATTGAACAAATGCAGCGCTTGTTTACCACCAAACTTTATAATCATGCGCTAGATGGAGATGTCCAACATGATATTCCGGTTGATGCCGAACGCTTGATCCGCATCGATGATTGGGAACTAGATGGCGCCACTCAAGCGCAAGTTAAAGCCATCGTAGACAATATGACTGCGGATAACTTTAAACAAATTGGCGACTATCAAGGCCTTAAAAAAGAATTTATGCAAATCAATGGTTTTGATTTTGATAATGTCGATTACAACCAAGATATTAGTATTGATGAATTACAAGCATTGGTGGACTAAGTTTTACATAATTTTTCTGACAAGGCATAAGTACGCTCGAGAAAGAGTCGAACAAGTTCCAGTTCGACTCTGAGCGACACTTGCCTGAGGATACTATCCTCTGATCAAAAATTTGGATTTTTCATGTTAGGCGCATAACACTTTCCAAGATGAAAGAGATGACCAGAAAGATTGATTAACTCGGGTATTGAAAATTAACACTACATTAAGTGGTTAACGGTGCGTGCAAAAATCAAGCAAAACTAGATCAGCACACTTTCGCGAAACCAACAGAACCTTTTTTGCTGGAAACTCCGTGTTAAAAATCGTTTTCAGTTAATATCTGACGACAATTACGAATCGTCAATACACGGAATTCCACACCTACACTGTAAATAATACGATAATAACCAAACAGAATTTCACGATAATTTGTGTGTGGCATTTCTGGAACCATTCGTCCCATTTCAGGCATAGTTCCAAGTGAATTTGTTTTGTCGAATACTTCATTTACCCATTTTTTAGCCGTTGCAGGGCTATCTAAAGCAATAAATTCAGCAGCATCACCAAGCTTTTCAAGAGCCAATGGAGACCAAACGACTTTCATCATTTAATACGCCCTAATACTTGATCTCGAGCCTCTTCGTTAGATACACCTAAGCCAGAAGCGAATTGAGCTTCTGCTGTTCGCAATTCTTCAAGTAACTCTATTTTTTCTTGCATTGCTTCATATTCAGCAACATCAAGTACAACAGCGACACCTTTACCGCGTTGAGTAATGACAAGAGGACGACGGGTTTCATTTATTTGCTTAATAAATGAGGTGACACCAGCACGAAATTCAGAAAGAGGCTGAATATCTTGATCGAAATGTATACGGCTCATATCAAACTCCAGAAGGTACAAAATAACGTACAAATAATAGTTCAATTGCATTTTTTGAGCAAGAATTCAATTTAGGTGCACTAACGCGTAACAAAAAAAGAATCCAATACCTACCCCTAATATCGACCAATTTACAATGATTTTGCCGTGTACACCGATGGGCTTTATATACTTAAGCTCTTCGCCTAAATCCCAATTCAGGTTATACTGAGCGGCTAAATTTTGCCTCATTATAAAAGTGAAACTGATAATCTATGGAAACCCTGATCTTCGCGCTGAAAAACATCGAAAAACAAAACTATCGTGCCTATCAACAAATCAAGGGACAATACGATTTTACTGACTTCGATCTTTTTATCGATACGGTTCAAGGCGACCCGCATGCCACCGCTTCTCGATTGCGAGCTAAACGAGCTTGGTCATTAACCGATCTCAAATGGTTACTAGAAGAATCAGAAGATTATCAACGTTCTGCGCGTGATTTCATTGCTCGCTATTTTTCCAAATTAGCGCAACCTGAAGCGACAGTTGATATTGCATTTAATGGCCAAACGATTTTAGATCACACCGCGGTATTATTCACTGAACAAGGAATTGAGCTGCGTTTTCGCGTCAATTTACCTGCCGATGGTCGTCAGATCTTAGGTAAAAAAGCGATTAACATTTTGACCTTCCACCTGCCAAAATTCATTCGCCGCGCCACTCTTGCGCGCGAAATTGATATCGAGGCATTAAAACGTCATTGCGAAATTGCCGAAGACCAAGCCGCGCTACGCAGTCAACTGGCCGCCAATAACTTAGTGGCATTTGTGGCCGATAACAGCGTTTTACCTCGCGTATCTGGCGATTGCGATTTACCGATGAAAGATGCCATCACTTTTAGCGCGCCAGATTCTTTAGCGGTCACCTTGCATACTCCGCATCGTGGTCATATCCGTGGTTTAGGTATTCCCAAAGGGATCACTTTGATTGTTGGTGGTGGTTATCATGGTAAATCGACCCTACTGACCGCGATTGAGCGCTCTATTTACGATCATATTCCTAGCGATGGACGTGAATATATTGTTACCGATCCACAAGCGATGAAGATCCGCGCCGAAGATGGTCGCAGTGTGCACAACTTAAATTTATCCAACTACATTAATCATCTGCCAATGGGCAAAGACACCAGTGATTTCTCGACTCAAGATGCTTCCGGTTCGACCTCACAAGCGGCGTGGTTACAAGAGTCCCTTGAAGCCGGCGCGACTACGATTTTGATTGATGAAGATACTTCCGCCACCAACTTTATGATCCGTGATGAACGTATGCAGGCATTAGTGGCAAAAGGCGATGAGCCTATTACCCCACTGGTGGATCGCATTGGTCAACTGCGCGATCAACAAGGCGTTTCATCGATCATCGTGATGGGCGGCTCGGGCGATTATTTTGATGTGGCCGACACCGTGATCCAAATGCACGACTACCAAGTACTAGATGTAACCACCAAAGCAAAGCAAGTTATTGAACAACACCCAAGCCAACGTAGCCATGAAGTTGAAGGCGAATTGGTGGTTCATCCTTCGCGTTCATTAAAAAATGGCTGCTTACAAAAGATCTTAGCCGAAGGTAAATTCCGTATTCAAGGCAAAGGCACTCACACCCTTCGCTTTGGTAAAGAGCACGTTAATCTTTCAGCGCTTGAGCAAATTGAATCGATTTGTGAATTAAACACCATAGGTTGGTTGTGGTTCTTGTTATCGCAGCAACAGGGTTGGAGTGAAAACCCTGCCCAAGCGTTCGAACAGTATCTAGCCGGTGACTGGCATCAAGCGTTACCAAATAATGGCGATTTAGCAAAACCAAGAACGCTCGATGTGATGGCGGCTCTTAACCGTTTACGCAAAGCACAATTTAAAGCTTCCGTTTAGATAAGCACATCGAATTGGCGTTGCTACTGTTAATACCTATTTCATTTTATTTTTGATCAATTTGAATACGCAAAAAAGACGCTGATCCGTCCTTGGTCGCTTGAGAAAAGGCCATCCATGGCCTTTGACACTTTTCTCTGTATTCAATTTTGAGCGATCATTAAATTGATGGAATGGGTATAATATGGCAATTAGCAATTAGCAACGTCAATCATCGACCAGATAAAAAGAACAGCCAATGAAAAACAATCCCTCGCTTAAATACCTACAAGGCTATCCGCAGCAAGTCTTAACTCAAGTCGACCAGCTGATCGCCAATGGTAAACTCGAATCGTGGGTGCAAACTAAATACCCTAAAATGCATGCTCTCAAAACAGAAAAAGCCCTGTATGAGTACACCATGCAAATTAAAAATCGTTACTTAAAAAAATCCTCGCCACTTTCTAAAGTCATTTACGATCCTAAAATTCATGTGGTTAATCATGCACTAGGTTTGCACACTTTTGTCTCGCGTAATCACGGCGGCAAACTAAAAGCTAAAAACGAGATCCGCATTGCATCGATTTTTAAAGATGCGCCCGAACCACTACTCAGAATGTTAGTGGTGCATGAACTGGCACACATCAAAGAAAAAGATCACAACAAAGCCTTCTATGCACTTTGTTGTCATATTGAGCCGGATTATCATCAACTCGAATTTGATGCTCGTCTATTTTTGACTTATAAAGAAATGGCCTAGCTCATCACCACTCTTTCTTACACTTCAACCAACATTGCTTAGCAAAGTGAATAAAAGACGCGAACCCACGGCAGGTAAGCAATGCGGGGACGGCTTTTGAATCCATAAAGGTAACAAACAGTTCGTATAAGCCCATTGCTTCTTCGTAATCTTCTTTTTTAATCGCAAACAAGAAAATCACCTGTGCAATATTGCCATTGCCCCAGTGTAGTGGCCAAAATCACCGTACCACTACAATGTGGTTTATTTAACGCGTGATGCAATCAAAGAAGATGTTGAAGAATATATCCGGTATTACAACCATGAAAGGTTGCATACTACGCTTGGTGATTTAACGCCAATCGACTATGAAAAATTACAAAGTCAGGTGTCCTATTGGGCTTGACCAGAATAAGTAATAAAGGTTTCATTGGTGGCGACACTTAGGGTCCTTGGATTAAAAGCTGAATAACAGGATGGTTAAACTACAAATCATAATAACAAAATTTACAATTTTAAAACGAAAAAAAGCCTCATCAAATCAATGATGAGGCTTAATAATAGAACGGTTTATCAATTAACCAAGATAAGGCGCTAAGAAATGCGTCATTGGACCTAAGTATGCTTCAAAGAAAATCAATGATGCTAAGCCACTCACGACTACCCAAATCAAACCAAAACGTAAGCTAACCAAAGTACAAACAATCGCGGCCCATACTTTGGGGTTATGTAAGTTAAACTCTAAGTGTGCACCGGTTCCTAAGATCTCAACCGCAATGATTGCAGGTAAAACGGTCACCGGCACAAAACGTAATGTTTTCTTAAAGCGTTCTGACATATTAAATTTGCCAGCCATACCAATAACAGAAAAACGAACTGCAAAAGTCGCAACTGCCATCGCAAATGATAATAAGATAACGTAATGGCTAGTTAATAGTGATGATGTATGCATGTTGATATCCTCTATTCGGTTACAGTTTTAGTGAAACAAGTCGCATCTTCTGACTCAACAGTATTACGCTCTAACGCTTCTTGTTGTAATTCAAGTTTGGCTTGTGCTTTTGCCTCTTCTTGCATTGCTTCTGTTGATAAATCCATACGGTAACCCGCATACACACCCACAACTGCAGCAACTACAAGACCTAACGAGTAAGGAAGGCCCGATAGTAAAATACCCGTTACCGTTGCAACCACAGCAGCAACGATACATTCGCGATTTTTCACTTGAGGAATAACAATCGCAATAAAAGCGGCAACCATGGCGAAATCTAAACCATAGCTAGCTATTTGAGGGAACGATGAACCCACCATTGCACCAAGGAAATCCGCCACAACCCAGTTGATCCAGAAACCCAACATGACCGCTAAGTAATACCAATGACGATTTGGTTTTTCTTCTTTCATCTCTTGAATAGAAGAAGCATACACTTCATCAGTTAAGCCGTAGGCCATAAACATGCGCATCGGCAGCGAATATTCTTTTACATGATCAGAAAGCGAAGCACTGTAAAGCACATGACGAAGGTTGATGACAAAGGTCGTTAACATAATCACTAGCATTTCACTAGATGATTGGACTAAGCCTAGTGCGACCATCTGTGCAGAACCGGCAAACACAGTCATTGACCACATTGTACTTTGGAAAACGGTCATACCCGCATTGATACTGACCGCACCGACAATAAAAGAAAACGGAAAGGCGCCAACGCATAATGGGAATATCGATTTAAGACCCGCTTGTATTAGTTGCTTTTTCATACTGCTCACTTAATAGCTTAGAGTTAAAATTTATTTGCAATTTATTATTAAAAAAGAAAAAGGTCCGTCTATCTTCTGGTGTTTATAATAGCCGAAAATTATCTTTTGCACATTGATTTGAAAAAATAAAATATGCCCCCCGTCACAAAATCACTAAAACGTGATGTATAACAACAACTTATGACTATAGATCATTTACAAAAACATTGTTTTCACCAAACTAAAAGCAAAATAATTTGCAAATCATTCAAATAAAAAACTAAACTACAGTTGAACCTAAACTGACAGGATAAAAAATCATGACTAAAGTAATTACTTCTCAATCAGCTCCAGAAGCTATCGGTCCATATTCACACGGCAATCTTTACGGCGACCTTATCTTTACTTCTGGTCAATTACCGGTCTCTAAAGCGACAGGCGCTGTAGCCGAAGGCGGTATCAGCGAGCAATCTCGTCAGTCTTTAGAAAACCTAAAATCGGTTATCGAAGCGGGTGGCGGTAACTTAGACACCGTATTAAAAACAACATGCTACCTATCAGACATTTCTGATTTCGCTGCATTTAACGCAGTTTATGCAGAATTTTTCAAAACAGATTGCCCAGCGCGCAGCTGCTTTGCAGTAAAAGATTTACCAATGGGTGTGAAAGTGGAAATTGAAGCTATCGCTCACCGCGCTTAATACATCGTACTGACAAAAAATATAACGATAAACGATATAAGAGGTCTCCCCTATGAATACCCAATGGAATCAATACAAAGCAATCATCAATTCAGTTGTTAAACCAGCGCTTGGTTGTACTGAACCAATTTCAGCCGCTTACGCTTCTGCTGTTGCCGCTGATCTTCTTGGTGAAAAACCAGAGCGTTTGCACGTAATGGTGTCTGACAACCTTTACAAAAACTCAATGGGTGTTTTTGTTCCTGGTACTGGTCAAATTGGTTTACCGATTGCTGCGGCTGTTGGGGCAATTGGGGGAAATCCAGAAGCGCTTTTAGAAGTATTAGCACAAATCACACCAGACGATGTGACTCAAGCGGTTAGCTTTATTGAAGCGGGCAACGTAACAGTTAGTCGCGCTGACGTTGAAGAATTCATCTACTGTAAAGTAGAAGCATTTGCTGGCGACAAAAAAGCATTTGTTGAGATCAGCGGTGGCCACACTCAAATCGTGACTAAATCTCTAAACGATGAAATCACTTTCCAACAATCAGCTGAAACCGCGCAATCTACCGGCTCTATCTGTGATGGTGTGGACATTAGCGTAGAAAAAATCTACCAGTATGCCACTCAAGCGGATTTCAATGACATCAAATTTATTCTAGAAGCAGCGACATTAAACTCTAAGCTTTCAGAAGAAGGTCTTAAAAATTCATACGGCTTAGAAGTGGGTCGTACCATTGAAAAAAGCATTCAAAGCAAACTGCTTGGTGACGGCCTTGCCAATAACATCATCATGTTAACAGCAGCAGCATCAGATGCTCGTATGGGCGGCGCAACATTACCGGCTATGAGTAACTTCGGCAGCGGTAACCAAGGCATTGCAGCGACTATCCCTGTGGTAGAAGTGGCGAAACACTACAAATCAAGCGAAGAACAACTTGCTCGCGCATTGATCATGAGCCATTTGGGTGCGATTTACATTAAATCTTACTACCCACCACTTTCAGCTTTCTGTGGTAACACAGTGACAAGTGCGGCCGCTTCTATGGCATTGGTTTATCTTGCAGGCGGAACATTTGAGCAATCTTGTCACGCGATCCAAAACGTACTAAGCGATTGTTCTGGTATGGTATGTGACGGCGCAAAATCAACCTGCGCAATGAAAGTTAAGACCTCAACCAGCGCAGCGGTAACTGGCTTTATCATGGCGCTAAACAGCCAACAAGCTCAAAGCCAAGGCATCGTAGCACAAGATGTTGAGAAAAGTATCCGTAACGTAGGCCGCATGGTCACTATGGGTATGACAGGTACTGATGCAACAATCATCGATATCATGTCGGCTTAATATGGTTTGCAATCGCAGCCACTATTGTCAATGATGTTCTGACTGTTGATTAAAAACAAATATGTCATAAAGCCGCCGTTTAATGGCGGCTTTTTTGATCTTGCCCTTTTTTATATCAATACTTTGTTGTTATGATTAAAATCTGCAGATAAGAATGGAGTCCCTATGTATAAGCTAACCCCAACCGACCGCGAAATTTTACATGCGATGGAAACTATGGTCGATGCCATAGCCACCATGTTTGGGGAGCATACTGAAGTGCTGCTACATGCGTTAGATGAAGATGATCCTTGCGTAACCAAAATCGCCAATGGTCACATCACCGGGCGAGAAGTCGGCGCGCCAATCACCAATATCGCACTGCTAAAACTGGAAGAAGGCTACGATGTTTCCTCGCCTTACATCACCAAAAGTAGCGACGGTAAAACCTTACGTTCGTACACCACCATTATTCGTAATTCATCCCAACAAGCGATTGGCCTTATTTGTGTCAATTCAAACCTTGATGCCCCTTTTCAATCGGTCATGCAAGCACTGTTGCCGGGAATTCCTCACTATCATGAAGGCAATATCACCCCAGAAGTGTTCGCCAAAAGTAACAGTGATGCCATGCTTGATACCATCCATACTGTGCGTGATAACGTGCTAGCCAACACCAACATTGCCCCATCGAAGAAAAACCGTGAAATCGTGACCGAACTTTTTGATCTTGGTGTATTTGATATTAAAGACAGCGCCCAAATCGCCGCCACCGAACTCGATACTTCGGTGCATACTATTTACCGCTATTTGCGCCAATTGCGTGATGAAGAAGTAGTCGTGTGATATTTCTCGGCTAATTATTGCTTAGTAACGTATTGATCATTTCATTCTGCCCTTGTATATAACTGCCCAAATGAGCGCTGTAATGTTGTGAATTGGCAAGTTCCACTACTTGAGTGAGGTCGGTTGGAAACGTGCGTTTACATTTAAGATCGTCAATTGAAATCCATTCAATTGCTTGAATAAATCACTTAAAACGCATTAATCGCGATTTTATCCGCATAAGCCGTTAAGATTTTGATATGCGAGTGCTCTTCTGCAATGATTTCATCAAGCTTTTCTGAGCCTTTCACTTCTGGCACAAACTCTTTGATGCGTGAGTAGAACAAAATTGCATCTTTCTCTTTATTGATGGCAAATTTCAAGATACTAAGCATATCGTTAAAGTCGGCATCGCCATCAAACAATGACTGTATTTGAGCAAACGAGCGGCAATAAGCACTGGCTTCGTTATTGGGATCAAACACCGGCGCTTCTTTTTCATTACAGCCTAATTCTGCGCGTAATTCTTTGAAAAATGATTTATGGGTAAATTCAAACGATGCCAGTTTGAGTAAGAAGTCACGATTTTCTTGGCTTTCAACTTGCTCTGCCGCTTTCACGTAGAAATCACAGCTTTGTTTTTCGATCTCTTCAGCCATGATCAGCACTTCATTAGCATTAAAATTAATAATCATAATATTATCCTTTTATCCCCTATCGCCTCTTAAATTCACATTGAAGTGGATAACCTCAGACGTAGGGGATATTTCTGGTTTAAATTGTGCGTTTAGTGCGTACCTTTTACGTGCATATCGGCTACATACTCGTCTTCAGCCCAGTAAATACACAGGTTCACCTTTTAGCATTTCTTCTTCAAACGCTAAGATATTTTTGATCACGCCTTGGATCACATCTTCTGTTACCCATTTAAGGAAAGTTTTACCGACGCGTGGGGTTTTCTTAGAAGTACGACCGCCTAATTTCACCATATACAGTTGTTTAGCATCGCGTTGCCAAGCCATCGTTGGGCATGCCAACACACATTCGCCACAACCAATACAACGCGAAGCATCAAAGGTCATTTTAGCAATACCAATAATACCGACATCACACATATCAATGCTGATATCTTTAATAAACGGTTCCAGTGCTTTGTTAACCGCATCAATATCTTGATAACGAATACCCGGCATCGCTAATTTTTGACGAGTGGTAAGGTGAATAACGCCATTACCCCAAGTTTCAGCAATGTTTTGCGCCACAGACAATAAATGCGCCGGCATGATCCCACCCGGAACCCGCACACTGATCATGCACTCTCCACGAACTTTAGACAGACGAAAATCACCTTTAGCACGCGTTTTAATAATATCTACATCTAAACCCATAATGTGTTCCTCACCTAGTCAATCATGTCTTCTGCTTGATCAAAACGGAACACAGGTCCGTCGACGCAAACGTATTTATCACCAATGCGGCAATGACCACATTTACCGACTGCACACGCCATACGACGTTCGTAATCAACCCAGATTTGCTCTTTGGTTAATCCTTTGGCCAGCAGCCCTGCACAGTAAATTTGATCATGATTGGTGGACCGACCACGATGGCTTGAATTTCATCGATATCAGAAAAATCTAAGCTATCTAGGTGTTGAGTCACAAGGCCTTGATGATAAAAAGCGTCATCATCAGCTTCATCTAACGTGGCGATCAAGTTTTGCACTTTATCCCACTGATGTAATTCTTCTTTATATAACGCGGCTTGTTTGTTTTTAAAGCCGAGGATCATATCCATTTACTGATTTCATTCGGATTTTGGCAAAAATGATTCATTAAGCCTTTCACCGGAGCAACCCAGTACCACCGGCCACCACGATCATGTGTTTGCCTTGATATTCTTGCATCGGGTAACCATTACCATGCACGCCACGCATCCAAACACTGTCGCCAATGTTTAAATGGAACAGTTTACCTGTCACTTTACCGACGTTACGGATCATCAAATCAACATACCCTTCGCCGTGATCAGACACTGAAATTGGCGCTTCGCCCACCATCGGCAGCGAGACTTCAACAAATTGACCGAAGTGGGTATCAAAGTCTTTTTCAACTCGGAAGTTCCACTCGTTGTCCGTGTGTTTGATGATGTCGATAATACGATATGCTTTGGGCAAGAGTTTATTTTCTTCGTGATCATGATCGTGACAATAACAGTCTGGGCATTTATTTTCGCAAGTCATTATTTCTCTCCTTCGGCAGCAAGTTCTGCTGCGACGGTATCGGTCATGTTGTTGATAAGGTTGCTAAATGAAATATATTGTGGGAAGCGATCATCGCAACGACCACAACCCACACACATGTGGTTTTCACCTTGGCGCGCTTTGTAATCATTGACTTTATGCAATGCGCGGTAACGTAGACGCTCGCCATGTTTGTTGCGGAAATTATGACCACCCGCCATGTCAGAGAAACCATCCACCATGCAGCTCGACAATTGACGACGACGTTCACCGAATTTTTCATTTTCTTCATACGCCACATCGAACACGCTGTAGCATGAACAGGTTGTGCACGAAGTGGTACAACGACCACAGGCGATGCAACGCTTATCAAATTCATCCCACATTTCATGATTAGTAAGAATTTTTCGGATCACTTTTGGAGAGTCACACACGGAATCGGGCGTGCACACCACTTCTTTATTTTCTTGCACAAAGCTAGCTGCAAACTCAATATCGCAACCAATCTCATCAAAATAACTGACGAGATCTTGATCTTTAATTTCAATCGATACGCCTTGGTCATCAAAACGGACTGAAGCGGCGTAATCTTGGGTTTTATTGGTACCCATCGAGACACAAAAACAGCTATCAAAACTGCTCTTGCATTCAAGTAAGACAATTTTTAGTTTGGTGCGTAGACGTTTGTAGTAAAAATATTCATTACCACCATTTTTCAAGTACATGTTATCCAGACGCTTTAAACCATGAATATCACAAGCGCGAGCAAACACGATGGTGGGTCTTGGATCGATGGTCGATTGCTTTAATTCAGAGCCATTAAAATGAAATAACGTCTCGGTCACAGGGGTAACCACTTCATTGGGTGAGAAGTGGGATTTCTCTTGCCAAACAATATCGTCAGTCTGAGTGATATCGCCATAAACAATATTATCGGTGTGAGCAAAACGGCCACCAAATACTTCTCTGACTGGCGCTTTAATTTGGTAATCAGGCATTAACTGCTTAATCACCTTATCAAACTCAGTATTGGTTAAATATTTAGACATATAAAGTCTCTCTATAAAAGATTATTAATTGGTATATTCGAATTCGGTTAATACTTTTTAACGACAGGCTAAGAATTTGTGGCGAAACCAGATTATCAAACACCACTACATCCGCTTTTTGCAAGATGCCATAGGCTTTTAAGGTCAATAAATTAGGACCACCAGGGCCGGCGCCCACTAATGAGACATTATATTTTGCGCGATCATGTGTTTCATTAAATAGGGTTGATTTTATATCGATGTTTATATTTGCATTATTAATGAGACTATAATCAGAGTGACGCGTTAATACATTCATAACATTGCCTTAAATTCGACTTAGCTACAATATACGCCTCAGATTGGGTTAAACACCTTGAATAAAGGTGTGTATTGATTGAAATAAATTTATTACGTTTTCAATTTTATACTCGATGTTAATTAATACTTAACGACTTTAAATTTAAGACTTGCATCACATTTATTCTTTTCATCTTTCTATTAATATAAAAAAAACGCCGTGATTTTGAACTTGAATTCAAAAATCACGACGGTCTATTTTTTATTTCCAGCTTGAGGAGCTTTAACGTTGATTTTCAACGAACAAGCTAGTACAACAAGTTTACATCCAAGCCTCTCGATTCAAATCAAACTGAGCAATCCATTTATCATCGGCTCGAGCGGCAAGATACAATTGCAAACCATTAAACAACTGAAATGCTTGAACTCCGCCTAAATGCGCAAATGCATCAAAGAATTCATCTTCTGCTTGTTCGAGTTGCTCTAAGGTTTCAATATCATTATCTAGTGCCCACTCAATCGCTTGTGGCTCTACTACCGCTTCTCCCATGTCAATTGCAACCAGTTGATATTGATTTTCTTTTACGCTGTTATCCGCATGAATTTGTTGCGTGTCGAGCTCTTGCTGTTCGATCTCATCAATGATTTTTATGATCTCATAATGACGTGCTTTACGATTAATTTGGCTAATTTTCAGTGCATAACTAAAGCGTTGATAACCGACAACGTTCAACACGCCTTCAAACAGCGTGGTATTTAACCCTTGCGCAGCGCAATAATAATTCATACACGCTTCTTGACTGGCAAAGCGCACGCCATCGAATTCAAAACCAGCGCTATCATCATAGCCAATTGCAGAGCCCGCAACGGTTAAATCCCAGCCAGCATAACGCACTCGTTCATTGGCGATTTGATACATGGCCCATGCGCTGCGGCTAAAACCCTCAAAAATTGAGCCTTCAAAGCTGGCTTCTTCCAATTCTTGTTTAGTCCAATTTAACCCAATACCTAAATGCTTGGCGTACACCTTCATTAAACGCTGCTTAATATAATCACGATGCTGCCAAATCGAATTGCAATGCTGCTGCACCGGAAAAGTTTGGCATTCAGCGCAAATCGGCACAGAGATCGGCTGATGAGTGCAAAGTTTCACATTTCTCATCGCCAGTGGAATATCGAGCATATCCGCTGCAGGTTCACCACAAAACCAGCAGGTATGACGATAATTAAAAGGAATGTCGATAGGTTCAAAGTTCATAAGCGCTCTGGTTTGAATTAATAGGGTGCGGTGCTTTTCAAGATAGGTGTCATCTTACTTGAAACTGACTTTTTGAAAAGACTAATCATTGAGTACATAACGCGTACTTCTGCCGCTGGCACTGGTTTTTTGTAAACCTGATTAGATTACATCTATTAATCAAATCATAAGATGATGCGAATAGAGAGTTTATTCGCATCATTGGCCGTTTAGCCTTACTTTTTACAATCATATGCTCATAAAAACGTCTCATTTATAACTATACCAAAATGAAATCATGAATAAATTCTTGTGATTATGATCACCACTACAGCCTGCCATCGAAACGTTTCGATGATCTATTTCACAAAACGTATATGACACCAATGCTTTTTGATAATCAGCCACTACACTTCATCGAAACGTTTCGCTCACATTGCAACAGACTTTATAATTAGGTTTATCCATATGAAAAAAAGCGTCCTACTACAATCAGAATTTTCTCACTTAATTGCCACACTTGGTCATACCGACGAAGTGACTATATGTGATGCTGGATTACCCATTCCTTCTAACGTGAAAAGAATTGATTTAGCTCTCACCCATGGTGTGCCAAGCTTTGCTCAAACCGTTGATGTTTTCTTAAAAGAATCTCAAATCGAAGGTGTCATCTTAGCAAACGAGTTCAAGCAAGTTAGCCCTAATGCCCATGCTGATATCTTAAGTAGAATTAAACAAGAAGAAGAAATTTCAGGAAAACAGATTCGAGTCACTTATCTATCACATGAAGATCTAAAAATTAAAACTAACGACAGTAAGGGTATTGTAAGAACAGGTGAATGTACCCCTTATGCAAACGTAATATTTCAGTCTGGTGTAATTTTTTAAAGCGAGGAATGGTTATGAATCAAGCCATCTTAGAACTCAATAAAATAGAGAAATCTTTTCCTGGAGTAAAAGCCCTAGACGAAGCCAGCTTAAATGTTTATCCCGGCCGAGTAATGGCTTTAATGGGAGAAAATGGTGCTGGGAAATCTACGTTAATGAAAGTGTTAACTGGTATCTATTCTTTAGACTCCGGCAATATTCAATATCAAAACAAACCAGTGACATTCAAAGGTCCTCGAGATTCTCAACACGCAGGCATTAGTATTATTCATCAAGAATTAAATCTCATTCCTGAAATCAGTATCGCCGAAAACATCTATTTAGGGCGGGAGATCACTAATAGCTTTGGTCGTATTTTATGGAAAGAAATGTACGATAATGCAGATAAATTATTGGCTCGATTAAACGTAAAGAGAAGCGCTAAAACATTATTGGGTGAGTTGAGTCTTGGCGAGCAACAAATGGTAGAAATAGCTAAGGCACTTTCTTTCGAGTCTAAAGTCATCATTATGGATGAACCTACTGATGCATTAACTGATAAAGAAACTGAATTTCTATTCAAGGTTATCAATGAGTTACGCGATCAAGGTTGTGGCATCGTCTATATTTCTCATCGCTTAAAAGAAATATTTGAAATTTGTGATGATATTACGGTATTACGCGACGGTAAATTTATTGGTGAATGCACGGTAAAAAGCACTAATGAAGATGCACTTATTGAAATGATGGTTGGTCGTAAGTTGGATGAACAATATCCGCGTATATCAGTGCAATCAGGTGATACTCGTTTAGAGGTAAAAAACTTAAACGGTAAAGGAATACATGACATCAGCTTCTTACTGAAAAAAGGAGAAATACTCGGTATATCTGGACTCATGGGGGCAGGCCGCACTGAATTGATGAAAATGATTTATGGTGCACTTCCCTATCAATCAGGTGAAGTATTACTTGAAGGCAAATCAGTCCATGCCAAGTCACCACAAGAAGGACTTTCTAATGGTATTGCCTATATCTCAGAAGACCGTAAAGGCGACGGGTTAGTTTTATGTTTATCTGTTAAAGAAAATATGACGCTCTCTGGTTTGCAGCATTTCAGTAAAAACATACAACTGCAACATAAAAGCGAAATGATGGCTGTCGATGATTTTATCGAGCTTTTCAATATAAAAACGCCAACTCGAAATCAAATAATTGGCAATTTATCGGGTGGTAATCAACAAAAAGTAGCCATCGCTAAAGGCTTAATGACTCGACCTAATATTTTAATTTTAGATGAACCCACTCGTGGTGTAGATGTTGGAGCTAAAAAAGAAATTTACCAATTGATTAATAAATTTAAAGCAGAAGGAATGAGCATCATTTTAGTTTCATCAGAAATGCCGGAGGTACTTGGAATGAGTGACCGAATATTAGTCATGCATGAAGGGAAGATCAGTGGCGAATTTGATGCAAAACAAGCAAATCAAGAATTACTACTGGCTTGTGCAGTCGGTAGAAACATTAATAAGGACGTCGCATGAGCAGTAATAGCGTAAAATCAAAAGAACCAGATGCCATAAAAAAACCATTAATCAGTAAGGAATGGTTAGTCGAACAAAAATCTCTAATCGCACTTATTTTTTTGATTGTTGTAGTGTCATTTTTGAGCCCAAACTTCTTCACTGTTGACAATATCTTAAATATCCTGCGACAAACATCGGTAAGCGCGATTATTGCCGTTGGTATGACACTCGTTATTTTGACTGCTGGCATTGATTTAAGTGTTGGTTCGGTTCTTGCTCTATGTGGTGCATTTGCAGCAAGTTTAGTTGCAATGGAAGTGCCCGTTTTGATTGCGGTGCCCGTTGCTTTGATTGCAGGCGCAGGTTTGGGTGCCATTAGTGGTTTTATTATCGCGAAAGGCAAAGTACAAGCCTTTATCGCGACGCTAGTCACTATGACATTACTCCGGGGCGTCACTATGGTTTATACCGATGGTCGCCCAATCTCTACCGGATTTACTGAGGTATCTGATAGTTTCGCTTGGTTCGGTACAGGCTACGCCTTGGGTATCCCCGTACCTATTTGGATAATGGTAGTAGTGTTTGCTGCCGCTTGGTATTTACTTAACCACACACGTTTTGGACGTTATATCTATGCATTAGGTGGTAATGAGTCTGCAACTCGTTTATCGGGTATTAATGTTGATCGAGTAAAAATTGGTGTGTATGCAATCTGTGGCGTCTTATCTGCCCTCGCCGGTATTATTGTGACATCACGTTTGTCTTCCGCTCAACCGACTGCTGGCATGGGATATGAATTGGATGCGATTGCTGCAGTTGTCGTTGGTGGAACGAGCCTCGTAGGTGGACGTGGTCGGATTATGGGAACCCTAATCGGTGCTTTCATCATTGGATTCTTAAATAACGCATTAAATTTATTAGATGTATCGTCTTACTACCAAATGATAGCCAAAGCTTTGGTGATTTTATTAGCGGTAATGGTCGATAACAAAAACAAATAATTTTATTAACCGTAAACATAATAATAGAGTCAATTGATAGACTCCCCTACAAAAGGAATAACAAAATGAAAAAGCTTACTACTTTACTTTCTGCTGCTGTGTTAGCCAGTACGATGTCTGTTTCTGCTCACGCCCAAGATACATTAGCAATTGTTGTATCAACTTTAAATAACCCTTTCTTCGTTAGTATGAAAGATGGCGCTGAGTCTAAAGCCAAAGAATTAGGTTATAAACTAATCGTACTTGATTCACAAAATGATCCAAGCAAAGAACTATCAAACATAGAGGATTTATCAGTCCGTGGCGTAAAAGCGATTTTAATTAACCCTACTGATTCTGATGCAGTTTCAAATGCAATTAGAATTGCCAACCGAGCCAACATTCCTGTATTGACTTTAGATCGTGGTGCAAGCCGTGGTGATGTAGTAAGTCATATAGCCTCTGACAACGTCGCCGGTGGTGAAATGGCTGGTAAATACATTATGGAAAAAGTTGGAGAAAAAGCCAAAGTGATCCAACTTGAAGGTATTGCAGGAACTTCTGCAGCTCGTGAACGTGGTGAAGGCTTTATGAATGTAGTGAAAAATTCAGAACTTGATCTACTCGCTAGTCAACCAGCTGACTTTGATCGTAGTAAGGGTTTGAACGTAATGGAAAACCTTTTAGCTGCTAATGGTGATGTCCAAGCAGTCTTTGCACAAAATGATGAAATGGCATTAGGAGCATTACGTGCAGTTCAAGCATCTGGTAAAAATATTCTAATTGTTGGATTTGATGGTACTGATGACGGAATTGCAGCGGTAAAGCGCGGAATTCTAGGCGCAACTATTGCTCAACAACCAGCACTTATTGGCGCATTAGGTGTTGAAACTGCAGATAAAGTACTTAAAGGAGAAACCGTAGAGAAACACATTCCAGTTCCTTTAAAAATCATCACAAAATAACCTCAGCTAGTGAGGGTGAAACCACCCTCACTTTTTCTATGGAAAGATCGTCTGAACGCCTCAAATGACTTATTGTTGTGTAAATAAATTTCACTTTGTTTCTAGAGCGATAACCTCATAACAACCCTGATCTGATCAACTTAAGGATGAAATTAATGAATAAACTGATGGTTTTAGGTAGTGTTAATGCTGATCATGTTCTTCAAGTGCCGTCTTTTCCTCGCCCAGGGGAAACATTAACTGGCCGAAATTATCAAGTCATCGCGGGTGGCAAAGGAGCAAATCAAGCTGTTGCCGCTGCTAGGTTAGGTGCAGACATTGGTTTTATTGCTAGCGTCGGCTCTGATGATTTTGGTCGAAATATAATTAACGAATTTAAGACTGATGGGATAAATACTAACTGTATCCACATTGCGCCCTCAACACCAACCGGGATTGCGATGATCCAGGTCTCTGATAATGGTGAAAACTCAATTTGTCTTTCCCCAGAAGCAAACGACTTACTAACCACAAGTATTATCGAAAGCCATATTCAAGCTATCCAGTGTTGTGATTATCTATTATTACAACTTGAAACACCTCTCGAGGGAATTCAAACAGCAGTGAATTATGCCAAAACAGCCTCTGATCATACCGTAACTGTTATTTTAAACCCAGCACCGGCTAGAAAATTACCCGATACACTTTTAGCCCAAGTAAACGTGATCACTCCGAATGAAACTGAAGCAGAAATTTTAACAGGAATAAAAGTATTCGATGATGAATCATCCCAAAATGCCGCTAATATTTTGCATGATAAAGGTATCGATACTGTTATGATCACGCTGGGTTCAAAAGGTGTCTGGTTAAGTGAAAATAGAAACGGAAAACTAATTCAGGGCTTTAAGGTTACCGCTGTAGACACGACAGCCGCTGGCGATACATTCAACGGTGCGTTTGTAACAGGCTTATTAGAAAATAAGAATATTGAAGACTCTATTATGTTTGCACATGCGGCGGCGGCACTTTCTGTTACACGTTTTGGCGCACAAACATCAATACCATACAGGCAAGAAACTGATTCATTTTTACTACAACAAAACGCTCTACTTAATTAAATAGGACAACAAAACATGGCAACAATGAAAGATGTCGCAAGAATTGCTCAAGTTTCTACATCAACTGTGAGCCATGTTTTTAATCAAACTCGATTTGTAAGCGAAGATATTGCAAAACGTGTCAATAATGCAGCACAAGAGCTAAATTATGCCCCCTCAGCTTTAGCGCGTAGTTTAAAGATGAAATGCACAAAAACACTTGGAATGTTAGTTACAACATCCACTAATCCATTTTTTGGTGAGGTCTTAAAGGGAGTTGAGCGACGTTGCTATGAGAAAGGTTATAACTTAATTTTGTGTAATACAGAAGGGGATAGCGAACGTATGAAAGCCTCGATTAATACCCTTCTACAAAAACGTGTCGACGGTTTAATGCTCATGTGTTCGACTTTGGAGGGTGAAGAAATTGAAATATTTTCTCGTTACCCTGAACTGCCAATCGTGGTGATGGATTGGGGGCCTATGGCATATGCGAGTGATAAGATCCAAGATAACTCTTACAAAGGTGGGTATTTAGCGACACAATACTTAATTGATCGTGGCCATAAAGAAATTGGTTGTGTGACCGGTCCATTACATCGAAACCAAGCTATATCACGTTTTAATGGCTTCAAACAAGCTTTAACCGATAATCATATAGCTATCAATCAAGACTGGATTGCCGAAGGGAATTTTGAATGTGATGGTGGTTTCAATGCTTATCAAACATTTAAAAGACGTTCTTTAGCGCAAGGAAGTTCTTTACCAACCGCTTTATTTGCATGTAACGATATGATGGCGATGGGGTTAATCAATGCAGCATCTCAAGATGGTCTTCATATCCCTAATGATATCTCTGTTATCGGTTATGATGATATCCAACTCGCTAAATATATCACCCCTTCCCTTACCACTATCCATCAACCGAAACACCAATTAGGAAAAACAGCCGTAGATACTTTACTTGCACGACTTAACGAACCCAAATCACCTCAACAAATTGTCCAACTTGAACCAACCTTAGTTGCCCGTCACAGTGTAAAGGTTATCTAAAAACCAGCTCACCGTGAGCTGGTTTGTGTTGATAAATTCAAATTGGTTTACATCTAAGTGAATACGCTATTAGATTTTAGCTTCAACCAACTCAGCTTGTTCTTTAATACCACTGTTTTTATCATCAATGTCATTGGCCTTATTGAGCATCACTTTAATGATATAAGACGAAACAAAGGCAAACGCCACCACCAAGCTACCAACAATCACTTCTGATAATGCTTGGAAGAAATGTACTAAGAAGAACACTTCAGGGCGTATTTGCGCATTCGATCCCACATTCATTACCGCAAAGGTCAAAATACCAAACGCAATCGCAGTCGAGATAAACGAGAATCCAATTTTGGTTGCGGTAGTAAAGGTGACCCCTTTTGCTTCTAATTTAACAAATAAAACGGCAATAAATGGCCCAGCAATGATGCACCAGAATGGGTTCATTGCCATCGGTGCTTCTGGCGCAATTGGCACAATATTAAACAAATCACCACGCATAGTGTTAATAGCCACCATGGTCATCGAAGTCATCATTTGTCCGTAGTATAAGTAAAAACATGTGGTTAAGAACATAATGATTAAGATTGTGCCCATTTTTAATCAGGTCGCTTTATCCGCTTTTACCATTAAAGAAATGAAGTATAAAATCGCCGCGCCGCCAATGGCGTATACGATATTTTGCCCCACATCCATATTCGAAAACATGAAGAACACGAGAGCGACCATAGCAATCGATAAAGCAAAAAATGACAGCCAGTTTTTCATGCTCACCGGTTGTCGCTCACTCTCATTACATGCACTTAATAAGTTTTTACGGTTTAACAGTAAAATCAGCATCGCGGCAAACGCCATCACTACCGATAAAGCAAAGCTGCCGTTAAAACCAATCACCAATACCGCCAGTGGGAAGATGTATTTACCAATCAATGAACCAAAGTTATTGACGGAATAGTTGATTGGGTAGGCATTTTCAAAATCTTGCCCATTAGCAAAAGTGCGTTTATACACTATCGGATACGCCGGAGACATCAAACCACGCGCATAACTGGCCAGTGCAATACCGGTTAAGCTCAATGGAATATTAAGATCCGCCGCCCCAAGTACCAATAACGCATACCCTAAAGTGAAAGCTAAAAAAGAAATGGTTAACGATCGGTACGCACCGAGGAATTTATCGGCAATAAAACCGCCCGCGATAGCAAACAAAGGGCCTATTGATGAAAATGCGCCCACCACCATCATGGTGTCCACTTCATCGTAATTCAGTTCATGTATGAAAAATCGCGTTAATATGACCATTACGCCATAAAACGAAAATCCGAACATCATCTGACAGAACATCATGGATACATTTAGTTTATTTCACATGAAAACTCTCTTTAAAATTAGAAATAGTCAGATTTAAAAACTGGATGGATAGTAATTAGATAGAATTTTATATCAATAGATTTATTGTGTGAATATTACCTAAATCGTCTTTGTGGTTACAAGCGATTACTCTGTCGCTAATTACTGTATGGTTTAAAAACAAAAAATGCCGCAGACAGTGAAGGGTCACTTCAACATCTGCGGCATTCCATTGCATCGCTTATAGTTTATTTATTAAAAAGCATCAAATAATCGATACAATCTGTTCATTTCAACTTAATGATAACGGTCATAACCCAAAGTAATTGACGTTGCAGTTAGGCGACAAATGAACGAAACCCCATGAGCTTTCTTTTATAAATAGAAAGCTTGCCTAAGTGATTGGGGTGAGTTAACGCAGGCAACAAAGCTGCGGCTTCAAGTACGAAGGGTTTAGTCTTCTTCCGCTTCTTGCATGATACGTTTACGCTCTTGCGCTTCATCAAAGGCGGCTTGAATTTCATCTAATACCAGATTGACATCGGCATTGATCAAAATTTCTTCAAACTCCCCTGTCAATTTGGTATCTGGCTTTAATTCACCGACTTCGTATAACGCCCACATTTCTTTGCAATATTGACTATCGAGCAGTTGTGGCGCGTATTGACCATAATATTGAGTCATATTGGTAATATCGCGCTCTAACATCCATTGAGCATTATTGTTCGCTGCGGCATCGACGGCTTGAGGTAAGTCGATGATCACCGGACCTTCGCCATCGACCAATACGTTAAACTCGGACAAATCACCATGTACGATGCCAGCGCACAACATACGCTTAACGTAATCCATCACCACAGCGTGATCACGAATAGCCTCTTGTTCCGACATACTGACATCATTTAAACGAGGCGCAGTGTGTCCGGTAGCATCGGTGACTAATTCCATGATCAACACACCATCAAAGCAACCAAATGGCTGAGGAACGCGCACCCCAGCATCGGCTAAACGGTATAGCGCATCGACTTCAGCGGTTTGCCACACTTGTTCTTGTTGTTCACGACCAAATTTAGAGCCTTTGCCCATGGCGCGAGCACGACGGCTGTTTCGAACTTTACGACCTTCCTGATATTGCACTGCTTTTTTAAAGCTGCGTTTATCGGCTTCTTTGTATACTTTGGCGCAGCGGATCTCTTCGCCACACCGAATAACGTACACGGTCGCTTCTTTACCACTCATTAACTGAGCGATCACATCATCGATTAAACCTTCATCGATCAGGGGTTGTATTCTATTGGGTATTTTCATAGCGCCCTTATACAGGAATTAGCGCTAAGATGGAAGAATGGTAGTGATCTCCCCTGAAAATAAGCTTAATTGATGTTAATTATTTCGTTACCCGACGTTTGTTGTTGAGAAAAAGCTTTGATGTTCGCCAATGTAGTATCCGCTATATTTTGCAAGGCTTCATCGGTTAAATAAGCTTGATGTCCAGTAAAAATCACATTATGACAGGCGGATAAGCGACGGAAAGTATCATCAGTAATAATATCATTGGATTTATCTTGGAAAAATAGCTCTTTCTCATGATCATAAACATCCAAACCTAACGCCCCTATTTTACCCATTTTAAGCGCTTCAATCGCATCAGATGAGTTCAACAGTCCACCACGACTAGTATTGATGATCATCACGTTATCTTTCATCTTTTTAAAAGAGTCAGTATTGAGCATATCGCGATTTTCATCCATTAACGGACAGTGAAGTGTGATGACATCCGCTTGCTGATAGATGTCATCAAGTGTGGTATACGTGACACCAAGGTCAATGGTTTGCTGGTTTGGATATGGGTCGAAACACAAAATATTCATGCCTAAACCTTTAAGAATACGCATGGTTGCAAAGCCAATTTTCCCTGAGCCTACCACACCGACTGTTTTACCATAAAAATTAAAGCCGGTAAGACCTTCAAGCGAGAAGTTCGCATCACGAGTACGTTGATACGCTTTATGAAAACGACGATTCAAACACATCATCATACCAACCGCATGTTCGGCAATGGCTTCTGGTGAATAAGCAGGAACACGAACGACTTGCAGTCCTAAACGTTTAGCGGCCTCTAAATCAACTCTATCAAAACCTGCGCAACGCATAGCAATTAATTTGGTACCTTGCTTGGCCAACCTTTCAAGTACGGGCGCACTGAGATCATCATTCACAAAGGCGCACACCACTTCTGCATCTTCGGCAATTGCAGCGGTTTGTTTGGTTAACCTGAAATTAAAAAATTGACATTCAAAACTATATGATTGGTTCATTTTTTCAAAAGAAGAAACATCGTAGGATTTAGTACTGAACATTGCGATTTTCATAAAGCCACCTCAAACTAATTGCGATTAAGACACAATAGCGTTAACGGGCTTCGATTGCACGAAAATATAAGACCTAAAACTAGAAGGGAAAATAATAAAAATAGTGTTAATTATATACATACCATTAAAGCAACAAAAACTTCGCTAGTTGATTACTACTGCAGTATACTATCCTACTGGACAGTATGTGACCGTAAAAATGAGGCTATCTGTGGATACAGGAACGGAAAAAAAACAAGGTCGGCGTAGCGCACAAGAAGCGAAACAGACCAAAAGACAAATCTTGTCGGTTGCTGGCTCATTGTTTGCAAAATTAGGCTATAAACGGGTATCACTGCGTTTGATCAGTGAGCAGGCTGGAGTTTCTCATAGCTTATTACGCTATCATTTTGGCAGCAAAGAGAAAATCTGGCAGCATATTAGTGATCACTTATCGCTGCATTTTAAGAATTATTTTCAACATATTATCGATTCACTGCCGCAAGATTTACCCGCCAATATCTTATTGTATAAGTTAATGAATCGAGTGTTAGCTTGCAGCTTGCATGATCCGCGTGCGATTCGTTTTTTAGCCGACGCAGTACGACAAGACAAAAAGATGGTCAATTATTTACTCGACCCAAGTATTCACGTCAATGAAGTGATTGAAAACTTAATGATCCAATTTAAGCAACAGTACCCAGACTCGTTGCTCACGGGCAAAACATTACGCTGGCAGGTGACATTGTACTCTCACTCCGCCAGTACGTTACGCCCTTTACTTCCGCATGTATTTGAGCAACCAAGCGACGACGATGCCCTCTTTGCGCATTGGCAACAGTTTAATCTCAATATCAGCCAGCAGTTGCATATTAAGCCGCAAGATATCGAACGACCACGTTGCTTGGCGACCATGATAATCGCGCCGCCAGAAGAAATAGATTAACGTCGCTTACCGCGTTGGCTGTGGATCTTAAGTTTGGCTTTGAGTTTGCGCTTTTCAGCTGAACGACCACGTTTCATTTGTGGCTCTTCTGGATCGCTAAAGCTTGGCTCATACCCTTCTAGCCATTGTTGTGGCAAACGCTTATCTAATAAGGTTTCAATCGCATCGAGTAAATATTGCTCTTGTGGGCACATTAGCGAAAAAGCTTGTCCCGTTTCCCCTGCGCGACCGGTGCGACCTATGCGGTGAATATAATCTTCGGCTTGAAATGGCAGTTCGTAGTTTACCACTTGTGGCAATTGTTGGATGTCGAGTCCGCGCGCCGCAACATCGGTCGCAATTAATGCGCGAACTTTTCCTGATTTAAAATCATCGAGCGCTTTTTGGCGTGCGCCTTGGCTTTTATCACCATTAATCGACGCTGCGTTTATACCATCCAATTTCAATTCTTTGGCCAGCATGTCGGAAGTTTGTTTAGTTTTAGTAAACACCAACACTTGTCGCCAGTTTCTTGAACCAATCAAATACGCCAGCAGTTCACGTTTGCGCGATTTATCGACGGGATACACCATTTGCTCAACACTTTCAGCGGTACTGTTTTGCGCCGCAATTTGCACTTCTTTCGGCGATTTTAGCATTTTGTAAGCGACTTCTCGGATCCGTTTAGTAAAGGTGGCTGAAAAGAATAAGGTTTGGCGGTCACTATTCATGCGGCGTAAAATACGTTGTAGATCAGGCATAAAGCCCATATCCAGCATTCTGTCGGCTTCATCTAACACCAAACTTTGGGTGTCTTTTAAATGAATATTGCCGACAAACAAATGGTCCAATAAACGCCCAGGTGTGGCAACGACAATATCTGCCCCTTTGGCTAATTCTTTGGTTTGCACACTCATACTGGTGCCACCGTACACCACCACAATATTCAAACCTTGATTGTATGAGACTAAACTGTCAAAAACTTGCTGCGCCAATTCTCGGGTTGGGGTCAGCACTAAACCACTTACCGAACGATTGACTTTGCGCGGTGTGACTGGATGATCTTTATCCGTATCAAGCAAAGTCTTAGTGCTTGTTTCAACCTCTATCTTTGCTTCAAGTGTATCTTGCTTTTGCTGCATGATTTTTTGGATTAAAGGCAGTCCAAACGCGGCGGTTTTACCGGTGCCCGTTTGTGCGCAAGCTAACACATCATCACCTTGTAGCAATAACGGGATCGCTTGTTCTTGAATAGGTGTGGGTGAAATGAAGCCTAACTGCTTAACGCAATCGACCAAGCGGGGATCTAAACCTAGAGTTTGAAACGACATGAGAACCTAATGTTGAAGACACAAATAATTGGCTGAAGTTTAACAAATTTCTCTGTGGCTGTATTGAGGTTTTACACATACTAATAACATCGGAAAGACCAGCTGGACAGGCGATTGAATAATGTCAGCGTTTGGTTAAAACAAGATACACATCTCATAAGTTCATGCGATTATAAACTAATCAATTAAATTTATGAGACAATAATTTTTGATATGTAACTGACACAAGCCTTAGTTACATAGGAATGTAAACAGACTCGCTATATTGCTTTTTTATCGAGTTAACTATGTACAGAATCACTATCGCATACACATAATGAATAAGAACGACAGAAGGCATACATTATGAATATAAAAAAAGTAACAAGAAAGCCTGCTTTGGACGTTGATTTGGATATTTGCTGCTGCCCATTATGTTCGAGCGAAGAGTTTTTATTATCTGAGTATGGAGAAGAGTTGATTTGTATCGACTGTGGTCCTGTCTCTTTAAATACCGATGCAAGGTTATTTGCCTCTTCAACGCCATTAGAGTTTCATAACCCAATTTTGCTTCATTGATGATTAAGTGACCACGAGGTAAATCTTACGATCAGATTTTGTAAACTCCACCACCAATTTTTCAACAAAAAAGCCACAGCTTATTTTAAGCTGTGGCTTTTGCCGTTTTAACTTTTGCTTGCATTAGGCCATTAAAGCCACTGACTCTTGAGCAATAACGAATTCTTCATTGGTTGGGATAACCATCGCCACTGGAGAATCAGCGGTAGTAATGATCCCTTCTGCGCCAAATCGAGCATCGGCATCCGCAGCTTCATTCTCTTTGTAGCCAAAGATTTTAAGGTACTTTAAAATTTCGCGACGAATTAGCAATGCATTTTCACCAATACCACCGGTGAAGATAATGCCGTCTAGGTTATCAAGTGCCACCATGTAAGAGCCGATGTATTTCGCCACGCGGTAAGTAAACACTTGGAATGCTAATGTTGCGCCTTCATGGCCTTCTTCCATCGCTTCTAAAATACCGCGAGCATCGCTGGTTAAACCAGACACACCTAAGAAACCTGATTTTTTATTCAATGTTTCAAATACTTGTTCTGTCGTCCAACCTTTATTAAGTAAGAACTCAATGATACTTGGATCTAAATCACCACAACGGGTACCCATCATAAGGCCAGCAAGTGGTGTAAAGCCCATACTGGTATCAACACTCTTACCATTTTTAATTGCACAAACTGATGCGCCGTTACCAAGGTGAACAGAGATAAAGCTGCTTTCTTCCACTGGCTTATTAATCATCTTAGCGGCTTCACGACTCACGAAGTAATGGCTAGTACCGTGGAAACCGTAACGACGAATTGCGTATTGATCGTAAAGCGTCTTATCAATTGCGCCGGTAAAGGCTTTAGCTGGCATTGTTTGGTGGAATGCAGTATCAAACACGGCAAACTGTGGCAACGTTGGGAAAGCGGCTAAAGCAGCTTTAATACCAATAACGTTGGCAGGTGCGTGTAAAGGTGCAAGTTCTTTTACTGCTTCGATATCTTTTAATACTTGCTCATCAATTTGTACTGTTTTTGTGAATTTCTCACCACCATGAACGATACGGTGGCCAACAGCGATGATGGCATCAGTTAAGTCGTATTCCGCAACAATGCCAACTAATTTACCGATAGCAAGTTGGTGATGATTTTCTTCACCAACAATTGAAACTTCTTGTTTGTTACCTTGATACTTCCAGCTCATACGAGAATCTTCTAGGCCAAAACATTCGCCTAGACCCGTTAATACTGCATCACCAGATACTGAATTGATAACGGCAAACTTAAGTGAAGAACTACCAGAGTTGATAACGAGGACATATTTATTTGACATGAGGTTTCTCTTATATGCTATTGAGTAAAACAGAGGGGTCTATACCCTTGTGACTTAGGGTAGTAATACCGCAACTCGTTTGTTTGTGAACATGGGTACCATTATTCAATAATTTTTGAAACTTTCAACTTTTCTTTGTGAAAAGAGCTTAAAGAGTCTGGCTTAAGTTGATCTAGCGCATACTTTGAATTAATTTCTGCTGTGAAAGATATAACTTTATTTGAACAAAAAGCATGAATCCTCCCTAGCCCTCCCAAAACAACCTAACAAGTCCACACTCGATAACGTGTGAAAGTGTAGTCATGATCAGCAAGAAACGTGTATTTAAATACGTCCAATCCTAAACTAAAGTTCAAAATACCCAAACCCAAGACAAAAAAACCGAGATAGCACAGAGCTTATCTCGGTTTCATCATCTTATACTCGTCTGAGACTGAATATTAAATGTTAATCTTATGCGTCGCGGTTAGTGCGAGGAGCCGCAGGCTTGCCACTTGTGCGGTTACGGTCAAAACGACGTTCGCCATCACGACCACCAGCAGAAGCACCACCATCACGACGACCACGATGACCTTCGCCACCACGTCCGCCACGGAAGTTTCCGCCGTCACGACGAGAAGCACCAGAACCAGCACCACCACGAGGGCCACGTGATTCACGGAAATCATCAAAGTCACACACAATCGCGCCAACTTCTTTTTGACGAATGCGTAATTTCTTAAGCTTACCCGCAACTTCAGAAGTCATTGCTTTTGGTAACTGAACAAAAGTATGACCTTGAGCCAGTTTAATCGCACCGATTGAATGCTTAGTTAAGCCAAGCTCGTTTGCCAATGCGCCAACGATATCTTTAACTTGAACGCCACTGTCACGACCAACTTGTAATTGGTAAGTATCCCAATCTTGCTTAGTGCCACCGAACGAACGACCACCATCACGGCCGCCATCACGTGGATTATCACGACGTTCTGCGCGACGTTTGCTATCACGAGCAATAGCATCAATCATAGGATCTGGACCTTGGTAGAACAAAGGACGTTTACCTTGTTGACGCTTAAGCAAGATAGCGGCAAGAGTTGCAGCATCTACTTCTAAAGAAACTTTTAGTTTTTCAATCAGTTCAGCAAAGCTTGCAAGTGCAGAGCTGCCTTTTTCTGATTCTAACTCAGCACCTAATTTAATCAGACGAGCTTCTGCTACTTTATCGCGGTTTGGAAGTTGAATTTCTTCCATGCTTGATTTAGTAACACGCTCAATAGTGCGAAGCATACGAATTTGGTTAGTACGAACCAATAATACTGCTTTACCAGTACGTCCAGCACGACCAGTACGGCCAATACGGTGAATGTATGATTCAGTATCGAATGGGATATCGTAGTTAAATACGTGCGTGATACGTGGAACATCAAGACCACGAGCAACCACGTCAGTCGCAACAAGAATATCGATCACGCCACGTTTGATGTTATCAACCGTACGTTCACGTTGTGCTTGAGGAATATCACCATGAAGCGCAGCAGATTTAAAGCCACGAGCCGATAACCAATCAGACAGACGCTCAGTATCTTGACGAGTACGAACGAATACGATTGAAGCATCGATTTCTTCAGTTTCAAGCAGACGGCTCATTGCTTCGTCTTTTTCTACGCCTTTTACTACCCAATATTGTTGCTCTACTTTCGCTACTGTGCGGTTTTCACCAGCAACATCGACGCGAGCAGGGTTACGTAGGAAGCGGTCTACAATAGTCTTAACCATTGGAGGCATAGTGGCTGAGAACAATACGCGTTGCGCAGATTCTGGAGCTTGTTCCATGATCCATGTTACATCATCAACAAAACCCATTTTTAGCATTTCATCGGCTTCATCAAGTACGAATGTTTTTACTTCGTCTAATTGAAGAGAGCGACGGTTAATTAAGTCTTTAACACGACCAGGAGTACCAACAACAATGTGAGAACCATTTTTCAGGCCACGCATTTGATCAACGATTGATGCACCACCGTAAATTTCAATTACTTTCAAGCCTTTAATGTTTTGGCCAAGTACTTTGATTTCTGCTGCAACTTGAATAGCAAGTTCGCGAGTCGGTGCCATAACGATGGCTTGTGGTTTATGTTGCTTAAGATCGATTTTATTTAGAACGGGTAAAGAGAACGCAGCTGTTTTACCAGTACCGGTTTGTGCTTTACCTAGCGCATCTTTACCTTCTAGAAGAAAAGGAATAGAAGCGGCTTGAATTGGAGTTGGGGTTTCAAAGCCCATTGAATTTAGTGCAGATAAAAGATTTTCGTTAAGATCAAGATCGACGAATTTAGTTTGATTTTCTGACATGGGGTTCCTACTTATTTAAGGAAAATTTCGGTCCCATTAAGCTCTACTACCTCTCATACCTACCCTAACTTCGTGTTCCATAAAAATCATGGATTAGGTAGAAAACGCCTTAAGCTGTTTCGGGACATCATTAAGGGAGGCGAATTCTGCCCTATAAACACAAAAAAAGCTAGGAAAAATTGAATTTCATCACAATTTTGTTCTATTTAGCCTAAAATATGTAAAATTATTCACCAATACCTGATTATTTAACATTATAGAGAGCGCTGCTTATCAATTACAGCCCTCGTCTTTCTCAATATTTGAGGTTAACCCACTGAACCGCTAATAAAGTGGCAATCTCTTTATGCAATGATTATAGTGTGCCTCATAGAATTCGACTCACTAATTTAGAAAGAAGCCCATGTTTTCTGATAATCCGCTCCTCGCTCAACTCAAACAACAAATGAAACAAACTTTGCCTAAAAAAGAAGGCACCGTGAAAGCCACCGATAAAAGCTTTGGTTTTCTAGAAGTAGACAGCAAGAAGAGCTACTTCATCCCACCCGCTTTTATGAAAAAATGCATTCATGGCGACAAAGTCGTGGCCATCATTCGCAGTGAGAACGACAAAGAAAGCGCAGAACCGGACGAACTTATTGAGCCGTCTTTAACCCGTTTTATTGCCCGAGTGAAGAAATTCAAAGGCCGTTTGAATGTGGTACCCGATCACCCGCAACTGCGTAAATTGTCTCTTAAAGCCAAAGCACGTAAAGGCGTAAACCCAGAAACCTTAAATGAAGGCGACTGGGTAGTGGCGCATCTGATTGAGCATCCTCTCAATTCAGACACTTCCCAT
This sequence comes from Vibrio algicola, assembly GCF_009601765.2. Lineage (NCBI taxonomy): Bacteria > Pseudomonadati > Pseudomonadota > Gammaproteobacteria > Vibrionales > Vibrionaceae > Vibrio > Vibrio algicola. Next base: position 502,501 of record NZ_CP045700.1, read on the forward strand.
GAGCAATTCTTAGTTGAAATTTCTGCCAAGATCACTGATGCCGACGATAAAATTGCCCCTTGGTGGGTGACATTAGCGCAAAATGATTTACCCAACTGCGAACCTGCGGGTTTGGAAGAAGGCCAACAATGGCAGTTGATGGATGATGAGGCATTAGAACGCATTGATATGACGGCAACACCGTTTGTCACTATTGATGGTGAATCGACCAAAGATATGGATGATGCACTATACGCAGAGACCACGCCTGAAGGCGATTTTAAACTGACCATCGCCATTGCCGATCCAACCGCGTATATCATTCCAGATTCAGTGATGGATAAAGTGGCGCGTAAACGTGGCTTCACTATCTATTTACCTGGTCGCAATATTCCAATGCTGCCGCGCGATCTCGCCGATGACTTATGTTCACTCAAACAAGATGAACTGCGCCCTGCTTTATGTTGTTCGGTGACGGTCTCTAAAGATGGCGTGATCGGCGATGATATTCATTTCTTTGCTGCAAATATGAAATCTCATGCCCGTCTTGCTTATGATAATGTTTCGGATTGGCTTGAAAATAAAGATAACGCTTGGCAACCACAAGACAATATCGCTCCGGTTGTGGCAACATTGCATCAATTAGCTCAAGCTCGCGCTACTTGGCGTTTAAACAATGCGGTGGTATTCCCAGATCGCCCAGATTACCGCTTTGAATTAAGCCCAGACAACGATGTGGTCGCGATCCACGCCGATTTACGTCGCACCGCCAATAAGTTGGTAGAAGAAGCCATGATCACCGCCAATATTTGTGCCGGCAGTGCGCTGAAGCAAAAATTCCAATCCGGTATCTTTAATACTCACGCTGGCTTTAAAGAAGATAAGCTAAAAGATATTATTGAGTTAGTTGATCCTGAAGGTGAGCAAGGTTTTACTGCTGAATCTATCGTGACTTTAGAAGGCTTTAGCGCCTTACGCCGTTGGTTAGGCAAGCAAGACACTTCTTACTTAGATAACCGCATTCGTAAGTGTCAGGCTTACAGTGAGATTAATCACATGCCAGCCGAGCATTACGCGATGGGGCTGGATATCTACGCCACTTGGACTTCACCAATCCGTAAATACGGCGATATGATCAACCACCGTATGTTAAAAGCGTTAATTCTTGATAAAGCACCGGTCCAAGTGCCCGATGAAACCATTGGCGAAGAGTTATCATTATGTCGTCGCTATCATGGCATGGCCGAACGTAATGTCGGTGATTGGTTGTACGCGCGCACTTTGATTAATGAGCCTAAAAATGGCACTAAATTTGCAGCCGAGATCTTTGATGTTAATCGCGCCGGTATGCGAGCTCGACTATTGGCTAATGGCGCAGCCGTCTTTATTCCTTGCTCACAAATTATTGATAACAAAGAACGCATTGTAGGCTCGCGTGAATTGGGCACGATCGAAATCGATAAAAATGTTGAGTTTAAGTTGGGTGATGTCATTGAAGTAACGCTGCTGAATGTCAGCACCGATACGCGTAACATTACCGCCAAACCGACGCAAACTTTTGCCCCGTTGCAGGACTCTTCAGACGTTACCACCGATGCAGCAAGCATTGATGAAAAAAAGTAAGTAAATAAACAACGCTTAACGGCACATATAACGTCTGTATTTATGACACATAAAGCATCTTCGCTTACGGAGGTGCTTTTTTATTGGTTTATGGGCTTATGGGTAATCACATCACTGTTATACCCATTGCATAAATTTAATGATCGTTCAAAATTGAGTACAGAGAAAAGTGTCAAAGACCATGGATAGCCTTTCCTCACTTGAAAGAGGCTAACTACGGGTACAAAAAATAGAGGTGCCTGATAATCGCCGCTCTAGCCCCAAATATATTCGTCTTGATCTCTTTCAATCACACTCAATAAAGATAAAGCATCCACATGCATTGGGTGAGTAATATGCGCTTGCCATTCCACGTCACGGTTAATGTCATTATCATTGCTACGGATAAATAAGTGCCACTGCTTGCCTGTTGGCTCATAATGCAGCTTCGCTACTTCAATATCTCGTTGGCAATGGATAGAATCAACCGCAAATGCCGTTTTATAGAAAACGAATTGTTGCGCTTGAATATCAAAGCAAGCCTTACCAAGTTCTGCCGATACATTCTCATTGCGCCAATGACAGAGTTGCTCTGCCCTACGCTTTATTCTTTGAATTTCAATTTCAGATGGCATAAAACCTCCCAATCCATAAATAATGAACTTGATTTAGTATAGCCCCAATCACTTCTTTGGTTTTGTTATCTAACGCATAGACTGACAAACATAAACACCTCTCCTCTGGTAAGGATCGCACTCCGATTCACATAACTGTCATATAACAAACATATAATTATTGAAAATTATACCTAAGTAACTCATCACCTTTGGAGACCTACATGTTACGAGTGTTACTAACCGGATTGTTATCCTCACTTATTTTTATTTCAAACGCTTACGCCAAAGATATTGTGGTATCAGGCTCAAGCTCTGTCACTCGAGTGATGGATGTGCTGGCAGAAAGCTACAACAAAACCCACCCAGAATCTTATATTGCGGTTCAAGGGGTAGATTCGACAGCCGGTATCATTCTTGCCACTAAGGGCGTGGCCGACTTAGGGATGAGTTCACGTTATTTAACCGAAGCCGAGTTAAGAAAAGATCTGACCATCACCACCATTGCTCATGATGGACTGGCCATTGCTACCAATATTGCCAATCCAGTCAGTAATTTAACTCGTGAGCAATTAGCTAAAATCTATCAAGGTGAGATCACTAACTGGAAACAAGTTGGCGGCGAAGATAAAGGTATTGCGGTTGTCACTCGCGAAGCCTCTTCAGGTTCACGTTACAGTTTTGAAAGCTTGTTAGGCTTGACCAGAGTAGTCAATAACCAACTGGTATCGAACATCAGTCCAAAAATTTTAGTGGTCAACAGCAATGGTATGATGAAGACATTAATCAACAATAACCCTCAAGCGATTGGTTTCGTTTCGATGGGTTCACTGGATAAATCAATTAAAGCAGTGGATTTTAACGGTGTCGATCCAACTTCTGCCAATATTGCCAACGGTGACTACAAACTCAGCCGACCATTTTTAGTGGTACAAAAGAAAGATCATAAAGATCCGTCTATCGAGTCTTTCTTAGGCTTTATAACGTCTAACGATGGGCAAAAAATCATCACCGATTATGGTTACACCCCAGCGAAAAAATAATCGTTTATTCGCTATCTGAAAAATCCAACTCAAATTTCAGACACAAAAATGGGTACCACTTTATAACCAGTGGTTCCCATTTTTATATTTTAAAACCGCTTATCTAATGGATACCCATTCCATAAATTTAATGTCCATTCAAAATTGAATACAGAGAAAAGTGTCAAAGGACATGGATGGCCTTTTCTCAAGCGACCAAGGAAGGGTCAGCGTCTTTTCGGCGTATTCAAATTGATCAAATATTAAATGGAATCAGTATTAGTTAAGCGCAACTTCTAGATCAGAATGGACTTGGCAAGAACACGCCAATACGAAACCTTGCTCGATTTCATCTACGGTAAGCGTTTCGGTACTGGTGCGAGTAAATTCGCCTTTGGTCACTTTGCACTTACAAGAGCCACAAATACCACTACGACACGCGGCAATTACCGGTACTTTTGCCGCTTCTAATGCATCGATTAATGCACTGCCGATCTTGGCTTCTACTTGAGCGCCAAACGTTGGCACAAATATAGTAGCATTGGCTAATGCTTCAACTTTATCAGCATTATTGAGTTCAACATCTGGTTGAGTTGACTCCGCTGGGGTAAAACTTTCTTGATAGAAGTTATCCATGTCCATGCCTAACGCTTGTAGGTTTTCTTGCATTGCGCCCATAAAACCAACAGGGCCACATAAGAAAGTGGTGCGCTCAGCAATATCGGCACAATAGTTAGCTAGCGCGGCTTGAGTTAAGCGCCCTTCTAAGTAATCACTGCCCTTGGCATCTTCAAGCATGATGCTGACATGAAAACGCGCATGTTGCTCAGCCATAGCTAATAATTCTTGATGATAGATGATTTGATCGATTTGAGTGGCAGCATGGATAAAATGAATATCGGTGCTGTCATCTTTATTAGCCAATAGCGTTTTTGCCATAGACATAACTGGCGTAATACCACAACCGGCGCTTAATAATACAATGCGATTGCCGTGCGCTTGATCTTGAGATCGGCGCTCAATGTGAAACTCACCTGCAGGTTTTAATACCGATACCGCTTGCCCTTCTTGTAGGCTATCAACGATATAGTTTGAAACTTTACCACCCGCTACACGCTTGATGGTTAATTGTAATTCGGTTTGATTTGGCATTGAGCTTAATGAATAAGCGCGATATTCCATTTTACCGTCGATTTCGATCCCTAAAGTAATAAATTGGCCAGGGATAAAGTTGAATGCGATGTCCTGATCATTAATAGATTCAGGTGCTAACGTAAAACTCACGCTGTTTGAAGTCTCTGCCCATTTACGTTTACATACTAAAGTTGCAGGACCATTCGAAGGCCATTGGAATTGCGTCATATTCTTCTCTCGTTGCTCTATTTTTAGCGAAATATACATCATTATTTAAAATACATAGCTCGTTCCTTTATATCAAGAAACGAGCTACAAATTTAAAGACGGATATTATTAAGCGACTTTTTCACCTAGGATAGTCTTCATATCTTCTTCAACCGTTGAGATCATTCGTAAGTCGAATTTCTCTTGAATAACGGCCATTAGGTTGTCAGTTAAGAACGCAGGTTTGGTTGGACCTGTGTAAATACCTTTAATGCCTAATGCAAGAAGAGTAAGCAGAACCACAATCGCTTTTTGCTCGAACCAAGAAAGAACCAGTGTTAGCGGTAGATCGTTCACGCCACAATCAAACTCGTTTGCAAGAGCAAGTGCAAGCTGAATAGCAGAGTAAGAATCGTTACATTGGCCAACATCTAATAGACGAGGAATGCCGTTGATTTCACCATGTTGCTCTTTGTTGAAGCGGAATTTACCACACGCAAGCGTCAAGATAACGCTGTCATCTGGCGTTTGTTTTGTGAATTCGTTGAAGTAGTTACGCTCAACTTTGTCACCGTCACAACCGCCAACTAGGAAGAAGTGGCTGATGTTACCCTGTTTGATTTGATCGATAACAGCAGGCGCGGCTTCCATCAATGCGTTACGACCGAATCCAACTGTGATCATTTGTTCGATTTCATCATGTTGGAAACCGTCTTGCGCTAATGCACAATCAATCACTGCGCTAAAGTCGTCACCTTCAAGATGAGCAACACCAGGCCAACCTACGATGCTACGAGTAAATAGACGATCAGCGTATAGACCTACTTCTGGGTTAAGCAAGCAGTTTGATGTCATTACGATTGCGCCAGGGAAGTTAGCGAATTCTTTTTGTTGGTTCTGCCAAGCACTACCGTAGTTACCCGCTAGATGTGGGTACTTGTTAAGCTCTGGGTAGCCGTGTGCAGGAAGCATTTCACCGTTAGTGTAAACGTTAATGCCTTTGCCTTCAGTTTGTTGCAAGATTTTCTCAAGATCATGTAAATCGTGACCAGAAACCAAAATACATTTGCCGCTTTTGGTTTTGACGTTAACTTGAGTGGGTGCTGGGTGACCGAAAGTTAGGGTCTCACCACGGTCAAGGATTTCCATGATTTTGTAGTTCATCATGCCGATTTGCATAGAGCAATCTAGCAAGGCTTGAAGATCTTGTGGCTCAGTACCTAACCATGCCATGATCTGATGGTATTCAGTGAAGATCTCAACGCTTGTTTGAGAAAGAATGCGAGCATGTTCCATGTAGGCTGCCGCGCCTTTTAAGCCGTAAAGACAAAGAAGACGTAGGCCCATAACATCAGGATCAACACTTTCATGGCCACGGTTGACGGCAGCTAATGGTGCAAATTTAAGTAGAGATTCACGGTCAGTTGGAAGCTCGAAAATTGCTGCTGGAGAAAGTTCTGGTAACGCTTTGTCTGCTAATAGAGCGGCAGCGCGTACTTTTTCTTCTAAGCGAACTTTGAATTGGTAAGCTGCGTTTGAAAACTCAATGATGCGGTCTTCATCGAAGTTAACGTTGGTTAAAGTAGAGAAGAATGCTTTTGGTGCCCACTCATCAATTTCAGAATCGATGATGCCATATTCACGACCAAGCTCAGCCCAGAAAGACACACCTTGTAGTACGTATACTAGGATGTCTTGCAGATCAGAAACATCGCTTGTTTTACCACACATACCTTGAGAATAAGAACAGCCGCTTGATACAGGGGTACGGATAGTTTGTTCACATTGAATACAGAACATAGTTTGAAGCTCCAGTAATTAATTTATTATGTGGCCTTAAACACTAAGACCATTTTATAGATTCACTACCGTACAGCAGGATGCATGCCAACTTTTAATTTATTGATTTATGACGATTTAACAAGTCATTAACCATGATAGGCGTTGTAAATACAACATCGCATTGATGTTATATTTACAACAAAAATTATCCCCTCATTATTTATACCCAAAGTAATTGAAGTTGCAGTGAGGCGGCAAGTAAACGAAGCTCCATGAGCTTAGCTTGCCTAAGTGATTGGGGGTGAGTTAGCGCAGCCAACAAAGCTGCAGCTTCAAGTAAGACGGGTATATATGCCTTGTTTTTGTATCAGCCTGGTTATTACTCGTAAAATCGGTCTATTTAACATAAAAATCTCATGCTTACTCATATTTACAAGCCTAATTTTTTACCCATTTTATATAAGTTGCCGCGATCCATTTGTAAAAATTCCGCCGCTTTAGCCCACACCCCACCACTTTGTTGCAGTGCGTGTTCAATAAGTTGTTTCTGATAGGCTTCAACGGCGCTGCGCATTGGGGTGGATTCTAGCGGTAATAACGCCGAAGCTTGACTATTTTCAGCTTGGCTTGCTTTAACAGCATTAGACTCTAATATTAAATCGCTGGTGAAATGATGTAGTTCAATTTGATTTCCCTGCTCTTGCATCGCTCTTAACCCTGCGCGCATAAGGGTATGTTCCAGCTCGCGCACATTACCTAGCCAAGATTGACGCTCTAATTGTTGTAGAGCTTGCGGGTGGATATGTAAGGTTTTAAGCTGAAATTGAGTGCGAATAGTATCGAGAACATGACCAATGAGCACTGGAATATCCCCTTCTCGATCACGCAATGGCGCAACCTGGATCGGGAAAACGTTTAAGCGATGGAAGAGATCGGAACGAAAACGCCCTTCACTCACTTCTTTATTCAGATCTCGGTTAGTGGCAGCAATGATGCGTACATCGATTAAATTGTTTTTATCCGCCCCCACCCGCTGCACTTCGCCTTGCTGAATAACCCGTAATAATTTAGCTTGTAGCAGTAATGGCAACTCGCCTATTTCATCTAAAAATATAGTGCCACCATCGGCCAGTTCAAACTTACCCGCACGGTGAGAATTTGCGCCGGTAAACGCCCCTTTTACATGGCCAAACAGTTCACTCTCTGCAATAGATTCTGGCAATGCGGCGCAGTTTACATACACCATAGGTTTATCGTATCGCAAACTCTGGGCATGCACTCTATGCGCTACCAGCTCTTTACCTGTACCGGTCTCGCCGCTGATCAACACCGCATAATTCGATTTAGCCACCATCTTAATATTGGCTAACAGCTTTTTGATCTGCGGGCTGATCCCCACCAATTTACCGCCACGATTGCGCGCCTCATCAATTAACACTTTATTAATTGATTGTTGCTGGTGATTGGCTTTATTTAAGGCTTCAAACAAACTGATATTGCGCACAATCCCAGCCGCCAGAGTAGCAAAAGTTTCTACCGTGAAATCATCCACCGACTTAAACGCTCCGATGGCTTGCGCATCTAAAGTCAACGCGCCAACTAAGGTATCTTCCACATATAAGCTGCACCCCATACAGGCATGCACATCTATTTTATGGTGAGGATCATCACTTAATAAACCATCGAATGGATCGGGCAGATCGGAATTGGCCGCGAAACGCACCGGTTTACGACTGGCTAATATGGTTTTTAAACGAGGGTGGAGTTCTGGTAAAAAAGTACGGCCTAATACTTCATTCGATAATCCATACATTGCCACCGGCACAAGATGCTGCTGATGATCTAAAATGAATAATGCACTGGCATCGCAAGGTAAAACTTGCTGCAACGCATCGATCAATTTTTGATAATGTTGCGAAGTCGGGGTACGGGCATTTAAATTTAGCGCTATTTGCAATAAAACGCGCTCTACCGAATGCTTTGATGTGTTTTTTACCATAATTGCTACCAATAAGTTAATAATAAATAAGAAAATTGATCTCAAAAAATTTTATTGTTCGCTATAATAAAAGTCAGTATAACCTCGCGATGTTTATTTTACATCACAAGATTTTCATAATGATAAATACACAATTAAATCAATAACATAAAAACTGGCATGATTTATGCCTTGTATCTAATCGCGGTATCAAAAGATCGCATATTGACTGTGAATCTAGACATTCAAAGTAACAAAAATACCACGACGTTAATCACTCAAGTCACCTCTATTTTAAGTAACACCCAATTTTTAGGAGCCATCTTTAATGATGAACATAACCGACAAAAGTATCGAAGACAAAATTACCCCGCTATTGCGTCTCGGCTTTCGCCCTTTCTTTTTACTTGGCGGTATTTATGCCCCGCTGGCTATCGCAATTTGGGTGTATGCCTTCCAGCATGGCCAACCAGAGCAGTTACATGTTCCTGCGCTTTGGTGGCATGTACATGAAATGATCTTTGGCTTTGCGATGGCGATTGTAGCTGGCTTCTTATTAACCGCAGTACAAAACTGGACTGGGGTGAATGGCACCAAAGATAAAGCATTAGCCGCTGTGGTTTTATTATGGTTGTTGCCTCGCGTTTTATTTTGGACCACCACACCGCTTTGGGTTATCTCGGTGATTGAAGCCATATTTCTGGCGGTGGTGGCTTATGAAATCTCATTTAGAGTCATAAAAGCGAAAGGTTATCGTAACCTGATCTTCTTAGCTTTCTTTGTACTAGCCATTGTGGCCAACTTTGCCGCTTACGCCACCATTGATGGCAGCGCACCTTTCTCTGCCACTGCTGTATGGGAAGCCATGATTTGGTGGTTTCTGTTGCTGATTTCTATCATGGGGGGCCGCGTGATCCCATTCTTCACCGCTCGCCGTATGGAGTTTGACAAACCAAACCCAATATTGTGGTTAGAAGCCGGAGCCAATACACCGCTAGTGTGCTTGTTTGTTTTAAGCTTCTTCCCAAGCGTTGCCGAAGTTGCCAGCCCTGCCTTAATGATTTTTGCAGCCGTGATGCAACTGGTTCGTTTCCTACGTTGGAAACCTTGGACTACATTAAAAGAGCCGCTTGTTTGGTCTCTACATGCTTCGTATGCGTGTATTCCAGTTGGTTTATTATTGAAAGGTTTGGCTTTAGTTGGCGTGATCAGCAATGGTTATTTTGTTTCACACAACATGATCCACGTACTTGCGATTGGCGGTATTGCTGGTTTAATTTTAGCGATGATCGCGCGCGTTACTATGGGTCACACAGGGCGTAAAATTTATGAAGGCCCTGGCATGTGGCATGCTTTTTTAGCGGTGGTCATCGCAGGATTGACTCGTGGTATCGGCGTGGCATTTTGGCCTGAGCATATGATGCAACTGATTAATATCTCTGCCGCATTATGGATTTACGCTTTTGTACTATTTACCTTTAAATTTGGCCCTATGCTGTGTAAAGCAAGAGCCGATGGCCATCCAGGCTAATCGTTTAATACTCAAAATATCCTAATTTACATAGTAAAATGGCTTGCGTTAGAGAAATCTAACCAAGCCATTTTTGTTTTTGAACTGCGGAAAAGTAACAAACACTCAACTCTAAAGCGTGCTCCTCAACCATCAACGCTTTTTAATATTGATCGGGTAGCGCCCTGCTTTTAATTCTTCGATAAACACCGATGGTTTGGCGTTATGTAAGATCCACAGTTTTTCTTTGGCACGGGTCATGGCGACATAAAATAAACGGCGCTCTTCGGCAAATGGGAATTTATCGCGCCCCATCAATAAAGCATCATGTAAATGTTGTTGACGTTCGATGGCTGGCAGTTGCCCATCATCGGTTGATACGATGATCACATAATCCGCTTCTTGCCCTTTACTGGCGTGGCAAGTTTTAAACTGAATATCTAAATGCAGGTGTTGTTTTTGTAACTTACTCAAGTCTTTAGGTTCATGGTAACGGTTTCGACCTAAAATTAGCACGGTTTTACGCTTGGTGGTTTGCTTCACGTTAAGCCCATCTAATATACCTTCAAGATGATGCATAGGCGCGATATTGACGGCTCTTTGTTTTTGATGCTTATGGCTATTAAGCTCTTTCTTGATCTGATATGGGTTCGATTGCACAAAGCGATTGGCTACCTCACCAATTTGATTATTAAAGCGATAGGTGGTGTCCAATGTTTCAATTTGTGCATGCGGGAAACGATTTTTAAAACCTGTAATTAATGTGACATCCGCGCCTGCAAAGCGATAAATTGCCTGCCAATCATCCCCCACGGCAAACAATGCACATGGTTGGGTTAAACTGGTTTGTACTAACGGCACTTTGGTGTGCGATTTTTGGCAGATCATATCCAGCAACTCTAAGCGACTTGGTGAAATATCTTGGTATTCATCCACCATTAAATAGCGCCAAGTTGGGATGAACTTGCCTTGCTTGATGTATTGTGTCGCTTTAAATATCATGCTGTTAAAGTCGATTTGTTGCTCGTCTTTTAACATTTTTTGCCATGCTTGATACGCCGGCCACGCCAGCATTAATTCGCTGCTTAACCTTGGGTAGTCGTCATGATCAACCAATTGTTGTTGCAGTTGTTTTTTGGTTTTTTGCAAACTCGACAGTTGATCGACTTGTTGCTCTACCCACGCCAATAGTTTTGGATTTTCAACATGTGAGCCTAATTCAACATCACCTTGTAAAAAGGCGATGGGCCATTCAGCTAAATGTTTCTGCCAACGTTTAAAATTAGTTTCTGTCATCCAATGCATTTTAAGCCAATGTGAGAACCAAGCACTTTTTTGCGCTGGCGTTGTGGCCAGTGATGAAACCTCAACATTCCCCCCTTCAACCGACTTAATTATATTCAACCCTAGCTGATGAAAAGTGCTCACTTGAATAGCGCTTGCGGCCTCACCCCATTTATCGGTTAAGCGTTGTTTCATTTCTTTGGCCGCTTCTCGACCAAATGCCACCATTAAAATCTGCTCGGCCGTCGCTTGCTTACTTTTCAGTAAATAGCCGACTTTCGCAGTTAAGACACTGGTTTTACCCGAACCCGCACCGGCTAAAACTAAGGTATGGTCATCATCCAATAACACCGCTTTTTGTTGCGAAGCATTGAGCGGCGAGCGTTCGCATTGATTGAAAAAATCAGCCCATTCACTGGTTTGATTTTGCAACCACACCTTATTACGTTGTTCGAGTGAGCGTTCTGGATAAGTTAACCAACGCTTTAAACCGCTCATCAATAACATGCCAGACGACAAAGATTCGCGCTGTTCTTTCTCATCCGCGTTGGGGAATAAATGAATAATATCAGCAAGTTCTAATTCTTTTTTACTTAAATCTTCACTAATATTATTGATCCAATGATGCAACGCTGAATGAGTGAGATAGCTGGGTTGATTGACTAACTCTTGCAGTTGTTTAAGCCAATTCGGTAATAGCTCGGCTAACGAATCATTTTGATCTTTTTGCCAATCTCGATACTGATGAATCGCATATTGCGCGAAACGTTGGCAGTCTTTCCAAGGCAGCCCTTGTACTAACCATTGCAGTTGTTCATCATCTTCCACATGAGCATGGAAGTATAAATTGCCCCACTTCAAACCATGCTCGACCGTGATATCGCCATTCCATGCACCAAACGGGATCTGAATTTCATCCAGTTGCGATGACAAGGTCACGCACTGATCCTTTAATTCCACTTGATGATATTCATTTTGAATAAAGAATTGAGCCATACGACTCGCGCTTAAAAACATGGGGCTTTTTCCTTTTACTTGGTCGACATCGGGCGTTCTGACCGTCAGCTCTAATCACTTTACCGGCAAATAATACCAGTAAGCGCGACAGAATTGTTAAAAACTTCCCTATTTCACACACTGTTACAGCGATAATGCACTAGGGTTTCCATGTTGAAAGCGCTATACTCAAAGCTATTAATATCGTTAAGGTTATTAGCATTTATATGATGTATTCATTGGGTCAATTTCGCCATTACTGGTCAAATAAAACCATTAATTATTGCGTAAGAATTTTAATTGCCCTACTTGGGGTCGTTTTGCCTTGTTGGTATTATCAATTTAATCACGAAATAACCCCGCTGATTCTAGGTGTTATTGCTGCTGCACTGGCTGAAACCGACGACAGTTTCACAGGACGGCTCAAGGCCCTCTTCCTCACCTTTATTTGCTTTGCGATTGCTTCTTTTTCAATCGAAATCTTATTCCCATTCCCACTATTATTTGCACTTGGCCTATTTACCAGTACCTTTGGTTTTATCATGTTGGGTGCGATTGGTCCACGTTATGCCAGTATTGCATTCGGTTCGTTATTAATTGCCATTTATACCATGCTAGGCATTCATATCAGCACCGATATTTGGACTCAACCAACGTTATTATTACTCGGCGCGGCATGGTATTCATTGGTGTCGATGGTATGGCAGATTTTTTGGCCGATGCAACCGGTCCAACAGGGTTTAGCCAATGTTTTTGCAGAACTGGCTAATTATCTAGAAGGGAAAAGTGATTTATTTCATCCGGTTGTCGGCTTAACCCCTCAACCTTATCGCATCTTAGAAACCAAGCTTAATGCCAGTACGGTCAACGCGTTAAATCAAGCCAAAAGCACCTTGCTGATCCGCTCTAAACGCGGGCATGTTGACGGCCCAAGCGACCGATATTTGCAAATGTATTTTCTAGCGCAAGATATCCATGAACGGATCAGTTCCAGTCATTATCGCTATCAAGATTTGGCCGAACATTTCTCACGCAGCGATGTTTTGTTTCGCTTTAAACATCTAATGATCACTCAAGCAAAAGCATGCCGTTCCATTTCAGAAGCATTAGAAACTGGTTCACAATATCAATACGATGGCGATTCCATTCTCGCGCTCGATGAGCTACAAGCCTCGATGCAATATTTAAAAGATCAACAAAATCCAGACTGGAAACTGCCTCTGGCGCAGTTGTTCTACCTGTTCAATAACTTGGTCACAGTTGAAAAGCAGCTTTCTAATGTCAGCAATCCCGATGCATCGACAATGACGATCGAGAATACCAGTGGTGAGGCTAACGATTACTCCTTGCATGATACTACCGCCCACACACCAAAAGTGATGTGGCAACGTATTCGCAATAATCTACATAAAGATTCGATGTTATTTCGTCATGCTTTAAGAATGTCGGTCGTACTCACCATTGGCTACGCGATTATTCAAGGCTTTGATCTCGAACGTGGCTATTGGATCATGTTGACCAGTTTATTTGTTTGCCAACCTAACTTTAGTGCCACTCGTCAAAAATTAGTTGCAAGAGTAATTGGTACCATTGTCGGCTTGATTGTCGGCAGTGTACTATTAACCTTATTCCCTTCTCAAGAGAGCCAGCTGGTGTTTTTAGTCGCATCTGGCACCTTATTCTTTGCTTTTAGAATGAATAACTATGGCTCTGCAACCGCTTTTATTACGTTACTGGTTTTATTTTGCTTTAATCAATTAGGTGAAGGTTACGCGGTTATTCTGCCTCGCTTAGCTGATACCATTATCGGTTGTGGATTAGCCGTATTGGCAGTGCGTTATTTGCTGCCCGATTGGGAGGCAAAAAAATTACACCGCGTGATGTCTGAAGCGATCCAAGCAAATAACCATTATCTTGGCCATATTATTGCGCAATATCGAGTTGGCAAACGTGATGATGTTAATTACCGATTGGCTCGTCGTGAGGCACATACTATGGATTCCACATTAAGTAGCACCATTAGTAATATGTTGGCCGAGCCGGATAAATATCGAAAAGCTATTGATGAAAGTTTTCGTTTCTTAACCCTAAACCATGCCATGTTAAGTTATATTTCGGCGCTTGGCGCTCATCGAAAACGCATTGATGATCCCGAAACGCATTTATTAATATTAGAAGCACATCAAGGGATCCACGATAATTTAGAATCGTTAGAACAGCATCTTCTGATTCAAGAAAGCGATATTTCACCGACATCATTAAGCAGCGAGCTCGACAAACGTTTAAGTGAATGGCGTGAGGGTGATGATGAATCGGTTCGCTTGATCTTGCAGCAGTTACACCTGGTTTATAGAATGTTGCCAGAGCTGTATTCATTGGCAAATAAATTTTCAGTCCGAACCGTTTTAGATGAGAACCCTAAAACTGCATAACGAGGCTTTAGAGGCGACATCAATAACATAGGGATCATTATGGGCGCTATCTCAACACTCTGGAAAACCGGTTCATTATTAGCGGCTGGCTTGCTGTTAACGGCTTGCGATATTAGCGGTTCCTCTTCACAAGCACTCGGCACACTCGAACGTGATCGCATTGCTCAAACTGCGGTCACTAATGAAGTGGTGGTTGAACTGCCGGTAGCAAAAGGCTCAACGGTCAACAAAGGCACGATCTTAGTTCGCCTTGATGACACCTATCAACAAGCCATTGTGAGTAAAACCCGCGCGCAAATGGTGCAAGCAAAAGCCAATTTAGATAAACTAGAAACGGGGCCACGCAAAGAAGATATTGCCGCCTCTCAAGCCAATGTTGCCGGTTCTAAAGCCAGTCTGGTGGATGCGCAAGCGACCTATAAGCGTCAGCAAACCTTAGTGAAACGTAAACTTGCCAGCCAATCCGATCTTGATCAAGCGCTCGCCAATCGTGATTCTGCCCAAGCCAAGCTCAATAGCGACCAACAAAACCTTAATGCTTTGCTCGCAGGTAATCGTGAAGAAGACATTCGCATTGCCAGCGCTGAACTTAAAACTCAACGTGCTCAACTGGCAGCTGAAAAGAAAAAGCTCGCCGATTTAACCATTCGCGCAACTCGTGATGGGGTGCTCGATAATTTACCGTGGAACTTAGGCGAACGTGTTACAGTCGGTAGCCCTGTCGCGATTTTACTCGCCAATAAAGCACCCTACGCTCGTATCTATATTCCAGAGCCAAAACGGGTCAATATTCATATTAACGACACCTTAACTGTGCATGTTGATGGATTAGAGCAAGCGATTAACGGCAAAGTGACATGGGTATCGAGTGAACCTGCATTCACCCCATACTACGCCTTAAACCAAGAAGATCGCGCTAATTTAATGTATTTAGCCGAAGTTCAACTGCCGGATGACTACACTAAACTGCCTTCTGGGATCCCCGTTCAAGTGGATTTGCCATGAGTGAAGCAAAAGTAAACAATAAAACAGACATCAGCGAATTTGCGATTCAAACCGAACAATTAAGCCGCAGTTTTGGGGACTTAAAAGCGATTGATTCGCTCGATTTGCAGGTTAAAAAAGCGGAAATCTATGGTTTTTTGGGGCCTAATGGCTCGGGAAAAACCACCGCAATTCGAATGCTGACAGGGTTATTAAGCCCCACTAGCGGCAGTATTAACGTGCTCGGGCATTCATTGCCACAAGATGCTGAAAAGTTACGCCGAAAGATTGGTTATATGACGCAGAAATTCTCGTTATATGACGATCTCACGGTACAAGAAAATTTGCGCTTTATCGCTAAAATTTATGGTCTACGCGCCAAACAACAAAAACAACGGATTGAACAACTGCTGTCGGTTTACGGTCTCGATCAACGTAAAAACCAATTAGCAGGCAGTATGAGTGGCGGTCAAAGGCAACGTTTAGCTCTTGCCGCCTCCACTTTGCATCAGCCCGACTTACTGTTTTTAGATGAACCGACTTCCGCGGTCGATCCTGAAAATCGACGCGAATTTTGGGAGCAGTTGTTTGATCTATGCGAACAAGGCACCACGATTTTAGTCTCAACTCACTATATGGATGAAGCTGAACGTTGCCATAAATTGGCGATTTTAGAGTCTGGTTTTAAACGCGCCGATGGTTCACCGGATGAGTTAATGGCGCAACTTGGCGCTCATGTCATTGAAATTGAAAGCCATAACTTACGCCAGTTGAAACAACACCTTATTTTGCAACCACAAGTGATCAGCGCCGCGCAATTAGGCTCTCGTCTACGGGTGTTAATTCAAGATAGCCAAAGCGATCCGGTGGCATTTTTACGCCATCAAGCCCCGTTAAGTAATTTCAAGCCTGAGCAATTTTCACAAGTTCGCCCTAGCCTTGAAGATGTGTTTGTCACTTGCACCGGAGATGGTAGACAATGATGTTTTTATCTCGTATTCAAGCCATCTTCTTTAAAGAGTTATTGCAACTTAAACGCGATAAAATGACGTTTCGTATGATCATTTTAATCCCTATTATTCAACTGCTTTTATTTGGTTATGCGATTAATACCAATGTGCGCCATATTCCGGTTGGGGTGGTCGATTTAAGCCAAACAACGTTAAGCCGAGTATTAGTCCAAACGGTAGAAGCGACTCAAACCGTGAGCTTTACCAAGCAATATACCGATTTAAACCAAGCGCAAAAAGACGTTGCCAGCGCCAAAATTCGCGCCGTTTTGTATATTCCGCCTGATTTATCGCAACGCTTGGTGCGCAATAATGCCATTGGACAAAGTACCCCACCGGCCACCAGTGGCGAAACCAGCCGCCCGATCGCGCAATGGATTATCGATGGCTCTGACACCATAATAGCCTCGACGATCAAAAGCTTGCGTTCCATGCCATTAACCGAATTATTGGATAAACCGGCTAATCAAGTCACGCCAACCTTTGCCGCCACCATTTTGTACAATCCCGAGCAGCGCACCGCAGTCAATATCATTCCCGGACTGGTCGCGGTTATTCTTACCATGACGATGATTATGTTTACATCTGCGGCGATTGTACGCGAACGTGAACGCGGCAATATGGAAATGCTGATCACTACCCCAGTGCGTTCAATCGAACTGATGATTGGTAAAGTGATCCCCTATTTATTTATTGGCTTAATCCAAACCAGTATTATTTTAGCGCTCGGTTATTTCCTATTTAATATTTCGGTACAAGGTGGCTTAGTGTCACTCGGTATTGCGACTTTGTTATTTATTCTGGCGAGCTTGGCATTAGGCTTAGTGCTGTCGACCATTGCCACTAATCAACTGCAAGCGATGCAAATGACGGTGTTTATCCTACTGCCCTCAATCTTACTTTCAGGCTTTATGTTTCCTTATGATGGCATGCCAGTGGTGGCGCAATATATCTCTGAAATTCTGCCCGCCACCCATTTTATGCGCTTGATAAGAGGCGTCATTTTACGCGACGCCGCCATCGCAGACATGAGTTACGATGCGTTATGGTTACTTGGCTTTAGCGTAGTTGGTATGATTATTGCCTCACTCAGATTTAAGAAGCATTTAGATTGATTAAACAGCAAGCAAATTATTTTGCTGGGTGAGATCACACTTTAGTGGTAATTTTTGTGCCTTATTCCTATTGACTCTCAGCCATCAACTTACATAATGAGATCCTATTTTTTAAACATCATCATTGGCAAGGTTGCAGCATGTCCGATATAAAACTCAAAATTGATATCATTTCAGATCTTGTCTGCCCTTGGTGTGTGATCGGCGTTAAGCACTTGCGTAATGCTGTGGTGAAAAATAACTGGCAACATCAGATTGCGGTAGAATGGTATCCGTTTGAGCTAAACCCTGATATGCCCGCAGAAGGCGAAAACTTACGCGATCATATTGTGCGTAAATACGGGATCAGCGAGCAAGAAAGTGACCGCAATCGCCAACATTTGATTGAGTGTGGCAAAAAGGTTAATTTCGATTTTAACTTCACCGACCAATCTCGCATTTACAATACTCGTCATTGCCATGTTTTACTCGATTACGCCTATTCATTAGGGCTGCAAACTCAGCTTATTATCGCTCTGGTGACCGGCTACTTTACCGATGGTAAAAATATTTCAGATATTGAAGTATTACTCGAAATTGGTGAATCTGTTGGTCTTGAAGCCGCTGAAATGCTGGCTCATCTAAGTGATGCTTCTGAAAATGACAAAATTGATGTGATTGAAAATCAATGGATCGAAATGGGAATAAGCGGCGTACCAACAATGGTATTTAATAATGAAACCGCTATCACAGGCGCGCAAAGCGTTGAAGATTACGAAAAAATCCTACGACCATTTTTTGAAACTGAAGAATAAGCCACTACGGTTATACCAATTCCATTAAAATGAGATTCATTTGAATAAGTGGTTTATCAAGGAGTTTACGACTCTTCCCACTTGCGCTTCATATTTGCCAGTACGCTGGCGTCGATATTGTGCACTGTGCCAAACTCGCCTCGGCATACTTGAATTTCAATCGTAATATTCAGTTGCTGCGCGAGCTCTTGATACACTTTCATCTCCCACAAGCAAACAAATGTATTCGACACGATCACACTGAACCCTTGTGTTAAATGTTGGCGGGTTTGTTGCTGGCACCACTCATGTGCATCACTGAGCTTTTTAGCATCAAAGCGATAATGACCTTTAGCGTTGACAAAATACATGTCGGTTTCTAAGTGGATCGCGCCAGTTTGTTGCGCTAATTGTGCCGCCAACGTCGATTTACCAGAGCCGGGCAAACCACGAACTAAGGTTAAAGTTGGGCGAGGCCCCACACTGCTGAGTTTTGTCTCATTGATAATCAAATGGCTTAACCCCACCCTTCTAATCCGTGTTTTTTCAATAGCGCATCCACCTCAGCTTGAGTTGGCATTTTGCCATGTTCAATGGTTTTGATCACTTTGCACGGGTTACCCACGGCAATCACGTTATCAGGAATATCTTTGGTGACCACACTGCCCGCGCCAATCACACTATTGCTGCCAATAGTGACGCCGCCTAACACAATCGAACCAGCACCTATCCACACACAATCGCCAATCGAGATCGGCTCACCACAGGCAAAAGGTTGAATACGTTCACTTAATAAAATCGGATGACTGGCAGCGCACAGTTGCACATTTGGCGCGATCAATACATGATCGCCAATGGTAACGGGCGCAATATCGAGCACAGTTAAACCATAATTGATAAATCCGCCTTTACCAATGGTAAAATTTTGGCCAATATCACAGATAAAGGGTGGCTCGATATGGGTGCCTTGGTAATTAATGATGATCTTTTTTAAGATCGAGCGACGCAGTTCTATCTCTCTCGGTCTGGAGTGATTAAAATCATACAGCAGCTCTCTGCATTCCATTTGTTTTTCAAGTAGATCATTACAAATTAAGGTTTGGACACTAAAGTCACTCAGTTTATTTGCCATGCTGCGCTCTATGTGAAATTTTGAATGAAGGGAATTTTATACTACTTTATGATTTTATGCTGCTTTGTGGTTAGCGTATACCACAAAAATTGGTTTAGAAGATAACAATTTAGGGACAATTCAATTTATGGATAAAAATATCAGTATATGTGGTTGCGGCTGGTTAGGTTTGGCGCTGGCTAAGTCGCTAGTCTCTGATGGTTATTGCGTTTATGGTTCAAAACAAAATCTGGACGAAGTGGTTGGCCTTAAAGAATACGGTATTCATGGGGTGCAACTTCAGCTGCCTTTGATTGACCATTCCAACAACAATCTTAGCAATCAGATTGGTCACGATAACAACGATAAGTATACAAAATTAAACGCCTTTTTCAGCTCTGATGTATTGTTCATTAATTTGCCACCGCGCCGTAAACCCAATAGCGCGCAGCAATTTAAACACAATGTGATGCAAGTATCTGAACAAGCAAAATTGCATTGCATTAAAAAAGTCATCTTCATTAGTACCACCAGCGTTTATGCCGATTGTCACGGAGAGATCACCGAAGACACGCCAACTAAGCCAAATACCGACTCAGGTCAGGCACATGTTTGGCTGGAAAATGAATTACGTCAACAGTGGCAAGATAATTTGGTGGTGTTGCGATTATCAGGCTTAATAGGCCCAGACCGTCACCCAGCTAAGCATATTGTGAAGCGATATCTGTCTAGCCAAGAGGCGCTTGATAATGGCTTAACACCGGTGAACTTAATCCACCAGCACGACATCATTTGCGCTATTCAATCGATACTCCAACATTGGCCTGAACGTAAAGTTTTGCATCTTTCCGCCCATTCTCATCCAACCCGCGCGGATTATTATCAAGCGATGGCGCAGCATCTTGGCTTAACCCAGCCTGAGTTTGTTAGCAATGGTGAAAACAATAAATGGATTAATGCCGAGCAAAGTTACCAAGCGCTTAGGTTAACCTTGAAATATGGTGACTTGATGGCGTTTAAGCCTTATGAATGAGTATATACCTTCGATTTAAGCGCTTAATTCTACTTAAATTTAGCCTTTTTGATTCACTGAATACAGCGCACCAATCAGATCCGATTGAGTAATGATGCCGCACAGTTTTTGTTCAGAATCGAGCACAGGAATATGATGCAAACCAATGTCAGAAAGAAGCGGCACTAACGCGACAATATGATCGGTGTCTTTTACCGCCGTCACATTGGTGACCATCAGATCTTGCACTCGATTATTGACTTCTTTTTTATGTTTGCGTTTCACCAATATCACGCTCAAATGTTGCAGCAAACCCGAATAACTCGGTACAGCTAAGTTTTTAAGAAAGTCGACACTGGAAATCACCCCTAACAATTCTTGATTATCATTAACCACGGGTAACATGCTGATTTTATGTTTATGCAGTAACTTCCATGCCTTACCTAATGAAGCATCTTGGCTAATCGTTATACATCGTGTGAATAATATCTCGACTTAATACTTCGCCACTGCGCCTTTGATAAGCATGACGTTGCGCTTGCTGATAGATCTGTTCTAAGTCTTGCTCGCTGACCGCTAGTACGGTATCGAAACTGTTGATTGCTTGCATTAAATCTTCTTGCTGCAAACCTAAACGTTTAAGTGGGCTTTGATCATTGTGCAAATGCACCGGATAAAATCGCTCTGGCAAAGCTGACGGCTTTCTGAGTAAAACCCAGCGATTCAAGATTAAACCCGCAAAACTCAAGAAAACAAAGGGCTCATGTGATTTAACCCTAAAAAAAGTAACACTCAGAGTAACATCAGTCAAACGTTATTTTAAGTTCTGTGTACTAGCAGCCTCTCCTTTTTGTTTAGCTCAATAAAAAGGGCTACCCGACCGGATACTCCTTAACTGATAACTTGTGACGCTGTAATCGTTCTCTATGAGACGGTAATCAATGTTACTGGAGTGATTAACTCGTATGAAATATTAAGCTGGGTTTTGTAACTAACGATTTCCTGTTGCAAGCCGCTTGTAATTGATACGCCGGTTTGTTGAATATATTGAGCAATTCCACCAGCCGTAGATCCACGGGCAACCAATTTCGGTGCTGGGTCGTTCTCGTCAAGTTGCACGATCGCGGTTTGTTTATCCGAAATAATTTCCAATGAGTTACCATCAGCGGCGCAAACTAAATCATTATTACCAATGATCAAAATATTGTCATCTGCACATTCGGCACTTGGTAGCAGTTCGAACAATTCAGAATTGAACTTATTTTTATTCAGCGCAACCATTGCGAACCCTAACAAGGCCGGTGGTACTACGATAAATACTTTCTTATTAAATGCTAATTTCTTGCCCACTTCATCAATAAAAACAGACTCGCGATCTGTTGCCGTTGCCGTTACTGCCACGTTAGAACCCGTCGCAAGCAATCCTGCTGGGTTGCGTACCGATTCAGCGGTCGTTGAAAGCAAGTTTTGCTCTAGTGCGCGATTGATTGAGCGACCAATAACAAACTGACTGATAAAGCTCTCTAGCTGGCCGTTTGAGCCGTCTAGGCTTTCGCGTGTTGCGTTGGCAATACAAGCAAGCTTGTGCTGCGCCTTGAGGCGTTTTGATGTGATCACTGAGTTAATTACGGGAATCATTTCACCTTCACCGATAAAGCCGCAACCATCAGCATCACCGCCAATTGGAATAACAGTGGTCTTGTTTAGATCTACAGTTTTGACACTCGAATCTGTAAAGATAGATAGTGCACTTGCCGGCATATTAGGCGTGATAAGACTAGATAATTGGTCTTGAATCAATACGTCACTGGTTCCGGTTCCAGTTTCGTGGATCGGTACTTCACTTTTTGCAAAATAACCAATCGTACCTTGTGCGGTCGCTGCCGCTTTAATAATCTGCTGAATACTCATTGTTTTGATTTCCTAAAAATTAATATAAAAGATGGTGCTAGACCGTTGTGACTAACACGTTATTGCTGTCAGCGTTCCACGTCGCCCACTCAGCTGCAAAATCTCGCCCGCTTGAACTATCATCACTCTCAATTGTTGATCCATAAAAACAACCGTAATATTCAACCTTGCCAGCATAAGTAAAACGGGTAATAAAAGGGCGCCCCGCTTGTGCTGGCGTTAACCCTAACTGCTCAGCTCGGGAACCTTTCACAAGCGGCTTGTAAATCGTGTCCAGTTTCGTGATTAATGGGTTCATTTAAACACGCTCTAACATTTCGTTGATTGTTAGTTCACCGCAGTTTTTGAACACTCGAAGCGTATATCGCCCACTCGATAATTCTTTGGTAAACTCCGCATCGGTTGCAGGTCGATACTTATTGCGTGCTAGACACTTCACCGCGCCGCTCTTGTTGACTACATACGATGGCTGGCCACCGCTTAATAATACGATTTGTCGACTCATTTTAAGCCCCTTGTTCGATTGATTTAAGCCATTCAATGGCCGCTTGTCGTTTAGTAATGCCTTTGCACTTCGCAGCTTGAGCGATTGTGATAGGCGCGTTGTCTTTCATTTCTTTCATGCGCTTCATTAAAGCAATATCTTCTTCGCTTTTTAGAATAACGGCCAGGGGATTAGATCCGATTGCGCAAATGCTCAATTCTAAAATCCTCACACCAGTTTTAATATGTAGGCCTGTAAAATTTCCGTTTGCATCTTTCATGACATCATAGCCAGAAGGCGCGACGGTAAAGCCGATCGACGTAGCAGCCCACGCTCCCGATTTTGCATTATCGAAGCCTTTTTGTGATTGCTCGCCGTTGACGTAGTGATCATCAAAATTCATATTTACTACGAGTACGTTACCTTGAGCCTTGGCGCTATATCTTAGCCGCCAATCCTCGTTATACCCGATCGTTGTTCCGCTAGCGTGGTTCGAGAAAATGGGGATCGATCGGTCATTCATTTCTGTGACGTCGTAACTTGTCGTTTCTATAATGTCGCCGTCAAGATCGACCACCGCGCTTGAGCAAATTGCATTTAAAGTGAATTTCATCTTGCTTAAATCCTATTGATTAAAATAAAAGCTTAAGGTGGTGCGGCTGTTTCGCAATCAAAGCAGCGTACGCAGAAAACGTTAACCCTGATCACTTCTAACTAGCTTGTCACCGTTGAACCGTTCCGAGGACGGCAACCAGCCGCACCACTTAAGCCCTCTTCATGTACACATTTTAACAGTAATGTACACCAAAAACGTGATCTGCGATCTGTTAGCTGCCCACTTGGTAATCTAGTACACACTTTTTTTCTGTGGTTGATACCTCACTTTTGTTTCAAGTGGTGGTATATGCGTCGCCTTGATCGTGATTTGTTGCGTTGATTCTTCACTTTTTACCCTGCCAGATGTCATAAACCATCGTGCCGTGAAGCATGTCGGCAAAGTTGTTCGCGTAATCTAGCTCTAGTAAGTATTCGCCATTGCTGCCGACCAAACGCAACTCATGATCACCCAAAATAAAAGGCGAACGACTACAAATGCGGCTCATGTCGTCGATAAGTAAACGGCACTTATAGACGTCTACATCATGATCGGCAATGTGATTGATAAATCCTAGCAGGTCGTCACGGCTGCCTATACTGTCGGGTACTTCAATATCGTGCTCAATAATACGAGCATTCATTAATAATCGTTTAGACCAATGCCCTTTGTTGAGCTTGTCGATCTGTTTCATATCGTAATAATCTCGATGTTCATCACTTACATGCAGCATTAGCAATTACTTCCTTTTATTTTTTCACTGGTTTGATGTAGTCAGGCAACGGTTTTTTTGTTGCAGTGGGCTTTGGTTGGGCTGGCTGGCGATAAGTCGGGGCATTGCGTTCTGCTGTTGCCGCTGCTCGCTTTCGTTGCACTTGTGACTCATTTTTACCACTTGCGATCAAGTTTAGGCTACGAAATAGGCTCATTTTTCGGGTATATAACGCATCTGCAATCTGTAAAAGTGGGTTCTGTTTTACTGCTCCGCTGGCGGTAGTGATCACAAAATCAAAGTTGCGTTTTCTCATTTGCTTTTGTACGTCGTTCAGCTGATCTTCTACGAAACAAAGATCGGTTAGTGTTGCCAATTCAGAAGAGTTTAAGCTTAGTAACTCGCGCTTGTACTTCTCAAAGATCGCCTGCTGTGCCTTGGTTCGTAGCTGATCTGGGCATTTTGTCGCCATAACTTCGGCATAAGCTAAATTGTCGCGTTGCATGTTATGCGCGGATCGGTTTCGGTTGTCATCCATAATGATTCCTTAAATTTAAAATAAATATTGACTTAAAAAATAGTTCTGGTATGGTAAAGACATGATTTTACGCCTGAATTATTCATTTCACACTTTAAAATTAACCCCGAAAAGGGTAGCGCCATTTCTCCAACTTAATATTGTGCTCTGGAGCAAAATGTCATTTTGAGCCACTTCACCCCCCGCCTGCCTAGCGTTAACAACACGGTAGGCCATCCGCTTAAGTGATTATTAGAGCTTCTTATATAGCTCGTTTGATGCCTTAACGTTGGGGTATGGTATGGACTATTGGCTTATCAGTAATCAAACCACTCATCATTGATATCTAAGCTGCCACCTGTTGCGCTGCTGCCACGCTTCACACCGTTCTTATAGTCGTTATCGTCACGACTGCACACCTTGTTATGACATGACCTGCACACTATTCGAATATTGCTTGAATCCATCGCATCTTCTGGCGTCTTACACGCTGCCAACGGTGTCGGATAGTGATCCGCTACCAGACCTTTACCAGTTTTATAAGGGCTACGTGTACCGCATAAGCAGCATGTCCAGTCAGCCTGTCTTATCAGTGCCATGCGTTGTTTACGCCATCTAGGATCGTCGTATACTGCGCGACGTAGTGCTTGCGTATTAAATAGCATTCGCTTCTCCTTTGCGGATATACATGCGGGTCTGCTGCTTGGCTTCAAGTGATACCAGCGGCAATGATAAGTTTCTGCCTCGAATCGGAGATTCTGGCTCTGAATCTGTGCTCAACTTTATGCGTAAAATCGCACTGTTGCGCTTCATCTGTCTGTTGTTAATTCTTATCACCACGCTGCTCTCCGTTGCATCACATCCAACGTATGCGCCTCGGCTGAGTGGTTATATAACGCCCTACACCCTTGTTGAATAGCGCTTCTCGTCTCATATCTGGGTCGTCCGGTAGCGTCTCATTCACGCCTTCCTTCAAACTGTCACGATATTTTTGCAATGCAATGATTGATTCGGCAAGTGTCTGTTTGCGTTCGATGCCGATAGCTTTCTTTTGGCGATTCCTCAAGCGAGCGATTGCGTAATTCAAACGCCTGATCTGGTCAGGCTCTACTTTCTCATCTCGATGCACCGCTTCCGCTTCGGTTTGCTGCTGACTTAATCGCTCAAGCCCTTCGATTGTATTTATCGCCCATAACTCGCGGTCTATATCAGCGCTCAGATAGTCATGGCATTGTTCAACGAGCGACAACGCTGTTTGTCGGCCTATGGCGTTTCGGCTTTGTCTCTCAAGCGAATAAGCCCAACTTGCAGCCGCTGACCGCTGCTTGGGGGTCATATTGGCGCCAATGGAGATCACGCTTATACGTTTGCCAGCGTTATGGCTAACTTGCGTGGTGTCCGATCCGATAACCCACATAATCAGATATCCGCGACTAGATCGACGACTTGCACGCTATGCGCTCCACCGTCCTTGTAAATATCAGCCATGGCCGTAGCCTGTGCTTCATCGACAACCACAACTAATAAAGGGCGGTGATCACAAACCTGCTTCATCATTTGCGCGTGATAGTACGCCGTGTGCTCAAGCTGCCGCGGTGCGTTCAAGTCGAACACTCGGTCACGGCTTATATCAAATCCCGCTTTTTTCAATTGAGCGCAGAAAGTCAGAATGGTATCTAAGCGACGTATCTCACTTTCGCATTTTTTGATATTCAGAATAAGAATCATGATTAAACCCTCTCGTTTCGATGTGGTTATTTTACCACCAAATTTAAAACGCTGTTCATAAGTTCATGGAGGTTTCATTGCAAGCCATAGCAGTATCTTGTTTTTTGCCATTAATCGAGATCTAGCGATTTACTTTGGGGAAAAATCGGTTGGGGAAATTTTCATTTTTGAATTAAAAAAGAGGTTTTGCTTTTGAAGGGATCCACCAGCTTAAACGCCTAAAACTGTACAAAGATCAACCTAAATTACAAAAGTTACAAAAAATCAAAACACCTTTTGTAACCGCTAAGTTATTGATTACTAAAATTAAAACAACCAAAGTTACAGCAGTTACAAAAAAAGGGGAATCATAAATTTCTATTTAGATTTAGTATCATTTCTGTAGCAACTTGGTTTTTTACTCTATTTTCTGTATTTTCTGTATTTTCTGTAACTTTAAAGATAAAGAGTAATAATAACAGCAAGTTAACGGTTACAGAAAATCCTCAACGGTTACAAAAAACCCCTGAAAGTTACAGAAAACCCGAAATAGTTACAGAAAAAAGGGTTAGACCGTTAGATCTAACCCTTTATCACGCACCACCAGCAATTTATTGATTGTAGCCGCTAAGGTTGGTTTGCTTACCAAATATACCCTTTACTACCGCGTTGGATTTGTTATTAACTTCTTCTTCAAACAGATCGTCTGGGTTTATATCAATCTCTAATTCAATGTGAAATTTATCCACAAAGAAAGCTATTGCCTCCTTATGATTAGGTACTAACCAACCACGCACCCCGACACCGTTTATTTTTACATTTTTGTTTATCACCGTTCCACCAGCGACGCGATCCAACTCTTTGCGTAATTGTTGTGATGTCATAACACCACCACGGCCACCAGAAGCGCGGATCCATTCTGCAATTGATGCCTTTAATACTTCTGGGCTGATCACCTTGTCGATTGGTTTTTTTTGATGAATGATACCGGTCGCGTTACCTTCATCTTTATATTTAACGTAACCAGTCTCTAAACAGTTAGCCCACCATTTAACAATATGATCCACAGATACGGCCTGTTGTTGCTTTAATCCATCTGTTTTAACCGCCGCTGTTAAATCAATATTCGATATATCGAGGTTACTGAATATATATGTTAGCTCTCGCAGCATGGTTTTATCAAAACCGCCATGCTTCGTCTTGCCACTGTAAAATGGCGCGAAATATTCCTTATTCTGTGCTTTCTGGGGGTTTACGTCTAGTACTAGATAACGCCTTTCATCGTTACTCGCTGGCACTACCCAAGCATCGTTCGACAATAAAGCTAAACGATAATATTTAGTGTGCATTTCCATGTCTACACCTTTGCGTTCTACCACCAGCATGTTACCCGTTACACTGTCCTTTAAAACGCCTTCGCTTTTCTTGTTGCCGCCCCAACTAATTTCTTCACCGACCACCAGTAACTTATTGATCAGGCCAGCCACGAAGCGCCCCCATATATGCTCTGCATCGCTTGTCATCATGGATTGTTGAACCCCAACCACTTGACACAAGATTTCCATAACCGTTGATTTGCCTGTGCCTTTTTCAGCTGATCGCAATACTGGCGCGAATTGCGGCCGCTTGGCTGGGTCTTGAATGATGTTAGCCATCCACGCCACAAATTGCTTAAACGCTTCATAATCACTATTACAAATATTATCGTGTACGTGTTCAAAGAAACGCATAGAAGCACGGCTGGTTGTCATTGATTCAAGTTGCACCTTAAGACCTTCGAACCCATTTAAAGGCAAGATGATGCTTTGGCTTGGTGCATTATCAACGGTATGGGGAAAGCCTTGGAATAAGTTCAGCGTATTGCGTCGATCTTGGTCGCGGAATTCTTTTTTTTCATTTGGATTAAACGCAACTGATTCATAGATCCGCGCAACGTCTGATTGTTCGATAAAATACTTGGCTGCTGGTAAATACTTAAGCTTCGGATCGCCTTCTTTGTCTACACCCCAGTACGCCAACTTCAAACCCGAAAAGCTATTGATAATAGTAGACGCTGACATTATGCGTAAGTCGCTTGAACTATGTTCTATAATGCGAGCCGCACCACCAATCATCGCCTTGGCATACTTGCCGCCCATAACTTTATCGATAACCGCCTTGGCTTCAAATATATCAACGGGTACTAAATCATTGCGACCTTTAGCAATGCGAAGGTTAGTGATACGACACATCGCTTGTATGTTATCGACCATTTCCGTGATCTTGCTTAGACGTTCTTTCTTATTCGCCGCTTGTTGTTCTTCTGCTGTCAATGTATCAGTATTAGCACCATCTTTTGGTTGTGGCGCGTCGCTGTGTGAAATATTTTCCGGTTCGGTGGTGTCTGGCTTCACATTTTGCGTAGCGTCGACATATTTCGGATCTTGTTTCTTTGAATCGCTGCTATTTTCATCTTTCATTATGTTATACTCATGTTTCATAAGTAGTGAGTTAACCTGTCTTAATTAACTCTCGAATGATGGTTTAGTAGTCAGTCATTCTTAAATAGCCCTTGTACTTTGCAAGGTTTTTTTTTATGCTTCTTTCTTAATTGCTGCTTGAACTTGACGGCAAATATCTTGCTCCACTTCTTCCATTTATTGATCTCGGTCAATAAACGCTTGCGAAGCGTACGACCTGTTTTGCTTTCATAGCAACTTCTTCATATTCTGTTAATTTCATTTTATAACCCTGCAAAAACAACAACGCCACCTCGCCCCAATAAAGGGTGAGATGGCGAGGTGGCGTTATTGTAAAACTCGGTAATCTAACATCTCATTGTTGATTGAATTGCTAATATAAGGCAATATTCAATTATTTAGTAAATGATATTATCGAATAGTCAATATTTATTTTTCAAATGAAATTAAGCGAAATTAAAGGTAAAACGTAGGATATATAAGGCATCATAACCATATAACCGAAAGTAATATATATAACGCAAAAAAGTGTGAATTACTTATATGTACGCACTTCGTAACTATGACTGCTTATCTTGCGTATATTGTATGTTTTCGTTTCAGTGCCGGAACTTGACCAGCGCGGTTTTGGCGGTAACTTAACCGATTTATCAACTTTTGGCGCTGCACTCGGCCACTCTTTTTTTACGGCTGGCTTTTCGGTTCCATCCGACAATTTAAAAACAGTAGTGCCGCTTTCATTAACTGCGATCCCTCCAGTATGCGCTTTCAAAACACTGTAATCGGGGGCTGCTTGCGCTCCCCCTACCACCAGCATTAACGAAAGTAATGCTATTACCCTGCTCATTATTATTGCTTATTAGTAGCTGACTTCTGGGTATAACAAACGCTGTAGCCGTGCAGTTGCTTTGGATCGCGCTCTCTAGACACTGTTACATCAATCGCAAAGGCGGTGACGTTTGTTGCTCTGTCAATCGCCCCGTGTAGCTTTCTAGCGTATCCGCTGTTCGCTATATTGGCGCAAGAGTTGACCGCAAAGCCTTGCGTATCCTTTTCGCTAAGTGGGGTCTTGCCTTCGTCCATGTTGATAAACATTACCAGAACACTATCATTAAGCTCAGCATGACCACCAGTAGCCACACCATAACCTTGGAACGGCTTGTCTTTAATTGATTTTGTAAACTCCTCACCAAAATTGCTGACCATCACACCACTTGCGTAATACGGAGCCGGAGCTGAACAACCTGTTAATACTGCTGTCGCTGTCAATACTGCTAAAACAACTAATTTTTTCATTTGATAGTCCTGTTTGGTTTAAGCAAAAAAAAGTCAGTTATCTACACCCCCGTCTTGCAATGAAGCGCAACGGCTCGCGTGGGTGTAGATAACTGACTCATTTAAATATGTGTTATTGAATACGCGAGCAATCAACCCGAACATAATAAAACAGCATTCAATTGGTTGTCAAATTATATTAATGCATAATGAACATTGAGAAATAAATGGCTTTACGTTAATTATATAAAACCATTAAGAATTATAACGAAATGGAATATAGACAATAAAAAATGTGACTATCTATCTTTTCGCAGCATAACTAATCAATAACACACAACAAAAAAATAATTGCTACTGACTTGATCATAACTTAACCCTTTAGCCTCCACCTGCTACCAGCACTTTCACTATTAACTCCACTCACCGCTTCAATATCGCCCTCATTTTCCACTAAATCACTCATATACTGATAAAGCGGCTTGCGCTGCTCTTGGTATTCAGATTTATTGTAGATGCGTGATATCTGCGTATTCACCGCGTGACCCAAGCAAATTTCAATATACATAGGATTAAAACCCGCATCATTTAATATACTGCTGAACGTATATCTTAACCGATGCGCAGTTGATTTTTCTTTTATGCTAGCGAAAACAACGCCGACAAATTGTCGATGGTTCGGTTTGTTTCTGTTATTTCGAAGATGAAAAACGTAGTGATCATTTTCAGCACCCACTGGCTTGATTTTTTCAAGTAAACTTTTCGCATATTCTGTCAGAAAAACATCAATATTAGTGCTAGTTTTTGACTCAAATATACTAACTTTATTATTATCAAAACCTATATCTTTCCACTGTAAATTAAGTAAAGATTGCACTCTGCAACCCCACATCAACAAAAGTAAAGTAGCGTATTTTTTTTCGATAGATTTCTTGCAAGAGTGAATATCTGAAATAAACTGAGGTAATCTATCAACTGTAACAAAGTCAAGATCGGGCTTAGGCGGCTCATTCTCTAAAGCTAACAATCCCGTGAAGTTTTGCTTCTCAATATCTCCAAACTCGGATTCGCAAAAAGCCATAGTATTTACTATGACAGAGTAGAATATTTTCTTGCGACTATAACTCTCAATATTCGCTCTTGCATGATCTTTAATCATATTGCGCGACAATTTTTTGTACGGAATTGACTTAAGTTGCCCCGCGTATTTATAAAAAACAGATTTGTAGTTATTAAGTGTCGATCTTTTTGTTTTCGTAGACGCCCTCGCGAAATATTTCTCAAACGCCTCAACCAGCGTCAATCCGACTACTTTTTTTTCAAGTATCGGATCATGTCCATCCGCTAATTGTGCTTTTAATTTTTTTACAATATTACGCGCGTGAGTAATCGTCACATCTTCATAATTTCCAATTTTGAATAGCTTTGTTTTTCCATTTATCGGTGATCGGAAACGGAAACACCAGCTTTTTTTTGATATGTCTGGCTTAAGCTTATTAATTGGGTGAAGTCTGAAAGTTAAACCGTCTTTACTAACTTGAAGTAGCTTGTCGCCAGCTTGTAGTCCATCGAAATATTTTTTTGTGAAGGGGTGTTCCATATTAAGTCCTTTTGAGCCGCGATTTTAGTGTTACTGAGTATTTTTCAGTAACACTAAGAGTAACACTGCAAAATTAAAAACGTTTAAATTTAGGGTGGTTAAATAAAACCACCTCACTGCAAGCTATTGATTTATATCAATGTATTATTTCACTGAAAAAGTACAACATTGATAATATAATACCCAGCGATTTAAAATTAAACTCACCACTAAAAACACCAATAAATTGAGCATCACTGGCATCAGCAATTCATAACCGATATCCATATTGCGACTGCCTATCACTGGCACTAATGCTGTTGCGGCGGCCGATGGGTGCATACATTCAAAGATGTACATCAACATTAATACAATGCCAATGGTTGCGCTGGCTAATAAGACAAAATCGGACAACACCATCGTCATGCCTAACGTTGCGTCAACGGTATGCCCCACTAAAAAACTCCAAGGTTTGGCTAATGGACTGCTTGGTAATGCAAAGATGATCACCGCTGAAGCGCCCATTGAGCCGAGTAATATCAACGACGCATTGGAGTCTTGTATCTGGGTGCTAATGGTGGTGACGATAAAAATAGTGGTAAATGCTGCCAAAGCGACCTTAATACGCTCGATTAATGGAATGACTGAAATATTTTGACTATCGTTGTGAACCACGCCGAGTTGCGCCAGTATGCGTAACGACCATTTTTTACTGTGTTGAAGGATTAAATGCATAAATTTCAGTATTTACTCAAAATAGAATGGCCAGATAGTTAAAATAAACGCTTCCGCAACTGGCTAGAATGGGTACAAAAAGTGCAGTAATGATAAACAATTTACATTTGGTTACCTAATAACATCCGACTATATATCATACCATTCAATGCTTATTTTGAGCGCTATAACCAACCTGTAATCGCCACTCCTGCCCCGATCCTTTGTTGGTTTTGGTTATAATCAATCAAGCTGCTGCCGTATCCTGATGAGTATTGCCCATAACCTCGAATTTTCCCCCAAATAGGAAACGAAAATCCGAATTCGGCATACCCTTTATGAGTGGAAAAATTCTCTCGACCAATAAAGGAAAATTCTAAATCATCCCACTTATAAGCACTGGTTAACTCAAAGTGCCCCATGTAATCATCAATATCAGGGTTATCATCACCGTCAGAATCATCGGGGGAATTTTTCTCATCTTCAGGAATGCGCCACCAAGGTTGAACTGCCACCACAAAATTGTCTTTGGCAAAATAAAATTGAGTATAAATTCGATTCCAACTGCGAGATAACTCTTGCCTTTGTCCATTCGATTCATGTTCCACCCCGAAACCTACCGCGGTATTTCCGCCAAAGGGGGTCCAAGCTGTAGGAGTAATATAGAATAATTCTGGTCGATAATTGGTTTCACGAAACGGACGCGAAATATCCTCAGCGTACACTTGCCAAAAAGACTTTAACGTCATGCCGAAATACAATGCATCCCCATCAAACATTAAATCACCGTAGTTTAATGGCACTTTAAAACTTATCTGAAACTCTGCTTCTGCATGGCTTAAACCATCAGACCAATCGGTATTGTCATACGCTTTCTCATTAATATTATCGGTATAAGTGATAGGTAATAAATAATTGAGTCGATGCGCGGTCATCACAAAAGGTTCGAAGGCGACTTCACGTTCCGATTTCAAACGTTGAGTCGCGAGGTTTTCATCTGGTTGATTGATTGCAACCGTGGTTTGAGTCACCTCCTCCAATTGGCACTCACTGCGAATACTCGCCACCGTCGCATCGCCGCTTTTTTGTTTAATTTTATCCAGCAAACATAAATCGTAGGCGCTCGGCGCTTCCGCCCAAGCAAATGGTACACAGCCTAAAATCAAGATGGCCATTGATATTGTTTTGATCTTCATCACCACTCCTTCACGCGACTTCTCACCCCTGTTTTAAATCCACTTTCACAGGCTTACATACACATTACTAGATCCCGTCACATATATTAATAATAAATTGATATAGTTGAAGAAATAGACCCTATGATTGCTTAAAATGTAAGCAGCTCAATTTGAGTATTTATTCAGCCCTATGTACTCAGCAAGATTTAGTCAACAACATTTATTCAACAATATGGATGACGTATGATGAAGCACTATCTGATCCTTTCACTCACGCTTATCAGTGTCAGTAGTTATGCTGATATTATGATCACACCGATGATCGGCTATACCATTGGTGGTGAAGTGAAAGATGCTCAAGATAATCGTTATGACATCCAAGGCGATTATAACTATTCGATAGCCATTGAGATCCCAGTAGAAAATGGCAGGATTGGGCTCTTTTATACTCAGCAAGATAGCCAATTAGACGATCTCGATTTAGATTCTCCGGTCAAATATTTATACTTACAAAGCAGCTTAGATCTGCCGATCAACGATAAGCTGTTAGGTTATGTTGGCATAGGTCTTGGCGGCTCGTATATTGACGTTGATTGGGCCAAGGGTAAGGTGGGGTTTTCAGCCACAGGCTTTGCAGGGTTAGAATACAAACTCACCCCGCATATTGCGCTCAATGCTCAGTTTCGCTGGCTAGGTACCACGGTCGATAGCAGCAGTTCAACCGTGTGTTATAGCGCGCATGATGTGAATAAATGTTATATCCATTTTGAATCGGATTGGATGAATCAATTTCAATCCAATGTCGGCTTCACTTTCCGCTTTTAGGTTAAAAAACAGCAGCCATATTTCAGCTCACAATAAGACATGCAAAGCTTTTTAAGTGCTAATTTTTGTACGCTAAGTTTCCTTCAATGTAGGTGGCATGCACGGTGCGGTCGTCCCCTAAACTCATCAATACAAAAAGCTTTTCTGATAAGGTTTTGGCTTGCTGCATTCTAAATTTCATCAAGGTAGTGGCGTTGGGTTCTAGCACCACAAAATCGGCTTCTTTACCCACTTCTAAACTGCCAATTTTATCGTCTAAGTATAACGCTTTGGCTCCGCCTAATGTGGCTTGATATAAGGATTTTACCGGATGCAGTTTTTGTTGTTGCAACTGCATGATTTTATAAGCTTCACTCATGGTTTGCATCAATGAGAAACTGGTGCCCGCGCCAACATCGGTACCCATTCCGACTCGTACGCCATAGCCTTCAAGACGAGTGAGATCAAACAATCCAGAGCCTAAAAACAGATTAGAAGTGGGACAAAAGGCAATCGCCGATCCGGTTTCTGATAGTCGCTGACATTCACAATCGGATAGATGTACACCATGAGCAAAGACCGAACGTTGATGCAATAAACCATAATGATCATACACATCAAGATAACCCTCACGTTCAGGAAAGAGCGATTTTACCCATTCAATTTCTTGTTTGTTTTCCGACAAATGGGTATGCATATACACACTTGGGTATTGTTGTAGTAATTTACCGACCATTGCCAGTTGCTCAGGACTGCTGGTTGGGGCAAAACGTGGTGTCACGGCATACGACAAACGCCCATTGTTATGCCACTTTTCAATCAGCTCTTTTGAATCGTTAAAGCCACATTCGGGCGTGTCGGTTAAATAATCTGGCGCATTGCGATCCATTAATACTTTGCCGCAGATCATGCGTAAATTACGGCGTTTGGCCTCTTGGAAAAACACATCGACCGATTGTTTATGGACCGTGCCGAACACTAATGCGGTAGTGGTGCCGTTACTGGCAAGCTCATCAAGAAATATCTTGGCGACTTTGTCGGCATATTCTGGATCTTTAAACCGTTCTTCTTCTGGAAAGGTGTAATTTTCCAGCCAGTCGAGCAGTTGCTCCCCATAAGAGGCGATCATGCCCGTTTGGGGGTAATGAATATGCGTATCCACAAAGCCTGCGGTGATAATTTTATCTCGATAGTTGATCATTTTCATATCGCTATTATGTTTAGCAATGGTTTCGATATGATCACCAACATCAATAATTTTACCATTTTCGACCACCAATAAGCCGTCTTCAAAGTAACGGTAAGCTTGCTCGATACCGACTTCATTGGGATCGGCGAGAATTTGAATAATGGCACTACGATACGCGGTTTTATGTTGCGGCATACGATTTCCTTATTGATATACCTTTAATACTGAACTCTGTGCTACGAAATTCTGTGATACTAAACTTTGTGCTAATTCGATAATTTTTGGTTAGTGTTTTTTTATGGTTGATAACGATTTATCCGACTAATCCATGTTGTTTTATTGGCCTTTTTTGTTCGAGTGTTTGGCCTTGATAATGGGCTATTAACTCACCCGCCACCGACACTGCAATTTCAGCAGGGTGCTTGCCTTTCACTGCGCCAATGCCAATTGGGCAGATCATATTATCAATAATATCAGCAGAAAAACCTCGGTGAGATAGGCGTAAATCAAATTTCTTGCGTTTGGTCAGTGAGCCAATCATGCCAAAGTAACTCGCATTATCTTGAGTTAAGATCGCACGCGCTAAATCAAAATCGAGCTGATGATTATGCGTCATCACCAAA
This sequence comes from Vibrio algicola, assembly GCF_009601765.2. Taxonomy (NCBI): domain Bacteria; kingdom Pseudomonadati; phylum Pseudomonadota; class Gammaproteobacteria; order Vibrionales; family Vibrionaceae; genus Vibrio; species Vibrio algicola. Next base: position 538,793 of record NZ_CP045700.1, read on the forward strand.
TAATAACTATTGGCTGGCATATGTTTGATTTCGCCGACCGGATCATCACTGACTAACTTATGCACATTCGGTGCCAATTGAGTAGGAAACTCCGCTTCACGTTCATCTATCCAAGTAATTTTAAATGGTAGCGTTTGTACGATATTCACCAGAGCTTTTGCAACATGACCTGCGCCAAATAATACTAAATGATGTTGATTAAAGCCGATGGGTTCAAAGCTTAGAGTTGCCATGCCACCGCAACATTGGCCTAATCTTGCGCCTAAATTAAAGCGCTCGATATGCGTTTTGTTTTCACCTTTTATTAAGATCTCGCGCGCCATTTGGGTGGCCAAATGCTCTAAATGACCACCGCCTATGGTGGCAAATAATTCATCACGGGTGACGATCATTTTGGTTCCTGCATCACGAGGGACCGAACCTTTATCTTCAAGTACGGTGACCAGCACACACTCTTCACCTTGTTGTTCAAGATACGCAAGATGCTGGATCCACGAGATTTGGTTGATCGGGTTTTGATGCTTGCTTTGATCCGTATTCATAATACATCCTTCATTATGTGGTGAAATCAACGATGAAACATGATCTCACTTTTATTCTTTTTCGCTGGCCACTTTTCGACGCTTGTGACTCGATTCATCGCTGCGTGGCTTTGCTTGAGGATTTCTTGCGCGCTCCATTGCCCACAACATACGCTCTGGTGTGGCTGGGGTATCCAACTGAACTGTGACGTTGTCACCTGAGTTGGCATTTTCTAGTGCGACTGCATGTACCGCATCTTTTAGCGCGCTCCACACCGACATGCCGAGCATAAATGGTGGTTCGCCCACCGCTTTTGAGTTAAATACCGTGTCTTCTGGATTGGTGCGGTTTTGTACAATCTCGGTTCTAAAATCAATGGGCATATCGGCAATGGCCGGAATTTTATAGCCCGCAGGACCATTGGTCATTAAACGGCCTTTTTCATTCCACACCAGCTCTTCGGTGGTCAGCCAACCGACGCCTTGGATAAAGCCACCTTCGATCTGGCCAATATCAATCGCAGGGTTAAGTGATGCGCCGACATCGTGCAAAATATCCGCGCGCAAAATTTTGTATTCCCCCGTCAGCGTATCGACAATCACTTCCGAGCAAGATGCACCATAAGCGAAATAATAGAATGGACGCCCACAGGCTTTTTCATGATCATAATAAATTTTAGGCGTGCGATAGAAACCTGTGCTCGATAACGACACCTGATTAAAATACGCTTGCTGAATAAAGTCGGAAAATGAGAACAACTGATCTCGTACTTCCACCACGCCATTATTAAACACCACTTCTTCTGGGGTGACTTTGTAGTGGCTGGCTGCAAACTCAACTAAACGTGCTTTAATCGTTAGAGCCGCATTTTGCGCCGCCTTACCATTAAGATCGGTACCAGAAGATGCCGCCGTTGGGGACGTGTTAGGGACTTTATCGGTATTGGTGGCCGTGATCTGAATTTGATCGACATCGACACTGAACTCTTGCGCCACAATTTGGGCGACTTTAATGTTCAGTCCTTGTCCCATCTCAGTGCCACCATGGTTTAAATGAATACTGCCATCGGTATAGATATGTAATAACGCCCCCGCTTGATTTAAAAACGTGGCGGTGAACGAGATACCAAACTTGACGGGTGTCAGTGCGATCCCTTTCTTTAAAATTGGGCTATTGCCATTATATTGCGCGATCTCTTGGCGACGTTTTTTGTATTCGCTGGTTTTTTCTAATTGGTCGGTAATATCAAATAAACAGTTATCTTCAACCGTTTGATAATAATGAGTGACGTTACGGTCTGCTAGGCCATAATAATTATGCTTACGAACGTCAAGCGGATCCTTACCCAAATAATGAGCAATTTCATCCATGATATGTTCAATCGTCATCATGCCTTGTGGGCCACCAAAGCCACGATAGGCGGTATTCGAAGCGGTATGGGTTTTACAACGGTAACCGACCACTTTAGCGTCACCGAGATAATAAGCATTATCTGAGTGGAACATTGCTCGGTCGACAATAGAATGAGACAAATCAATTGAATAACCACAATTTCCCGCTACCGATAAATCGATGCCCGTAATACGCCCTTGGTCGTCAAAGCCCACTTTATATTGGTTGTAGAATGGATGACGTTTGCCTGTCATCACCATGTCATCGTTGCGCCACAGCCGCATTTTGGTAGGCTTACCTGTTAAGCGAGCAATCACGGCAGCAAGACAGGCTGGAGCATTGGCTTGGGTTTCTTTACCGCCAAAACCGCCCCCCATACGTCGCATATCGATCACCACTTTATGCATTGGCACACCCAAAACGCCCGCAACTACTTTTTGTACCTCGGTTGGATTTTGGCTTGAAGTGTAAACAATCACTCCACCATCTTCACTTGGTACCACGCTACTGGCTTGGGTTTCTAAATAAAAGTGCTCTTGACCACCAACGTTAATATGCCCTTCCAATACATTCTTAGAAGATGCTAACGCCGCTTGATAATCCCCGCGCTGTTGCACATGGGTATCATTCACGAAGAACTCTTTTTCCAACGCTTCTTTTACATCTAAAATCGCGGGTAAAGCTTCCAGTTCGATCTTGGCCGCTAATGCTGCGGTGCGCGCGGTTTCCATATCTTTGGCCGCCACTGCAATAATAGGTTGGCCGTAATATTCTACAATGTCATCGGCAAGCAAAGGATCGCCAGGAAATACCGCGCCTATATCAAGTTGCCCAGGAATATCTTTACTGGTGATCACAATATCGACGCCATCAATCTCATAACAAGGGCTGGTGTCAATACTCACAATCTTGGCATGCGCTTCGGTGCTTAAACGACAATACACATGCAGCTGATTAGGAAACTCTAACCGATCATCGACATAGACCGCTTCACCTGTGACTTGTTTTGTGGCGCTATCGTGCTTAACCGATTTTCCCACACCGGTGGTCAGATCTTGTTTATATTGAGTCAGAAGTTCATCGTAACTTAATGTGATTTTATTGTGATTAGACATAAGACGTGACCCTCGTTTCAATACTGTTTTGTTTAAATTTGTGGCTGTTGGCTTGCGTGATGGCATTGGTTTGTTGCTCTAAAAAAAAAGCGCATCAACATATTGCAAGCCGTTTTGCTACGGTATTCTTTACTGGCGCGAAAATCTGAAAGCGGTTCAAAATCTTGCGCCATTTCTTCCATCGCGGCTTCAACGGTTTGCTTATTCCATGCTTTGCCTATTAAGGCTTTTTCACATAATGCGGCGCGCTTAGGTATGGCCGCCATGCCGCCAAATACCACTCTTGCATCCACGACCACCTCGTTTTCAATCACCAAGTTAAATGCACCACAAACGGCTGAGATATCATCATCTAATCGCTTAGACAGTTTTATAAGCACCAAACTGCGCATTGGGATCCAATGGTTTAGGTATGATTATTTTTTCAATAAACTCAGACTCTTGCTGAGCAGTCACTTTATAATTAATAAAGTATTCATCTATCGGTAAGGTGCGGGTTTGATTACCTTTACGCAGCGTGATTTGAGCATTTAAAGCAATAAGAAGAGGGGGGGTATCGCCAATAGGAGACGCATTGGCGACATTCCCCCCAATAGTACCTTGGTTACGCACTTGCAATGAGGCAAAACGATGCAATAATTGCCCAAAATCAGTGTAATAATTAGCCAATGTGGCGTAGCAATCACTGATCGGCAGGTTAGACCCAATCACGATATTTTGTTCGGTTTCACTGATCGTCTTCATATCGCTCACGCCAGTGATGTTAATTAACGTTTCGATATCACGATGAAATTGCGTCACTTCTAACGCTAGATCCGTACCACCAGCCACCAACTTAGCTTGTGGGTGACGTAGATATAAATCAGCCAGTTCCGCCGTGGTAGTTGGCGAGAAACTGGTTAGGTTCCCCTGCACCATCGGCGCAGTTTTTTGTTCAATTTTTTCCAATTTCGCGATAGTTTGCTGCTCAAGTTGTGCAAACTGATCCAGTAACGGCTTCTCATTACTAATAGACAGCGCTGCATCCACAATCGGACGATAACCAGTACAGCGACACAAATTACCCGCTAACGATTCCATGACCTCTTCTTTATTGGCATTGGGTTTATTTTTACTTAAAGCAAACATCGACATAATAAAACCAGGTGTACAGTAACCACATTGTGAACCATGGAAATCCACCAAGGCTTTTTGTACGGGATGCAATGACGATTTTTGGTGTAGATCTTCGACTGTGATCAGCTGCTTGCCATGTAAAGATGAGACAAAGGTCAAACAAGAATTGACACTGCGATATTGCAGTTGGCCATCCACTAGTTCGCCTAGCACCACGGTACAGGCACCACAATCACCAGAGCCACACCCTTCCTTGGTGCCGGTTTTATTTAGCTCTGTACGCAAATAATTCAGCACCGTCATATTTGGTGAAAGTCCACTCTCACGCTTGATGGTTTGATTAAGTAAAAAAGTGATCACGTTAACTCCTTGTATCGTCATCTTGCCGATATCTTCTTGTTTAAGTATGGCTGAACATGCCATTAATGCTTACCCTGATGGGGACAAACTCATTATCCATTAAGCAGCAATATTACGACTTATTTGTTGTTCCACTGTTAATAAGTATTGTTTTTCCTGACTATTGAGTCAACTTATAAAGATCACATTTTTGCAACATAAAATACAACAACCAACCAACTAATTAATGTTTAACACAATATTGTGTACAGTTTTGTGCCGCAGACGAGAAAATTAGCAATAAAAAACCGCACACTTCATCATTGAAGTCGTGCGGTGTTGTCATTTTGGGGTTGAAGGGGGCTTTGTTGCGTAATTCAAATTTAGAGGTGACAACACTAGAATGGTATTATTTCAATCAATTCGGTAAGTTTTAGGCATACCTAGCCCTGTTAGTTTATTTAAAGCTTTGATCATTGCGTAAGCTTCCCCAACTTGGGCATTATAATTTCATGATTAACGACATCAACACCTATATGTAACTTACGCCAGATCCGGCGCTTCCCATCAGTTCCATGTTTCCTGACTTTCCATTCACCCTCGCCGTAAACCTTGAGGCCAGTAGAATCAATGGCTAAGTGTTGTATCGTGCCACGAGCTTTCGTTTTGAATGAGACTTCAACCTCTTTAGCCCTACGACTAATACAAGAATAATGAGGGCAAGTGAGCGGGACATTAGCAAGTTGAAATACAGAATCAATAAATCCCTGCAATGCCCTTAAGGGCATTGAAAATATACGTTTTACCATAAGCGCTGTTGTTATTGCTAAATCACTGAAAATACGAGGTCTACCACGCAGCCCTTGTTTAGCTTCTTTCCATTCTTGGATAGCTTCTTCATCAATCCAGAAAGTCAGTGAACCACGTTTAATCAGTGATTGATTATATAACTTCCAGTTTTTGGTCTTATAACGAGGTTTTGGCATGAATATCGATGGTTTAGTGGGGAGTAAACGATCTGATCGTCAGTTTCACATTTAGTTCCATCGAATTACGCAACAAAGCCAATCCCACTGGCAAATCGTATGGAAAAAGACGCTTGGGTGCGCCGCCAAGAAAATGATCGCATTATTTTAAAGCCATACGCAGATCCTACGGCTTAAACGCGATTAAATATGAACTGAGCATAGCAAAAAGATGCTGACGAAAACTCATCGCTCGTCTTTTCTATGCCATCATTTATGGTTCATATAAAAACCCATAGCTAAAATTTAACCTGCAAGCAATTTCAGCAAAAAGGTTTCTCGTTCGATACTCATGCCCTTTTTTGGGCTTTGAGCGATGGTGTTTTCGTTATGTGCAATCGCCTCATGAATATTGATCCACACAGGTCGCATACCATTGTTAATTTCATGGCTCTCATAACGAGTTTCGCCTAATTGCTTATCCACTTGGCAGATAAAGCAATACGACAACATGTGGATCACATCGATATCATTTTTATACCAAGGTCGAAATTCTTCATAGCAACCAAACGGTTCAATATCTCGAATATTCAACGCGCCGGTTTCTTCTTCTAATTCGCGGATCATGCCTTGCACTTGATCTTCGCCCTCATCTAAGCCACCACCTGGCAAACTGTAGTCATGGTAACGTTCGGTAAATAAAAGCAAAATTTCATCATCGCACTGCACAATGGCGCGTGTTGCTAATCGTTGTTTAATGGTTTTGTTATCAAGAGTGGTGATATCTGGGTGAATCGTTGAGCGCAGTAATTTCATAGTATTAGATGGGTATCGTGTTAAGAATTTATGTGATTGATTAAGCTGACATAACCGTTCAATGAGGATGAGAGAAACTTGAGGTAATTTCGACTGCATCATGGCGCCAATATTCAAGATCATGCGCCATCGTTTGCCCTGCGAGATTAATATGTTGACGTTCAATAAGCAACGCCGAACTGCCACTGGTGGTTCGCAAAGCTTGTGCAATATCCGCATCAAGTGAGGTCATGGTCATTTTGGTCACGGTGCGTAAATAGGTTTGTTGATAGTGTTGCTGAAACAAGTCGGGTAACGAGCCGGTTAAATCACACTCAAGCAAGCCGGAAAATTTTGATTCAGAGACATAAGTGAGCACAAAAGCCACCGGCCTTGTATCTAATGATAATAACCGTTTCAGTTTGAATACTTTACTAAAAGCAGGTAGTGCTAATAATTGTGAAGCCTGTTTATCCGCTAGCATTGAGGTGGCAGAGATGAGTTGGATTAAGGGCTGTAAATGCTGCTCTTGTGCCATAAGTTCAAAAGGTTGCGGCTCCGAAAGATCATATTGAAAACGTTGCGGCGAAATAAACCAACCACGGCGATCTTCTCGAAAGATTTTGCCTTCAGTTTCAAGCAGGGATAATGCCTCTCTTAATGTCACTCGGGTGGTGTTAAAAGAGTCGGCTAACTGTCGCTCTGAGGGTAACTTCTGCATCGGTAACAAAGCACCGGCATCAATCTGCTCTACAATCGCCTCTTTGATCTTAACGTACTGCAATACTTAACCCTTCTTGAAACATATTGCTATTGCTCACAATGTCAACCTTCAAACAAAAACGCCCAGCACACAGCGTACTAGGCGTAGATTTTAATCAATTCATGCTTGAAAAGTAAATCACCGTAACCAATTGTTTTGGTTACTTGGTTACTATCCACAGCGCATGGATCATGGCTGGGAAGAAGAACAAGAAACATAATACAATGTTAATCAATAAATCTTTACCTACACCACATTTCAAAAATACCGCTACTGGTGGTAATAATACCGCTAAAATAATCGCGACTAATTTGTTATCCATTTTACCATCCTTGTTTTGCGTTCTAATAATAACTCTGTCTAAGTAACATAAAGCTATTTATCTCATGGTTAATATTTTTTAACAATCGTTTGTCCAATTGGCGCAAGAGAAATGAGAGCCAGTTTGATATGTTGGATCCCAAACGGAATACCAATAATGGTACAAAAGCAGGCAACGGCCGCGGTTAAATGGCCAATCGCAAGCCAAATACCTGCAAAAATAAACCAGACCACATTACCAATCATGCCTAGTGCGCCAGTACCAATATCATCTTTGAACGTTAACTCATTACGCTTAACCGCATCTTTGCCAAATGGAAAAAAGGTAAAGGTTCCAATCACAAAGCAAGATTTAGCCCATGGAATGCAGATAATTGTGAGAATGCAAAGCACCCCTGCCAACCACCAAGCAAGCCCCATAAACACACCACCAAACAAAAACCATAAAATGTTACCAATCGTGCGCATAATATCTCTTTATCAATTAAAGCAAATGATGCATGCCAATAAATTAGGATATACAAAAGCGAGCTGTAAAGCTCGCCTTCTTAAAATAGTTGATATATCTATCTTTAACCAGTTAATACATTATCTTCTGGGTATTTAAGTAATGTCGGTTTTGGTTTCGCTAACATGTAGGCTAATGTCATCGGACCAATTCGACCAATGATCATGATCACCACCATAATGTATTTACCCGGTTCCGACAATTCTGCAGTTAAACCGGCTGATAAACCGACGGTTGCAAATGCTGAAATGGTTTCAAACATGACTTTTTCAAAACTGGCTTTTTCGGTCAACATCAATAAAAACATAGAAAACGTAAGGATAATACCACTAACTACGATGATCGCCAAAGATCGGGTTACTTTTGGCCAACTTACCGTACGTCTAAACATCACCACATTTTGTTTTTGTCTCAAAAATGACCACGTCGCAACCACTGCCACCACAAAGGTCGACACTTTAATACCACCACCAGTTGAAGCAGAGCCAGCACCAATTAGCATCAGCACGATCATAATCAATAAAGCAGGCTGCCCCATTTGCGTAATATCGATACTATTAAAACCAGCAGTACGCGCGGTTGCCGATTGGAAAAATGCCGCTAGCCATTGCCCTTCTTCCGATAAATGCCCCATGGTATGAATATTATTATGCTCAAGCAGCCAAAACATCACTGTACCAAACAAGAGTAATACCGGTGTGGCAATTAACATGATTTTAGTATGAAGATTAAAACCGCGAAAACCGCGACGCCAATGAGCACTAACATCGGCAATAACTGTAAAACCGAGACCACCAAAAATAAACAACAATGCCAGAGGGATCACAACTTCTGGGTTAGATACATAATGCATTAAACTGTCGGAAAACAATGAAAAACCCGCATTATTAAACGCAGATACCGCATGAAAAAGCGAATACCATAGGCCCTTTCTCCAACCTAACTCAGGTACCCAAGTAAAAGCGAGCACCGCCATACCAAATAATTCAGCAATCATCGCAAAGATAATAATTTTCTTAACCAATTTTCTAAGGTTAATTCCCTTTTCTTGTCCTAACGCTTCTTTGGCTGCTGATTGCTGTTTTAAGCTTAAACGGACACCAAAGATATACAGTAAGATTGCCGAAAGTGTCATTTGACCTAAGCCACCAATTTGCATCAGCAACATAAGTAAAACTTGCCCTTCGATAGTGAAATGAGAACCGGTATCAACCACACCTAAACCCGTTACACTAATAGCAGATGTAGCGGTAAATAATGCATCAGCAAAAGATAAACCCGATACAGAGAATAACGGCATGGTCAAAAGTACAGCGGAAGGGACTAAGATAGATAAAAAACTACCTAAAATGATTTTTGGCTCTGACCAGCCTTTTTTCTCACCATCTTGTTTGATGGCAAATATGGAACCTTTTCTATCTATAACGCTCATAATTCACGCTTCGCTTACATTGATTTCATTCTATGAGCCATTGCAGAGTGAGGCCCAACAATAAAGAGGATATCCCCCATCTCTAAAACCGTGTTGTAATCAGGTGAGTCTATAATTTCAGGACCACGTTTAATCGCCAATACTTTCATATCTGCGTCTTTACACATGGAAACATCGCCCAGTTTTTTACCCATATTTTTAAGCGCAATAACGATTTCAGAAATCGCTAAGCCGCTACCAATATCGTGGAAATCAAACACGCGACGATCAAGCATTTTACGCGCGACGCGGACTCCCATATCTCGTTCAGGTAAAATCACATGGTCGGCACCAATTTTTTGTAAGATTTTGGCATGAAACTTATCATTCGCCTTAACCCAGACATTTTTAGCGCCTAATTCTTTTACCACCAGCGTCGTTAAGATACTGGCATTCACATCAGAGCCGATGGCAACCATCACCATATCGTATTCATCAAGCTTTAATTCTTGGGCTGTTTCTTCGTTAGAACAATTTGCCACAATAGCGTTATTGGTAATATTCGAGACAGCATTCACTCTCGCTTCATTGATATCTACCGCAAGCACTTCAGCACCTGAATCGCTTAATTCTCGACAAACTGAACTACCAAAGCGACCTAAGCCAATAACTGCAAATTGTTTACTAATTGATTTCATATTAAATTCTAGCCTTTTTTTTCGTCTCAAAGTACCGTTCTCTACATCCGCCAAATTTGAAATTGTCACTTGGCTAGTTATCTTTACTCAAGATGCAAAACGTCATTATAGATAATCGGAAAATATAGATAAAAGTCACAGTGCTTTTTATACCCTTACTGAGTCAATGCCAACCATTTTTAGTAAAATGTCTGCACTTTTTTCTATTATTGTTCAATATAACACCAAATAAATTTAATTCATCACAAATGCTAATAGGAATACGCAGAGATATTTGTTATTTTTCTTATCTTTAATAAATTCTAAACCCAGTAAGACTGGCTATAAACTTTAGGCTAAAGGACTTTCATGGATAATTTCCTCCTAACCATGCAGCAATTTTATCAGCAGCATACCCAAGACTGGAGCAGTGATATTGTCGCGATCATTGTATTTAGTTTAGTAGTCTGGATTGTTTGGCGTATCATTTATGCTCGCTTATCTCACATTGCCGACAAAACCAAGCTAGCATGGGATGATGTTATCTTACTGTCGTTAAAGTCTCCGGTAAGTACTTTGATCTGGTGTTGGCCGATGACTATCGGAACCGGCATTATTCTAGAAGATGTTTTTAATCGTAGTGTTTCATGGACTCAAACCGCGCAAATTTTACTGGTTATTTCAATTATTATTTGGACGCTATATCGTTTGATCGGGAATAGTGAAGATATTCTTGAAAGAAACAGTAAATATGATACTTCTACCGTTCAAGCTCTCGCTAAAATCGCCCGCTTAATGATCTTTGCTCTTGGCATATTAACCATGATGCAAACTCTGGGGTTAAGCCTTTCAGGGTTACTCACCTTTGGTGGTGTCGGCGGTTTAGTGGTCGGTTTTGCAGCCAAAGATTTATTGTCTAATTTCTTCGGTGGTATTGTGGTTTACTTAGATCGCCCTTTTCGGGTTGGTGATTGGATCCGTTCCACAGACCGTAATATTGAAGGTACAGTTGAACGCATTGGCTGGCGGATGACCATTATTCGCACTTTTGATAAACGTCCGTTATATGTTCCTAATTCAATCTTCACCAATATTGTGGTGGAAAACCCATCTAGAATGCAAAATCGACGCATCAATGAAACTATCGGTATTCGCTATCAAGATGCCGATAAAATGGATGGGATTATTCGTGATGTCACCGAGATGATCCGCAATCACCCTGATATAGATAATAAACAAACCATTATTGTTAACTTTACCAGTTTCGGTCCATCGTCATTGGACTTCTTTATTTATACTTTTACTAAAACCGTTGAATGGGTTCATTTCCATGAAGTAAAACAAAACGTATTGTTAAAAGTGCTCGACATCATTCATCAACACGATGCTGATGTGGCTTTCCCTACTCGTACTTTGCATATGCAATCTAGCCAAGTCGAACCGGAAATCACTCCTGCAGATGATCAAAACAATACAGAAACGACTAAATAGCGGGCTTAAAATATAAAAAATGCACATCATACCCAATATGACGTGCATTTTTTGCTTAAAATAGTGTGTTGAAAGTCTCTGCTATTTTTTAAATTTCGCCGCTTCTAATTGCAACTGATCCAGCTTTTGCTCATCTTCTGCGATCTTATCTTGGTACTTTTTAATTTTATCGGCTTTGTTGTCTTGCATTGCTTCAACTAAATCGGCTTTATGCTCGGCCATGTCTTTTTGTACATCAGAAATATCATCATAAAGATTCGACTCTAAACTGGCATCAGTACAATGCAATTTCGCTTGCTGTAATGCGGTGGTTAGCCCTGCTTCTTTATCTTGATTATCATGCAGTTTGGCCATTTCTAATTGTGTCTCTATCTGGCATGTTTTTTCAGCACAACCTATTTTGTCACTGCAGCTTTGCGCCCAAGTTGTGCCACTTGCGATCAGCAAGGTCAGTGCTAATACACCTTGATAAATTTTCATTTTTTCTCACTATTTATATAATTGATTATTATCTTATTATAGTGCATCCAACTGATATTTTTGTGAAGTATATTTTATGTCAGAAATAAGCTAGTATGCACGCCCGCTTAATCTAGTACTTATTGGAGTTTTTATGTCTTCTGGCAATCCGCAAAACAAATACGGTTCAAAGCCTTCTCATCAGCAGAAACGCACCCCAAGCAGAAACGGAAAGCCTCAGCATAAAAAAGCTGCCAATACTGAAGCGAAACCCGCGGGCTTGCACCCAAACAATATTCACCAAGGTCGTTATGATTTTGATGCATTAGAGAAAGCGCACCCTGCTTTAGCGCCTTTTGTGATAATGAATCCTCACGGTGATCGTTCGGTGACATTCAGCGATCCCAAGGCGGTATTGGCATTAAATGAAGCGTTATTAAAAGCGTATTATGGTTTGGATTTTTGGCAAATTCCGCCAAACCATTTATGCCCACCAATCCCAGGGCGTGCCGATTACATACACTATTTAGCGGATTTATTAGCCGAAGAGCAGCAATTACAGCTCGATGAAGCACAATCAACACCACAAGATGATGATGACGAGTTTGAGCCTCGCGGTAATTCAAATCGCGCACCAATGATTTTAGATATTGGTACTGGCGCTAACTGTATTTACCCAATCCTTGGCAGCACTTCTTATGATTGGAAGTTTGTGGGAACCGATATCGATCCGGTTTCTATCAAATCGGCGCAATGGGTCATCAAAGCCAATAAAAAGCTTAATGGCAAAATCAAACTGCGCTTACAGCAAGATAAAGATTCGATTTTCCATGGCGTGATTAAGCCACAAGATCAATTTGCAATAAGCATGTGTAATCCTCCTTTCCACGCTTCAATGGAAAAAGCGACCGAAGGCAGTTTGCGTAAAGTGAACAACTTAAGCAAAGGCAAAGCGGCATTATTAAAAGCTAACCAAAAGCCAGTATTAAACTTTGCTGGTACTGAAAACGAATTATGTTACGAAGGTGGCGAAATTGCCTTCTTAGAAAAAATGGCCAATGAAAGTACCCAATTTGCCTTGCAAGTGACTTGGTTTACGACCTTAGTTTCTAAGACTGAAAACGTCGAAGCGTTGCGTGAAATCCTTGAAAAATTAGGCGTAAGAAAGATCAAAGTCGTTCCAATGGCGCAAGGTCATAAAGTGAGTCGTTTTGTGGCGTGGAAATTTTAAGACTAATTTAAACCACATGTTGCACGGATTAAAAAAGCGCCCTGTGAGTTAAATTCACAGGGCGTTTTAGTATTTAGCATTATTGATTTTAGATTTTTATAACCATTTGAATACAAATAAGAAAACAAAAAAGCCAGCAACCTCATCGGCTACTGGCTTCTCACAATCTAAAATAAGATTTTAATTCTAAACCCTACAAACCAGTATGATATTGCTGATCAGTTGATCCAACCACCATATTAGATAGCGCCTGACTTGCTTCTTGCTCGCCATTTAACAAGGCTTCAAATTGTTTAATTAACTCGACCTTATCAGGTGATACTTTGCTACCTGCGCCAATTTCGGTTAAATCAATCATAAATCCATCAAATAAGTGACTAAGATCGTCGATAATATCAGTATTTAAGAATTGGTCCTGATTGTAGATGCTTGGGTAACCACCCTTTTGCTTATCAATCGCAAATGAATCGCCTTTCAAGTTTTTGATACTGGTCTTTTTATCACACGACAACATACAGCCATTATCAATACGTGGCTTCTCACATCCGACGCTCTGCTGGAAGAAGCACTGACGGCTTGCCATTAGCAGGATCGGATGATAAATGCTGTACATCATTTTAAAGTTTTGTGGACGAGCGATATTTCGCATTTGTTGCTTACTGATCTCGTTAGAAACAAACGCACCGCTGCAATCAAAGTTTTGTTGCAATGCCAATAACACATAAGAGTTGGTGGTATTGAGCAGTGGGCCCGCAATCCAGTTGATGCCTAAGCGCTGAGCGTGATACGCAATACCGGTATTATTGGTGACGATCAATTGAGGTTTGACTTGCTCTAAAATATTCAGCGCAACGTCAAAATCCTTGCCGATCAATACTGGTGGGAACCAAGGGATCAAACGTGGGTTATCTTGTAAAAACGACACATATTTGGTGCAACCACGCTTATACGCATCTGGCAGATTAAAGTAGATATCGGCATCAGTGACATCGGCAAGTGCGGCATCGGCTTCATCGCATATCAAAACGGAAAGCTCTGGTTTTTGATCGACCGGTTTAAGGTGGCGCTCAAGCTTCGGCAGCGTAACTTCTGCGATGGTGGCAATACCATCATTTAAGTAAGCCAATAATTCATTTTTAAGTGCGGTTATTTCACGATAAGGAATGCTTAAACCATCGCGTAACTGCTCTGTTTCAAACTCAACTAATTCATAATTGGCGTTATTGATATTTTTAAAACGCTTTTCTATCGCTTCTTTATCAACACTTAATTTTTCACTCACTGACATAATACTGCTTGAGGTAAATACGACCGTTTTTGGCGCTTCACTTAATAAGCCGTTATTTTGTTCCGTGGTCACGGTTAAGGTCAACGGCTTGCCTTGCTCGCTGGCAAAGTGCAATTTCAACTTAATTTTTTCAATGCTTAGCTGAGCAATTTTCTCATCCACAGACGCATTGATTTGCTGTTTATCTAATTGCAGTTGCTGTTTAGCATCAAATATTTCAACCACAGAAATGGTCTCACCCTGATCTGCTTTTTGCTTATCGGCTTTTAATTGCTCAACAATACGGTTATTCGAGTTGTCGCGAGGGTTATCAATAAACATCGATTGATTTAAATCACCGCGCAAAAACGCATTGGTAAAATCACGGTTGAATACCTTGTATAAACGTTCGCCATCTTGCGTCAGTTCGCCGGTTTCAACATAGCCATCAATTTGTTTGCGGAAGCTGTCAATCACAGTGTGAACATAGCTTGCACCTTTAATACGCCCTTCGACTTTAAACGAATGCACACCGGCATTAATTAACGCCGGTAAATCAAAGAAGGCTGAATTATCTTTAATGTTCAGTGGAAAGCTATTGCCCGACTCTGTGGTTTCATATTCTTCACGACAAGCTTGACTGCAACGTCCACGGTTACCGGAATTACCGGCTGTGGCCGAGGTTGAATAACATAACCCCGAAAACGCGACACATAATGAGCCATGCACAAACACTTCGACCAACACGTCATGATCTAACCCTATCGTCGTCATTGCGGTAATTTCTCGCAGATTAAGTTCACGCGATAAATTCACTCGGCTGACACCCAGCTTTTTCATAAAAGGGATCTGGCCAATATTATGGATCGTCATTTGAGTCGAAGCATGAATATCAAGCGTTGGGAAATATTGGCGTAAAACGTACAATAAGCCGATATCTTGTACAATAACACCATCTAGCGTGGTATTGACTAATCGGTTAAGCAGTTTAACTACGGTTTTGAATTCTTGCTCTAAAATCACAATATTCAAAGTTAAGAAGATCTTACAATCGTATTGATGAGCAAGTCGGATAGCCCCAACCAAGTGATCGAACGAAATATTAGACGCACGGTTACGCGCATTAAAGGTATCTAGACCACAATAAACGGCGTCCGCGCCTGCAATAATAGCGGCTTTAATTGCGTCGATATCGCCACCTGGGGCTAATAATTCAATCTTTTGGTTCATCACACAGAGTCTCGGCTAACTTTAAAGGCGGAATGATACCTGTATATGTTGCTAATGAAAATCATTGCGACAAATTAATCCATTTTATCATTAAAGGAAAAAATGATGTTCGATAAACACAGTCCGTTGCCCGTGTTGTATTCACTGCGAAATTGTCCGTTCGCGATGCGGGCTAGAATGGCGATTTATCGCTCACAACTGCCAGTACTATTGCGTGATATTGTATTAAAAGATAAACCAGCGGAAATGTTAATGGCTTCGCCTAAAGGGACGGTGCCCGTTTTGATTACCAGTGATGGTATGGTCATTGACGAAAGCATCGAAGTGATGTTGTGGGCATTAAGTCAAAATGATCCGGCGGATTTATTATTGCGTGAGGATGAAAACCAGTTTGATGAGATGCGCAGACTCATTCATCAATTTGATAGCGAGTTCAAACCGTGCCTTGAAGCTTACCGAGCCGCTAAACGCTACCATGAGCCTAACTTAACTGAATGCCGTGCAGCTTGCGAACAGCACATCGCCCAGTTAGAACAAGGTTTATCCAAACATACCTTCTTATTAGCCGAGCGAGAAAGCCTTGCAGACTTAGCATTGCTGCCATTTATTCGCCAGTTTGCTCGCGTAGAACGGCAATGGTATTTGCAATCACCCTATCCTAAATTACGCCAATGGTTAGACCGATACTTACAAAGTAAAATGTTCAGTAAAGTGATGACAAAGCATGAACTTTGGTTGTTGAATCGACAAGATGTTGTATTAAACCCGTCTAATTCCATTTAATATTTGATCAATTTGAATACGCCGAAAGATGCAGATCCATAAGAAAATGTTGCATAAAAAACACCCCATAAACTTAAGGTCCGTTTATGGGGTATTTTTATATCGGCGATTTATCGTGTTACCATCATTTGGCCAAACGGCGCGCTGCAACAGCTTCCGCTAATTGGCGCAATACGGTTTCGGTGTCATCCCAACCAATACAAGCATCGGTAATACTTTGGCCGTAGTTTTCTACTTTCCCATCCACCAGATCTTGACGACCTTCATTGATGTGGCTTTCAATCATCACGCCAAAAATAGCGTTTTCACCTGCGGCTAATTGCGAACAAACATCTTCCGCCACCACCATTTGACGCTGAAATTGCTTAGAGCTATTCGCGTGGCTAAAATCGATCATCACTTTTTGGCGTAAACCTTGACCCGCTAATTCGGCTTTGACCGCCGCAACATGGGCAGCGCTGTAGTTTGGCTCTTTACCACCGCGTAGGATGATATGACAATCTGGATTTCCGGCAGTTTCTATAATGGCTGAATGGCCGTATTTGGTTACCGATAAAAAGTGATGCGAGGCACCGGCAGAGCTGCACGCATCGGTGGCGATTTTGATATTGCCATCGGTCCCATTTTTAAAACCAACGGGGCAAGAAAGACCAGAGGCAAGTTCACGGTGGACTTGAGATTCCGTCGTACGCGCACCAATTGCGCCCCAACTGATCAAATCACCCATGTACTGCGGCGTGATCATATCTAAGAATTCACTGGCGGTTGGCATGCCAGCATCGGTTAGATCTAATAACAATTTACGACCAATGCGCACGCCATCATTAAGCTGATAAGTATCATCAAGATATGGGTCGTTGATAAGCCCTTTCCAACCGACTGTGGTGCGTGGCTTTTCAAAGTACACTCGCATTACGATTTCAAGATTGCCTTTAAACTCTTCACGCAATACCGCCAGACGTTTGCCATATTCTAAAGCCGCTTCAGTATCATGGATAGAACAAGGACCAATCACCACCAGCAGACGGTCATCCTCGTCTTGCAGAATATTGTGGATAGCGGCGCGTGATTCAAATGTCGTGGTGCTCGCCGTTTCTGTGGCAGGGAATTTTTCAAGAACCGCTACCGGTGGCAAAAGTTCTTTTACGTTTTTAATTCTTACATCATCAATCTGGTACATAACTACATCATCCTATGTATTTGAGCGCACGACTTCTTGTCTATTAAAATAAATCTTTAAAGTCTGTGAAACATCTAATGTGATTTTTTCAAACCTTTCTTTAACTTATCCTTACAAAATAAGAACTTCAATCATTAATTGTGTTTTAACCGCGATTTAAACAAAAAAACCAACATAGTCGCCTACGTTGGTTTCAATATCGGTGGATGTTACTTATTTAACCCGGTGGAAGATTTGGTTCCAGTCATGCTTAATATCCACCACTAACCAATCGCCTTTTTGGGCTTCTTCTAACGCTTCATCTAACTGGCAAATCGGTGAGTTTTTGTCATACGCCCATTCACGTTTTGCGTCGGTATGATGAATGAGCACGGACAATCTTGCGCCATCGCCCGCCGCCGTCCATTGCAACATTTGCATATCACCATTTGAATTACCAAATGAGGCCACTGGGCGCTATTCTGGTCTAATCGATCTGGACACCTTGATTGTGGATAATCGATAATCAATCGAGGTGAATATGAATACAAAACGTCAATATCGAACTTATACGAAAGAATTTAAAGAAGAGGCAATCTGCCTTATTACCGAACAAGGGTATTCTGTCGCCCAAGCTGCTGATGCGTTGGGAGTATAACAAAACCTGCTTTACACTTGGAAGCAGAAGGCTGACGAACTCAATAATTCATCTGTCAACGCAGATGAAAAAACGGAATTAATGGCTCTGAGAAAGGAAGTAAAGCAGCTTAGAATGGAGAAAGAGATCCTAAAAAAAGCCAGCGCCTTCTTTGCGAAAGAAATGAAGTAAAGTTTCAATTTATTCGAGAGCATCGCTCTCGATTTCCAATAAAAATGCTTTGTAACGCTCTAAAAGTAAGCCGCAGTGCATTTTATGATTGGTTAGCACGACCTGCTCAGATCATTACTGAGCAAGAGCTTAATTTATACAGAACTGCCAAGCGCTTATTCAAGCGCAGTCGTGGAAGTTTAGGCTCTCGTCAATTAGCTAAGAAACTACGTGAAGAAGGCTTCACTATCGGGCGTTATCGTACTCGCACCATCATGCGTAAGTTAGGTCTTGTTGTGCGTCAGCGTCGAGCTTGTTTAGACAATGCTGTCGTCGAACGGTTCTTCGGTAGCTTGAAAAATGAATGGCTACTCAATGTGGTTTATTTAACGCGTGATGCAATGAAAGAAGATGTTGAAGAATATATCCGGTATTACAACCATGAAAGGTTGCATACTACGCTTGGTGATTTAACGCCAATCGACTATGAAAAATTACAAAGTCAGGTGTCCTATTGGGCTTGACCAGAATAATTAGCATCATTGAAATCAATCGTTTTGCGTGTTTTTTGAGCTTTTCAGTATGGGAAATTCATACAAAATAAGAGATTTAATGTTTATTTCTCACTAATATACCCAAAGTAATTGAAGTTGCAGTGAGGCGGCAAGTAAACGAAGCCCCATGAGCTTAGCTTGCCTAAGTGATTGGGGTGAGTTAGCGCAGCCAACAAAGCTGCAGCTTCAAGTAAGACGGGTATATATATGAGGTCGAGACGTGACACTATCTTGTATAAATGAAAAAACGATGTTTAATTAGGGGTAAGTTGCATTTTTCTTTTTGAATGGTATCGAGGAGAGCTTAGTGAGCCGAGTACAACATGAGATTTTACAGTAGCGCGGGTGGTTGGAAAGTTTGCTGTTCTTCATATAAAACAAACGCCGGCATAAGCCAGCGTTTATATATCTTTCAGCTTTTAGTAAACTAACAGCTAAAAAATCAATTTATTAAGCAGTAACAACGTTCGCAGCTTGAAGACCTTTCTGGCCTTGTTCTACTTCAAAAGACACTTTTTGGCCTTCAGCAAGAGTTTTGAAACCCTCAGAAGCGATTGCACGGAAATGTACGAATACATCAGCGCCGCCGTTGTCTTGAGTAATGAAGCCGAAACCTTTCTCTTCGTTAAACCATTTAACGATACCAGTTGTTTTAGACATTTTATGTCCCTTATATTTTTAATGCATTAAATGCAAATTATGAAATTACCGTAACATTACGGTGTGCTATAAAGTGCTATTAATTTGAAGCTAAGGGAAATACAGAGGACAAAAACAGTTACGAAAATGTATCTAAGATTCTTCTTTTACTTTGTAGCAATTAATAACGCTTTAGAACGAGATAGATAATACAAGGTTTTCAGGATAAGTACACCCTTTTATGCAAAAGAAATCAGTTAATTTTCTGGATGCGGATAAACCCATCAAATTCATCTAACAAGTGTGATCTAACAACAACTTAAGTCTATTTTATAAGCATAATTACAACGACAAATGGCTGATTAACATGCCGGTATGGCTTAAATCTACCCCGCTTTGTTAGGGCGCTCACTCTTCTCAATTAGCTTAGTGAATTTCTATTGACCGCAAAAATCTATCGGGCTTAATGTAGTACCACCTTACGGTGATAACTGTGATGCATACTGGGAAATCAGTAACCTAAACTAATACCATTTCATATTTGATCAATTTGAATACCCGAAAAGATGCTGATCCTTCCTTGATCGCTTGAGAAAAGCCCATCCATGGCCTTTGACACTTTTCTCTGTACTCAATTTTGAACGATCATTAAATTTATGTAATTGGTTTAAATCAAATCAAAATGATAGTTTTCTCAAGACATTAAAAAAGCACACCATAATGAAATGATGTGCTTCATTTTCTTCGAAAGAAGAGTGTACCTATCAACGGTTATAAACGAGAGACGGTACTATTTTGATACTTGATTTTGAACGCGTTTGTTTTGGAACCAAAAACGCTTTCTGCCGCTTGAACGAGACATAGTTAACCCTTTTATTTAATTATAATCGTTTACTCCTCGCTCCTGTGTATTACGTTAAAACGCGATACTATCTGGTGCAGAGGGAAAACCCTATGATTAAGCCGGGATAAGCAGAATTTATCTTTTTGAGCTGTTGTCGATGAACGCTTATATGGGTTGTCGAGGGGAGCTTAGTGAACCGAATACAACATGAGACATTTACAATAACGCAGATGTTTGGAATGTTTAATTTTTCACTGTTTCTTCAAGTTATGTATTGAAGAATATAAATTGATTATCTTGGCTTGTGCTTTTTTTCTTGTTTCTATTTCAGTGTTGCTTGTTGCGACTTCAAACCATTACTGGCATACGAAGCTATTGATATTTAGATAAAACAAACGCCGGCTAATGCCAGCGTTTATATATCTTTCAGCGTTTAGTAAACTAACAGCTAAAAAATCAATTTATTAAGCAGGAACAACGTTCGCAGCTTGAAGACCTTTTTGGCCTTGTTCTACTTCAAAAGACACTTTTTGGCCTTCAGCAAGAGTTTTGAAACCGTCAGAAGCGATTGCACGGAAATGTACGAATACATCAGCGCCGCCGTTGTCTTGAGTAATGAAGCCGAAACCTTTCTCTTCGTTAAACCATTTAACGATACCAGTTGTTTTAGACATATTATGTCCCTTATATTTTATGCATTACATGCAGTTTATGAGAATACCGTAACATTACGGTGTGCTTTAAAGCATGTTATTAATTTGAAGCTAAGGGAACACAGAGAACAAAAACAGTTACGAAGATGTATCTAATGAATCTACTTTTACTTTACATAATAACTCTTTGCAGCGAGGTTTATAATACTCTCTTCATCTCAAATGTACATAGTTATTTAAAAAAAACTTAAAAATAATTCAATGTTACGAACTAACTTATTGAAAAATAGCTAACTCCATTGTGTTAACGGCATTTTCACATTCAGCGTGATGACGATATATGGGCAGTGAGGTTGAAAATATGCCCCCTGCTCCCCCCATTATTACCCCCGAGAAGAGCATCACCACCGCCAATCACCCTCTCAACATATTACGCCAGTTGAATTAACAACCATTGTCGCACTTGCTCCATTTCTGCATGATTAGTGGGATATTTGTTATCGACATAATCAATCGCCGCATTGATGCCTTGTGCATTGTACAACTGACCATGCAATGCCACCTGCAATGCTTCTAATGGCGCAGGATCTAAGCTATCACTAAAAATTTGCACTTCGTCGATATGCGCTTTTTTAATATTGAAATGTAATTCTACCCCACCCCACGTAAACCTTTCGTCAATATGGTGAGTAAACTCAGGGGTATTACCAAAATTCCAATGCCAATCTTTTTGTTTCTCGTACGTGGCGGTAAAGTTAGGCAGATCTGGCATCGCCTCAGGTGAAATAAATTCTGGCTCGACCGTTTCACCGTAATAGGCAAAAAACGCTTGAGTGAGTGCATGACATAATGCGTCATGGGTTACGCTATCATTAATTTGTTGCAAGTTGATCACTCGAGAACGCACAGAAGTAATGCCTTTGGCTTGCAGTTTTTTAGGATCTGGATTGAGATAATTAGCTAAACGGCTCATATCGGCATTTAATAAAATAGTGCCATGATGAAAGCCACGATCAAGGGTTTCACGGTAAGCAGAGCCTGAGAACTTGCGCACACCTTGTTCAGTATCCACCACTAAATCATTTCGCCCTGTTGCTTTGCCTTGAATGCCAAGTTGAGTTAAAGCATCTAATACGATTTGAGTTGAGATACTCTTATCGTATTCCGGTTTACCCGCCATAAAGGTAAAATTGCTGTTACCGAGATCATGAAACACGGCGCCACCACCACTTTGACGTCTCGCAAGGGTAATGCCATCTTCTTCCATCCGTTGAGTATTACATTCTTTCCACGGATTTTGCGCCCGCCCAATCACCACCGTATTATCATTACGCCACAAAAATAGCACCTTTTGTGTGGCTGACATGGAACGAAAAATCGCATCTTCCACTGCTAAGTTAAATAACGGGTCAGTTGATGTTGAAAAAAGCAATCGCAGTGATGACATAGGAACCTACTAAATTAAGTGCGTTGATGAGCAAGAAAGTAAATCTACCATAAATTATAAATACTCTCTCGCGTAAAGTAACACCAGAAACATTTGAGCAGGTTTGATATTGTAGATGACTCATTACTTGCCATCAAAGGAACTCATCGTGCATTTACCGTCTGAAATTTTAATGCCATTTATCGATCAAGGTGTTGTTTATACCCCACATGTATTCACCCTACCGCTTTGCTATCAACCCCAACAATACTTACAAGAACAAGCATCAGAAGCGGCATCTGTAACACCGGATGAAACCATTCAAGTTTATGCACGCGAATTGGTATTAGTAGATAAGCAGCATCAAGATTTACCTTGGCTGGTGTATTTTCAAGGTGGTCCTGGCTTTGCTTCTCCTCGCACCAGTGGTCAATCGGGCTGGTTAAAAGCGGCACTGCAACAATATCGAGTGTTATTACTTGATCAACGTGGCACAGGGCTAAGCACGCCATTAACCCATCAAACATTTACTCAGTCACATTGGGCAGATAAAACCGCTCAACAACAATGTGAATATTTAAGCCATTTTCGCGCCGATAATATTGTGAGGGATGCCGAAGCGATTCGAGAAAAATTCAAAATTAAACAATGGGCAATACTAGGGCAGAGTTTTGGTGGGTTTTGCTCTCTCACTTATCTTTCATTATTTCCACACAGTCTCAGTCGCTCACATATCACCGGAGGAATACCTTCTATTACTCAACATGCAGACAGTGTTTACCAAGCAACCTATGCAAGAGTAAAACAAAAAAATCACGCTTTCTTTGAGCAATTTCCACAGGCTCAATTATTGTGCCAGCGTATCGCAAATCACCTCCTCGAGCATCATGTCACACTCCCTAACGGTCAGCATTTTACCGTTGAGCAATTCCAATTGATCGGCATTAATTTCGGTCGAGGTCACGCCGTACTGCCAATGTATTATTTACTCGAACGTGCTTTTGTCGAGTTAGATGGAAAGCTTGAACTTAGCTATGACTTTTTAAATGCGATGCTAAATGAACAAGCCCATCAAACCAATCCTATTTATGCTATTTTGCATGAATCAATCTACTGCCAACCCACTGCTCAAAACGACAATGGCGACACCGCATCTTTGTGGTCAGCTCATCGCATGCGTCAACAATATCCAGAGTTTAATTACCAAAAGGGACAGCCATTTTTATTTACTGGAGAAATGGTATTCCCTTGGATGTTTGAGCAACTCATCTGCTTAAAAGCACTCAAACAAGCCGCGCAATTATTAGCAGAAAAATCCGATTGGCCAGCATTGTATAAACCAGATGTTCTCGCAAACAATACTGTTCCTATCGCTTGCGCAGTTTATGTCGATGATATGTATGTTGAATTTGACTACTCTCGTCATACCTTAAGCAACATACCTAACAGTAAAGCTTGGATGACCAATGAATATGAACATAACGGCTTAGGCATGGATGGTGAACGTATCTTTAACCGACTCGACACTATGCTAAATGAATTAGGCCAATTACCGCACTCCCCCAGCATTAATAAATAACTTAATACATTGCATCAGAGTGAGTCAAAACCGTATGCTCTATAAATAAAAAAACCAGCACCTCTCAGTGCTGGTTTTTATTAATTAACACTTATTCGACAAGCTCAATGACGATTAAGAGTCAGGGTTAAAGTTACTTGAATTGAACAGATCATTAATGATATGACCGGCTGAGCTAGTATCTTCAACACCTGAAACGTCTAAGTCAAAACCAGAGACATTTGCATGATCAAGGTGCTGAGTTGAAGCCAAATCATCACTGCTGGCTTCCGTTGCTTTGCCTATATCAGACGCTTCTGATGGGGCTGCATCACCTAATAATTTATCCATATCATCATGGCTTTCACTGCCATCTTGATTAAACAAATCAGACATATCAAGGTTAGCATGCTCATTCGACATCACGCCATCATGTGCATCGCCATCTCCTGAAGCGGCGATATCACCGTACAAACCATGGTCAGCAGCATCACTAAATAAACCGCCTTCAGTCGATTCGCCAAATAAACCACCGTCTGATGAATCATTAAACAGACCTCCATCATGCGATTCACCTAACAATCCATCCTCATTCTCCTCACCAAACAATCCACCGTCACTGGCTAAATCGGCTAGAGCATGATGTTCACCAATGTCACTGGCAATATCGTGAATATCAAATAATCCTTCAGGCAACATGGTGTCTGCCGAATGTGAATCATCGTCACTATCGGTGGCGAATATATCATGCTGATCATTATCTGCTTGAGCATCTAAGGTGTTATCAGAACTGTGCTCATCAAATGCAGGTGCTAAGTCTGGATTAGTATGGGCATCATCTGTCAAGGTACTGAGCGTGTTGTCATGCTCCATACCTGGTTGCAAATGCTGTTCTGCATCTGTCGACATACTATTATTATCTAACGCTGTCGCTTGATCGACAATCGCATGTAAGTCATCGGTTAATGCATGAACACCATCGGTTGCTTGCTCATGTAGCGTTTCGGCTACATCAGGGTTGGCGGCTAACAATGCCGCGGCATCGTGCCCTTCTGCTGCATGTAGAGCCTCACCGACTGCCGCCAGTTGAGCATGTTCATCGGCAACATTGTTGGCGGCATCAGCATGATTTACATGATCAGCAGCATGATGAACCACATTCTCACCAGCAGTTGAACCAGAGGTGGTAAAGCCTGCTTCGACTTTATGTTCACTCACCACACGGTTGTCGGCATCTTTGGTGGTAACACTAAAGCTTGGCGTGGTGCCAGACTCTAAATGCTGTACATATGCAATCGCCACTTGATCAGCGGTTAATTCAACTGAGCCATCAGCTTGTACACTACCTAAAGGTTGATTATCCGCATCAACCACTTGTGCACCTTGCATATGCCCAAGAGTCAGAGTCTCACCATCTTGCGCCGCCACGGCTGCTGTCAGTAATAACGCCGCTAGTGGCATTATGGTTGACGCATTAGCTGCACTCACTTGTTGTGATGAGTTCAATACATTACGTAAATCAGCCCCTAAACTTGCCGCTTGTGGAATACTCGCTGGCGCTGCAGGTGCAGACTGCTGGCTTTCAAATACATCCGGTGCCACAACATCATTAATATCAATAGTACCGTTAGTCACGAGTTGGTTATTACCATCTGCGTCACCATTATCGGTTGTCTTGATATCAATCTTATCATCACCACTAAAGCCATCATTTGGCGTGTAGTTTACTCCGCCTGCTAGCACTGCATTAATATCATCCAATGATCCCGTGACTTTGTAAGTTCCGTCATCTTCAACTGTAATATTTATCCCAGAAGTATCGGTGCCTTCAGGCAGAGATAAGGTTCCATTCTCCGCTTTTAGCTCAACGGTAAAGTCTCCTTTTCCTTCATCTGCATCAATATCACTGATCTGTATGCCAGTAATCGTGGTCACACCATCGGCATTATCGGCATCAACTGAATCTGGGGCTGATATTTCTGCTGCGTCATTTTCAGGTGTTACATCAACGTTAATCGTACCATTGGTGGTCGGACCGTCAGTCACGCCATTATCATTACCTTGGATGACATAGTTTAACTGTCCATCCCAATTATCGGAGTTGGCATCACCTGGATTAAATATAATACTATCTAAATCCGAGGTATCAGAAATAATGGTAACACTGCCATCTGGGTTAGTTGTAATGCTACCTGATTCTCCCTCAGGAAAAGCAAACGTTGCTCCTTCTGGTACATTCGAAATGGTAATCTGAACTTGCTCTGGCGCATCTTCATTTACATTCGAATCACTACCACCCGTTGCAGCATCATCCACATCATGCGCATTAAAGTGCAGCACAATATCGCCATTTTCCTCACCTGATGCTTCGGTTACCACATTGGTATTCACGGCATCCGCGTGTGGATCAACATGGAAAGTGATCGGGATATCATTTTCTGCTGGTTCATCTAGAGAATCTTCTTGAGTAAAGACTTTCAATGTAATGGTCACATCACCACTGAAATCATCAGGCGGATTAATCGAGTATCCTGATAACTCAAAGCTGCCATCTTCATTGGTTTGTACGTTAGTCAGAGTCCAAACACCATCACTTAAATTGGCCCCGCCTTCAACTGTAAAACCAGGAGGTAAATCTGAAATACTGATGGAAACAATATGCTCAGAGCCATCTGTATCGATAAGATCACCCGTAATGGAATCTAGCGGAATATTGCCATCTTCATCACCATGAATATTATCGGTGCCATCAACGTCTACACCATCATTAACGGCGATAACATCAAAACTCACATCAGTATCAATTTGCTTAGTATCTGAACCAGTGCTGGCATCATCGGTCACATCGGTTTTAATGTTTACATCGACCTTACCACTAAAGTCATCTGCAGGTTTAAAGTAAATTGGTTGATCAATATCTGAGATGGTAATAGAACCATCTTCATTACCAATCGGGTTACCATTAGCATCAACAAATTGACCTTGATCAGGATCGACCGTTAAGGTGAAATCACCAAAAGACTCCTGACCACCATTATCTGGACCATCATTATTTTGATCACCAAATGCAGCATTCAGATCAAGTGTAATAATGCTGTCTTCATCTCCAGTCCCATCAATAGTGATCACTGGGTCGTCGGCTACTGGCGTCACATCAATATCAATATTCATGGTGCCGGAGTTGGTATCACCTGAGTCATTATCGGTTTCCGTAATAACAATTGGGAAATCAATCTTACCCGCGTAATCTGGTGGTAGATCCATAGTAATACCACTGAGATCGACATTACCATCGGCATCTGGTGTCACTGAGAATACATATTGCCCAGTCGATTCATTATAGGTCATACCATTAATGACGGCACCATCCGGTAAATCGTCAGCATCGATTGCGATTGAGAAGGTGTCATTGGTTTGATCACCTTTGCCATCACCATCATTATCGCTGGTGTTAATGACAACATTGCCTGAAATTAAATCACCAAGATTGACAGTGCCATCTTCAACTCCACTTCCTGTGGCATCGGTAATCACTATATCTGCGGCTTTATCCGAATCACCACCACCATCATCAATACCATTGAAATGCAGAGTAATATCAGAATCCTCGGTCACTATCTTGCTGGTGTCACCTTCATTATTATCACCATGATCGACAACTTCTGCTGAGATAGTAATATCAATTGAACCATCAAACCCAGGTGGTGCTTTAATCACGATGTCATCGATGGAATCTTGGGTAATAGTAAAACTACCATCACCATTATTGGTCGCGCCTGGAATGTAAAAATCGCTCACATCATAGGCTTTTCCATTATCATCATAAACAATACTGTTACCATTGGCATCGACATCAACACCATTAAATTTAATGATGACTTTGGTGACGTCTTCGGTACTCGAACCATCATCAT
Source organism: Vibrio algicola (assembly GCF_009601765.2). Classification (NCBI taxonomy): domain Bacteria; kingdom Pseudomonadati; phylum Pseudomonadota; class Gammaproteobacteria; order Vibrionales; family Vibrionaceae; genus Vibrio; species Vibrio algicola. The sequence goes on from NZ_CP045700.1 coordinate 566,733, forward strand.
TGATCCAATTAATGCTATCACTGCCACCGTTCAGCTCATTGGTAGTAAGATGAATCTCATTGCTGGTATCTGAGTCTTCGTAGATATCAGCCTTGCCATCACCATCTTGATCGGTGATCGCATTACCATCGCTATCATCGACTTCAAGATGACCGTCACCTTCGACCACAGAATCAACATCAACATCAATATCACCATGAATAACATTGGTTGCTGCATTCGGATCATCCGCTTCTTGATCCGAAATAGTCACATCGGTGGTTAAGTGAATATCCACATCCGAATCTTCTGGCATTTTTAAATAAATACCATCGCCATTACCATCGGTGTCAATCATCGCTTCTGCTAATTGATCAGAGGTTAAGGTAATTGAACCATTCACATCAGGTTGAATCTCTTCCCCATCAATTACAATAGAGTAACCAGGAGGGAAACCATTAATGGTTAATCCTGTCACTTTTTCACTGTCATCAACTAATTGTGAAGTTGGATCCCAGTTTAATTTAACCAGATTATCCTCATAGCCGGTACTAGTGGCCGTATCGTAATCCTTCAAAGAGCCATCATCGTTGGTACCAACACCATCAACTTCAGGGTTAACCTTCACTACTATATCGTAATCAATAGAGGTAGAGTCGCCATCATTCTCGGTCATGACAATTCGTACCGGAATGGTAATATCTTCAGAACTATTTTCTGGTAGATGAATTTGCAGACCTTTAAGATCATCAACATCGAGTTGGTAAATATCCGGATTGGCACTCACCAGCACTGGATGAAGTGGATTGCCATCCGCATCCGAGAAAGTCACACCATCAGGGATGTCTCCCACACCAAAGGTTAACGTCTCTGATGTATCACTATCTGGGTCCACACCACCGTCAGGGTTATTTGGATCGTATTCGCCAGAGCTAAAGCTAAAGTCGATTGTTGCCGTGCCATCTTCACCAATAGTGGTCGTGATCGCCGTCCTACCATCAATAGGATCGCTTACATCCCAAGCACTATCATCAGGCAGAACCACTACAGGGTCATCAGCTTCACCATGCATATCAACATTAATATCACCACCGTTGATAACCTTGGTGTCATCACCAGAAATAGGATTACCATCAGCATCAGTTCCAGTTGCGGTATCTACTACTAGACCGTTGTAGCTAAACGTGAAATCAACATTGCTTTGTGGTGGTGGGATCAAGTCAGCATTATCTAAATCATCGACATTGATATTATAGACACCATTTTCATCCGGGCTAACTGGTTCCCCATTAACCATAACTACTGCGCCGTCTGGTAAACCAGAAAGTTGTACAAAGTAGGTTTCAGAACCATCAGTATCTGCAGATGGATTAGCTGTGATCACATCAGCTAAATGAATTGCAGTATCTTCGTTGTCTTTGATATTAGCATCAGCATGAATGGTCATATCATCGGCAACCGGATCAACATTGATCACTATTTCTTGGTGATCAGAGTCCGCGGTACCTTTACCATCGACCACATTCCCGCTTTCGGTACTGGTGGCGTAGATATCCAACTTAATATCACCAGAATAGTTTGCATCTGGCTTAATCGCCAACTGGTCAATACTATCAGCAGGAATATCGTAGTAACCGTTTTCATCTGGACCTTCAATTCCAGGAATACCATCGACAATCGTACCGTGGGTATCACCATTTTCATCAGGTTCAATTCTAACGTGATACATCAGACTTTCTGATCCATCACTATCATTTGAATCAAATTCAACAGGGACATGAATAGAGTCATCATCCTCATTGGCGACAATATAGGTACCTGTATCCTCATTCCATGTTGGGGTATCGGCAATCCCATCAACGGTAATGCTAAAGGTAGCATCGCTGCTATGAGTACCAGCATCATCATTAACAATAGCGTTCACATCAAATTGCAAGTCAACATTATTGGTTGAGAAATCATCATCTGGTACAAAGGTAATGCCACTCATCTCATAAGTGGCAGTACCATCTCCATTATCCACTAAGGTAAAGGCATCGCCTGGAATGGTTACAGATCCATCAGCATTAATTGGGATCGGGTCGCCGTTATATTCAAATACACCATGCGCTTCACCTTCTGGTGTAATCGTAACTTGGGTAAGGGATTCATGTTCATCGATATCACCCACATCGATACTCATATTAACCGGAATACCATCAACATTATGGTTAGGGTCAACATTATCGTTTGGATCAGTAGTGTGATTACCGTCTTGTTCTTGACCACTGCTATCATTGGTATCATTGGTATTGATGGTAATACCGTCATCTTTCACATTAATCGTGACATCGGAAGTATCGGTATCGCCATCACCATCGGTAATAACAAAGGTGATTTTATCACTCAAATCTTGACCACTATGAACAAGCTCGGGATTGGCTTTAAAATACACCTCGCCATCAGCTGAGATATATAACTGACCTAGATCTTGATTTGAAGCATCATCACTGCTGACATCATATTGGTAATAAGTATTGCCATCTTGACCTTCAACGGTCGGCAATGTGTCCAATGCAACAACTTCTCCATCAACCACAATTCCTGTAACGCTAGCACCATCATTACCTTGGCTGGCAATAATATTACCCATGTCAGTTAGCTGATCGCCTTCGGTTACCGTTTTAGTCACATCTTGCGCGACTGGAACATCATCGTTAATGGTAACGTTAGCATTAATGGTATTACTCTTATCACCATCATCATCAATACCATAGATAGGAATATCAATCGAAACCGATGTACCACCGGTTGCATCGTTTAGTGGATCATCGATAGCACCATCCACAGTGAAGGTATAAGTTCCATCCTCGGAGAAGCTAATATTAAATACTTCATCACCACCGTTATCCGTGACACCAGAGAATGTGCCATCTCCATTATCAACAAGTGTGACGTTATCTCCACCCGATGTGATGGTATTTTGATTATTAAAGGCATTAACATCGATAGCAAAATGAGTGACCCCATCACTGCCTGAATCGACAGTGATCTGCCCGGTTGTGCTTGATGTTGGATCCAGTCCATCATCTGGCGTGACATCGGTGTGTGAACCATCTGCCGTCGCACTTTCATCAACCGTAATTGAATCGGCGCTGATAATGAAAGGATCATCCCCATCGGTAATTGAAGCGTGGAAATCAATCGGGTTATCTAAGAAGTCACCGTCGGTATCTTGGATTTGAATAGGGAAATCGATGGTAATCGTGTCGCTATTTTCATCATATTGCACCATACCAGAATCATCGACACCGCTGTGATCGATTGGTTGGAACTGGTCCATACTGACGGTAATAGAGACACCACCATCATCTGTCGGCACCGCATTTAAGCTAATATCTAGAACGGGGTCATTATTACTATCGACGCCTTGTAACACACCGGTCTCAGGATTAAAGCTAAAAGTGACAGCCTCTCCACCCGCGGTAGTAATTTCTGCATCTAATTCAGTAATAAGATCATCCAGTGAATTAGGATCAATTTGCACCGTACTTGGATCAAAGTCATCCACTCCCGGTTCCAGAACAACAGGTGATCCTTCACCATGAACAGGATAACCATCACCATTACTATTATCGCTACCACCATCAGGGGTTAAATCACCTTCAGTAGTATGGATATCAATCTCACCACCACCAGTCGCATTACCACCATCAGTATCACGAACCGTGATGGTACCTTTACCAATATCTCCATCGGCATCTTCCACTTCGACATTGAAATCTAGGTTTGAAAGTTCACTATTATCCTGATCAATCGGTTGGGTTTGAACAACATTATATTGACCATTATCATCAATGGTCAGGATCATCACAGGCAGACCCGTGACATCATTGGTGATCGAAAGCCAAGTGCCATCTTCAGAAACATTCACTGTCGTTGGTTGACCATTACTGGTGACATCATCTAATTGAGATTGGTCTTGCCCAAAGCGAACATCTTTTACTTCATCACTACCAGTATCAACATCGATTTTTCCAGAGCCAAAATCGACGCCGAATATTTTACCGTCATCAGAAAGGTCCACTCCTGAGTCATCCCCAAAACTTGGATCTTGCCCATCTTCGATGTTTACCGTGATATCAATTTTAGTTTCTGTGCCATCGGTATCATCAATCACCATAGGAACATCGATACTGATTTGATCGCCATTAGCTGTGATGTAGTCACTAGAGAAATCAATGTGATCTAATGGGCCATTTTGAGTGACGGTTGTGGTTAAGGTCACATTGCCATCTGCATCCAGTACTGGTTGCATATTGATGTCTAAAATACTGTCGCCTGAACCTGGGAAGCCACCTGAAATATCAACGGAACCATCAGCATTAATCGTCATGGTGAACACCAATGCCTGACCATCACTGGTCAATTGATCAAGGTCACCCATCAAATCATCAAGCGCTGCAGGATCAACCGCTAACGTACTAGGATCAAGGTCATCACTTGATGAATCAACCACAACGCTAGATGAACCACTTACAGGATAATTGTCGCCATTCTCTAAATCACCTTCGGTAATAACAACCGTATCTGAAGTATCGTTGCTATCGCTATCGTGAATAACAATATTAATGTCGCCATTTGCTTTATCGCCATCATCATCAATAGCGTAAACGTTTAGATCTAGATTCACATCGCCTTTATCTTGATCGATAGGTTCAGATTGAGTGAATGTGTAAGTACCATCGGTATTTAGCGTGATAGAAAGAACGTCATTTCCATCCATGTCCGTCACACTAATAGTGTCACCATCAACGGTATATTCTGTCGGTTGACCACCATTAACCGTAATATCACCTAAACCAGAATCGGATTGGTCTGGGTCAAAGCCAATTTCTTTGATTTCATCACTGCCTTTATCAAGCTCAATATCGCCCGTTGTGACAGTTGGACCATCTTTATTATCAGTTTCAGTGATATCAATATCGGTAGTGCCGGTGAAGGTTGGATCTTCGCCATCTTTAAAGTTGACGTGTACTGTCACATCCGACGTATCGCCATCGGTGTCATCGATTTCAAATGGCAACTCGACTGAGATCACATCATCAATGTTGGTGATCAGGCCGGTATTCTCACCCGTGCCGTTGTTGTCATCCAATGGTTGATATTGATTAACAACAGTATCGACCGTTACATTACCAGTCGCTGGATCAAATGTTGGGGTCATGGTGATGTCTAGGACCGGATTGCCGTCCCCATCCACACCAGAGATGGTGGTCACGCCATTGGCATCGGTGGTCATGCTGAAGTTAATTGGGTCACCACCATTGGTGGTCATTTCACCCATTTCGGCGGTTAATGCGGTTTTGCCCGCATCGGTCATGCGCAGCGTGCTTGGATCCAAATTATCACTTGGCGACTCAATCGTAACCGAGCTTGAACCATGCACTGGGTATTCGTTGCCTTCGGCTGGGTTTTGCACATCGCCTTCGTCAACAGTGACCGTATCGGTTACATCGGCCGCATTGTCACCGTCGGTAATGTGAATATTAATGGTACCGTTAGCCGTATCCCCATCGTCATCCGTGCCGTGCACGTTTAATGCGATGTCGGTGATATCCCCATCATTTTGGTCGATCGGTTGCTCTTGAGTGACAACGTAGTTGCCTTGCGCATCGATGGTCACACTCAAAACGGTGTTGCCGTCGGTGTCGACTAAGGTTAAATCATTGCCATCAACCGAATAAGTCGTCGCTTCACCATTACTGGTGATCCCATCTAAACCGGCTTGATCGGTGTCAAACACGATTTGGTCTACGTGATCACTGCCTTGGTCAAATTCAATCGAACCATTGGCGGTTTGGGTGCCGTCATTTTCAGTGATGCTGGCGCCCGTGTCCGCGCCAAAGCTTGGATCTTCACCATCTTTAAAGTTGACGTGTACCGTCACATCCGACGTATCGCCATCGGTGTCATCGATTTCAAATGGCAACTCAACAGAGATCACATCATCAATGTTGGTAATAAGACCGGTATTCTCACCCGTGCCGTTGTTGTCATCCAATGGTTGATATTGATTAACAACAGTATCGACCGTTACATTACCAGTCGCTGGATCAAATGTTGGGGTCATGGTGATGTCTAGGACCGGATTGCCGTCCCCATCCACACCAGAGATGGTGGTCACGCCATTGGCATCGGTGGTCATGCTGAAGTTAATTGGGTCACCACCATTGGTGGTCATTTCACCCATTTCGGCGGTTAATGCGGTTTTGCCCGCATTGGTCATGCGCAGCGTGCTTGGATCCAAATTATCACTTGGCGACTCAATCGTAACCGAGCTTGAACCATGCACTGGGTATTCGTTGCCTTCGGCTGGGTTTTGCACATCGCCTTCGTCAACAGTGACCGTATCGGTTACATCGGCCGCATTGTCACCGTCGGTAATGTGAATATTAATGGTGCCGTTAGCCGTATCCCCATCGTCATCCGTGCCGTGCACGTTTAATGCGATGTCGGTGATATCCCCATCATTTTGGTCGATCGGTTGCTCTTGAGTGACAACGTAGTTGCCTTGCGCATCGATGGTCACACTCAAAACGGTGTTGCCGTCGGTGTCGACTAAGGTTAAATCATTGCCATCAACCGAATAAGTCGTCGCTTCACCATTACTGGTGATCCCATCTAAACCGGCTTGATCGGTGTCAAACACGATTTGGTCTACATGATCACTGCCTTGGTCAAATTCAATCGAACCATTGGCGGTTTGGGTGCCGTCATTTTCAGTGATGCTGGCGCCCGTGTCCACGCCAAAGCTTGGATCTTGCCCATCTTCGATGTTTACCGTGATATCAATTTTAGTTTCTGTGCCATCGGTATCATCAATCACCATAGGAACATCGATACTGATTTGATCGCCATTAGCTGTGATGTAGTCACTAGAGAAATCAATGTGATCTAATGGGCCATTTTGAGTGACGGTTGTGGTTAAGGTCACATTGCCATCTGCATCCAGTACTGGTTGCATATTGATGTCTAAAAGACTGTCGCCTGAACCTGGGAAGCCACCTGAAATATCAACGGAACCATCAGCATTAATCGTCATGGTGAACACCAATGCCTGACCATCACTGGTCAATTGATCAAGGTCACCCATCAAATCATCAAGCGCTGCAGGATCAACCGCTAACGTACTAGGATCAAGGTCATCACTTGATGAATCAACCACAACGCTAGATGAACCACTTACAGGATAATTGTCGCCATTCTCTAAATCACCTTCGGTAATAACAACCGTATCTGAAGTATCGTTACTATCGCTATCGTGAATAACAATATTAATGTCGCCATTTGCTTTATCGCCATCATCATCAATAGCGTAAACGTTTAGATCTAGATTCACATCGCCTTTATCTTGATCGATAGGTTCAGATTGAATGAATGTGTAAGTACCATCGGTATTTAGCGTGATAGAAAGAACGTCATTTCCATCCATGTCCGTCACACTAATAGTGTCACCATCAACGGTATATTCTGTCGGTTGACCACCATTAACCGTAATATCACCTAAACCAGAATCGGATTGGTCTGGGTCAAAGCCAATTTCTTTGATTTCATCACTGCCTTTATCAAGATCAATATCGCCCGTTGTGACAGTTGGACCATCTTTATTATCAGTTTCAGTGATATCAATATCGGTAGTGCCGGTGAAGGTTGGATCTTCGCCATCTTTAAAGTTGACGTGTACTGTCACATCCGACGTATCGCCATCGGTGTCATCGATTTCAAATGGCAACTCGACTGAGATCACATCATCAATGTTGGTAATAAGACCGGTATTCTCACCCGTGCCGTTGTTGTCATCCAATGGTTGGTATTGATTAACATCGGTGGTCACGGTGACATCGCCCGTTGCCGGATCCATGGTTGGGGTCATGGTGATGTCTAGGACCGGATTGCCGTCCCCATCCACACCAGAGATGGTGGTCACGCCATTGGCATCGGTGGTCATGCTGAAGTTAATTGGATCCCCACCATTGGTGGTCATTTCACCCATTTCGGCGGTTAATGCGGTTTTGCCCGCATCGGTCATGCGCAGCGTGCTTGGGTCCAAATTATCACTTGGCGACTCAATCGTAACCGAGCTTGAGCCATGCACTGGATAGGTGCTCTCACCATCTGCATTTTGCACATCGCCTTCATCAACATTGATCGTATCGGTTACATCGGCCGCATTGTCACCGTCGGTAATGTGAATATTAATGGTGCCGTTAGCCGTATCCCCATCGTCATCCGTGCCGTGCACGTTTAATGCGATGTCGGTGATATCCCCATCATTTTGGTCGATCGGTTGCTCTTGAGTGACAACGTAGTTGCCTTGCGCATCGATGGTCACACTCAAAACGGTGTTGCCGTCGGTGTCGACTAAGGTTAAATCATTGCCATCAACCGAATAAGTCGTCGCTTCACCATTACTGGTGATCCCATCTAAACCGGCTTGTTCGGTGTCAAACACGATTTGGTCTACATGATCACTGCCTTGGTCAAATTCAATCGAACCATTGGCGGTTTGGGTGCCGTCATTTTCAGTGATGCTGGCGCCCGTGTCCGCGCCAAAGCTTGGATCTTCACCATCTTTAAAGTTGACGTGTACCGTCACATCCGACGTATCGCCATCGGTGTCATCGATTTCAAATGGCAACTCAACAGAGATCACATCATCAATGTTGGTAATAAGGCCGGTATTCTCACCCGTGCCGTTGTTGTCATCCAATGGTTGATATTGATTAACAACAGTATCGACCGTTACATTACCAGTCGCTGGATCAAATGTTGGGGTCATGGTGATGTCTAGGACCGGATTACCCGCCCCATCCACACCAGAGATGGTGGTCACGCCATTGGCATCGGTGGTCATGCTGAAGTTAATTGGGTCACCACCATTGGTGGTCATTTCACCCATTTCGGCGGTTAATGCGGTTTTGCCCGCATCGGTCATGCGCAGCGTGCTTGGATCCAAATTATCACTTGGCGACTCAATCGTAACCGAGCTTGAACCATGCACTGGGTATTCGTTGCCTTCGGCTGGGTTTTGCACATCGCCTTCGTCAACAGTGACCGTATCGGTTACATCGGCCGCATTGTCACCGTCGGTAATGTGAATATTAATGGTGCCGTTAGCCGTATCCCCATCGTCATCCGTGCCGTGCACGTTTAATGCGATGTCGGTGATATCCCCATCATTTTGGTCGATCGGTTGCTCTTGGGTGACAACGTAGTTACCTTGCGCATCGATGGTCACACTCAAAACGGTGTTGCCGTCGGTGTCGACTAAGGTTAAATCATTGCCATCAACCGAATAAGTCGTCGCTTCACCATTACTGGTGATCCCATCTAAACCGGCTTGTTCGGTGTCAAACACGATTTGGTCTACATGATCACTGCCTTGGTCAAATTCAATCGAACCATTGGCGGTTTGGGTGCCGTCATTTTCAGTGATGCTGGCGCCCGTGTCCACGCCAAAGCTTGGATCTTCACCATCTTTAAAGTTGACGTGTACCGTCACATCCGACGTATCGCCATCGGTGTCATCGATTTCAAATGGCAACTCGACTGAGATCACATCATCAATGTTGGTGATCAGGCCGGTATTCTCACCCGTGCCGTTGTTGTCATCCAATGGTTGATATTGGTTAACATCGGTGGTCACGGTGACATCGCCCGTTGCCGGATCCATGGTTGGGGTCATGGTGATGTCTAGGACCGGATTGCCGTCCCCATCCACACCAGAAATGGTGGTCACGCCATTGGCATCGGTGGTCATGCTGAAGTTAATTGGGTCACCACCATTGGTGGTCATTTCACCCATTTCGGCGGTTAATGCGGTTTTGCCCGCATCGGTCATGCGCAGCGTGCTTGGGTCCAAATTATCACTTGGCGACTCAATCGTAACCGAGCTTGAGCCATGCACTGGATAGGTGCTCTCACCATCTGCATTTTGCACATCGCCTTCATCAACATTGATCGTATCGCTCGCATCGGCGGCATTGTCACCGTCGGTAATATGAATATTAATGGTGCCGTTGGCCGTATCGCCATCGTCATCCGTGCCGTGCACGTTAATCGCAATATCTGTCGTGTCGCCATCATTTTGATCGATCGGTTGCTCTTGAGTGACAACGTAGTTGCCTTGCGCATCAATGGTCACACTTAATACTGGGTTTCCATCTGGATCGGCTAAGACTAAGGTACTTGGATCGGTGGCTAATGCATCGGTATCAATGTGTGTCGCTTCACCATTGCTGGTGATCCCCGCTAGACCCGGTTGGTCGGCATCAAACACAATCGCATCGACGTGGTCACTGCCTTGGTCAAATTCAATCGAACCATTGGCGGTTTGGGTGCCGTCATTTTCAGTGATGCTGGCGCCCGTGTCCGCGCCAAAGCTTGGATCTTCGCCATCTTTAAAGTTGACGTGTACCGTCACATCCGACGTATCGCCATCGGTGTCATCGATTTCAAATGGCAACTCGACTGAGATCACATCATCAATGTTGGTGATCAGGCCGGTATTCTCACCCGTGCCGTTGTTGTCATCCAATGGTTGATATTGATTAACATCGGTGGTCACGGTGACATCGCCCGTTGCCGGATCCATGGTTGGGGTCATGGTGATGTCTAGGACCGGATTGCCGTCCCCATCCACACCAGAGATGGTGGTCACGCCATTGGCATCGGTGGTCATGCTGAAGTTAATTGGGTCACCACCATTGGTGGTCATTTCACCCATTTCGGCGGTTAATGCGGTTTTGCCCGCATCGGTCATGCGCAGCGTGCTTGGATCCAAATTATCACTTGGCGACTCAATCGTAACCGAGCTTGAACCATGCACTGGGTATTCGTTGCCTTCGGCTGGGTTTTGCACATCGCCTTCGTCAACAGTGACCGTATCGGTTACATCGGCCGCATTGTCACCGTCGGTAATGTGAATATTAATGGTGCCGTTAGCCGTATCCCCATCGTCATCCGTGCCGTGCACGTTTAATGCGATGTCGGTGATATCCCCATCATTTTGGTCGATCGGTTGCTCTTGAGTGACAACGTAGTTGCCTTGCGCATCGATGGTCACACTCAAAACGGTGTTGCCGTCGGTGTCGACTAAGGTTAAATCATTGCCATCAACCGAATAAGTCGTCGCTTCACCATTACTGGTGATCCCATCTAAACCGGCTTGATCGGTGTCAAACACGATTTGGTCTACATGATCACTGCCTTGGTCAAATTCAATCGAACCATTAGCGGTTTGGGTGCCGTCATTTTCAGTGATGCTGGCGCCCGTGTCCGCGCCAAAGCTTGGATCTTCACCATCTTTAAAGTTGACGTGTACCGTCACATCCGACGTATCGCCATCGGTGTCATCGATTTCAAATGGCAACTCGACTGAGATCACATCATCAATGTTGGTAATAAGACCGGTATTCTCACCCGTGCCGTTGTTGTCATCCAATGGTTGGTATTGATTAACATCGGTGGTCACGGTGACATCGCCCGTTGCCGGATCCATGGTTGGGGTCATGGTGATGTCTAGGACCGGATTGCCGTCCCCATCCACACCAGAAATGGTGGTCACGCCATTGGCATCGGTGGTCATGCTGAAGTTAATTGGGTCACCACCATTGGTGGTCATTTCACCCATTTCGGCGGTTAATGCGGTTTTGCCCGCATCGGTCATGCGCAGCGTGCTTGGATCCAAATTATCACTTGGCGACTCAATCGTAACCGAGCTTGAACCATGCACTGGGTATTCGTTGCCTTCGGCTGGGTTTTGCACATCGCCTTCGTCAACAGTGACCGTATCGGTTACATCGGCCGCATTGTCACCGTCGGTAATGTGAATATTAATGGTGCCGTTAGCCGTATCCCCATCGTCATCCGTGCCGTGCACGTTTAATGCGATGTCGGTGATATCCCCATCATTTTGGTCGATCGGTTGCTCTTGAGTGACAACGTAGTTGCCTTGCGCATCGATGGTCACACTCAAAACGGTGTTGCCGTCGGTGTCGACTAAGGTTAAATCATTGCCATCAACCGAATAAGTCGTCGCTTCACCATTACTGGTGATCCCATCTAAACCGGCTTGATCGGTGTCAAACACGATTTGGTCTACATGATCACTGCCTTGGTCAAATTCAATCGAACCATTGGCGGTTTGGGTGCCGTCATTTTCAGTGATGCTGGCGCCCGTGTCCGCGCCAAAGCTTGGATCTTCACCATCTTTAAAGTTGACGTGTACCGTCACATCCGACGTATCGCCATCGGTGTCATCGATTTCAAATGGCAACTCAACAGAGATCACATCATCAATGTTGGTAATAAGACCGGTATTCTCACCCGTGCCGTTGTTGTCATCCAATGGTTGATATTGATTAACAACAGTATCGACCGTTACATTACCAGTCGCTGGATCAAATGTTGGGGTCATGGTGATGTCTAGGACCGGATTGCCGTCCCCATCCACACCAGAGATGGTGGTCACGCCATTGGCATCGGTGGTCATGCTGAAGTTAATTGGGTCACCACCATTGGTGGTCATTTCACCCATTTCGGCGGTTAATGCGGTTTTGCCCGCATCGGTCATGCGCAGCGTGCTTGGATCCAAATTATCACTTGGCGACTCAATCGTAACCGAGCTTGAACCATGCACTGGGTATTCGTTGCCTTCGGCTGGGTTTTGCACATCGCCTTCGTCAACAGTGACCGTATCGGTTACATCGGCCGCATTGTCACCGTCGGTAATGTGAATATTAATGGTGCCGTTAGCCGTATCCCCATCGTCATCCGTGCCGTGCACGTTTAATGCGATGTCGGTGATATCCCCATCATTTTGGTCGATCGGTTGCTCTTGAGTGACAACGTAGTTGCCTTGCGCATCGATGGTCACACTCAAAACGGTGTTGCCGTCGGTGTCGACTAAGGTTAAATCATTGCCATCAACCGAATAAGTCGTCGCTTCACCATTACTGGTGATCCCATCTAAACCGGCTTGATCGGTGTCAAACACGATTTGGTCTACGTGATCACTGCCTTGGTCAAATTCAATCGAACCATTGGCGGTTTGGGTGCCGTCATTTTCAGTGATGCTGGCGCCCGTGTCCATGCCAAAGCTTGGATCTTCACCATCTTTAAAGTTGACGTGTACCGTCACATCCGACGTATCGCCATCGGTGTCATCGATTTCAAATGGCAACTCGACTGAGATCACATCATCAATGTTGGTGATCAGGCCGGTATTCTCACCCGTGCCGTTGTTGTCATCCAATGGTTGATATTGATTAACATCGGTGGTCACGGTGACATCGCCCGTTGCCGGATCCATGGTTGGGGTCATGGTGATGTCTAGGACCGGATTACCCGCCCCATCCACACCAGAGATGGTGGTCACGCCATTGGCATCGGTGGTCATGCTGAAGTTAATTGGGTCACCACCATTGGTGGTCATTTCACCCATTTCGGCGGTTAATGCGGTTTTGCCCGCATCGGTCATGCGCAGCGTGCTTGGGTCCAAATTATCACTTGGCGACTCAATCGTAACCGAGCTTGAACCATGCACTGGGTATTCGTTGCCTTCGGCTGGGTTTTGCACATCGCCTTCGTCAACAGTGACCGTATCGGTTACATCGGCCGCATTGTCACCGTCGGTAATGTGAATATTAATGGTGCCATTAGCCGTATCCCCATCGTCATCCGTGCCGTGCACGTTTAATGCGATGTCGGTGATATCCCCATCATTTTGGTCGATCGGTTGCTCTTGAGTGACAACGTAGTTGCCTTGCGCATCGATGGTCACACTCAAAACGGTGTTGCCGTCGGTGTCGACTAAGGTTAAATCATTGCCATCAACCGAATAAGTCGTCGCTTCACCATTACTGGTGATCCCATCTAAACCGGCTTGATCGGTGTCAAACACGATTTGGTCTACGTGATCACTGCCTTGGTCAAATTCAATCGAACCATTGGCGGTTTGGGTGCCGTCATTTTCAGTGATGCTGGCGCCCGTGTCCGCGCCAAAGCTTGGATCTTCGCCATCTTTAAAGTTGACGTGTACCGTCACATCCGACGTATCGCCATCGGTGTCATCGATTTCAAATGGCAACTCGACTGAGATCACATCATCAATGTTGGTGATCAGGCCGGTATTCTCACCCGTGCCGTTGTTGTCATCCAATGGTTGATATTGATTAACATCGGTGGTCACGGTGACATCGCCCGTTGCCGGATCCATGGTTGGGGTCATGGTGATGTCTAGGACCGGATTGCCGTCCCCATCCACACCAGAGATGGTGGTCACGCCATTGGCATCGGTGGTCATGCTGAAGTTAATTGGGTCACCACCATTGGTGGTCATTTCACCCATTTCGGCGGTTAATGCGGTTTTGCCCGCATCGGTCATGCGCAGCGTGCTTGGGTCCAAATTATCACTTGGCGACTCAATCGTAACCGAGCTTGAACCATGCACTGGGTATTCGTTGCCTTCGGCTGGGTTTGCACATCGCCTTCGTCAACAGTGACCGTATCGGTTACATCGGCCGCATTGTCACCGTCGGTAATGTGAATATTAATGGTACCGTTAGCCGTATCCCCATCGTCATCCGTGCCGTGCACGTTTAATGCGATGTCGGTGATATCCCCATCATTTTGGTCGATCGGTTGCTCTTGAGTGACAACGTAGTTGCCTTGCGCATCGATGGTCACACTCAAAACGGTGTTGCCGTCGGTGTCGACTAAGGTTAAATCATTGCCATCAACCGAATAAGTCGTCGCTTCACCATTACTGGTGATCCCATCTAAACCGGCTTGATCGGTGTCAAACACGATTTGGTCTACCTGATCACTGCCTTGGTCAAATTCAATCGAACCATTGGCGGTTTGGGTGCCGTCATTTTCAGTGATGCTGGCGCCCGTGTCCGCGCCAAAGCTTGGATCTTCACCATCTTTAAAGTTGACGTGTACCGTCACATCCGACGTATCGCCATCGGTGTCATCGATTTCAAATGGCAACTCAACAGAGATCACATCATCAATGTTGGTAATAAGACCGGTATTCTCACCCGTGCCGTTGTTGTCATCCAATGGTTGATATTGGTTAACAACAGTATCGACCGTTACATTACCAGTCGCTGGATCAAATGTTGGGGTCATGGTGATGTCTAGGACCGGATTGCCGTCCCCATCCACACCAGAGATGGTGGTCACGCCATTGGCATCGGTGGTCATGCTGAAGTTAATTGGGTCACCACCATTGGTGGTCATTTCACCCATTTCGGCGGTTAATGCGGTTTTGCCATCATCGCTAAGACGCAATGTAGTTGGGTCGAGATTATCGTCAAGAGCCGTAATAGTGACAGAACTTGAGCCGGAAACGGGATACCCAGCATTATCATTATCAGGCTGTAAATCACCTTCATTAATATCAATCGTTGTGTCTACATCGGCGGCATCGGTGCCATCGGCGATATTGATATGAATATCACCATTGGCGGTATCACCGTCATCATCGGTTCCGATAATGCCTAAATCCAGTTGCAAAATATCATCTGCGTCTTGATCTAACGGGCCTGTCACTTCAACGGTGTAAGAACCATCAGTCTGAATTTCAACGGTAAGCACAGGCTCACCGTTGATGTCCGTTACGGTGGCAACATTCCCATCAACAGTATAGTCAGTTGGTTGACCATTACTGGTTATATCCTCCAGCGCCGGTTGATTGGGATCAAACACAATGCTGGCCATTTCATCACTACCAAGATCAAGCGGTACTTGGCCATGGATGACAGTGTTAGCATCATCACTTTCATTGATGTCGGTGCCGGTATCGAAGCCAAATTGTTCATTATTACCATCTAATACATCGATATTAATAATGATAGGATCAACAATTGGGTTACCTTGAACATCATCACCAGAGATTGGGAAGTTAATATGAATATCATCCCCATCAGTGGTCACCATACCGGTAGTATCACCATCAATATGATCCAGTGGGCGATCAATCGTGGTGGTAACGGTTACCGTCATATCACCATTAGGTAATGCAACAAAATCGACATCAAATGAAGCAACAGGCTCACCATCTTGAGTACCGATAAAGGTATTAATGTCCGCATCGTAAACAAAGTTAACCGGCTCGCCGCCTGAGGTGATTTCGCTATTCATTTCACCTAAAAGCTGATTAAGCTCGGCATCTGGAATATAAAATGAGCTCGGATCCAGTGCATTGCTGCCACTTTCTACCACGGCAGATTGCGAATTTTCAGTTGGATATCCGGTGCCACTATCTAGATCGCCTTCTGTGACTTCGACATCGAGAACTTGACCCCCTTCGGCAAATACCGTGTGTTTTTGCTCTGCTTCATCATAATATTCACGAGTGAACCCTTCGGTATCATACCCAGCTTCAGCTAACATCGAATCATAATCATAGGCGACGGTCACGAAAGATTCATTCGCCGAACCACCCGCTGTTACACCTGCGGCAGGTGCTTCTGTCACTTCAGTTGGATCTTGTCCTGCTAAAATAGCTTGTTGAATAGCAGCAATATCATCAGGTTGAGCGCCATTTTCTTGTGCTGCTTGCTGCTCAGCACCAATAATCGTTTGAGTAGGATCATCACCATTTAAGATAGATTCGCGAATAGCGGTAATATCTTGCTCTGAGAATTGAGCATTTGCGGCGTTTTCAGCGTTAAAACGAACTTGCTCATCTAAAGGCGTTGCAACCGGACCTTCATCGCCAGCCACAATAGATGTTGAATGTGCATTACTATGGATGTGTTGTACTTGCCCTTGACCAGAAACTGTCGCATTAGCACCGGGGGAAACCAATAAAACTTCATCAGGCTGTAACTGATAATCTCCTGTGATTAACACCGCGCCTTGGCCCGGTTTAATCACAAAAACTTCACCATTTTCAACATTGATATTTGTCGTATTCGTAGCAGGACTAGAATTTTCCATAGATCACTCAACTTATTCGTTAGGTCTTGGTTTAAGTACCAATAGTTTTCGATCCTATTGGCCTCTTTTCTCAGATGGCACCAAGCAAAAATTAATATAAACAATGTGTTTGATATTCAGTAAACTTGCGATACGGATTAAACTAGCTCAATAGCGAAATTTTAATTATTTTTCATTATAAACAATGAGTTAGCCCGATAAAACCAAATATATACAATTATCAATAGTATAGCACCCTACACAATGGGCTTCAAATAGCCTTGCTTATTAAATGGGCAAAATGAGGGCCTTTATTAATGTTTGATATTGTCATCAAATAACTATGATAAAATAAAGGGTAATTGTCACAAAATGTATAAAAATCCCCTGCGAAAATTATCATTTTCTTATAATATTAATAAATTATAATAAAATGATAGAACTTTGATAGATAATCAAAATGTGGCCATCAAATCCATCTAGCTTACGAGTGAATATTTACAAAAATCATTCATTTTAAGTTACCTTACTTTAATAATATGCATCGCCTGCTATTGGTAAATCATGAAAAAAAATATTTCGACTGAACAATTGGATTTTGTTGATGACAAATCATCTGCATTAATGCTCAATACTGCCCGCACCCCTAGAATTATGCTCTGGACGGTTGTACTTTTCTTTGTTATTGCTTTTATTTGGGCCTCACTTGCTAGTTTAGATAAGGTAACAAGTGGTACCGGAAAAGTGATCCCTTCCACTCAAATGCAAGTGGTGCAAAACTTAGAAGGCGGGATAGTTAAACAAGTCATGGTTCGTGAAGGCCAGCCCGTTAAAAAAGGTCAACGCCTACTCCTTATCGATGACACACAGACTAAATTTGATTTTCAGGGTAAGGCGCTCGATATCGCGAGCATGAATGCCGATCAACTACGACTTAGGGCTCAATTAGATGCCGTTAAGATCGATAAATCGAAAATTAAAGATGCTCATCATTGGCAAGATAGTGTCATTATTGATGAAGCGTTAACCCCAGCTTTTGATGCCGATTTTTTAAAACAACACCCTCGTTTAGTGGCTCGTCAAAATAATGAATATCAAGGCAATGTTTCTAATTTAGAAAACCAACTACACGTTGCGATGCAACAAATCACTCAAAAACAGCGTGAACTTGATGAAAACCGCTCTCGCTATAACAACTTAAAAAGCAGTTACAATATTGCGAATCAAGAGTATAAAATCACCGAACCACTTGCAAAGGAAGGTGTTGTACCTAAAATCGAATTGCTTAAGTTACGTCGTCAGTTAAGTGATACTCGCCGTGATTTAACCTCCACTAAAATGCAAATCCCAGTCGCCATATCTGCAGTACAAGAAACCATCTACAAATACCTAGATATTGCGTTGAAATACCGCAGTGACAATCAAAATGAGCTCAATAAAATCAGTGCTCAACTTGCTAGTATGAGTAAATCTCAATTGGGTCTGAAAGATAGAGTTAACCGCACCGTTGTGACCTCTCCTGTCAACGGCACAATTCAAAAGATCTATATCAATACTATTGGAGGTGTTATCCAGCCAGGTATGGATTTAATCGAAATCGTTCCAACCGAAGATACGCTATTAATAGAGGCTAAAATCGCGCCGCAAGATATCGGTTTCTTACACCCAGGTCTTCCTGCATTGATTAAATTTACTGCTTATAATTTTTCTACTTACGGCGGCTTAAACGGAACAGTAGAAACCATCAGTGCCGATACCATCCAAGATGAAGAAGGTAATAGTTTTTACCAAGTCCGGATCCGTACTGGTGAAAATGAGTTAAAAGGTACCGATGGCAAACCATTACCTATTATTCCGGGAATGACAGCAAGTACCGATATCATCACTGGTAAACGTACAGTATTAAGTTATTTACTCAAGCCAGTTCTAAAAGCCACAAATTCAGCCTTAAGAGAATAGTGCCCCTAGGCTATTTGCGCTAGAAACTATTTGTGCTAGAAGCAATTTACATTAGAGATTAAATCTAGAACTCGGTGGTAAAAAGCAGTCACATTGTTGCTTTTCACCATCTAGTCTGAAAAAACTCAAATTTTTGCAACACTATTTTGATGAGAAATCACATGACATTATATAAACAGCTCTTGATCTGGGTAATGGGGATATTCCTCGCCACGGCCACTGTGCTCTTCGTTATAGAGTTTAACAATACGCGAGATTATTTAAATGAAAGACAGATCGTTGAAGTCGACAATACCGTCGATGCCGTTGGTCTTGCACTCACGCCTTACCTATTAGTAAAAAATGATCAAGGCGCAACTGACTTAATTCATTCGATGTTTGATAGTAGCTACTATTCCGATGTTAAATTAACGCCAATCGAAGAAGGCAAAGTAATCGAGGTTGCCTCAAAAGAAACCAAAGCTTCAGCTCCGGGTTGGTTTATCTTCCTATCTGATATAGAACCTTATACTAAAACCGTACGTGTCGGCTCAGACTGGCAACAATTGGCGGATTTAACCGTCACTAGTAATCCTAATCTTGCATATCAGAAATTATGGAAAACTGCCGAACAATTATTACTAACTTTCTTCCTATCGGGCTTAGTGGTTATTGCTCTGTTCTCTTTTATCTTCCGTAAGATATTAGCTCCGTTACGTTCGATTCAAGAAAACGCCAAGAAAATAGCTGACAATCAGTTTGATGAAATTCTTGAACGACCAAAGTTCCAAGAATTAGATGATGTAGTAACCGCATTTAATCAAATGACAACACAGCTTCGCGCGCATTTTAATCAACAAGCAGAAGAAGCCGATAAACTGCGTATCCGAGCTTATCAAGATCCAGTATCCGGGCTGGCTAACCGAAATTATATGATGACTCAACTAGAATCATGGTTACAAAGTCAGAATAAAGGCGGTATTGCACTACTAAAAGTCGAATTATTAAAAGATACTTACGATCAACAAGGCTATGAAGAAGGGGATAATGTCACACGCCTACTGTCAGCTCGCTTAAAAGAAATCATTTCAGAAGAATTTACCATTGCGCGTCTTAATCAATCTGAATTTATGTTATTGGCACCAAATTCTTCAGATGAAGATATGCTACAACTTGGTCAGTCAATGCTGAACATGACCGCATCACTACAAAATGATCCACTCGATATCGCGCCTATGCGTGCTGCTGTCGCTTTAGTCATGAAACAAGAAAACGATACTATCTCGACCATTTTAGCGCATGCCGATAATGGTTTAGTTGAGGCTAGCACCAATCGCGCCACGCCATTATTTATTCATGCATCATCGCATGAAAGCTCGACTCAATCCTCTTTTGGTAAACAGCAATGGAAAAGTATTGTTGATGAAGCGATCGCCAATAAGCAATTTACTTTTAGCTATCAAAAAGCATTCAATCGCGATAATCAATTAATGCACCAAGAAGTCTTTGCTGCGATTCAAAAGGACGATGTTCGCTATTCCGCAGGTCAATTTTTAAGTGCGATTGAAAGCTTAGACAGTGGAGCTCAGTTTGATATGCACATTATTGATGAAGTATTTGAACAATGTAAGATCTACGATCCTAAGTTCCCGATCGCAATTAACATTACCCAAAGCAGTGTCAATGACACCGGCTTTATGCGCTGGCTCAGCCAAAAAATGGAAACGAATCCTAGCTTCTCAAACCGTATTTATTTTGAGCTACCTGAAATTTGTTTCATTAAACAGCCGGATAACACCAAGCTCTTATGTAATATCATCGACTCTAAAGGCTATCAATTTGGTATCGATAACTTTGGCCATAACTTTGGCTCAATCGGTTATTTAAATGCTTATCGCCCTGCTTATGTGAAACTGGATTTTGCTTATACTTCTCAGATCGATGATAACGTCCGGGCTGATGTGATTACTTCTATCACTCGTACCGCCTCTAATTTAGACATCACCACCATCGCCTCACGAGTTGAGACCATGGAGCAAAAAGACAAACTGATCGAGCTCGAACTTGGTGGTTTCCAAGGTTTCGTTACCGAGCAAATTAATAACGACAATGAAGGTCAGGCATAATGAACCCAATTAAAGATCCACTATTAAATTCTCTTGCTTACATTAGCCGTTATTATGGTCAAGCCAACTCACCAGACGCATTAGTTGCAGGCTTACCACTAAAAGATGGCTTACTTACTGTCCATTTATTTCCGCGCGCGGCTGAAATAGCCGGATTAAATGCCAAGTTAGATACACTGCCGCTTACCGATTTACCGCCATTGTTACTACCTGTAGTGGCATTACTTAAAAATAATGATGCTTGCGTGATCTTATCAATCGATTACGAAAAAAATGAAGCGGAAGTGATTTTATCTCAAAGTGATAGCAAGCAGGAATGGATCCACTTAGATGAGCTAAATCAGCAATATACTGGTCAGCTATTTTTGGTTAAAAAACGTTTTCGTTATGACGAACGCTCACCAGAAATGCTTAAAAACCGTGATGGTCACTGGTTCTGGAGCACATTGTATCAATCACGTAAAATTTATCGTGATGTTTTTGTTGCTTCTATTTTAATCAATATCTTTGCCGTGGGAGCACCATTATTCTCACGTTTAGTGTACGATAAAATTGTTCCCAACCTGGCTTATGACTCACTATGGGTCTTGTCTATCGGTGTATTTGTTATCTTTATCTTTGATTTTATTTTAAAGATGATGCGCAGCTACTTTTTAGATGTGGCCGGTAAGAAATCCGATATTTTGATCTCATCGAAAATCTTTAGCCATGTTATGGGTATCCGTCTTGAAGCTAAACCGCCTTCCGTGGGCGCTTTTGCTAAACATATGCAAGAATTTGAATCAATTAGAGATTTTTTCACTTCAGCCAGTGTCACAACTTTAATTGATTTGCCTTTTGCGATCTTCTTTATGATCGTCATTTACATGATTGCCGGACCATTAGCCTTAGTGCCATTGATCGGTGTGTTATTGCTAATTGGTTACAGTTTTGTAGTACAGCGCCCCTTGCGCCGTACTATCGAAGAAGGTTCACGCCTTGCTTCACAGAAAAATGCCAACTTAGTTGAGAGCTTAGCGGGTCTTGAAACGTTAAAAATGTTTGGCGCAGAAAGCCAATATCAATACCGTTGGGAAGAAGCCGTTGCTCACATGTCAAACTGGAGCTTAAAATCTAAGCGCCTAACCGACTCATTACAAAATGCCGCGGGATTCGTACAACAATTTTTGAATGTCGCCATGATTGTAGTCGGGGTGTATTTGATTGGTAATGGTGATCTAACAATGGGTGGTTTAATTGCCTCTACTATGTTAAGTGGTCGTGCTGTAGGGCCCATGATCCAAGTTGCGATGCTTTCAACTCGTTACAACCAAGCAAAATCGGCAATGGGCATTATTGATAAACTAATGCAAATGCCAACTGAGCAAGAAGAAGGCAAGCGTTACATTCATCGCCCGGTTATCCAAGGTAAGATTCAATTTGATAACGTCAGCTTTGCGTACCCAAATGCCACCTCCCCTGCATTGCGTGATATCAATTTAACCATTAATCCAGGTGAGCGTATTGGTATTATTGGCCGTATTGGTTCAGGTAAAACCACATTAGAGCGTATCTTAATGGGATTATACAAACCCACCGCTGGTACGGTATTAATCGATGACACTGATATGAATCAGCTACATCAAATTGATATTCGCCGTAACTTGGGCTGTGTACCACAAGACATTACTTTGTTTTATGGCAGTATCCGC
This sequence comes from Vibrio algicola, assembly GCF_009601765.2. NCBI lineage: Bacteria > Pseudomonadati > Pseudomonadota > Gammaproteobacteria > Vibrionales > Vibrionaceae > Vibrio > Vibrio algicola. The sequence continues at coordinate 589,438 of NZ_CP045700.1, forward strand.
GAAAATATCGCTTTAGGCCGCCCGTTAGCCAGTGATAAAGATATTATGCTTGCGGCAGAACGTGCGGGTGTGACTAACTTTACTCAACAAGATAGTGCGGGCCTTGAAAAGCAAGTCGGTGAAGGCGGCGCAGCACTGTCTGGTGGTCAGCGTCAATCGATTGCCATTGCTCGTGCATTTTTAGGTAATCCACCAGTTCTTATTATGGATGAACCAACCAGCAGTATGGATAACCGTTCTGAAATGTTTATAAAACGTCAAATGAAAAGCATTGCGGATGATGAAACCTTAATTCTTATCACCCATAAAATGAGTATGCTCGATATTGTCGATCGCTTAATCGTAATGGAACAAGGTAAAATTATTGCCGATGGTCCGCGAGACAAAGTTCTACAAGCTCTACGTGCTGGTAAGACGCAAAAATCAGAGCCTAAAAAAGACAACGCTTCAACACCAGAAGCTGCCACTACCGCAGCAAGTGCTCAAGACGCGCTCAAAAAAGCAGTAACCGAGCAGTTAGCAAACACAAACGTACCAATAACAGCAGAAAAAATCACTACTGCACCAGAGAATAAAGAAAAGCCAACACCAAAAGCTCAACAGAGCAAAGCTAATGTTGTCAGAAATGACAAACCAATCTAAGTATTAAAATACTGTTTAATTGATTTAATCCAACAGAATATTTACCAAACATATAACTTAGTTTACAATCATTTATTTCAACGTCGCCCAATTAATGAGATGAATAATTTTCAATTTTTACAAGAAGCGATATGATCAGTGTAAACAAGGTTCAAGGGCAGGACAGATCTTTTTTAGAGGTCTGATCTTATCTAAATCAATCCTTAAAGCTCGCGGTTTAGCATTAAGAGAGTAATGATGATCAAAAAAACACATATAACAAAATTAGCCATCTTAGTTGGCTGTCAATTGCTTGCAATACCTAGTTATGCACAATCTCTTGAACAAGCGATTGCGGCGACACTTATCAATAACCCAGACATAAGATCGTCTTATAACGAGTTTATGAGTAAGAACGAAGGGATCCGTCAATCCCAAGGTCAATATTTACCTTCTGTCGATCTCGAAGCCGGGGTCGGTTATGAAGATTACGATGATGATCCTAGTGGTACCAATGGTGATTTTAACCCTCATTACGCCCAAATCAGTATTCGACAGTTAATTTGGGATGGTTCGAGCACTTATAACGATATTCAACGTAATAAATCAGAAACTGAAGCCCAGCGTTATCAATTGCTGGCCGATGCTCAAGATACGGCGCTATCAACCGTTCAAGCTTATCTGGATGTAATTGAAGCGCAGCAAGTGGTTAAATTATCACAGGCAAATATTGAAGTGCATAACCGCATCTTAAAAGACATTCAAAAACGAACTGATTCAGGCCTAAGTTCCACTGCCGATTTAATTCAAGTACAAGGTCGTGTCGCTTCTGCCAATACCAATTTATTATCCGCGCAAAGTAATCTTAACGATAAAATTACTGCATTTGTACGCGTGACCGGTGAATACCCTAAAGATCTTAAAACACCACAAGTAGATGTCAATTTTCTACCAACAACATTAGAAGATGCGCTAAAAAAAGCGAAAGCGAATAATCCAACCCTGCATGTTGCTTATCACGATATTCTGGCGGCCAAATCACAGTACAACCAAGATACTGGTACTATGCTACCGACGTTCACAGTTGAAGGTTCACAGAAATTCGGTGACGAACTTGATGGCGATGACCGCAATGATGTCGATGAATTAAAAGTCATGCTAAAAATGAATTATAACTTATATAACGGCGGTAGCGATGCGGCTAAAGGCCGAGCGGCGGCTTATCAATTAACCAAAGCTAAAGATATTCGCGACAAAGCCTATCAAATGCTTGAACAAAGCACCCGTCTTTCATGGAGTGCTCGTGACCTAGCATCAGCTCAAGAAAAATATCTTGAACAGCATGTAGACTCTGCAGCGAAAACTATTATTGCCTATGGTAAACAATACAAAATTGGTAAACGTACTCTACTCGATTTACTTAACACTGAAAATGAACTGTTTGACTCTCGTAAAGCGTATTTAGCCGCTCACTATGATGGTGTGCTATCAAATTATCGTTTACTCAATTCCACTGGACTGCTACTCAATGCATTACGTGTTGCTATTCCAGAACAATGGACTAAATCAGTTAAGTAAGGACAGACTATGAAAACGTTAACGATCTCTTTAATGGTGCTGTTGCTTTCAGCATGTTCAGTGTTAGATGCCCCACCGCCTCCACTCGCCAATCAACAAAGTGATATTGGGGACGCTGATGCTGATGGAGTGATCAATGCACGAGATAAGTGCCTCAATACTCCTGCAAACGCTGTCGTTGACAACGATGGCTGTCCAGAAATCAAGGTTGTTACTGAACAGAAAAAATTGCATATTCTGTTTGCTAATGATTCTGATGAGATAACTCAACTCTATCTTGATCATATTAATGCTATGAGCCAATTTTTGGCTAAGTATCCAAAAACTTATATTGTGTTAAATGGCTATGCAAGCCCCGTTGGTCCTTCCGACCATAACCTCAACCTCTCTAGACGTCGTGCGGCGAATGTGTATAAAGCACTGATCAGCTCTGGAGTAGAAAGCGATCGTATACAAATAATTGGTTTTGGTGATAGTGAACCTGTTGCTGGCCAAACTAAGGAAGAAATTAATAAATTTAGCCGCCGGGTAACCGCCACTGTTGAAGGTATGGATAGTAGCGTCGTTGACAGTTGGACTATCTATGATAAACGTAAAGATTAACTCTGAACAACGCAAAGACTAAGACCTCTTGGCGAGATTTCCGTTGGCTTAAATGGGCTATCTTCTCTGTGTTGTTAATTTTATCGGTGAGGGCGATTGCTCTCACCGGTAGCGATAAACAACAAATTGATTTTAGCCGCCAAAACTTTGGCGAACGAGCTGGATTACGCGTCACCGCTTGGCGTAATCTCATTAATTCAATACAAACTTTATCCGAACAACAAAAACTCAATAAAATTAATGATTTTTTTAATCAATTGGTTTTTATCGACGATATTAAGTTGTGGGGGCAAAACGATTATTGGGCAACACCTATTCAATTTCTTGATGTGGGTGGTGGTGATTGTGAAGATTTTAGTATCGCTAAATACTCCAGCTTGCGAGAACTCGGAATCGCTGACTCTAAACTCCATCTTATCTATGTAAAATCGCTCACCTTAAACCAATTTCACATGGTGGTAGCCTACTATCAAACACCCAGTTCAATGCCTGTTATACTCGATAATATCGATGGTGAGATCAAACCAGCTAATCAACGTCAAGATTTAGTGCCTATTTACAGTTTTAACGCCAGTAAACTGTGGATCACCAAAAAACGTGAACGAAGCATAAACTCGATAGTCGCCGGTGACGCCTCAAACTTAAGCTTATGGAAAGATTTACAACAACGCAGTAAAAAACAAAATACTAAACACCCAATAATCAACTTGGATCAATAACACTATGAGCCTATATCAGCAATTTCTTTTATGGTTATCCCTTGTGCTTTTGGTGCTAATGACCACTGTGTTTGGTTTGCAATTCAACTCAACTCATACCTATCTTCAGCAGCAGCAAAAGATCGCACTCACTAATGCCATTAGTTCAATGAATATTGCCCTAACCCGATACATTAAAGATAAAGATAAAATAGGTATTGAGTCGGTGATTAATGCGACTTTTGACAGCGGTTATTATGACAATATTCATTTTGAGATGTTGGATAAAAGCCAAAAAATAGATCGTAAATACCAAGATGATACCAATATTGCCCCGACTTGGTTTCAAAAACTAGACTTATTTAAGAACTTAAAACAATCACAAGTATTGATGGATGGTTGGCTGCAAACCGCCACATTAACTGTCACCAGTAATGCCGATAACGCCTACGATGAATTATGGTCACTGACTATTTATTTACTGGCCGCGTTTATTGCCATTGCGATTGTGTCGGCTTTCTCTTTAGCCTTTATTTTAAAAGTCATGCTCAAGCCATTAAAAGATATTCAACAACGAGCTAACGAGATCAGTTCTGATCAATTTGGAGAGCCTATTCCATCGGTGAATACTCGTGAATTATCTGATGTGGTCCAAGCGATGAATCACATGAGTCAGCATATTGAAACCTATTACCAACAATCAGCTGAAGAAGCCCGCCGTCTTCGAATTCGTGCTTACCAAGATCCCGTTTCAGAATTAAGTAATCGTGATTTTTTTATTACTCAACTCGAACCTTGGTTAGATTCTGATAGCATGGACTATTGTGGCGTGTGCTTAATTCAGGTAGACAGCATTAATGATGCTTATGAAAATCAAGAATTTCAAAAAGCCGATCAACTGGTGAGAAGTTTATCGACCGTATTATCTAGACTCATGAGTGAGGAAAACACCTTAGCTCGCTTTAGTCGCTCTGAATTTATTCTGTTGATCCCTCATTGCCAACAAGACGACTTCGACCGTATTTCAAACAAAACATTAAAAATAGTCAAAGAGTTATCTTCCGATCCAAACACTGCAAGCTCAGCATCAATTGGTATGCTGATGATCCATGACCAAAACGATACTAAAACCGTCTTTAGCCAACTCGATAATGCGCTGACTCAAGCTCGTCAGCAAAGTGAGAATAGCACCTATCTTCTCGATACCAGTTCGATTTCACCTCAGTTCACCAAAGGGAAAATGGAATGGCAAAGCCTTGTCGAGCATGCAATCAACAATGGTCTAGTCAAGATCACACTGCAAGCCGCAATCGATAAGCAACAACAGCACATTCAACATGAAGTATTTGCGTATATTGAAATAGATGGCCTAATCTACAATGCGAATCACTTTATCACCGCATTGGAACAAACTCCGATTGCGGCCCAATTTGATGATCATATTCTATCCTTAGTAACTGAGTATCTTAATAACTCTATCGAACCCTCTCCTATCGCGGTCAATATCACGAAATATAGCATTAATGATGCTCAATTTATTGCTTCACTAGAAGATAAATTAGCCCATAATATTAATCTGCGTGAGTATTTATATTTCGAACTGCCTGAAATCAGTTTTATCAAGAAAACTCAAAGTACGAGGATTTTCACTCATCTTCTCAATAAATATGGCTTTAAATTTGGTATCGATCACTTTGGCCATAATTTCAGCTCACTTGAATACCTACATCAAGTTCGGCCACACTATGTCAAACTTGATTTAGCCTATACCAACCAGTTGGATGATCCGGCTAAATACGATGTACTTGCTTCCATTACTCGTATTGCAAATAACTTAAATATTCAAACAATTGCGACGCGAGTGGAAACGCAAGATCAGCTAGAACAGCTCGCTAATCTTAGTATTAGTGGTTTCCAAGGCTATATTACTGATGCCTCTTGATCTGAGTCATAAATAGCTATTCCTGTGCAGATAGATGCTATCTAATCGTAAGTAAACTCGATACAGTTATCACTCTCTGCTCTTCAAGCTAAATAAGTGTGAATACCGTATGACGTTATACCAACGACTCGTGACAGGGATGTTAGGCATCTTTTTAATTCTTATTTCTTCTGTCTTTATCACTCAATACAACACCGCTCGGCACTACCTTATAGAGCAACAAACTATTGGTGTTAATAATTTATTAACTGCGATGGTAATGGCGACTCTACCGCATCTTAGCACTCAAGATATTGATGGGACGAAAGCCGTCATCGATTCAATTTATAGACGCGGATTTCATGGTACTACCACACTAAACTTTTTGACTAAAAAGCGACTATCTCAGGCTATATCGACTCAAAATCAAGACTCTCAAAATAACGGTCTTAAAAACACGCCATTAACTTGGCATGACCCACATCCACCACTTTCACCTCCTCAATGGTTTCGTTCTTTGGTTAAAATTAACCCCGTCACCGCACAATCTGATGTGGTATGGAACAATACAGCTATCGCTAGCATAGAAATCACTGGCAGTTCTCATAACGCCTACTCAAAACTGTGGAAAGCCACCACTCACCTCTTTATCAACATGCTTATCGTGTTTATTATTGGGGTATTGTTACTTGCGGTGTTCCTACGTCAGTTACTCTCTCCTCTTATAAAGTTGCAACAAAAATCGAATGCTATCGCGCAGCAGCAATTTGGTGAGGCTATTGCTTTACCTGCCGCAAAAGATCTTCGTACCCTTGTCACTAGTTTCAATTTTATGAGTCAAAAAATCAAAAGTCATCTTGAACAAAAAGCGCACGAAAATGAACAGTTGCGAAAAATTGCTTATCAAGACCCAATCACACAATTAGGCAATCTAGATTATTTAAAAGCCAAATTTACTGGTTCTACTCATAGCCGCTCCACTCTAGGTGGGCTGGTTTTATTACGATCTAACCTGATTTCACAACACCTCGAAGAAAATAATATCGATTCGGCTATTACTGATGGTTTCGATCTCGAGAATATCGCGAACGCTGAGTCTCTCTCTCGTCTTCTGGCCCAACGCTTATCCAGCCTTTTGGATGATAACTCTACCATTGCTAGTATCAGCCACTATGAATTTGTCATCATAACAACGCACTGTTGTGCTCAACGTTTAAATGATCTAGCAGAAAAAATGATGCATTTAGCGAACAACTTACAATCTGACCCTTTTAGAATTAGCACCCAACATACGATGCTCGGCCTAGTAATAAACTCAAAAAATGATGATATTAGTAATATGTTACATAAGGCAAAGATAGCGATTCAAGAAGCCAGTTTAGTTTCAGGAAAATCGATTGCTTTGTTTGATCAAGACAGTAATCCAGATCTGAAGATCCGCACCAAGCAAGAATGGAAGCAATTAGTCAAAAACGCTGTCAATCAACGACAGATCAAACTGCACACTCAATATGTGATAAACCGCCAACATCAACCAATACATCAAGAAATATTTGCCTATATCGAGCAAGGTGATGAACGATTTTCAGCCGCGCAATTTATTGATTCAATTGAGTATGAAACAGAGGGTTTATTGCTCGACATGCATGTACTAGAATTGGTATTTGTGCGCCTTAGTTCAGCGGTTAATATTGAAGCTGTCACGGTCAATATCAGCATTTATAGCATCAATAGTGATAATTTCTTACGTTGGCTTACAAGCAAACTTCAAAGCCATCCACACCTATCTGAGCAGCTTATTTTCGAGCTCCCGGAAAATGCATTCATCGATTATCCCGCCAGCGCTCAACAGCTATGTGACGTACTTGCACAATATCAATATCAATATGGTATTGATAAGTTTGGCCGTAATTTTAGTGCGATTCGGTATTTAAACCAATTTAGCCCGAGTTACGTCAAACTCGATTTTGCTTACACCATCAATATCGATCAGCAGCAACAAACCGATGTCCTTAACGCTATTTTACGCATTGCAGACCGCCTGATGATTAAAGTGATTGCCACGCAGATCGAAACCAGTCAGCAGCTTGAACAATTGGCAGAATTCTCCCTCTATGGCTACCAAGGTTTTGTTACCGCTCAACTATTACAAGTCGAGCATCAGAATTGATATTCACACCCTCGTTAAACACATATAAAAAAGCGCCAAATCAATGACGCTTTTTATCTTTAATATCAGAGCCTAAGCATTAAACTTGAACTTAAAACTTTATTACTCATTGGCCTGATTATTGAAAGATTATTTCAACACGGCGGTTTTTCGCTCGGCCTTCTTCAGTGCTATTATCAGCAACTGGCGATTTAGCTCGCATACCTTCGGTCATAATACGATCAGAAGCAATGCCATGTGACTCCAGATACTCGGCGGTATTTTTTGCTCGCTGTTTTGACAGTACTTTCTGCTCAGCAATGGAATTTGCAGAGTTTGAAGTATAACCGGTTATCGTAACGGTTTGTTCTGGATGAGCATTGAGTTGATCGACTACCGTTTGCAAAGTAACGTAACTGTCTAGTGAAATTTCATCGGATTTTTCTGCAAAATTAACCGTCACTAAAGTCATTGACGTATTATTTTTTTCAACTTGTACTGGCGCGGCAACGTCTTTGTAGTCTCCAACTTGATCTTGTTCAATCTGTTCCATAGAAATAGGAGCTGCAAGAACAGGCTCTTTATAAGCATCTTGTCCGAACATATAAATAATACCAAATGTTACGTAATTGACATCACCTCTGCTTTTATAATGGTCATACTCACCTATATTATCGAACCATTGATATTCGGCGCGCAGTCGGACACTCTGGCTAATATGATATTCAATACCGGTACCTAACATTAATGAGACATTATCAGCATCTGGGAGTTTTACATCGTTATAAGAACCACCAATTTTACCAAATAAGTTCCAATTGTCAGACAGGTACCAATCCCCCTTAAAAGAGAGTTCAACGTTTTGGCTTTTGACTTTATCGTACTTAGAACTACCTGTATGTTTATCATTACCAAAATAGTTATAGCCCCCTTCAATCGCAAGCCAATTACTAATTTGATAACCGACTAAGCCACTGCCCCCCCAGGCATCATTATCGCAAGATTCACCTGATTGACAGTTTGAGTCAAAGTTGGTCCAACCCGTTTTGGCGCCAAGATAAAGAGTATTATTTTCGACAGTATTATCAGCATAAGCAGAACTTGCAGCAAAAGTAAGTGCAGCAAAAATAGAGCAAGATAGAAGACTTATTTTCATATTAGTTACCATATTATATGTGAATGGCTTATTAAAATAATGAGTATTAGTGAAGGTTAAATAGTTGCGCCCTAGAAATCAACTAATACACAACTTATCCTAATAAAATTAGAGCTATACCCATCACATAAGATGCTATCTTCAGGTATAGTCGGCTAATCCTATTTATATGACTATATTATAATGATTCTTCATTATTCTCGCCTAACCATATCGTCAATACACCCCACCATAATGCAAGTACCACCGCGCCTAAAAATAAGCCGATAATACCCGCATACATCATACCTCCCAAAGAACCAATGATAATCACAGGCATTGGAACCGAGATCCCTCTCCCCATTAGAAGTGGTTTTAAGATATTATCCGACAAACCTGCAACGATCCCCCAGATGGTAAAAATCAAAAACGAAGTCGTGTCTGCAGTAAAGTACATGTACCCGATTAAAGGGGCTATAGCTAAAATAGCCGGCAGTTGAGCAATACATAACACCAGAATGATAATGGTAAATAAGCCTGCCGCAGGAATGTGGAAAGTAAACATGGCTGCACTAATAATAGCGGTTTGAATAAACGCAACCCCTATCACTCCAACCAATACACTACGGATGATTTTTGCCGTCATTTCAGCCCATTCTGAGCCATGCTCACCGGCACTACGTTCAAAAATAGTAACAACAATTTTGGCGATAGGCTGGCTCGCCACCATAAACACACCAGCAATAATTAATGAAATGACAAACATTAGGACACAAAAAAACCGAACATCATCATAACGTTCGGTTTTCATTTTTCTATAAACTACTTTAGAGCAAATTACGCACCTTTTGGTGGCTCAAATGCTTCCATCGGCAGAGCTTCACCTATCCATTTCTCAATTTTCACTAATGCAGAGTTGGCGGCACAACCATTACTTAAACGTGACGCTGGAATATCGAGAGTTAACACATTCGATCCACCATTACGGTCAATGCCCGTTTTCGGGTCAAAGTCAGGCCAAGCACCTTCATGGATACAAACACTGCCTTGTTTGATGCCATCTGTTACTTTTGCACCAACTAAGACTTGACCACGTTGGTTAAATGCACGGACTAAGTCACCATCTTTAATACCACGAGATTTTGCATCTTGGGGATGAATGACAATAGGTTCGCGATTAGCCACAGCATCTTGTTTGCGAATATCGGCATAGTTAAATTGACTGTGCAAACGTACTGCTGAGTGCGCAGTCATTAATTGCAACTCACCATCTTTAGCATTACCCGTATATTCAGTCGGTTCTAACCAAGTTGGGTGTGCTGGACAATCTGGTAAATTATAACTGGCTAAGGTTTTTGAATAGATCTCAATTTTACCACTTGGCGTACCGAGTGGGTTCATGATTGGATCTTTTCTGTACTCGGCAAAACGAACAAACTTGGCGTTTTCTTCATTCCAGTTCATTTCAAACTCTTTATTCTGTTTCCAGAAATAAGTAAAGTTTGGCATTGGAACACGAGCGTTACGTCCACCTTTTTGCGCAATCTTATAGAAGTGGTTTAACCATTCCATTTCATCGCGCCCCTCACGATAAGCTGAACTGCCGCCTTTAAATAGCATTTCAGACAATTCGGAGAATACATCAAAATCACTCTTCGCTTCACCTTGCGCAGCAACAACTTGCTTCATTGGTGCGATATATTGGCTGCTGTAATCACCAACCATGGTTAAGTCATTTCGCTCAAAGCTAGTGGTAATTGGGAAAACGATGTCGGCATGTTTTGCCGCTGCGGTCCAATATATTTCAGACACCACTGATAATTCAAGACTTTGCCACGCACGCGCTAAGCGGTTGGTA